>NZ_ML064905.1:0-202650 GCF_003676355.1 Bacillus sp. L75
AAACGCAAAAAAATTTTGCGCTTGGACGATGTTTAAAAATAAATGGAAATTAAGGTAATAAAACCATTGACTTTTTTAAGGAAATGGTTGATATTTAGATATATACTTAAATATCTAAATTATGTATGTATGAGAGGGGGAAAGTTTTTGAATAAAGCTTTTAAAGCACTGGCCGATCCTACAAGGAGAAGAATTTTGGATTTATTAAAGAAACAAGACATGACGGCTGGTGAAATTGCGGAACACTTCGACATGTCAAAACCCAGTATTTCTCATCACCTTACCATATTGAAAAATACTGATTTGGTTCACGATGAGAGGAAAGGCCAATTTATTATGTATTCATTAAATACCACTGTATTACAGGATCTTATAGGCTGGTTCTTTTCTCTGACTGATTCAGAACATGATAATAAGAAAGGCGGGGAATCATGAAAAAATATCTCTTTTCGGCAGGAATCATAGTTTTAACTGTTTTCACATGGGTTTGCACATATTCATCTTTACCGGACAATTTGGCGACACACTGGGGATTAAACGGAAGTGCAAATGATTACCAAACGAAAGCTAATGCGATGATGATGCTTATTGGCATCATGATTATTCTATATATTTTAATGGTTATCATCCCTAAGATTGATCCTAAAAATAACTACAAAACATTTATCCGGCCATATATGGCTATATTTAATACAATGTTTGCGGTTCTGTTTGTCATTAATCTGATTACCATCTTGACCGGTCTGGGATATGATCTCCCTATATCTTATTTAGGAAACTTTATAGTGGGAGTCATTTTCATGGTGTTTGGAAACTTCATTCAGATCGTTAAGCCTAATTTCTTTTTAGGGATAAGAACACCTTGGACGCTGAGCAGTGAAAGCGTTTGGAAGGATACACACAGGGTTAGTTCGAAACTTTTTGTCTTAGCGGGCATGCTCATGATGCTTGCAGCTTTTTTGCCGCCGGTGTATAGAGTGTCAGTCATTTTCATGGCTGCAATCGGCTGTATCATATTATCTTTACTATATTCTTACATTGTATATCAGAGACAATTGAATAAATAACTGTTGAGTAGGAGCAATCTAATTGGATTGCTCCTATTTTGTCAGCGGGAAACGCAAAAAAATTTTGCGCTTGGCTGAAGTTTGCACACAAACTGCCGGAAAATTTTGCGGGAAAAGAAAGAATGTTGGCGAAACATCCCGTTTTTTCGGATTGGCACGGAACTTGCTTTATAAAAAGGGAAAGCAAGATCTAATGTTGAATGATTACAAAACAAGGGGGAATCAGATTATGTCAGCTTTCACAAAATCTCAAGAAATTATCAGCCAAACTTCACATTACGGCGCGAACAACTATCATCCTCTGCCGATTGTTATTTCTGAAGCGCAGGGTGTTTGGGTAAAAGACCCTGAAGGCAATCAATATATGGATATGCTGAGTGCTTATTCTGCGGTGAACCAGGGGCACAGACATCCGAAGATCATTCAGGCGCTGAAGGATCAGGCGGATAAAATCACTCTGACGTCACGCGCGTTCCATAATGATCAGCTCGGTCCGTTTTATGAGAAAACAGCCAAGCTGACCGGAAAAGATATGATTCTGCCGATGAATACGGGGGCGGAAGCCGTTGAATCCGCTGTCAAAGCGGCGAGACGCTGGGCATATGAGGTCAAAGGAGTAGCGGATAATCAGGCGGAAATCATTGCGTGTATCGGCAACTTCCACGGCAGAACGATGCTTGCGGTATCCCTTTCTTCAGAAGATGAGTATAAACGCGGTTTCGGACCTATGCTTCCGGGTATAAAATTAATTCCATACGGAGACGCAGAAGCGCTGCGCCGGGCGATCACGCCGAACACAGCCGCTTTCTTATTCGAACCGATTCAGGGAGAAGCGGGCATCGTCATTCCGCCGGAAGGATTTTTACAAGAAGCGGCCGCCATTTGTAAGGAAGAAAATGTGCTTCTGATCGCTGATGAAATTCAGACGGGACTCGGCCGCACAGGGAAAACATTCGCGGTTGACTGGGAAAATATCGTACCGGATATGTTCATCTTAGGCAAAGCGCTCGGCGGGGGCGTCTTCCCGATTTCTTGCATCGCGGCGAACCGTGACATTCTCGGCGTGTTTAACCCGGGTTCCCACGGCTCGACATTCGGCGGAAACCCGCTCGCTTGCGCGGTATCGCTCGCATCTCTTGAAGTCCTTGAGGAAGAAGGGCTGGCAGAGCGTTCCCTTCAGCTTGGCCGTTATTTTAAAGAAGAGCTTGAGAAAATCGATAACCCGATCATAAAAGACGTGCGCGGACGCGGCCTGTTTATCGGCGTTGAACTGACAGAAGCGGCCCGCCCGTACTGTGAAAAGCTGAAAGGCGAAGGGCTTTTATGCAAAGAAACACATGATACCGTGATCCGTTTTGCACCGCCGTTAATGATTTCCAAGGAAGACTTGGACTGGGCGATCCAAAAGATCACAAACGTGCTTCAAAACGCGTAAAACTTTGATGCGGCAATGCTTTCCCTCGGCTTGTATGGAATTTACAAATAAAAAATTCAGCACACTCTATTTGCGCGGCGACAGTATTTTAGTATAATGTATCTTTATGTACGAAAATGAATTTAATATAACATTCATATACAAATAGAGGCTCTTTGGACAGCAAATCGGTTTCAAAGCACCGGCTTGGTTCCAATACAAGTTGCTGAAGGGGTGCAGAATAGTGAATACAAATCAAAAAGAGAATCAGCTTCAGCGCACAATGAAATCACGCCATTTGTTTATGATTTCTTTGGGCGGAGTGATCGGCACCGGGTTTTTCCTGAGTACCGGATTTACAATTAACCAGGCGGGACCGCTGGGCGCGGTTCTGTCTTATCTGGTCGGCGGTTTTATAATGTTTTTGACAATGCTCTGCTTAGGCGAGCTTGCGGTTGCCCTTCCCGTATCAGGGTCGTTTCAGACGTACGCAACCAAATTCATCAGCCCCGCTTTCGGTTTCGCATTCGGCTGGCTGTACTGGCTCGGCTGGGCGGTGACATGCGCCATTGAGTTTTTATCTGCGGGACAATTGATGCTCCGCTGGTTTCCGCATGTTCCCGTATGGGTGTGGTGCCTCGTGTTTGTCGGACTGATGTTTCTTTTGAACGCTATTACCACAAAAGCGTTCGCTGAGTCGGAATTTTGGTTTTCCGGTATTAAAATTTTAGTCATTCTGCTGTTTATTATTTTGGGCGGCGCCGCCATGTTCGGCCTGATTGACATGAAACACGGCGAGCAGGCTCCTTTCTTCTCTCATTTTTATGAGGATGGATTGTTTCCGAACGGCATTAAGGCTATGCTTATTACGATGATTACCGTAAACTTCGCGTTCCAGGGAACGGAGCTGATCGGGGTTGCCGCGGGAGAAAGTGAAAATCCCGAGAAAACGATTCCGCGCTCTATCCGGCAGACGGTATGGAGAACGCTTGTCTTTTTCGTTCTCTCCATCATCGTCATTGCCGGGATGATTCCGTGGAGGCAGGCAGGAGTGGTCGAAAGCCCGTTTGTCGTGGTGTTTGAACAAATCGGTATTCCATATGCCGCCGATATTATGAACTTTGTTATCTTAATTGCGCTGCTCTCAGTGGCCAACTCAGGCCTGTTTGCATCGACGCGTATCTTATATGCTATGGCGAACGAAGGACAAGCCTTTAAATCGCTCGGCAAAATAAATAAACGCGGCGTGCCGATGAACGCTCTGATCGTGACGCTGGCCGTCGCCTGCCTGTCACTGCTGTCTAAAGTGGCAGCGCCGGAAACCGTTTATATGTTTCTCTTATCATTAGCCGGACTAAGCGCGCAGGTCGGCTGGATTACGATTTCCCTGTCACAGCTGATGTTCAGACGGAGATACATCCGCGAAGGCGGCAAAGTGGAAGACCTGAAGTTTAAAACACCGCTGTACCCGGTGCTGCCTATTATCGGGCTGACGTTAAATACGGTTGTTCTGATCAGCCTCGCATTTGATTCAGAACAGCGGCTCGCCCTTTATTGCGGCATCCCGTTCATGGCGGTGTGCGTTATCGTCTATCATCTGTATGTAAAAAAGCATAAGCAGTCAGAAAAACAGATAGAGCTTTAAATCTTTTCGTGTCCAAGTCATCTTTGAGAAACCCGCACAGGACAACATACAACATGTTGAGGTGGAAAAACGGATGAACAAGAATATCTCAGTTATTGGAATGCCGATGGATTTAGGACAAGCACGACGCGGAGTGGACATGGGCCCGAGCGCCATCCGCTACGCGCATCTCATTGAACGGTTATCTGACATGGGGTATGCGGTGGAAGACTTAGGCGACATCCCCGTCAATCGTGAAAAACTCAAAAATGATGAAGAGCTGAAAAATCTGAACTCTGTGCTCTCGGGGAACGAGCAGCTCGCCCAAAAGGTGGACAGCGTCATTGAGAATGAGCGGTTCCCTCTCGTCTTGGGCGGCGATCACAGCATCGCGATCGGAACGCTGACAGGAACGGCAAAGCACTATAAACAGCTCGGCGTCATCTGGTACGACGCGCACGGCGACTTAAACACCCTGGAAACATCGCCGTCAGGCAATATTCACGGAATGCCGCTGGCCGTCAGCCTCGGCGTCGGGCACGACACGCTGGTGAATCTGGGCGGGTATGCCCCGAAAATCAAGCCGGAGAACGTCGTCATCATCGGCGCGAGATCGCTTGATGAAGGCGAGCGTGAGTACATTAAGGAAACAGGCATGAAGGTCTATACGATGCATGAGATTGACCGCCTCGGCATGACAAAGGTCATTGAAGAAACCATTGACTACTTGTCAGACTGTGACGGCGTTCACCTCAGCCTTGACCTCGACGGCCTTGATCCGAGCGACGCGCCCGGCGTAGGCACACCTGTCGTCGGCGGCATCAGCTACCGTGAAAGCCACTTGGCAATGGAGATGCTGTATGATGCCGACATCATCACTTCAGCTGAATTTGTCGAAGTCAACCCGATCCTCGATCACAAAAACAAAACCGGCAAAACAGCGGTCGAGCTGGTGGAATCTTTGTTAGGAAAAAAACTACTATAAAATATGCGCCTCCGCACCTGCGGAGGTTTTTTTGTTGCCACGAGGAAACTAGCGGGCTGCCACCCTCTTTTTGAACCTGTAAATATGATATATTTATTACACAAAATGGGAAAGGGAGGTGTCCTGACAGATGGCTGAGGTGATGGCCCACGAAACAGTTGCGAAAAAAATCAGTGACTGGTATGAGGAAATCAAAAAGCACAACACCGAATCGGCTGAGGCGTTAAGAGAACAACTGCTTACGGATCTGCAAAATATGACACAAAATCAAACGGTGCTCCTTTATTTTAATTTAATTGATTCCCGCTACAAACTTTTGATGGAAGAGTATGAGAAAACAGACGGCATTTTAAAAACGATCCAGCTGAACGCCGATAAAGAAAAAACAGACCAGATGATTCAATACTATTATTATTTCTTTTCCGGAATGCACGAGTTTTACCGTAAACGGTTTATGAACGCCATTAATTTTTACCGGATTGCTGAAAGCAGGCTCCGGCACATACCGAATGAGATTGAAAGAGCCGAGTTTAATTATCAAGTGGCGATTGCCTACTATGAAATCCGCCAAAACTACTTTGCGATGAACCATGCGGAAAAAGCATTAGAGATCTACAAAGCCAATGAAATGTACGCGGTCAGAGAAGCACAGTGTTTAATGGTGATCGGCTGTAACAGAATGGACTTGTTTCACTATCAGAAAGCCGAAGAGCTCCTGCAGACGGCGGTTCATCAAGCTGCCAAAGCGGGCGATCCGCATATTAAGGCGCTCGCCCACTTTAACGCAGGTATTTGCTATGAAAGACAGGAAAAGCTTGAGGAGGCGCGGGTCGAGTTTGAAACGGCTCTCGATCAAAAGGAGCATTTGCAATCAGCGTATTCGGTGCGGAGTCTGTACATGCTGGCCAGAGTGTTATTGAAACAGGAACAGGCGGATGAGGGCCGGTTTTGGCTGCATAAAGCGCTGAATGCCGCTGAAGAAAAAAACGAGCCCGTATACACCCAAAAGCTGCGCATCTTACAGCATGTCTTTATTGACCGCAATGAAGAAGCGCTTGAATCAGCTTTCGCCGAGTTAAGAAGGAAAGAGCTGTGGAGTGACGTTTCCGACTTGTCGTATCAGGCCGCGGCGCATTTTAAAAAACAGGAGAATTACAAACTGGCGGCGAAGTATTTTCAAGAATCAATTGATGCCAATGACCAAATTTTGAGATTAACGGAGGGGATTCGTAATGAAAACATGTAAATTCATTGTACTCTCAGCAGCCTTGGCAAGTCTCATTTCGATTGGATTATTTGCGCAAACTGGTTCAACGGCACAAGCCGAACAAATCATAAAACCGGCGGAAAACGGAGCCTTCGGATAATACTTCATGATACCGCTTTCAGTCTGTGTTTTGTAAGGAGTGATTCAATGGCTATCACGCTGCAGCCGATGACAGGACAAGAATTTCAGTCCTATCTCGCCCATTCAGCCAAGCATTACGCTGAAGAAAAGGTAAAAGCGGGAACGTGGCTGCCTGACGAAGCGCCGGAGTTAGCGGAGCTGGCGTTTGAAGACCTGCTTCCTGACGGCTTGGAGACGGCCGATCACTATTTATGGACGCTGACATTGGACGGAAAGGAAAATGCCGGCTGGCTGTGGCTGCACGCCGATCCGGACCACCCGCAGCAGGACGCATTTATTTATGATTTCGGCCTTCATCCGCCTTTCCGCGGCAAAGGCTATGCAAAAGAGGCGCTCGCAAGGCTGGAGGACAAAGCCAAAGACCTGAGTGTCCGCAAGATTTCTCTCCATGTGTTCGCTCATAACGAAACGGCGCGGAAGCTGTATGAGAAGACCGGATTTCTGGAGACGGATGTCATCATGAGCAAAAAGCTGTCATGAAAAGAGGCCCGCACGATGGGCCTCTTTTGTTATTCATCTAACAATGTCATCATGTGTTCCGGATAACGCTCGCCGGCCGCCGTGCCGATCGGAAACATCTCATCCAACCGCGCCTTCACATCCTCGGGAAGCACAATGTCGAGAGCGGCGAGGTTCTCTTCCAAGTAGTGTTTCTTTTTTGTACCCGGAATCGGAATAAGGTCATCGCCGTTTGCAAGAACCCATGCGAGCGCAAGCTGAGGCGCGGTGATATTCATTTCCCGGGCAATGGCGTTAAGTTTTTGGACGAGCCCTATATTCACCGCCAAATTGTCTCCCTGGAATCTCGGCGTTCTTCTTCTGTAATCATCGGCATCCAGCTGCTCGGTCGACGTCATCTTTCCGGAAAGAAAACCTCTGCCGAGCGGACTGTAAGGCACAAATGAAATGCCGAGCTCACGGCAGGCGGGCAGCACATGCTCCTCTGCTTCCCTGCTCCATAAAGAATATTCCGATTGAAGCGCGGCAATCGGGTGAATGCGGACGGCGCGCCTGATCGTTTCTGCGGAAGCCTCTGACAATCCGATATATCTCACCTTTCCTTCGTCTATCAGCTCCTTCATGGCGCCGACGGTTTCTTCAATCGGCACCCGCGGATCAACCCGGTGCAGATAATAAAGGTCGATATAATCCGTCCCAAGGCGTTTCAGACTGGCGTCACACGCTTTTTTCACATAATCGGGCCGTCCGTTAATTTCGATAAACTCACCCTTTTCGCTTCGGACATAACCGAATTTCGTCGCGAGGCACAGCTCCTTTCTGAATGGGGCGAGTGCTCTGCCGACAAGCTCTTCATTTGCACCCAATCCATATTGATCAGCCGTATCAAACAAATTCACGCCGAGATGAACGGCATGATGCAGGGTGGAAATCGACTCAACCTCACTCTGGCTGCCGTAGTATTCCGACATGCCCATGCACCCTAACCCCATTGCGGAAACCCGCATCGAACCGATCGTTCTGTCCTTCATATGTCCTCCCCCTTTCTTGTATGATAACCGGATTTCCTGATATTTGAAAATGGTTTATGCATATGATTTACATATTGTTATAAAATTTTTAAAAATCTGTAAATTATCTATTTTTTTATCGCAATTCCGTCATATAATACAAATGTGGAAAAATTATACTCAAAGAAAAGAGGCGAAGTAATATGTGTAAAAAGCTGTTCAAAGCCGTCCTCCCGTTTGCCCTGTCATTCACCATGGTTCTGTCGTTCTCCGGTTTGAATGTAAAAGCGAAAGAAACAGAAACAGCCCGCTACGCAAAAGAAATCGCAGACCTTCAGCAGGGCACGACCCCTCAAGACGTTCTCCAATCCGCAAAAGAGCTTGCCAAACAGAAGCACGTTTCAACAGAAGCAATTCTCAAGCAGTTTCATCAAGAAATCACGGCAGACAAGGTGCAGGGAAATGTAATCGCTTCCAAAGAAGGGCTCTCTGCGATGGGCGGATCGTCAGGAACCAAAAAACTTCCGAAAAGCACAAAAGGCAATATTTATTACACGAACTCATACACCGCTTATTACAACCACGGGCATGTCGGCATGTATTCATCCGCTGATAAAATTGTGGAATCCGTGCCGGGAGACGGCGTCCGCCAGATTGCTTATAACGGCAGAGAAGTCGAAGACAATTCAATCGTTCAGACCGTGAAAGTTACCGATGCCCAAAAACAAGCCGCCGCTGACTGGGCTGTATCAAGAGTGGGTGATGAGTACTCCTTCAACTTCGTCAATAACAGAAATACGGGCCATGAAGGCGCCAAAAACTGCTCAAAACTGCTGTGGTCGGCATTCCTCTTAAAAGCCGGGATTGATATCGACTCTAACGGCGGCTTAGGCGTATACCCGCGCGACATCACAAGCTCGTCCTACACAACCACGATTCTGACCATTCACTAAGGAGAACAACGTGAAAAAAATCATTTGGATACCTTTAGTGATCATCGCCGCCGCAGCGGTCTTATGCTTCTTCTATTTCCGCACGGAAGATCCTGCGGAGGTTGCGAGAGACACATTAAATGACCCTGATTTTCTGAAAGATAAAGAGGCGCTGCTGTATTTCTCCACGGCGGCTGATCAAGACACGTTCGGCGGCGGAAAAAGCTACGCCCTCTTCGCCGATGACAAAGGACGGCTTTCTTCTTATCACATGAAGGGGCTTGAGCTCGGATCGGCCAAAGTGCATGACGGCAGCGTGCTGCTGGAGGACAAAAAAGGAATCTACACCGTTCAAAATGGCCTTCACACATATAAAAGAGCGTACCAGCATACGGGAGACAGCGCGGGATATATCGAACGGGCGAAAGGCTTTTACACGCTGTATAATTCGGGCTACGACAAGAGCGGCGGCAGCTATCGCTCAGAGCTGTACCGCCAGATGGACGGCAGGTGGAAGCAAGACGTCATTCCGCACTATATCCGCGCTTCAGGCTTTTTTAAAGATCATCTTTTCGCGCTCACGCCGACAGATGACGAAAAAGGCTATCACGTCCAAGACATTCAGGCTGATAAAGAGAAGCTCCATACAAAATCAATCGCGGCGTGGACGTATAAAGAAGGCACGTCTGTCGAATCCCAGCTCGCCGCGGACGACAGCGCCGTCTGCTTTGTCACCAGAGGGGAAAAAGCAGATCACATCTATCAAATGGTGAAAGTTATGAGAAAGAGCGGCGCCATCAAAACGTATGATATCGCCGCTTATAAAAATGACGAACAGACTATCTATGACTCCATGCCGTTCAGCTTCAAAAAAAGCTTTTTCATGGAGCGGCGCAGCTTCTATTTCGTTGACGGCTTCGGAAACGTGTACCGTATCAACTCTGAGACCGGAAAAAGCAAAAAAGCCTTCAAGCTCCCCGCATCACGAATGAAAGCCGACTTCAAGGAGCTGACCCATCAAAACGGAAAGCTGTATCTGTTCACGTACAGCTACAAAAAGCCTGCCAAAATCGAATCCTTCGACCTGAAAACGGGCAAAAAGCTGAACGGCCTGACCATCCCAAATTTAAAAAACATCGTCACGCCGAAAAGCCATCTCAAGCTGTATGATGTGCAGGTGATGGGTGGGTTTTGAAGAGTATAAACATATCGGAAGAGCTTGCCGCTTTTGGTAAGCTTTTTATAATGAAATGTTACTGCAAGAAAGAAGGTGTTCATTTGAAATCATTCAGTATCTTCTTATTGTTGTCCGTCATTTGTATAACCATTGTTTTTGTCATAATGAATATGTTGATTGGATACCCTGATATGAGCAACGGGGCATTGATTATGATTGTATATATCGTTGTGACCCTTATGATAAGGCTATATAACAAGAGAAAAGCCGACCGAACATAGAGATAGAGGAATTTAGGAGGGAGCCGATGAAGAAAAAGCTTGCCGCGGTGACCGTAACCATTCTCCTGGTTTCCGTAATAACCAACTCTTTTTTAAACGGCGGAAAGCCGGACTGGATTGATGTTTGCTCTACACTGCTGGCGTGTCTATTAGGAATTCTGTTCGTCCTTCGCTTAGAAAAAAGAGAAAACACGTAAAGAGCCGGATGCTGAAAACACCGGCTCTTTTTGCGCGTGATTTGCCGAATTGTGGATAAAACTCAGCCCGAAGCACTACTAACATGTGTATAAATAGGTTATATTGAAAAGAGAACAATTGCCGCGTGCAAAAGAAAACCGGAGGACGTAACAATGAAAACCGCTTATTATTCTTGTGAAGAACATATCGAAACCGTGCTGGACATGTACATAGATGATCATGAGCTTCCGCCCGAAATCAGAAAAATCGAACATACTAACAGTTTATCCACAGCCTGTGAATTATGTGGGGACACTGCAACATATCTAGTAGGGAACGAATGATCCTACACAAAATACAGAAAAGATATCCACAATTGTGGACAATATATATGAATAACTTGTTTCTAAAGTGGGGATGACCTGTGAATATCAATATCGTGACAATTGGAAAACTAAAAGAAAAATACCTCAAGCAAGGCATTGAAGAATACAAAAAACGACTTTCAGCCTACGCAAAAATCGACATCATCGAACTCCCGGACGAAAAAGCCCCGGAAAACCTGAGCGACCAAGACATGAAAATCGTCAAAGACAAAGAAGGCGAACGCATCCTGGCCAAAATCAGCCCGGACACCCACGTCATCGCCCTCGCCATCGAAGGAAAAATGAAAACATCCGAAGAACTAGCCGATACAATAGATAAGCTGGCGACTTATGGAAAAAGCAAAATCACCTTCGTCATCGGCGGCTCACTCGGACTAAGCGACGCCGTCATGAAACGGGCAGACGACAAACTGTCATTTTCGAAAATGACATTTCCTCATCAGCTCATGCGACTGATTTTGGTGGAGCAGATTTACCGGGCGTTTCGGATTAATCGTGGGGAGCCTTATCATAAGTGAGTGTGGTTTTATAATTGATTAAAGAAAAAACAAATTATAAGTCGTGCCTTTTGATACAAACTAAGCAGATATCTAGTTGAAATCTAATTTTGTCCATGAAAAGCTTTGCATTTTTAAAATGAAATACACAAATGCAACATATAATTCAAGTTTTCTATATATGGATGATGACGGGGGATAGTATGAACGGAAGGAAAGACATTTTAAATGCTTGGATTACGATAGAGCAACTATCAGAAGGTTCTATTAATAAAAAAGATAAAGCGCTAAAGCCTTTACATACGGTGGAGAAGGACTGGAATAAGTTTTTTTTAGACTTTTT
Source organism: Bacillus sp. L75 (assembly GCF_003676355.1). Taxonomy (NCBI): domain Bacteria; kingdom Bacillati; phylum Bacillota; class Bacilli; order Caryophanales; family Bacillaceae; genus Bacillus; species Bacillus sp. L75. The sequence goes on from NZ_ML064905.1 coordinate 11,761, forward strand.
AACTAAACAAAAAGAACAGCAAAAGGTATCAGATAAGTTCTTCAAAAAGTCGGGCTTAGTATTATATTTTGATATATTCAATTTTCAAGAGATTGTTGACATATTGAGGGAGAAATATAAGATCGCTAAGACCCACGAAGAAGTTAGTAACTCTGACAAATTCACCTTCTCTGTATATTTTGATAACCAGTTAAATTTTATAGCAGACAAATTGTTCTATACGATGAGTGGTTATATCCGCCGACATGGCGATTTACCGAAAGATATTTTAAAAGTTGAAAACTCATTTAGAGAAAACTTGAACAGGAAATTTGATGAGGATTTTAATACCGCAATTTCTGAACTCTTACAAAATTATAATGTGACTACAGAAAATTTCCGCTATGCATTTGTGAAAAACTTGGATAATGGAGATGTGAATCTACATTCGTTCTTTATTGGAGATCTGAACAAAGCAAAGACTATCACTAATAAAAATTTGGAAAGATATTTTAATGGCTTTTCTGGATACAGAAAAAATTTAGATGGTAAAAAAGAATCAACTCATTTTAATTCACATATTTTCGAGATGATTTTGCAACCTAAATTTTATCCTTTGGGACGTTTCCCAAGTAATCCCGATTTTGCGCTTTCATTCATGCAACAGGTTGCGGTAAATCTTGCTTTACATGATGAAAATGATATTCGTAGTGTCAATGGACCGCCAGGAACAGGGAAAACAACACTGTTAAAAGATATTTTCGCTGATTTAGTAGTGCAACAGGCAGCGGAAATTTTACAGCTGTCTGATAAAAATATTCAAGGTAGTCTAGTTTATTGGCAGAGTGCTAAACTTGGTGTTTTACCGGATTCCATTTCAGATAAGAATATTATTGTAGCAAGTTCAAACAATGGGGCAGTCCAAAATATTGTTAAGGAGTTACCAAAGAAAGAAAAGATTGCTGACGATTTTCAAAAGCAACTAGAGGAAGCAAATTATTTTAAAGATGTTTCTAATTCTAAATTAACTGGTGAAGGTTTCGGAAAGAATCGCAAGATAAAAAGTGAGCTTTTAAATGAGGATAATTGGGGTACATTTTCGTTAGAAGGCGGAGCGTCAACAAACATTAACAAGTTACTTTTAACCATTGAAGTAATTGAAAAGAATTTAGAAGAAAATTATGAAGCGAATACAGATATAAGTGTATATCAAGAATTCTCACGTCTCTATGATGAATTAAAAACTGAAAGAGAAAAAATTCAAGAATATAGCGAGAAAATGTATTCTCTTCAAAAATTTAAAACCAAGCATAAGGAGCAAACCATTGCTTTTGAACAAGAAGTAACAGAGAAACGAGCAAATTTGATTTCACAGGAGGAAGAAGCGCAGCGTGAACTTGAAAGGCTTAGACAAGAAAGCGTAAATCTCCAAAAAAAGTTATCGGATTGTTCCATTGAAATCAAAAATTTGAATAATTTACAAGCTCAAGCTGAACGGAATTATGATGTAGTTACTTCACAAAAGCCAAGTTTTTTATGGCTCCAGAAAATATTTAATAAATCAAAAGTTGAGCAGTATTTCAAAAATCTCAATAATACGAATGCCCATTTAAATCATCTTTCTCAACAAAAGACTAAATTGTTAAATGAGCGCATGAAATTAGAAAATGCACTAAAGGTAAATGCTGTTAAAATCAAAAATACTCGGCAACAAATTCAGGACACAAAAGCTGATTTCGAACAATGGATGACTACTCAACAAAATAATTTTAAGAAATTGGAACAAGAAATTGCGTTATTGGAAAAACTCAAATTTCAAAGTGGAATAGAAGAACTAGATTTCTCACTAACATATGATGAACTTCAAAAGTCTAATCCATGGTTTACCAAGCGCTTTCGTATTTTACAATCAGAATTATTTATTTCAGCCTTAAAGGTTAGAAAGCAATTCCTGTATGAAAACAGAAAGAATTTGAGAGCGGCAAGAATTATTTGGAATAAACAGTCTGAATACATTGGAAAAGAGAATGGACATCAGTTAATTTCAGAATCATGGCAATGGTTGAATTTCGCTATCCCTGTTGTCAGTACTACTTTTGCCAGCTTTGGCAGGATGTTTAAAAACCTTAATGAAAACTCAATAGGTAACCTATTCATAGATGAGGCAGGTCAAGCACTGCCCCAGGCAAGTGTTGGCGCAATTTTTAGAAGTAAAAAGGTTATGGTGGTTGGGGATCCATCACAAATAAAACCAGTATTGACGTTAGATTCAAATGTCCTGACATTGATTGGAAGATATTATGAAGTTGATGAAAAATTTGTCTCTGCTGATGCTTCTACTCAAACGATTGTGGATGCCGCAAGTCAGTATGGTTTCCAAAAAAATGAGGATGAATGGATCGGCATACCACTTTGGGTGCACAGACGTTCAAATTACCCTATGTTTACGATTTCAAATGAAATCTCGTATGATGGGTTGATGGTACAAGGTAAATCAGAAGATGAGTCACAGGGAAAATCACAATGGTATGATTCAACCGGAAAAGCAAATGACAAATTTGTTAAAGAACAAGCTGACTTACTGAAAAGTCTGATTGATAATCGTTTGCAGGAAAATCCAGACTTAGCTGAAGAAATCTATGTTATATCTCCATTTAGAAATGTGGCTTATAAACTTGCACAAGTTTTAGATGAAATTAACTTTACGAAACGCGAAAATGGGAAAAAAACAAACATCGGAACTGTCCATACTTTTCAAGGAAAAGAAGCAAAAATTGTCTATTTTGTTCTTGGAGCGGACACTAATAGCAGTGGGGCAGCAAGATGGGCTGTTTCTGATCCAAATATGATGAATGTTGCAGCTACACGAGCTAAAGAAGAATTTTATGTTATTGGCGATAAGAAATTGTATGCCTCACTTGGAAGTGAAGTGGCAAATAAAACAATTTCGATTATTGACAATTACAATGCAATCAAAGGGAATTTATAATGTATGAATTTCGCAAATCAACACTGGAGTAGAATTAATTTTTTCTTAAACATATGGAGTTAGAAAAGGTAGTTGTTTCTGAATTGAATTCTGTATACCTATCTTTTTTTACGGTAAGTTTAATAGAGGGATCAAGTTTTGTTGAAACTGATAACATTTTGTCAAAAATTTAAATATATACTTGTAGGGTGAAAAACAACTAAAACTTACAAGTATACTAGGACAATCTGATGATATTAACTATGAAGATATGAAGAATAACTATAAATTAATAAGGTCATTTAGATACATAACTGCACCATAAGTGAAACTATCTATAAATATAATAATGTTGAAATTTTATGATTATGTATACAAACAGAGTAAGGATGATCTGATATGATAGTTGGAATGCTATGTAGACATTATAAAATCTATCAAGGAATAAATTTTATTCCTATTGGTAATGATTATGAAAATCCCTTTACTTTATTTATTGGTAATAATGCTGTTGGAAAAAGTTCAGTTTTAGAAAGTTTGAATACCTTTTTTAATAATGCATATTGGAATCAAACAAAGAACACAAAAGTAGATGAGGCATTTATTGCACCTATATTTTTGATAAAGATTTCTGATATTGAAGATAGTATTGAAGCTTGTCAACTCCAGTTAATTAAATTAATAAGCGACTATTTCTGGAATGTTACTGAAGATGCAAATAATAATATGAAGAATAACGGTGACTTCAAGAAATTCTTTGAATTCAGGGATGAGTTAAAGTATAAATACGGGAAAGAAGAGTTTTTGTTTTTTTTGTTAGGAATCAACTTACTAGAAAAGTCAAAAGTTTATTATAGTACTTTCACTAATGATATCCAAAAGAAATTAGGATCAAGTGGAATTGACGTTAGAGATATATCATTGATTAATTGTATCAAGGCGTACTACTCCTATATCTATATACCTGTTGAATCAATAACAAGTGACGTAATCAAGATAGAAAACAGAGAAATGCAAGATTTAATGAGTACAGATATTTTAGACGAGATAGATCATATCTTAAATGAAAAAAGTTTTAATAGCAATAGAAGTGGTAGAGCAAGACAGTTAAGCCTGATTGATTACTTAAATAGCAAGTTAGATAATTATATGAATAAAATAAACGAAACTATTGAAAAAATAGATTCAAATTACGCATATAAGGTTGAGCAGGGATATAAGAAAAATCTTACACCATTAGATGTAAGAAATAGAATATTAGAGGCTTATTTTTCAATAAGAACGTTAAAAAAAGAAAAAAAAGAAATTCATGAGTTAAGTTCAGGTGAACAAAGGATTTCTTTGATTGATATCGCAACTGCTTTTCTTCAAAATAATGTGAAAGGAAATAGAAAGAAAATAGTGTTAGCTATCGATGAACCAGAAAATTCACTTCATATATCAAAGGCTTTTGGTCAATTCGAAAGGTTACATAACTTAGTGGGAGAAAATCAATTAATTTTAACCACACATTGGTATGGTTCACTTCCTATAACAAACCTTGGTAATGTCCAACATGTAGAATTACAATCAGACAATAAAGTCTATATTAGTACATATGATTTTAATAATTACTTTGAAAAAAGAGGTTCTCTACCTGAAGATATTCAAATGAAGAGTTACTTTGATTTAACGTCTTCAATAATTAGTTCTATAAGAGCAGACAAAATACATTGGATAATTTGTGAAGGTAGTGATGATAAACTTTATTTATCACATTATTTAAGAGATATACCAAATTTAAAATTATTAAGTGTCGGAGGTTGTGGAAATGTAGTAAAAGTATACAGGTATTTATTCACTCCGTTGTTTGAAAAATATGAACAAAAAGCAATGGAAAGTAAAGTGTTATGCTTAATCGATACTGATGATATAGTACATGATTTAGAAATAAGTAGCGATATAAAAGGAAAATTAAAATTAGCAAGAATACAACCAGATAGAAAAGATAATGTAAAACTTCAGTCTGTATCCAAAGCTGGCTATTATCACCCTACAGAAATGGAGGATTGTTTGAATCCCAAAAAATATTATGAAACAATAAAGGATGAAATTTTAAAGACAACTGATGAAGAATTAATAAAGATTTTTAATAAATTTAAATTCAAAGAGGATTCAATTTTGTCGAGAGTTAAAGGTGAACAATCTTCTATTCTTGAACCACTAGAATTAGTTACTTCTGAGGAAAAGAAAAGAATATATAATTTTTTAGACAATCACCACAATAAATTCTTAATTGCTAAAAATTATACAGCTAAAGAACTTTTGGAGTTGCCAGATCTTTTTAAAGCCATTAAAACTTTTTTTGAAGGCTGAGGGTAAAGGTTGATAATTGTAATTTTCTATACACTATTGGAAAATACATTTGTTTTGGAGGTTGATTATGAAACAACTACCCTACGAAATTGTTGAACAAATGATACAATGTTTTGGTAAATGCTTTCACTATAAGGATCCAGTTGCAGCATTTATGCGTTCGTCAGATGTACCTGTAAAATTAATAAATAAATATAAAGATAATCCAAAATTCGTTTGGTCAAGGAGAGTTTTAGAAGAACTATCATATACTGAAGAGGGGTTAATTATTCAAAGAAAGGTTTTAACTAATCTATGTAATCTGAAAGATTTACCTGATAAACAAGTTACCGATAGAAACTCAGGAATTGATGCTTTGAAAAAATTAAAAAAAATAGCGTTTGAAAATGATTTATTTGTAAAAAAACAAAAAGACACAATAAATATCCAAAGAAAGTTGGCTGAGGAAAAAAAGGTAATAGTCAAAAAACGAGCTGAAAAGCTAGAAGAGCTAAGAAGAGAATATAACAATAATTTGAATGCTCTCAATCGACAGAAAGCAGGTTTTAATTTAGAAGAGTTGATAAAAAAACTCTTTGAACTTAATGATATTCAATATAAAAAGTCGTATAGAAATTCAGAAAATACTCAGCAGATAGATGGTTTTTTTAAATTCGATGGTTTTGATTATCTTGTTGAAACTAAATGGATAAGTGGTTTTCCCAGCGTTAGTGAAATAGCTAGTTTTAACCACAAAATTGAGTCTAAGCTTGAAAGTACAAGAGGTTTATTTGTTTCAGTAAATGGGTTTAGAAACGAGGTAATTAAAGAATTTAGTGGTAAGAGATCTAAAATAATATTTATGGACGGTCAAGATTTAGCTTTAATTCTCGAAGGACGAATTAATTTAAAGGATGCAATGAATTTAAAAATAGAGAAAGCTGTGCAATATGGAGAAACGTTTTTACCCCTTTATTCTGTGTAAATCTGTTATTAAAGAATGGTCATAATATTTTGAGTGAATTAACTAGTAATCAAAGTGTTCATTTGTGTGTGTTCAATTGATTTATATATAAAATATATACATAACAGTGAGTCGCATTATAAAAGGTGTATTGCCTGGAACGGAGTAATGGTTATGAAAATCTGTTATTCGTTTCAGCATGTAACTTGTGTAAAAGTGAAAGGATCACTTTTTAAAACGCTTTCGCCTACCCAATCATACTTTTGTCAAAAAGACTTTGAGTTATGAGATATTTATAATTCTGGTTGTCGATCTCGGTGCTCAACACTTCGGCCTTTGATTTAAAGTGTTTATCGGCGACGAGCTGCATGCCGTAGGAGTTGTATAAGAGCGTGTAGCCGACGATGACGATCATTTTTCCATTCGCCTTGATCGGATCTTACTTCGCTTTCTTTTAATGGAATAGGATTCTCCTCTAGCCAAATCTTACGCCTCATGTTTCTGAAGGCTAACGGTTTCCCCAACCCCAAAAAGAAGCCATCATTCAAGAATCCCCCTTCAAACAACAGCTTCTTCCGCATTTCCCATATGTCAGTATAAATCCCTTTGCGTCACGGAAACCTAGTGGAAAAGGTCTCTGAAAGGAGGGGGCGTATGATGAAAAGTGAAAAAATTCAAAACAAAACATCTTTGGTTTGGAAGATGGCGATTGCATCTGCTGTTTCGTGGGAAGCGGCAAAACTAGTTGGCTCTGATCACCCCTATTTAGCGCCTCTTTCTGTTATCTTATGTTTGCAGCCAACGATAGATCAGTCAATTCGCTTTTCTTTTCATCGTATTGCGGGAACTGCGATTGGGATCATGCTAACGTCCTATCTTGTCAGTCACTTGCCAATGAATGGCTGGATGCTGGGGCTGTTCCTATTAGGCGGTACTTACATTGCGAAGTGGTTACGAATAGATGTAACGGTTCTACATCAGGTAGCGCTCACCATTTTGTTGGTCTTTACGTTTGAACGAAACGCTAAAGATTATGCATTCGACCGAATCATCGATACGGTGATCGGCGTCATCATTGCCATACTGGTTCACATGTTCCTTTTTCCGCCGGACTACACAAAAAAGGCAGCGGACTCTTTTCAAACATTGGCTCGTCAGCTTTCCGGCACACTTTCAGACCTTTCCAAATGGGTGCAATCAGAGTGGGGGCAAGGAAAAGGGAACCTTATGGCGTATAGAATGAACAATCTTCTGCAAGAGCTGCATATGACAAAAGAGATGCTGCAAACAGCCTCTGACAGCTTAAAATTCAACCCCGTCAGAAAAAAACATAAAAATATCATTTCAAGCTATCAAATTGAGATGCAAAAGTTGAACGCCGGATTTGAGTATCTATCAAATATAGTGAAAACGTTAAAAGAATGGGAAAAAGAAGGAGCTTTATCTTCAAGTGACAAAAGGGAGCTGGGGAATGATTTACAAGTGTTAAGTGAATACTTTGCGGGCTTTAAAGGCATACAACAGGGTGAAACAGACAATTGGAAACAGAAGGAACAGGACATGTTATTGGAATCTCTCCGTTCCGACATGCTGTCGCACGCGCCGCCCGGTCATAAGGTCTATAAAGACTCTTTTTTTTTAGAAACGAAAAAATTGCTGAAACGTTTGTAATGTTTTCTGGAAAAAAAGAATACGGATATACAGATGCAGATATGATCAGGTAAAAGCGGGGGACATGAAATGGATGATATACACCGGATTTTGGATGTCATCGCCAATTCTAAAAAAGCTAAGGTACTGGCTACCATCATTAAAGCAGAGGGGTCCGCTTATAAGAAAGAAGGGGCTTCGATGTTGATTTTAGGGGATAAAACAAGAGTTGGAATGTTATCCGCCGGTTGTCTGGAAGAAGATCTCGTTGAACGGTCGGAACAGGTCTGGGTTGCAGGAGAGCCGTTGATTGTCCGCTTTGATATGAGTGCGGAGGACGATTTATCCTGGGGACAGGGCATTGGCTGTAATGGTGTTTTGACGGTTTTACTTGAGCCTGTAAAAGGAGAATTGGAAAGACATCTGATGACAGTCAAGACATGCTTAGATGAAAAAAAGTCTGTGACCCAAATGAAACGATTCACTAAAACGTTAGAGCTGAAGGAAGATCTGTACATAGTGGAAGACGGCAGCGTGTTTGGAACCGGGGATGTTATGGAACAAGGCCGTATTCAAAAACTGAGACAGACGGAAAAGGGAATCAAGAGGGATGAACATACCTCTGATTTATTTTTTATCCATCAGATGGTGCCAAAACCTTGTTTATATGTCTTCGGAGCAGGGGAAGATGCGAAGCCGTTAGTTTCGTTGGCAGCTCATGCGGGCTTTCATGTGACGGTGATTGACTGGCGTCCCGCTTTATGTCATCACGGCCATTTTCCTGAAGCCGGCCATTTGATAACAGGGGCACCGGAAGAAGTCATGGAAGGCCTGAGCATGACAAAAAGGGATTTTGTTGTCATTATGACGCACAGCTTTCAAAAAGATCAGATCATTTTACATACAATAAAAAACGAGAATGTGTTTTATAAAGGCGTTTTAGGCCCCAGAAGGCGCACGGAGCGGCTGTTAGGCGGGGCAGAGATTCCGGCAGATATTCATTCCCCTATCGGCCTTCCCATCGGGGCACAAGGCCCTGAAGAGATTGCTGTAAGTATTGTCGGCGAGATGATTAAAGAAATGCGAACACAAAGGTCTCGCTTATGAAAACAGCAGCCATTTACCTGGCAGCCGGTACAAGCAGACGCATGGGGACGGATAAGCGAAGTTTATTTCTGAATGGAGTCTCCCTCGGAAGTATGGCTCTTAAAAATGCCTTGTTATCTGAATTAGATCATATTTTCGTTATAACGGGAAAGGGAGATCCACTGCATTGGCTTTCGGATTTTTTCTTTTTAGATCCCATATCAAATAAGTGGAGTCAGGCAGAATGTGAGCAAGCGGATAAGGGCCAAGGCCATTCCATACAATGCGGTTTACAAAAAGCGGCAGAGTACGAGGCTGACGCCGTTATCATTCTCCTTGCAGATCAGCCGTTTGTCACCGCAGATATCATCAATACGTTAATTGATTCCTATCAGAAGGAGCACCGTTATTTATTTATCGCCGCTGAAAATCAATATCTTCCTATGCCCCCCATTTTATTCTCAAATCAATGTTTTCCAGTATTGCTTCAGTTAAAGGGAGATCAGGGCGCCCGGCATGTCATCCGTGAAAGTATGATCAATATGGGAAAAATGATCAGCTTTCAAGACCCTTTGCTTTTTTATGACGTCGATACAGTTGAAGATTATACGCTGCTGCTGAATAAATTCGGGGAGTGAATGAGTTGGAGTATATCGGGAAGAGTGTCATTCGAAAAGAGGCCCTTGAAAAAGTGACGGGTAAAGCGAAATATACGGATGATTTTCAAGAAACAGGCATATTACACGCAAAAATGCTGGTCAGTCCATATGCGCATGCCGATATTGTGTCTATGGACTTTTCAGAAGCTTGGAAGATTCCCGGCGTGAGAGCGATATTGGGTGATGAACCTTTTCCGCTTGCAGGTGAAGAAATTAAAGACAGATCGCCGATTGCCTATAAAAGGGTCAGATACCATGGTGAGCCGGTTGCTGTTGTTGTAGCGGAAAATCCAATTACAGCTAAAAAGGCAGCGGATGCCATCAAAGTATCCTATAAACCTCTTCCCGTCGTCAATTCCCCCCGTGAGGCCTTTCAAAAGGATGCGCCGCTCGTCCATGAAAATGCGGACCGCTATGAGAAGACAAAAGGTGTATTCCCGGTTCCGAAGACAAATATCGCAAACCTGGATAAGGTTAGAAAAGGAAATATTGAAGATGGGTTTAGGGAAAGTGATGTGACAGCAGAATTCCAAATTTCCTTTAACCCTTCTGATCACGCTGCGATGGAAACAAGATGCTCGATTGTTGAAATTCGGGCGGATGAGGAGATTATCATTACCACATCCTCTCAAGCTCCTTTTGCCATTAAAAAATTAATGGAGTGGTATTTTGGAATTGAACCCGGAAAGGTGATCGTCAAAACGCCTTTAGTAGGAGGAGCGTACGGGGGAAAAGCAGCCGTTCAGTTAGAGGTGATTGCCTATTTGGCATCAAAAGCAGTCGGAGGCCGGCCCGTCAAATTGTTTAATACGAGAGAAGAGGATCTGATCACATCTCCCGTTCATATCGGGTTGGATGCCATTGTCAAATTAGGGGCTACAAAGGATGGAATCTTAAAGGCGGCGGACATTCAGCTTTTATTTGATGGCGGAGCGTATTCTGATAAAGGAGTGGACATCAGCCGGGCTGCGGTGGTTGATTGTACGGGTCCGTACGCGATCGATCATATACGGTGTGATTCATATTGTATGTATACGAATCATCCATATCCAAGTGCATTCAGGGGCTACAGCCATGCTGAAGTGTTATTTGCCTTTGAGCGGACGATGGATGTATTGGCGGAAAAGCTGAACATGGACCCATTAGAACTCCGCTATAAAAATGCCATTCGCCCCGGTGACACCACACCGACTCAAGTTCTTCTCAATTCAAGCACGGTCGGAAATGTGCCGAAGTGCATTGAAAGATTGAAGGAATTAATGAATTGGGACGAGGGACAGCGAATTGAAATCGATGGCCGGAAGATACGGGCGAAGGGAATCAGCTGCATTTGGAAAACCTCAACATTTGATACAAATGCAACGTCCGGGGTGATTCTAACCTTTAATCCCGATGGAAGCATTAATTTGATGTCAGGGGTAGTGGAAATTGGAACAGGGACAAAAACAGTGCTAGCCCAAATCTTAGCGGAACGAATGAAAATGGATATAAGCAAAATTCACGTAAAAATGCTTATAGATACACAAACAACACCCGAGCATTGGAAAACCGTGGGGAGCAGAGGGACGTTAATGGCCGGAAGAGCCGTACTGAATGCAGCGGAGGAAGCCATTCGAAAGCTGAAAGACGTGGCATCATGTGTATTGCGGGTTCCTGTCGAGGAATTGGAAGTGGCCGACGGAAAGGTTTATTTTATAGATCATCCTTCTGTACATGTTGAAATAAAAGACATTGCTTACGGATATACCTTTCCAAATGGAAATACCATTGGCGGCCAAATCATTGCGAGCGGCAATTACACATTAACCCGGATGACGAATTTAGACCGGGAAACGGGAAGAGGGAAGCCGGGACCCGAGTGGGCTGTCGGTGCTCAGGGAATTGAAGTTGAGTTGGATAAACGGGATTATACGTATCGAATTACAAAAGCCTATTCTGTTGTGGATATAGGAACTGTACTGAATGAAAAAGCTGCTAGGGGTCAAGTGATGGGGGGGATGAGTATGGGAATCGCATTTGGAGGAAGAGAAACCTTTGTATTTGATTCATATGGCAGAGTATTAAATCCTCAGCTTAGAACATACCGCCCCCTTCACTATGGAGAGCAGCCTGAATATATCATTGAATTTGTTGAAACCCCGCATGTGATTGCGCCTTATGGGGCGCGCGGCGGCGGGGAACACGGACTGTTGGGGATGCCGGCAGCATTGGGAAATTGCCTTTCCGCCGCTTTAGGTGTCCAATTGAATCAACTTCCTCTCATTCCCGAACGATTATGGAGGACGCAAGAGGGGTGGAAAGATGATACCGTTTGATTTTGATTATTTTAAACCGAAGACCATTCAAGAAACAATCAATCTATTTCACTCGCTTGCGGCCGAAAAGAAAACACCAATGTATTATTCCGGCGGCACGGAAATTATCACGTTAGGAAGGCTGAATATCATCTATACGGATGCGGTGATAGATCTGAACGCGCTTCCGGAATTTCAAACCATCCGCTTTTATGAAAATGATTTGGTGATCGGAGCGGGCGTGTCATTAACGAAACTGGAGGAAGAAAATCCATTTCCGCTATTAAGTAAAACAGTAAGTGAAATAGCCGATCGGACGACTCGAAATAAGATCAGCCTGGGCGGAAACATTTGCGGGGGCATCTATTACCGTGAGGCCGTGCTGCCGTTGCTGATTTCTGATAGTTTGATAGGGATTGCAGGGAGAGCGGGGATTCATTACCGTCCCATAAATAAAGTATTTAACAAGGAAATACAGTTGCAAAAAGGTGATTTTTTATTTCATGTCGTTGTCGATCGAGCGTACGTTGACCTGCCATTTGTCAGTATCAAAAGAAGACAGCAGTGGAATGTCGGATATCCATTGGTGACAGTCTGTGCGCTGAAAAAAGATGATGAGATCAGAATGGCCTTCAGCGGCGTATGTCCATTTCCGTTTCGTTCTGCTGAAATGGAGGCTGTGCTTAACGATAAAAACCGATCAGCAGAAGAAAGAGTGCGCAGGTCTTTACAGTATGTACCCAAACCCGTTCTTGATGATGCAGAAGGCTCAAGTGAATACCGAATGTTTGTCTTGCAAAATACAATTTTAGATGCCTTACGGGAATTAGAAGGAGGTCCAAATGTCTGATCCTATTACGTTGAAAGTAAATGGCGAGGAAAGACAGATTACGGTCAGGCCGGCTGATACTTTGTTATTTGCTCTTCGTCTTCGTCTCGGATTAACTGGTGCAAAACCGGGCTGCTTAAATGGGGATTGCGGCGCCTGTACGGTATTAACGGACGGGGTGCCGATGAAATCTTGCTTAATGCTTGCGGCAGAAGGGGAAGGAAAGGACATTACGACAATTGAAGGACTGATCAATACACCGATTCAAAAGGCTTTTATTGAAAAGTTCGCGTTTCAATGCGGTTATTGCACACCGGGTTTTCTCATGAATTGTCATGCTTTGGTGAATACTGAGCCGAATGCAAGTGATGACACGATAAAAAATTGGCTGGAGTCCAATATTTGCAGATGTACGGGTTATAGGGAGATTGAAGAAGCGGTTAAATCCGTTTTACATACAGGGAAACCGTAAAAAAAGAGCCCAGAGAATCATCTCTGAACTCCATTCTTCATTTCATATACCGATACTCTCGCAGTTTCTCCAAAATCGCCACTTCTTTCATCAGTTCTTCACCGACGTTTGTTTCTTTCACTTTCTTCCGCTCCAGCTCTTTGTCGACTAATCGTTTCACTGTTAAGACGTCGGTTCCGGTGCTCAGCACTTCGGCCTTGGAGTTAAAGTGTTTATGGGCGACGAGCTGCATGCCGTAAGAGTTGTATAAGAGCGTGTAGCCGGCGATGCCTGTTGTGGATTGGTAGGCTTTGGAGAAGCCGCCGTCGATGACGATCATTTTTCCGTTTGCCTTGATCGGATCTTCGCCTTCGATTTCTTTTACCGGTGTATGGCCGTTGATGATATGGCCGTGATCTGGATTAAGGCCGAATTCCTTCAGGATGTTTCGGCAGGCTGCTTCGTCTTCGCGCAAATAGTAATACGGGTTTTTCTTTTCTTTATGCGTTTCCTTCTCTTTAATGAAATACCGCTCAAAGGTTGTCATGGCGCGTTTTCCGAAGAGGGAAGAGTATTCGCCTGTCCATAAGTACCAAGTCATATCTGTCGCCAGATCTTCGGTTTCTTCCGGATGGGCAAACGCTTCCCGTAAGAACCGTTCAAATACATCGAGCAGCTCTCGGCCCGCATAAGCTTTATCCTCTATCATCATCGTTTCCATGCTGCCGTTTTCATCGACGGGAATACAGCCGTGAATCAGCAGGTTGCCGTTATATTTTAAATAAAGGCTGCCTTTTTTCATCATAAAATTCATATGGCGGCCCAGCTTTTCGGAGTTCTGAACAGAGAACAGCAGCTTGTCCATGACTTCTGCTTCTTCTTCTAACAGCTCGTCAGGCTGTTTAGGATTCACCGTCGCAAAGCAGGTGTTTTCCAGTTGATATGTTTTTCCGTTCAGCGTGATTTCATTGCGGTCATAATCGATCTTTTCCAGTAACAGCCGTTCCTCCATATTAAAGTTCGGCCGTCTCTTAATAATCGGGCTCTCAAGCTTGAATTGGATCATCGCGATCGCCTGATGAATTTTTGTGATTTGTTTAATCTCATCTTCCGGTCTGTTTTCGTCCGCTTTCGGGCGGAAAGACGGGTTATCATCGTAATATTTTTCGGCAAGGTTCAATAGCGGTCTCAGATTGATGCCGTAAACGTCTTCAATAATATCCAGATTGTCATAGCGGGCACAGATGCGGATAATGTTTGCCAGGCATACTTTTGAGCCGGAATAAGCGCCTATCCAGAGAACATCATGATTCCCCCATTGAATATCCACTGAATGATAGTTGATCAGTTCTTCCATGATCTTATCCGGCTGCGGTCCGCGGTCATAAATATCGCCGACAACATGCAGATGGTCGACCACCAAACGCTGCGTGCTGTAGGCAAGGCCGGTGATCAGCTTATCGGCCTGGCCGAGCGCAATGATCTGTTCTATGATTTCGGAATAGTATTGTTCTTTGTTGGCGGCTTGTTCTGTTTTGTACAGCAGCTCTTCAGAAATATAAGCAAATTGGGCGGGCAGCGCTTTGCGCAATTTGGAGCGGGTGTACTTGGAAGAACAATAAGAAACGAGCTTAATCATCCGGTGAATCGTTTCTTTATACCACTCGTTTAATGCCTCTTTCGTATCAAAGTCATGTTTGATCAGCTTCAGTTTGTCCTCAGGATAATAGACCAAAGCCGCCAGTTCATCAATTTCTCTATCGTAAATGACGCCGCTGAAAATATCGCGGATCTTCTCTTTTACCCTTCCTGAACCGTTCCGCAGCACGTGCTGGAATGCCTGATACTCCCCGTGCAGATCACTGACGAAATGCTCGGTTCCTTTCGGCAGGTTCAGTATCGCTTTCAGATTAATGATTTCCGTGACCACTTTTTCTTCACAATCGTATTTTTGTGCGAGCAGATCTAAATATTTCGTTTCCAATCTCGTCCATCCCCTTTTTATTTACGAGCAATTGTATGATAAAGTGAATTTAAAGTATGACATAATGTTTAAATGATTAGACCTTATATGATAGTACCGCATAACGCCTTTTTGATACAATGAAAACGGAAAATACGCGCTTCAGGCATCAAAAATTGGACCGGGATAACGCCGTGCAGCTCATCCCTCTATTGACAATGCATTCAACTTCCATTAAAATAAAAAGTTAGCTGATAGGTGTTTCTATCAGAAACTCAATACGTAGCAGGCTATGATTGCTGTGGGTCGAACTACAGCAGGAGCGGCTTCTGGAGAGACCGCGGGTTTTCCGCGGCGCCGAAGGGTTCACAATCTCAGGCAAAAGGACAGAAGAGTACCGAATATGTATTTGTCATGCTGTTGATTGTCAGCGGCGCAGATATAATTTGATATTCTTATGACCATGAGATTGGAGGGCATCCAATCTCTTTTTTTATTGGCTTTTTTTGCTCGTCGTTCACTAGAGAGGTAAGGAGGAGTCAGATGTGGAGCAGCGAGAGCTAAAGAGGGACTTATCGAATCGGCACGTGCAGCTGATCGCCATTGGCGGCACGATCGGCACCGGATTGTTTTTAGGGTCTGGTAAGGCGATTCAGCTGGCGGGTCCTTCTATCATCTTTGCGTATTTTATTGTAGGTATTGCGCTTTTTTTCGTCATGCGGGCGCTGGGAGAACTGCTGTTATCTAAAGCGGGCTACCAATCATTAACGGATATTGCCGAGGCGTATTTAGGGCCGCGTGCAGCGTTTGTCACCGGCTGGACCTACTGGTTTTGCTGGATTATGACGGCTATGGCGGATGTGATCGCCGTCGGTGTGTATGTGAAATATTGGTTTGATATTCCGCAGTGGATTCCGGCACTTATCTGTTTGCTCATTTTATTAGGGCTTAATCTGTTAACGGTTAAGATTTTTGGAGAATTGGAGTTTTGGTTCGCCTTAATTAAGGTAGTCACGATTCTCGCGTTAATTGTCATCGGGGTGGTTCTGCTGGTGATTGGGTTCAAAACGCATACCGGAACGGTTTCAGCGGCGAATCTGTGGGAGCACGGCGGCTTGTTTCCGAACGGATTTTCAGGCTTTTTGCTTTCGTTCCAGATGGTGATCTTCGCCTATGTCGGTGTGGAATTAGTGGGTGTGTCGGCGGCGGAAACGTCAAATCCGAAAAAAAATATTCCGTCCGCTATCAATAAAATTCCATTGCGGATTTTATTTTTCTACGTCGGGGCATTGCTCATTCTTTTATGTATTAATCCGTGGATGCAGCTGAATGCGGCGGAAAGTCCTTTTGTAAAGACCTTCAGCCTGGTCGGCATCCCGTTAGCCGCGGGAATCATTAATTTTGTCGTATTAACGTCTGCCGCTTCTGCTTGTAACAGCGGGATGTTTTCAACAAGCCGGATTTTGTATAACTTAAGCAAAACGAAACAAGCGCCTGCAAGTTTTGCGAAGCTGAATAAAAATCATGTGCCGAGCCGCGCATTATGGATATCGGTTATTGTGCTGTCAGCTGGCGCTCTTTTAAGCAAATTGATACCGGAAGCGGCTTTTGGCATCGTGACCACCATCAGCGCGATTTGTTTCATTTGGGTGTGGGGCGTGATTCTTGTCTGTCATATCAGATACAGGAAAACCCGTCCGGACTTACATGCAAGCTCGTCTTTCAAGGCGCCGTTTGCGCCGTTTATCAATTACGCCGTGCTGGCGCTGTTTGCCGTCATTCTGGTGATTATGCTGTTTGCGGATGTAACGCGCCCGGCTTTGCTGCTGACGCCGCTGTGGTTTATTGGATTATTTCTTATCTATCGGGCGAGAGGGAGAAAGACAGATTGAATTGCTTCAGACGGTGTACTGCCATGCAGTATGCCGTTTTTTGTTTTGATTGGAAAGCGAGAATATTTGTTAGAAATCAGGCTATAATGATTGTATAATTTAAAAAAGTGTATAATTTTAAATTAAGCGAGGTGATGATATGAAGTATGAGAAGTTATCTAAGCTTTTTTATAAAATGGATGCTGATTCATATGAGAAAGAATTTAAAAAGAGAACAAGCAGCTATGGCAGTTATTCAACATCATTAAACATACGGGGGTTCCGAAAAGGCCGACCCACGGACGATTCATTTGAGCTATTTTATGTGAATACACATAAACTCATGAAGCTGAATAATGAAGTGTTGTTAAACAGTTCCAAAATTTCATCCCTTATCAGTCAGCTCCCCGAATTTGCCGTCAAACCTTATTTTGATAAATTAATTATTAATGAAGCACAGAGTAATAATGAAATTGAAGGAATCCGCAGTACAAAAAAAGAATTGAAAGAGGCTCTTAAAGCGTTAGAACAATCCGAGCCCTCACATAAGCGGTTTGTCGGATTGATGAAAACATATCAATTTATAGACCGAATTCCGTCGTTTACAAGCATTCATGACTTTAGGGAATTATATGACGAGCTGGTCGCAGATGAAATCGGAGCAGAAGATGCGCCGGATGGTGAGCTATTCAGAAAAGGCTATGTTGAAGTGAACGATGGGAACATGACCACCCATATCGGCGTTAATTCTGAACAGAAGATAACAGAAGCGCTTGAGGCTTTAATTGCTTATCTTCACGATGAAACACATCCCCAGCTGTATCGTTACATGACAGCTCATTACTACTATGAATACATTCATCCTTTTTATGACGGCAATGGAAGAACAGCACGCCTTATCGTTGGGAGTTATTTGTCCCGATACTTAGAAAAATATTCAGCCATCACTTTTTCTTACGCAGTTAATAAGAATAAAGATAAGTATTATAAGGCATTAGAGGAAATTCCCGCACCTTTAAACCGGGGAGAGTTGACTTTTTATTTAATGGATATGCTGGAATTGCTTCTGTCAGGACAAAAAGGAATTATTGAGGATCTTGAATTTAATTTAATGAAACTGAAACGAATTAGGAACTATATTGATAGCGATCAATGGGCTGATTATAAAGATGAACGTGATATTTTTAATATCATTATCACGATTAATGTATTTGTAAATGATCAGGTTACGCTGTCGGTGCAAGATTTAATGGAGCTCTCAAATAAATCGAGACATAAAATTAACAGAGTAATGGATTATTTAGAACAGCAAGGATTTGTTGAGCTGGTAAGCAGAAGGCCAAAATCTTATAAAATCAGCGAGGATTGTTTAGAGGAAATACTGCCTTCTTAATTAGTATATTTAAAAAAGCCGCCATTCATATGGCGGCTTTCACATTAATTCCGGATCAAATAATCAAATGCGCCTAAAGCGGCAGTTGCACCTGATCCCATGGAGATAATGATTTGGTTGTACGGGCCGTCTGTGCAGTCCCCTGCGGCAAATAGGCCGGGAACGCTTGTCGCGCCGCTCTTATCAACGATGATTTCGCCGATGCGGTTGCGTTCGACCGTTTCGTCTAACCATTCTGTATTAGGCACGAGGCCGATTTGGACGAATACACCTTGGAGTTCAACGTGTTTTTCTTCGCCTGTTTCACGGTCAACGAACGTAATACCGTTTACGTTTTGGTCGCCTGTGATTTCTTTCGTTTGTGCATTTTTGTGCACAGTGACGTTTGGCAGGCTGTAAAGACGTTTTTGCAGGACTTCGTCTGCTTTCAGTTCAGGCGCGAATTCCAGCACAGTCACGTGATTGACGATACCTGCAAGGTCAATCGCCGCTTCGATTCCGGAGTTTCCGCCGCCGATAACGGCTACGTCTTTGCCTTCGAACAATGGTCCGTCACAGTGCGGGCAGTATGCAACACCTTTGTTTTTGAACTCTTGCTCACCAGGTACGTTGACATTGCGCCAGCGGGCACCTGTTGAAAGGATCACTGTTTTACTTTTCAGTACAGCGCCGTTTTCGAGTTCAAGTTCGAAGAGGTCTTTTTTCTCAAGGCGTTTCGCGCGCTGAAGGTTCATGACGTCAATATCATAATCTTTCACGTGCTCTTCAAGGCTTGCAGCGAGCTTCGGTCCTTCAGTCGCTTTGACGCTGATGAAGTTTTCGATGCTCATGGTGTCGAGTACCTGGCCGCCGAAGCGTTCAGCGACGACACCGGTGCGGATGCCTTTACGCGCCGTGTAGATGGCCGCGCTTGCGCCGGCAGGTCCGCCGCCGACAACAAGAACGTCAAACGGCTCTTTGTCGGCAAACTCAGACGCATCTGCGCCGCTGCCCATTTTTGCGAGAATCTCTTCGATGGTCATACGGCCGCTTCCGAAAGATTCACCGTTTAAGAAAACAGTCGGAACAGCCATGATGTTTTTGCTTTCTACTTCTTCTTTGAATGCCGCGCCGTCAATCATTGTATGAGTGATATTCGGGTTGAGCACGCTCATCATGTTTAATGCTTGGACGACATCAGGGCAGTTGTGGCACGTCAGGCTGATATAAGATTCAAAGCGGTATTCTCCGCTGATGTTCTTAATCTGGTCAATGACCTTTTGATCAGCCTTAGGCGCTCTGCCGCTGACTTGAAGCAATGCCAGCACTAATGATGTAAATTCGTGGCCGAGAGGAACACCGGCGAATGTAACGCCTGTGTCTTCTCCGGTACGATTAACGCTGAAGCTCGGTGTTCTGTTTAATTCAGTTTTTTCAACTGAAATTTTAGATGACATGGAAGCCAGCTCGTTAACGAGAGCCAGCATGTCCTTAGAAGTGTCATCGTCACCGGCGCTTACTTTGAGAACAATGTCGTTCTCAATTAGCTGCATGTATTGATTTAATTGTGCTTTGATATTTGCATCAAGTACCAATGGAATGCACTCCTTAGATTTTACCTACCAAATCAAGGCTAGGTGTAAGTGTTTCGCCGCCTTCTTCCCATTTAGCCGGGCAGACTTCACCTGGGTTTTGACGAACGTATTGAGCTGCTTTTACTTTGTTTACAAGGTTGCTTGCGTCACGGCCGATACCGCCTGCATTGATTTCAACTGTTTGGATAACGCCATCAGGATCGATGATGAATGTTCCGCGGTCAGCAAGACCAGTTTCTTCGTCAAGAACGTCGAAGTTGCGGGAGATCGTTTGAGATGGGTCACCGATCATTGCGTAAGTGATTTTGCCGATTTTTTCAGAGCTGTCATGCCAGCCTTTGTGTACGAAGTGAGTATCTGTAGAAACAGAGTATACTTCAACACCTAATTCTTTCAGTGCAGCGTATTGTCCTTGAAGATCTTCAAGTTCAGTCGGGCAAACGAAAGAGAAATCCGCTGGGTAGAAGCAGAAAACGCTCCATTGACCTTTCAAATCTTCGTTTGTTACATCGATGAATTCACCGTTTTTGAAAGCTTTTGCTTCGAATGGCAGTACTTCTTTTCCGATTAAAGACATAATATCTTCCTCCTGAAATGTGATTTGAAATATATTAAAAAGACAAAGCATTCACTTTATCTTTCAATAATAATTCTAATTATATATAGATTATTAAATAACATTTATTTTTTGTCAAGCTATATGGGGTATTATTTTCTGCTTTTTTTGCTTTAGATGTTTAAAAACGCCTGGTATAAGCGGTTTGGCGCTGTTTGTCATGTGTAGCGCCGGGCGAAAGGGGGATTCTCAATTGGTGAATCGAAACAGTAGGAATCAACCCTTCTATATGGCAGTATAAACCAAAGGGGGTATGATCATGCAAATAAATCACATTACTTTGTACAGTTGTGCGTTGGAGGAGACGAAACACTTCTATGAACGGGTGTTAGGTTTTCCTTTAATTGATGAGTCCGGTGATTCGTTTACCATCAAGGCGGGAGAAAGTGAGTTGGAATTCAGGCGCGCCGATTCTCACTCTCATCCGACGTATCATTTCGCGTTTAACATTCCGAATAATCGTTTTGATGAGGCGAAGGCGTGGATAAAGGATAAAGTCGTTTTTCAAACGGAAGATGGGGAGGATGAGGTGTATTTCTCTCATATTCATGCGCGTTCCTTTTATTTTAAAGATCCGTCCAACAATCTGGCGGAATTCATCGCGAGAGAAACATCGCCGCCAAGCGCGGAACATTTTTCGATTGAGTCCGTTCTGAATATCGGCGAGGTGAATCTGACGGCTGCCGAAGTCGTATCAACCGGGAGAAAGCTGCAGCGTTTCGGCATTCCGGTGAGAAAGCATGCGCCTCTTAGGGAAAACGGGTTTCATTTTATGGGTGATTACAATGATGGGGCGTTTTTGCTTTTAGGGCCGAGCGGCCGCCGCTGGATTTTTTCTGATCAGCATGCGGAGTTCCATCCGCTGTCTGTTATTGTGAACGGGACGATCCGCATTGAGGCTGACGGAAAGGGCGGCATTGACATCAGGCGGGCACAGCCGTCATAAAAAAGCCCGGGCTCAAAAGGCCCGGACTTGGGGACATTATTTATAGACAACACGGGTGCTGCACATGATGTCGTGCAGCGTTTTTTTCTCTCCGAAGGCGCCCATGATGAAACCGATATAAAGAATGAGCTTAGATATGATATATGCGAAAGCGCGTCCGAAGGCCTGGCCGATGGATATCCGTCCGCCATCCTCATTGACGACCTTAAGGCCGAGCAATGCTTTTCCCAGTGTCCCCTGCATCTTTGAGGCCGTGAGCAGGCTGAAATATAAGATACTGATCACAAAAGAGCTCGCAAGAATCGGGATGACGCCGAACACCAGAAAAGAGATGTTAAACTGATTTTCGGTCATGAAGGGGTCAGCCGCCGCAACGCCTGCCGCAAATAAAAAAGAGACCATAAATTGAATGATAAAAATCGGAATTCCTATGATGATTTGATCAATGACGTAAGCCAGAAACCGAATCCAAAATCCTGCCGGTCTTTCCATGTATCTTTTTCTCTCCCTTGTTTTAATCTGGAATATTATACGTAATCATTCCGGATTTTGCAACGGAGCTTAAGCTTCTGCGAGCAGCCTCTTTCCCCATGCCAAGCGTCCCATGATCAGCCCGAAAGCCAGAAGGGCAAACATGATGCCGCACCACATCAGCTGATGGATTCCCAAATGTGAAATAAACCAGCCGCCCGCCGCCGTTCCGATGGTGATGCCGAGGTTGGAAAAAGAGACAAACAGGCTGTTGCCGAATTCGGGCGCCTCCTTTGCTTCCGCAGTAAGCCATGTCTGGCTGACAATGAGACCGCCGGAATGAACGGCGCCCCATACGAAGACGAGGACGGCCATCGGCGCGAAAGACGTCCCAAACCCGTATATGAGCAAGTAGGCGGCTGTATAAAGAAGCGGAAACAGGATGACGGTCTTTTTCATATTTTTATATAACAAAGCGCCGAAGACGAAATTCCCGGCTATCATAATCACTCCGAAGCTCATCAGCATGAAGCTGACCCATGTGCCGTTCATATGGGACACCCGTCCGAGGTACTCCGCAAAATAGCTGTAGACAGAAAACATGGCCGCAAAGAGACAGGTGACGGCAGCGATATTGAGCCACAAAGCCAGTTTGCGAAGGATGCCGAGCTGACTTCTGAAAGACATTTTTTCTGTGACCGGCATGGATGGCAAAAAGAGAAGAATGCCCGTGAATGCGATGAGACTGATGATAGCGCCGAATAAGAAGGCGGCTTCAAGGGAGAGACGCTCCGCCAGATAAGACGTGAAAGGCACGCCGAACGCAAAGCCGGCGGTGATGCCTGAAAAGACTTTCGTTACGGCTTTTCCGGATTGGCCGGCGGGGACAAGCCGGGCCGCGGCCGCAAGCCCTACAGAAAAGAACACCGGGTGGCATAAAGCCGGAATGATCCGAAACGCCAGCATGACACTGAAATGCGCCGTATACGCGTAGACCGCATTTGAAACGGCAAACATCAGCACCGCCAAAAGCAGAATGACTTTCCGGTTTATGCCTGAAGCAAGCAAGGTCAAAAACGGCCCCGACACAGCGACGATGAATGCGAAAATACTGACAAGCCACCCCGCTTTTGAAGCGGTAATTTGAAATCTGTCCGCCACTTGCGGAAGAACCCCGATGATGCCCATCTCGGTCGTAATAATCCCGAAAACCCCTAGGGCCAAAAATAGAATGAAGATGGAACTGCTTTTTTTCATTGTTATGTATACCTCCTTTTATAACTACATATACAGAAAAATAGATATGTTAGAACAAAAAAAGCCCTCCTTTCATGGTTATAGCTGGTGCTGAACATAGTCAGCAAAGGCTTTAATTTGTTTTTCATTCCTTCTGTAATAGGTCCACTTCCCGATTCGTTCAGATTCCAGCAGGCCGGCTTTTTGCATGGTCAGCAGGTAGCTGGAGATGACGGACTGCGCAAGCCCCGACTTTGCCTGAATATCACCGACGCAAATTCCGGTGCGGAAACTGAGTCCCTGATCAAGATAAGGTCTTTCATCAAAATGGTCTTCCGGGTGTTTAAGCCACGTCATAATATCACTTCGTGTTTTGTTAGATAGCGCTTTATGAATCAATATCGGTTCCATAACGTTTATTATATCTATTTTTCTGGATTTGTAAATTCGTTTTTAACAAAACATTCTCAAAGTAACTAAATATCGTGCTAAAATATAACATATTATCAGATTACCGGTAAAAAAGCCGGGTTATTGTCAGGAGGATATTCACATGAATCAAAAGAAAAAAGGTGCGGTTGCGATGACCTTGCTTTCCGCTCTGCTGTTTTGTTTATTGCCGGTCATCGGCTCGCTTTCTCCGTTTGCAGAAACGGGGCCGAACGCGAATCGTTTTAATTCCGCGGGCATGTGGGCCGCCGTCGGTCAGATCCTTTTTATATATGCGGTCCCGCTCATTATGTATATTCTCGGTGTTCGTGTCATGAAAATCATCATGGCCGTTTTTTGCGGAATCGGGCTTCTCATTTGCGCGGCTGTCTTTTTGGTAACGTTATTGGTCGTAACTTCTTCGGAACAGGAGCTGTCTCTTTATTACGGCCTTCTCGTTTGGTCAGGCGCGGCTTTTATCGTCAATGTGGTGTGGTATATTGCCGCGTTTCGATCATCCCCGAAGCATCAGCAGGCTATGTGACATTTGTTCTATAAATCTGCCGAAAATACAAATATTTCATAGGTTAATTATGGTATGATCGAAGTGATATAGCAGCTTTTAATAGAAACGGGAGGAACTAACATTGAAAAAAAAGACAGCTTCATTGCGAATGAAAACATTGGCGGCCGGCGCTGCGGTTGCTGCGGCTTTATCTGTGGGAGCGGTTTCTGATCTGCCGGGGGCAAAATGGCTGCATCCGGCGGCTGCTCAAGCTGCGGAAACGGTATTTAAACAAAATCATGCGGCATCCGGTTTCTTGGCGGGACGGTATGACGCGCAGGCGATGTCTCCGACGATGTTCAACTGGTCAAGAGAAAGCCGGTTTACAAGCACTGCCGATGGCGCGTTAAAATGGGAAAAGAATGTTCCGGCCAATCCTCAAAACGGTGCGGGCGCCGCGGTTGACGGGGACGGCACCGTATTTATTCAATCAAAAGACGGGAAGCTGACGGCGTATCATCCGGACGGTACTGTGAAATGGGTGACGGAAAACCTCGGGACGACCTATACGCTGACTCCGGTGCTCGGAACAAACGGTGTCATTTATCTTCCTTCTCACGATAAAAAACTATATTTCATCGACAAAGAAACCGGAAACATTTTAACATCGGTTCCGCTGAGCGGAGCGCCTAGTTCCGATGCGGCTATCGGCTCTGACGGCACGCTGTATGTGTCGACGCTGGATAACTATATCTATGCGATTAAACCGACGTCGCCTTCGACATGGACGCAAAAGTGGAAGTTTAAAACAAACGGCGTGGTCGGCTCCGCTCCCGTGTTAGCGTCAAACGGCACGCTATATACGGCAACGTACAATAATATCTTTTACGCAATTAATTCCGGAACGGGCCAAGTGAAATGGTCAAAAACGACGTCCAACGGGTTTAAAGGCTATCCGGTTATTGATAGAGACGGCACCGTTTACGCCGGAAACCAGGACGGCAACTTATACGCCTATACATCAACGGGTGCTGTAAAGTGGACGTTCCCGTTAAACGGTTTCTCCAGCTCTTCATTAGCGATCGACCATAACGGCAATGTGTATATCGGTTCCGGAAGCGGCGAGCTGTTTTCCATCAGCAAAACCGGCAATATGAACTGGTCTTTCTATACGGACGGGCCTGTGAGAACGGCGCCGCTGATTGATGCGGACGGCAATGTGTACTTCGGTTCTGACGATAAAAATGTCTATGCGGTTGACGCTGACGGTAATGAAAAATGGCGCTATCAAACAGACAGCAATGTCATTTCCTCCCCGGTTCTGGCTGAAGACGGCACGCTTTACGTCGGCACTTATACGAAACTGCTCGCATTCGGGGCAAAAAAATAATAAAAAAGAATCCGCGTCATCTGCGCGGATTCTTTTTTTATTTAGAGGCTTGAATAAATACGCCTTTTTCATGAGAAAATTCTTTAAAGCCGTACACACCGTGATATGAACCGATCCCGCTCGTATTGACACCGCCGAACGGAAGGTTGACGTCAGTGAAATGAACGACGACATCATTGACAGAAGCATTGCCGGATGTCGTATGCTGCAGCACATAATCGATCTGCTCCTGATTATGGCTGAATACATACAAGGCAAGCGGCTTGTCCCGTTCAGTGATGTAATCAACGGCTTCACTGATATCTTCGTAATTCATAATCGGCAGAATCGGTGCGAAGATTTCTTCCTGCATGATCTTCATATCAGGCGTGACGTTTGTCAGCACGGTCGGAGAAATCGTGCGGTCATGCGCATCGAATACGCCGCCGAACGCCGTCTTCGCCCCTTTTTCAATGGCGTCATCATACAGGGCTTTGACACGGTTAAAGTTGCGGTCGTTGACAATCTGCGTGAATTTGTTGCGGTCAACCGTATGATCATCCTCCATAAAACCTGCATTGACAATGGTTTGCAGGAGATCTGTAAAGGTGTTCTGCACTTCTTTCTTCATAAGGAGATAGTCAGGTGCGATACATGTTTGCCCCGCATTGACAAATTTGCCGACGGCGATTTTTTTCGCCGCGTCCATTAAATCATAGTCGCTGTCGATGATCGTCGGGCTTTTTCCGCCAAGCTCAAGCGTGACGGACGACAAGTGCTTCGCCGCTGCCGTCATGACGATTTTACCGACATTCGTGCTTCCGGTGAAGAAAATGTGGTCAAACGGCTGGTCGAGCAGTTCTGTGGCGACATCGACCTCACCTTCAAAAATGGCGACTTCTTCTTCGTGAAATGCCTCGCGAATAACTGTCGCGGCGATATGGCTCGTCTCCATCGTAAAATCGGACAGCTTCACAATCGCACTGTTGCCGGCCGCAATGGCAGCCGCAAGCGGAGCCATCGTCAGCATAAACGGATAATTCCATGGGCCGAGAATTAAGGTGACGCCTTTTGGCTCATACATTAATACGCCGTCAGCGTCGGGGCTGACGGATGAGCCGACGCGTTTCGGCGCCATCCAGGTGTCGAGATTGTTCATATTATCTTTAATCGCCTTGATCGTTCCCTGCGTTTCCGCTCTTTTCACCTCCTGATAAGGCTTGCGGACGTCCCGTCTGATTGCCTCAATGATTTCTTCTTCATGTGCGGTGACGGCATCTAAAAAGCGCTGAAGCTTTTCTCTGCGCTGCCCGGCTGTTGAAGCACGCAGCGTTTTTTGATTTTTTTTCTGAAGCTCAAAGACGCGTTTGATGTCTGCTTTTATATGCTGATCCATCGGTCTTCCTCCTCTGGTTGCTTTTTTGTTTCTTCAGGGCCTATTATAATGTGGTGTGTTTTTGCGGCAAAGACAGCGTAAACACATCTATACGTTACCGTACAAATTGCGGTGATCTGTCTAATGAAAGGAGTGTCTCTTATGCCGGATTCTGTGACAACTGACATCAAACAAGCGCTTTTGGCCATGCTTGGAGAGCGGGATATCCGCCGTGTGACCATGAAGGACATCGCCGAACGGGCGCGTGTGAGCCGGGGGACACTGTACCTTTATTACGAAGATAAATATGCGATTTTAGAGGATATAGAGGAAGAAATGAAAGACGGGCTGAGCGAAGCGCTGTATGATTCACTGAAGAATAAAGATGTGCTTCATTTACATGGCGGATGGCAAAAAGTGCATCCGACCCTGTCTTTTGTTGACCGGCATCGGGTGTTTTTCCAAACGATGATGGATCGCAATAAAATGCCCTATTTTCACTTTCATGCTTTTTTAAAAGATGTGTTCCGGCATGATGTGCTGCTGTCACCGGTCAATGCGGATTTCTCACCGACTGAACAGGATATGTACATTCATTACCGCGCTTTATACACGTATGCCATTGTGTTGTACTGGCTGAATGAGGAGCCCGGGGCATCCCCGGAAGCGATCAGCGGACAGGTGTGGGATTTGATTTCTCAAAAACGGTTTTACTGGCTGTTCGGCCGCCGGGTGCCGGAACAAGAAGAAAAAAAGCCCGCCGACCGCCGGGTGACAAGGACGAGGCAGGCCTTGCAAGAAGCCATGATCGGCTTAATGGCGGAAAAAAAAGAATACGCGGCGATTACGATTTCCGATATTGCCCGTCAAAGCAACCTCCGCCGTGCCACTTTTTATGACCATTACGCCAACAAAGAAGCATTGCTGAAAACGATCATCCATCAATCATGCCGGGATCTGATCGGATTATTGACGGTAAAAGGAGAGCCTGCCGATTGCTCCATGGAAGAAGCGGAAGCCGCGCTCGTCCGTCTCTTTTCGGCACTGTCGGAAGGCCTGCCGCTCGTCCATTTTCTGAGAGAGGGCTCCGGAGTGCCTGACGTCATTCCGGAAATGTTCAGAGCGCTGCAATCGTTTTATCTTCATCAGCCTCTGCACATTCAGGCGGGCAAAAAACTCTATGCATATTATGTCGCGTCCATGCTCGCCGGCTTGATTCAATATCGTCTTCATGAAGGAAAAGACCACGCGCCGGACATGCTGGCCCGGGAGTTTCTGCAGTTTTTGGATGTAAAGAAGTATCGGGTGATTTTGCTGTGAGGATGATGAAAAAGAACTCAGCCGAAAACAGGCCGGGTTCTTTTTTGCTGTTTTCATTGAGAAGTGCCGATATGAAGTGTCCGGCTTTATCCCTCATAAAAAAGATACCTTCCATATGCCGCCTGATCAGCATTCTGCCGCCAAACATGACAAATGTCATATTCGGGGCATGATGGCTGCTACTACAACCGCCGCGAGCGCCTCGGTATACTTGGAATCATAATAAAAAAAAGGGGATATGACATTCATGACCAATCACGCCGCAACTCAAAAACAAGCATCTTTAAAAAAGCAGGTTGCTGCATTTTCCGGTGCCGATACAAAGCATAGTGTCAATCAGCTTTTCAACACGTTTGTGCCGTTTTTTGCCCTTTGGTTTCTTGCTTACTTCAGCCTCAATGTCTCCTATCTTCTGACCCTCGCCTTTACTGTTATAGCAGCGGGATTTTTGACAAGAATCTTTATTATTTTCCACGACTGCTGCCACCAATCCTTTTTCAAACAAAAGAAACTGAACCGGCTGTTCGGGTTTATTTCAGGTGTGCTGACACTGTTTCCGTTCCTTCAATGGCAGCGTAGCCACTCCATTCATCATGCGACAAGCAGCAACTTAGATAAACGGGGCACCGGCGATATTTGGATGATGACCGTCAAGGAATACAACGAAGCGTCAGCTTGGACAAAAGTACGCTACAGACTTTATCGCAATCCGTTTATTATGTTTATTCTCGGCCCGATTTACGTATTTCTGATTCAAAACCGTTTCAATGTAAAAGGCGCCCGCCGCAAGGAGCGCTGGAACACCTATTTCACGAACGCGGCGATTGTCTTATTGGCTGCTGCGACGTGCCTGCTTGTCGGCTGGGAAAACTTTTTGCTTGTTCAAGGTCCGATTTTCCTTATTTCGGGGTCAATCGGCGTCTGGCTCTTTTATGTTCAGCACACGTTTGAGGATTCTTATTTTGAAGCCGATGAGCATTGGGACTATGTGCAGGCCGCGGTAGAAGGAAGCTCCTTTTACAAGCTTCCGAAGCTTTTGCAATGGCTGACAGGCAATATCGGCTACCATCATGTCCACCACTTAAGCCCGAAAGTGCCGAACTACAAGCTGGAAGCCGCTCATGAGGGGCACGAGCCTTTAAAAAACGTGCCGACCATTACGCTTAAAACAAGTCTTGAATCCATGAAATTCCGTCTGTGGGATGAGGACGAAAAGCAATTTGTCACCTTTCGGGAGGCGCGGAAAAAACCGGCGCCCCATCCGGTGCCGAAAGAACCTTTGAAGAAAAATGCCTGATATGGCGCGCGGCTCTTTCTCTTATCAGAAAGGGCCTTCTCTTCATGCGTGAGGATGCAATGAAGGCGGTGTTTTGATAAAGTGATGGTAGACACAAGCAGCAGAAGGTGGAATAAGGATGAAGAAATATTTTAAATTTCAAAAACTGAACGGGATTTCTCCTTATATATGGATGATTTTTTTCATCTTGCCTTTTTATTTTATTTTTAAAAGCTCTTCTACCTTTGTCATCGTGGCCGGCATCATTTTCACACTTGTTTTCTTTGGCGCATACCGCTTCGCATTTGTTGCAAAAGGCTGGCCGCTTTACTTATGGGCGCTTCTTCTGATCGGCATTTCGACCGGCTCAGTTATGCTGTTCAGCTATATTTACTTCGCCTTCTTTATCGCCTACTTCATCGGCCATATCCGAGACAAAGTTCCTTTTTACATCTTATATTACATTCATATCATCAGTGCGGCGGTTGCCGTCAACTTCAGCCTTGTTCTGAAAAAAGGGTGGTTTTTGACACAAATTCCGTTTATCGTCATCACTCTGATCAGTGCCATCCTGCTCCCGCTCAGCATTCGAAGCAGAAAGGCACGGGAGCGCCTTGAGGAGAAATTAGAATATGCAAATGAGCGAATCGCCGATCTTGTGAAGCTGGAAGAAAGGCAGCGCATTGCCCGGGACCTTCACGATACACTTGGACAAAAGCTCTCCTTAATCGGATTGAAAAGCGACCTCGCCCGAAAGCTGATATACAAGGACCCTGAACAGGCCCGCACTGAGCTGAAAAGCGTGCAGCAGACGGCCCGCACCTCCTTAAATGAGGTCAGACAAATTGTCTCGTCGATGAAAGGCATCCGATTGAAGGATGAGCTCGGCAATGTTCGGCAAATTCTTGAAGCGGCAGGAATTGATTTTGTGTATGAAGAAAAAGAAGCGCCCAAACATATCTCTTTGCTGAACGAAAACATCGTCAGCATGTGCATTAAAGAAGCCGTCACCAATGTCGTGAAACACAGCGGCGCCAAAGTATGCCGCATCACCATTCAGCAGCTTTGGAAAGAGGTTGTCATTACGGTAGAAGATGACGGCAGCTTTCAATGCAAAGAAGACCGCTTTTTTTCAAAGGGGCACGGCCTGCTTGGAATGAGGGAACGTCTTGAATTCGCAAACGGCAGTTTAGCCATCGATACAGCCGCCGGAACAAAGCTGACCATGAGAATCCCGAATGATTCAAAATCAAAAGAAAAGGATGGTAGCAGATGATCAACATCTTCATTGCCGAGGATCAGCAAATGCTGCTCGGCGCACTCGGTTCGCTGTTGAATTTAGAAGAGGATATGACGGTTGTCGGTAAAGGCACAAGCGGCCAGGATGCCATCGATTTCGTGGAAAAACATGCGCCCGACATCTGTCTGATGGATATCGAAATGCCCGGGAAATCAGGTCTTGAAGCGGCAGAAGAACTCAAGGACAGCGGTGTGAAAATCATCATTTTGACGACCTTTGCCCGCTCCGGCTATTTTCAGCGGGCGCTAAAAGCAGGCGTCAGCGGGTACATGCTCAAGGACAGCCCGAGCGATGAGCTCGTCAGCGCCATCCGCAGCGTCATGAAAGGAAGACGCGTCTACGCACCTGAATTAATGGAGGACATCTATAGTGAAGAAAACCCGCTGACCGAACGGGAAAAAGAGGTGCTCGAGCTTGTCGCAGACGGGAAAAACACGAAAGAAATCGCAAACGCCCTCAGCATCAAAAGCGGCACAGTCCGCAATTACGTTTCGATGATCCTGGATAAATTAGAAGTGAAAAATCGAATTGAAGCCATTACCCGATCAAAGGAAAAGGGCTGGTTTAAGTAACCCGCCCTCAGCTTGTTCAGCCAGTGTTTTTGCACTGGCTTGTTTCTTTTTCGCCGTCACTCCGTCTCTTCCTTCCACTTCTTATCAATCAGCATTTTTCCCGGCCAAGTGTATGCCATGATGCCGCCGTCTGCGGTGATGTCTTCTCCCGTGACGTAAGAACTGTCGTCTGAAGCGAGGAAGAGCGCGACGGCTGCCATTTCTTCCGGTTTTCCGAGCCGGCCGAGCGGCGTGATCCATTTGTTGGCTTCACGGAACGCTTCGCCCATTTCGTCTTCTGTCGTGCCTGCCAATTTATCAATGAGCGGCGTTTCAATCGTCCCCGGCGATAAGGAATTGACGCGGATTCCGCTTCTGGCGTAATCAATGGCCATCGCTCTCGTCAGGTTCGTGATTCCGCCTTTTGCGGCGTTATAGCCTGAGCGGTCAAGGTCTGCGGCCCGGCCGGACATGGAGGAGGTGTTGATGATGGAGCCTCCTTTTTCGAGCATGAGCGGAATCAGGTATTTGCTGCAAAGAAATGTGCCGCGCAGATCGACGGCGATGATCCGGTCAAACAGGTCGACCGGGTATTCATGGACTTTTCCGCCCTCTTGGTCAACACCAGCATTGTTAAACAGAATATCAATTGTTCCGTACTTTTGCTGAATGCCATCCGCAAAAGACTTTACGTTTTCTTCGTCTGATACATCAAGGTGAAAGGCTTCTGCTTCTCCGCCGTTTTTTCTGATAGCGCTGACGGTTTCATTCAGTTCGCTTTCATTGATGTCACCGCAGATCACGCGGGCGCCTTCATCGGCGAAAACCCGTGCCGTCGCTTGTCCGATGCCTGTCGCGGCCCCTGTGATGATTGCGGTTTTGTCTGTTAATCTTCCCATAT
Source organism: Bacillus sp. L75 (assembly GCF_003676355.1). Lineage (NCBI taxonomy): Bacteria > Bacillati > Bacillota > Bacilli > Caryophanales > Bacillaceae > Bacillus > Bacillus sp. L75. The sequence continues at coordinate 44,071 of NZ_ML064905.1, forward strand.
TGCGATTCCTCCTTTTTTTATATCTGTTCCCGCTGAATAGGGGGATAAACATACGGAGGTCTGTTTCTAAATACCTATTAAATATGTTAATATTATGTATATACATCATTGGGAGGTTTACATATTTTGGAGATACAGCATAAGAAGGAGATAGCGTTTTATTGTTATGCCATTGTTCCTATGGGATTTGTGATTTACACCGTTATCTCTATTCTATTTCAGGACATCACATTTCCTCTCACTGTAAGAAATGTTCTGCATGAGTCTTTGCGAAACTTGGGATCTCTTATCTTATTTAGTTTGTTTTTCTACCCGTCATACATATGGATGAAGAAGGAATTCGGCCGCCGGAAAGAAGCAGAGAGGAGACATTCTCTCTTTTTTATTGATAAAATGGGTGAAATGAATCCATTAACATGTTAAATTTACAATATATGCATCTGCTAATCCTAGTTGACAATTGTCACTGTATATGATAAATAGATGCTGAAAAGATTTTACATAACATCAAAGCATAATTAAAGGAGAGATCTGAAGTGCGGAAAAAAAAGTTTAAAGCAGAATCCAAGCGATTGCTGGACATGATGATTAACTCCATTTACACGCAGAAGGAAATTTTTCTCCGCGAGTTAATTTCCAACGCGAGCGATGCGATTGACAAAATCTATTACAAGGCGTTAACCGATGATTCATTAACGTTTGATCAAGACAATTACTACATAAAAGTGACGGCGGACAAAGAAGCGAGAACGCTCACCGTCACAGACACCGGTATCGGGATGACAAAAGACGAGCTTGAACAGCATCTCGGCACAATTGCGAAAAGCGGTTCACTCGCTTTCAAGCAAGAAAATGACTCGAAAGACGGCCATGACATTATCGGCCAGTTCGGCGTCGGATTTTATGCGGCGTTTATGGTGGCTGATAAAGTCACGGTGAAAAGTAAGGCGCTCGGCAGTGACGAGGCGTATGTATGGGAGTCGGAAGGGGCCGCCGGCTACACGATCGCGCCGTGTGACAAGGAAACCGTCGGTACGGAAATCACCCTACAAATAAAAGAAAACACGGAAGATGAAAGCTATGATGAGTTTTTAGAAAACTACCGCATCAAAGCGATCGTGAAAAAGTACTCTGATTTTATCCGCTACCCGATCAAAATGGAAGAGACGGTCAACAAGCCGAAAGAGGGCAGCGAGAACGAATTTGAAGAAGTTCAGGAAGAACAGACGGTCAACAGCATGGTGCCGATCTGGAGAAAAAACAAAAGCGAGCTGACAGATGAGGATTACGAGGCTTTTTACGCCGAGAAGCATTACGGCTTTGATAAACCGCTGACCCATGTGCATATCAGCGTCGATGGAGCGGTGCGCTACAATTCGATTTTGTTTATTCCGGAAAACATGCCGTTTGACTATTATACGAAGGAATTCGAAAAAGGATTGGAGCTGTATTCCAACGGCGTGCTGATCATGAACAAATGCGCCGACCTGCTTCCGGACCATTTCAGCTTTGTAAAAGGCATGGTGGATTCTGAGGATCTGTCGCTGAACATTTCCAGAGAGATGCTGCAGCACGACCGCCAGCTGAAGCTGATTGCGAAAAACATCAATAAAAAAATCAAAGCCGAGCTGAAGAGCCTGCTGAAGAACAAAAGAGAAAAATACGAATCTTTCTATGAATCTTTCGGCAGACAGCTGAAATTCGGCGTCTATAATGATTTCGGCGCGAATAAAGACGTATTAAAAGATCTGCTTCTCTTCTATTCATCTAAGGAGAAAAAGCTCGTCACTCTGGACGAATATGTGTCCAGAATGCCTGAGGATCAAAAATATATCTATTACGCGTCCGGCGATTCATATGAGCGGATTGAAAAGCTGCCGCAAACTGAAATGGTGGCGGACAAAGGCTACGAAATTTTATATTTCACGGAAGATATTGATGAATTCGCGATCAAAATGCTGACAAGCTATGAGGAAAAAGAGTTCAAATCCGTATCAAGCGCCGACTTAGGCATCGACAGTGATGAGGATGAAAAGCAGACTGAAGCCGAAGAGAACGAATATAAAGACCTGTTCGAAAGCATGAAAGAGATTCTTGCGGATAAAGTAAAGAACGTCAGAGCGTCGAAACGTTTAAAATCTCATCCGGTCTGTTTTGCGACAGACGGCGAAGTGACGATCGAAATGGAAAAAGTGTTGAATGCTATGCCTGACAGCCAGCAGGTCAAAGCGGAAAAAGTGCTGGAAATCAACCCGAATCACGAAGTGTTTGAGACGTTAAAGAACGCGCACGGACAAGATCGGGAAAAGCTTGCATTATACACAAATCTTCTCTACAATCAGGCGCTTCTGATTGAAGGGCTGCCGATCCATGATCCGGTCGAATTTACGAATGACATTTGCAAAGTTATGGTATGACGCCAAAAAGGAATCGCCCAGCGGGGGCGATTCCTTTTTTTATTACAGTGTGCGCTGTTTAAGAATTTGATTTTGTTTGCTGCGCTTCTTTAAGGAGAACCGTTTTTTCAAGTGCGTTTCGATTTCTTCTAAACTTCTGCCCTTCGTTTCAGGAACGATGTAAGCGGCGAAGAAGAAGGATGAGAGGCAAATGACTGAGAATATTCCGAATACCCAGCCGATGCCCATAGCGCTCAGCATAAGCGGGAATACCAGTGAAACGATCAGGTTGGTTGCCGACAGGATCAATGTCGTAAATCCGGTTGCGGCTCCGCGTGCGTTTGACGGGAACAGCTCCGGCATCAGAACCCATACGACGGGACCCCATGTCGCCTGGTAGAAGACGATATAGATGCCGAGAAACAGCACGGTCAGCCATGCTGTTGAAGCTGACAGGCCGGCCAGAAGGAGAATGGCTGATAGTGACGCCAGGCTCAAGGTAATGCCGACGCTTCCCCACATCAGCAGTTTTTTCCGGCCGATCCGGTCGATTAAGATCATGGCGGTGATACACATGATGACGTTTAAGACACCGATGCCCATCGTGCCGAGAACGGACGCCGAAGTGCCGAGTCCGGCCTTTGTAAAGATGGTCGGCGCATAGTAAATCACCGTGTTGATACCGACCGCCTGCTGGAAGATGGCGAGTCCGATCCCGATCAGCAGCATAGGGCGGATCCATTTGGCTTTCAGCAAGCCGAGTGTAGATTCTTTTTTCTCGGCTTCACCTTGTTTCATTTCCGCCAATTCAACGGCGATATCCTCTTTGTCGTGGGTCATTTCCATGACTTGTCTGGCTTCCTTCTCACGGCCGCGTTTGACGAGCCATCTCGGAGATTCCGGCATAAACGCGATTCCGATTAATAAAAGCGCCGCCGGTACTGCGGCGAGACCGACCATCCAGCGCCAAGCTTCAAATGGGGTGAATATGTAATTCACAATATATGCGAGTAAAATTCCGGTTACAATCATTAAGTTATTCAATGTGCCGAGCGTTCCGCGTATTTTCGTCGGCGCCATCTCAGATAGATAAACGGGAACCAGCGCCGTTGAGCCCCCGACGGCTAACCCGAGAATGACACGGGAGATAATCAGCATAGTGACGGTTTGCGAAGCCGCACAGGCAAGCGCGCCGATAATAAAAATGAGTGAAAGGACGAAAACCACTTTTCTCCGGCCCCATCGGTCAGAGCATGTCCCGCTTAATGCGGACCCGAAAATCGCACCGAGCAGCAGCATGCTGACGACCAATCCCTCGGTCAGCGTGTTTAAAGGAATATCATTGTTAATAAATAACAAAGCCCCTGAAATCACACCGGTGTCATAGCCGTAAAGCAGCCCGCCTAATGCTCCGAAAAAGTAAATCAGGTATTTTTTGGTGTTTTTCTTCACAGATGATCCTCCTCATCTTTTGGAACGCATAATAGTTTATTTAGATAACTATTTCATTCCCCGAAGAGAAAAATATAAACATAAAAAAAACACGCCCCTTTTAAAAGGCGTGTTTTTTTTTCTTAGGAAAACAGCTTGTCGATAAACGCGATTTCTTCAGCAGATAGCGTAATGGAGGCTGCTTTCATGTTGTCTTTTAATTGATCCGCGCGTTTGGCGCCCGGAATCAGGATATCGATTTCAGGTCTCGCCAAGTACCAGGCAAGCACGATATGCGCCGTATCGGCATTGTGCTTTTCGGCAATCGGTTTGAGCTGGTTGACTTTTTTGATGTTTTCTTTAAACTGCTCCCCTTGGAAATGCGCCTGGTCATTGCGCAGGTCGCCTTCAGGGAAGGTGGTGTTCTCGTCGTATTTGCCGGCCAGCAGTCCGGATACGAGCGGGAAGTACGGAATGAATGAGATGCCGTGTTCTGTCGTATAAGGGAAGAAAGTCTTTTCCGCCTCACGGTTCAGCAGATTGTATTCTCCTTGAATCACGTCGACTAAGCCGTCTTTATTGGCTTCTTTCAGCTGTTCCAAAGAGAAATTGGATACGCCGATGGAACGGATTTTTCCTTCTTTTTTCAGCTCATTCAACGCTTGAACGGCTTCGTCCTTCGGCGTGTGCTCATCCGGGAAATGGATGTAGAATAAATCGATGTAATCAGTCTGCAGGCGTTTCAGGCTGTCTTCGACCGATTGTTTCAAAAAGGCCGGTGAGTTGTCGAAAACAAAGTCATCGCCTTCTTTTCTGTGAGCGGCTTTTGTGGCGATGAAGACATCCTCGCGTTTGCATTCTTTCAGCACCTCGCCGATTAATTCTTCAGAACGGCCCACACCGTAAATATAGGCAGTATCTAACATGGTAACGCCGCTTTTAATCGCTTCCCGGACCAATTCTTTTCCCGTCTCTTCATTCAGATTCGGGTAGAGATTGTGTCCGCCGACCGCATTTGTTCCCAAACCGATCGGAAATACCTTTAGGTCAGTTTTGCCGATTGTTACTTTGCTCATGTTTTCGCCCCCTGAAAAAATTGGATATCATAGCGGCTGCCGGAAAAATACGGCAGCGTTCTCTATTAACTATAACGCTATGCCAAGTGAATGTCGATTTGATGCTCTTGGCAATACTTCGTATATTCCTCATCGAGCTGCTGAGAAGTGACAATGCTGTGAAGCCGGTCGAAAGGCGCGTATGTCAAAAGCGTGGATTTGCCGAATTTGGAATGATCCGCGAGCAGATACACTTCGTTCGCCTTTTCGGAAATTTTCTTTTTCACCTCGTATTCCAGTAAGTCGGAATTCGTCAGGCCGTGGGTGATCGTTGTCCCGGTAGCGGACATGAACGCCTTGTTAATGTTGTATTTATTGAGTGTGCTCGGATCATCAATGCCGACAAACGACCTTGTCTTCCGCTTGTAGTTATTGCCGATGATGATCAGGTCGATATTTTTCATGGATGAAGCGGCGTTAATAATATCAAGGCTGTTCGTCAAAACCGTTACATTCTTATCGGGATCAAGCGTCTCCAGCATCGATTTGGTCGTCGTGCCGGAATCAATAAATACAAGATCGTGATCCTCGATAAACCGTGACGCATAGCGGGCGATTTTGATTTTTTCGTCCTGATGTTGAATGGTGCGGTTCTCAAAAGGGACGAGCACAGATTTTTCGGCTGATGTCACGCCGCCGTACACCTTTTTGATAACCCCTTTTTCCGCAAGCTTATTAATATCGCGTCTGACCGTGTTTTTAGAGACATTGAATACCTCGCACAGCTCATCCAGCGAAGTGGCTCCGTGTTTGAGAATGTATTCTTCCATCTCCTGAATCCGCATCAGTTTCATAAAAAAACTCCTTCTAGAATTCTTAAAGTAATTAAAATATATAATAAACACCAAGAGTTAATCAATAGTTACTTAACAAATGATAAAAAAGAGGGTTCACGCCGTACGATTCGACACGGTTCTCCAAGTTCCTGTTTTCCCGCTCAAAAAAAGTATGGTAAAAATAATGAAAAAATTTTGATTTTTTAGATTGACTTGAAGGTGTGTTGGGATTACAATGTAACCAAGAAATGACCAAAATATAACCTGTAAAATCAAAATTGAAAGATGTAACCGTTTGCTTTTTCCGGCACATGACCAACTTTTACATGGAAAGATTGGGAGTCACCATCATTTTAGCATTTGTAAGCGTTTAATTCATGTCTTTTATATGTAAAAGATGAATATATTCATCCGTTATTATCCAGCTGAACAGGATGTTTACTATTTAAGGAGGCAATGAGAATGGCAGAGATCAGAAAACTGAAAAACTACATCAATGGTGAATGGGTTGAAAGTAAGACAGATCAATATGAAGACGTTGTCAATCCGGCTACAAAAGAAGTGATGTGCCAGGTTCCGATTTCTACGCGGGAGGATGTGGAATACGCCGTCCGCTCAGCGTCAGAGGCGTTTCAAACATGGTCAAAGACGGCAGTGCCGCGCCGTGCAAGAATTCTATTTAACTATCAGCAGCTTCTCCAGCAGAACAAAGAAGAGCTTGCCCGTCTGATCACTTTGGAAAACGGTAAAAACACGACGGAAGCACTCGGTGAAGTGGGACGCGGAATTGAAAACGTCGAATTCGCAGCGGGCGCGCCGTCACTCATGATGGGCGATTCACTCGCCTCCATCGCGACGGATGTAGAGGCGGCGAACTACCGCTATCCGATCGGGGTGGTCGGCGGTATCGCACCGTTCAACTTCCCGATGATGGTCCCGTGCTGGATGTTCCCGATGGCAATTTCGTTAGGAAATACGTTCATTCTGAAGCCATCTGAGCGCACGCCGCTGTTAACGGAAAAACTGGCAGAGCTGTTTGAACAGGCCGGTCTGCCGAAGGGCGTCTTCAATGTCGTGCACGGCGCGCATGACGTCGTAAACGGCGTTCTTGAACATCCGGATATTAAAGCCATCTCATTCGTCGGTTCAAAACCTGTCGGCGAGTATGTTTTCAAAAAAGGCAGCGAACATTTGAAACGCGTGCAGGCGTTAACGGGCGCGAAAAACCATACGATCGTGCTGAATGACGCCCACCTTGAAGATACGGTCGCAAACATTATCGGCGCGGCATTCGGTTCGGCAGGAGAGCGCTGCATGGCATGCGCGGTTGTGACGGTTGAAGAAGGAATCGCCGATGAGTTTATTTCGAAATTACAGGAAAAAGCAGCGGACATCAAGATCGGAAACGGACTGGATGACGGCGTGTTCTTAGGCCCGGTCATCCGCGAGGACAACAAAAAACGCACGCACAGCTATATTGAAAAAGGCATCGAAGAAGGAGCGAGACTTCTTTGTGACGGGCGTGAAAACGCAACGGAAGACGGCTATTTCGTCGGACCGACGATTTTTGACAACGTGACGACGGATATGACGATCTGGAAAGATGAAATCTTTGCGCCCGTTCTGTCGGTCATCCGCGTGAAAAACTTAAAAGAAGCGGTGGACATCGCCAACCAGTCTGAATTTGCGAACGGCGCGTGTCTGTTCACTTCAAATGCGAACGCGATCCGCTACTTCCGTGAGAATATTGACGCGGGAATGCTCGGCATCAACCTTGGCGTCCCGGCGCCGATGGCATTCTTCCCGTTCTCTGGCTGGAAGTCTTCTTTCTTCGGCACATTGCACGCAAACGGAAAAGACAGCGTCGACTTCTATACACGTAAAAAAGTCGTGACGGCACGATACCCGTCTCCTGACTTCAATTGATCTGACAGCCGGCCCGGACGGCTTTGTGATTCCGTCCGGGTTTTCTTTTACCATCCATTAAGGAGGAATAAACATGAGTCATTTGCTGCGCAAACCGCAGGCCGATGAGATTTCTCAAGGCGTGAACATCATACATGACGTCACTTCAGCCAATTCAGACCTCAAATACGTCGGATTTAAAGTCGTTGACCTCACTCCCGGTTCCACATATACAGAGGATTTGAAAAAGACGGAGTGCTGCATCGTTGCGGTAACGGGAAAAATCACCGTCACTGATTATGATCAGACATTTGAAAGCATCGGCACCCGTGAAAGCGTATTTGAAAGAAAACCGACGGACAGCGTTTATGTGTCCAATGACCGCTCTTTTGAAATCACAGCGGTCAGCGGGGCGAGGGTCGCGCTGTGCTATTCTCCGTCCGAACACCAGCTTCCGACAAAGCTGATTAAAGCGGAAGACAACGGTGTGGAACATCGCGGCAAGCTGGCAAACAAACGAACCGTTCATAATATTCTCCCCGATTCAGATCCATCGGCAAACAGCCTTCTCGTTGTTGAAGTTTACACGGACAGCGGCAACTGGTCGAGCTATCCGCCTCATAAACATGACCAAGACAATCTGCCGGCTGAATCCTTTTTAGAAGAAACCTATTACCATGAAACGGACCCGCCGCAGGGTTTTGTCTTCCAGCGTGTGTACACGGACGACCGCTCGATTGACGAGACGATGACCGCAGAAAATGAAAACGTTGTCATCGTGCCGGCGGGCTATCACCCGGTTGGTGTTCCGGACGGGTATACCTCTTACTACCTGAATGTAATGGCGGGACCGACACGAAAATGGAAGTTTCATAATGATCCGGCCCATGAATGGATCCTGGAACGCTAACAAGTGAGGAGTGGCAGATAACGATGAAATATACATTTAATGAAGAAAAAGAGTTTGATATTGTCGCGATCGGACGCGCGTGTATTGATTTGAACGCTGCGGAATACAACCGGCCGATGGAAGAAACGATGACGTTTTCTAAATATGTCGGCGGCTCCCCGGCAAATATTGCGATCGGCAGCGCCAAGCTCGGATTAAAAGCCGGTTTTATCGGCAAAATCCCGGATGACCAGCACGGCAGATTCATCGTTTCCTATATGCAGGAAAAGGGCGTTGATACGTCACAAATGACCGTTGACAGAGAAGGACGCAAAGCCGGGCTCGCTTTTACGGAAATTCTCAGTCCCGAAGAGTGCAGCATCCTGATGTACCGGGATGACGTGGCGGATTTGTATCTTGAGCCGTCCGAAGTCAATGAAGGCTACATCGCAAACGCGAAAATGCTGCTCGTATCAGGTACGGCGCTTGCGAAAAGCCCGTCGCGCGAAGCCGTCTTAAAAGCGGTGCATATCGCAAAAAAACATGACGTAAAAGTCGTGTTTGAGCTCGACTACCGTCCGTATACATGGCAATCGGCAGAAGAAACAGCCGTGTACTACACGCTGGTGGCGGAACAATCCGATATCGTCATCGGTACGCGTGACGAATTTGACGTAATGGAAAACCGCAGCGGCGGAGATAACGATGAAACCGTCCGCCATTTGTTTGCGCACTCCGCTGACCTTGTCGTCATTAAGCACGGCGTTGACGGATCATACGCATACAGCAGATCGGGAGAAGTTTTCCGGGCGCATGCCTATAAAACAAAGGTGCTGAAGACCTTCGGAGCGGGTGATTCCTATGCGTCAGCCTTCATCTACGGACTTGTCAGCGGCCGGGATATTGAAACGGCTTTAAAATACGGGAGCGCTTCCGCTTCCATCGTCGTCAGCAAACACAGCTCCTCAGAAGCAATGCCGGCTGCCGGTGAAATCATCGAACTGATTGAAGCGCAGCACAGTCTTAACGGTAAATAGAACGTATAAAAGGTGGGATCGTTTGTGGGTAAGACAATTCGCTTAACGACAGCACAAGCGCTGATTCAATTCTTGAACCGGCAGTACATTCATGTTGACGGAAAAGAAGAGCCGTTCGTTGAGGGCATCTTCACGATTTTCGGCCACGGAAATGTGTTGGGGATCGGGCAGGCGCTTGAGCAGGACGCCGGGCACCTGAAAGTCTATCAAGGCAAAAACGAACAAGGCATGGCGCATGCCGCGATGGCATACAGCAAGCAGATGCTGAGAAGAAAAATTTACGCGGTATCGACATCGGTCGGTCCGGGTGCCGCTAACTTGACGGCTGCCGCGGGTACGGCGCTGGCCAATCATATCCCGGTGCTGCTGCTTCCGGCCGATACCTTTGCGACGAGGCAGCCTGACCCGGTGCTTCAGCAGGTGGAGCAGGAATACAGTGCCGCCGTCACAACAAACGATGCGTTAAAGCCCGTGTCCCGCTATTGGGACCGCATCACCCGCCCCGAGCAGCTGATGAGCAGCTTAATCCGGGCGTTTGAAGTGATGACAGATCCGGCAAAAGCGGGTCCGGCGACCATCTGCATTTCTCAGGATGTAGAGGGAGAAGCATTTGATTTTGATGAAAGCTTCTTTGAAAAACGCGTTCATTACATTGACCGGATGCAGCCGAGCGAGCGTGAACTGAAAGGCGCCGCGGAGAGAATTAAGGAGAGCAGCCGTCCCGTCATTTTAGTGGGCGGAGGCGCGAAGTACTCCGGCGCGCGTGAGGAATTAATCGCGCTTTCTGAAACATACGGCATTCCGCTTGTCGAAACGCAGGCCGGCAAGTCAACGGTTGAAGCCGATTTCGCCAACAATCTGGGCGGCATGGGCATCACGGGCACCCTCGCTGCAAACAAAGCCGCCCGCCAGGCTGATCTGATCATCGGTGTCGGCACACGGTACACGGACTTTGCGACATCCTCGAAAACGGCGTTTGATTTTGACAAAGCAAAATTTTTGAATATCAACGTCAGCCGCATGCAGGCTTACAAGCTTGACGCGTTTCAGGTCGTAGCCGATGCGAAAGTGACGCTCGGCAGGCTGCACGGCTTATTAGACGGATATAAAAGTGCATTCGGCACGGCGATTAAAGATTGGAAAGATGAATGGCTGGCTGAACGGGACCGGCTCGGCAAGGTCACTTTTACACGTGACGCGTTCGAACCGGAAATTAAAAACCATTTCTCACAGGATGTGTTAAACGAGTATGCCGACGCGCTCGGGACTGAGCTGCCGCAGACAACGGCGCTGTTGACCATCAATGACACGATTCCTGAAGACAGCGTCGTCATCAGTTCGGCGGGATCTCTTCCGGGGGATCTGCAGCGGCTGTGGCATTCCAATGTCCCGAATACGTACCACCTCGAGTACGGCTATTCCTGCATGGGGTATGAAGTATCAGGCACGCTCGGCCTCAAGCTGGCTCATCCCGACAAAGAAGTCTATTCACTCGTCGGCGACGGAAGCTTTTTGATGCTGCACTCAGAGCTGATTACCGCGCTTCAATATAACAAAAAAATCAATGTCCTGCTTTTTGACAACTCCGGATTCGGCTGTATCAACAATCTGCAGATGGATCACGGGAGCGGCAGTTATTTCTGCGAGTTCCGCACAGAGGACAATCAGATTTTAAACGTTGATTACGCGAAGGTGGCAGAGGGCTACGGCGCTAAAACATACAGAGCCAATACGGTTGAAGAACTGAAAGCGGCGCTTGAAGATGCGAAAACGCAAGACGTATCCACTTTAATTGAAATGAAGGTTCTGCCGAAAACGATGACGGACGGCTATGACAGCTGGTGGCATGTCGGCGTGGCGGAAGTGTCGGAGCAGGAAAGCGTTCAGCGGGCATACGAAGCGAAAGAGACGAAGCTGAAGTCTGCAAAGCAGTACTAGAGGGGAGGCATCACGATGGGCAAACAAGATATTCTGTGGGGCATCGCTCCCATTGGGTGGCGCAATGACGATATGCCGGAAATCGGAGCCGGGAATACGCTGCAGCATTTGTTAAGCGATATTGTTGTCGCCGGCTTTCAAGGTACGGAAGTGGGAGGGTTTTTCCCTGAACCCTCCGTCCTCAATAAGGAGCTGGCTCTCCGAAATTTACGGATTGCGGGGAAATGGTTCAGCAGCTTTATCATACATGACGGTATTGAAAAAACGGCTGAACAATTTACAGAACACTGTGATTATTTGCAGAAAGTCGGAGCGGATGTCGCCATCGTTTCTGAACAGACGTACAGCGTTCAGGGTTTGGATATTGATGTATTTAAGAAAAAACCGCACTTTTCAGATGAAGAATGGGATATGCTGTGCCAAGGCTTGAACCGTCTCGGGAAAATCGCTGGCGAATACGGGCTGGATCTCACGTTTCATCATCATCTCGGCACAGGCGTCCAGACGGCGGAAGAAGTTGACCGGCTGATGGATGGAACGGACCCGCGGTATGTCCATTTACTTTATGATACCGGCCATGCCTATATCTCGGACGGTGACTATATGAAGATTCTCAACAAGCATATGGATCGGATCAGACACGTTCATTTCAAGGACGCGCGGTTTGACATTATGGAGCGGTGCAGACAGGAAGGCAAGTCATTCAGGCAGTCGTTTTTACAGGGCATTTTTACGGTTCCCGGAGACGGATGCATCGATTTTACCGAAGTATACCGAACGCTCGTCCGTCATGATTATTCAGGCTGGATCGTCATTGAAGCCGAACAAGACCCGGCAGTCGCCAATCCGCTTGAGTACGCGCTGATTGCAAGAAAGTACATCGACAGTGAACTGCTTGATCCTGCAAATTAGAGGGGGACTTATATGAATAGTGCCAAGGCGGAATCAGCTTTCAGCAAAAGGACCATCGCCGCAGCATTAGCAAATTACATTGATGCGGGTTCCATCGTGGCAGGATCAGCGGGTTTATCTATGTGGGTCAGCTATTTAAAGCTGTCCGACAGCCAGATCGGATTGCTCGGCGCCTTCAGCGCAAATGCGATATCAGCGGCCATCGGAGCGCTGCTCGGCGGGTATTTGGCTGATAAGGTCGGACGAAAAGCTGTATACACAAACAGTATGCTCGTCTACGCCTTAGGAATTTGTTTGGTTTTGTTTGGATTCAACTTTCCCATGCTGTTATGCGGATACATGATTATCGGGATTTCTGTAGGCGCGGATATTACAGCTTCATGGACCATTATCGCGGAAAACGCCCCTGAGAAAAACCGGGCGAGGCATTGCGGAGTGGCGCAGGTGGCGTGGGCCGCAGGAGCCGTTGTGGTTCTGCTGTTATCCGTTTTGGTCGGTGACCTCGGGCTTTTAGGAAATAAAATTGTCTTTGCGCATCTATTGGTGATTGCCCTGATCACATATGTGATAAGAAAGCGTTTACCTGAGTCGGATGCCTGGAAAAACAGTGAAGAGCGGCCTGCCGCCGTGAAAAAAACATCTTATTTTGACCTGCTTCAGCCGAAATTTTTCAAGAACATTTTGTTTTTAATGGGTGTGTTTCTCGTATGGAATCTCGCAGCGGGCGTCATGGGATTCTTCATGCCGTACATCTACCAGCAGGTCGGCGGCGTATCCGCAAATACGGCCAACATTCTGCAGATGGCCCTGTTTATCTTCACCGGGCTCGGCGTCGCCTGTATCTTCATGCCTTTTGCAGATAAATATCGGAAAACGGTGTTCGGAATCTGCGCATGTATGGCCGTTGTCGGCTGGTCGCTGTTTTTACTGCCGTTTCAGGGGCTCCCGATGCTGCTTTTGTTTGTCTTAGCGATCGGCATCAATAACGGAGCCGGCCAGCAGGCGAACTACCAGCTGTGGGCAAGCGAGCTGTTCCCGACAGAACACAGAGCGTCAGCACAAGGGCTCATGTTCTTTCTCGTCCGTATTTCAATCGGAATTTGGAGTTTATTTGTGCCGGTCATCATGTCACAATTCGGCATCGGTTTTATGGCCGGTATTCTGCTCATATGTGTGACGGCCAGTATGATCATCGGACTTGTCTTCGCGCCGAATACGTCCGGCAAGTCGCTTGAACAAATACAGGAGGAACTGTACGGTGCTCCTCAGGACGGCAGCGAGAAAAGAAAGACGAGAACCATTATTTGATTATCAGAAGGAGTGGCGATCAATGAATTTACGTATAGGTGTTATCGGAACCGGTGCTATCGGAAAAGAGCACATCAACCGCATCACAAATAAGCTGTCCGGAGCGGAAATTACCGCTGTCACAGATGTGAATCAGGAGGCCGCGCAGCAGACCGTTCAGGATTTCAATTTGAACGCCTCCGTTTATCCTGATGACGACAGCCTCCTCGCTGCTGAAAACGTGGATGCCGTCTTAGTGACAAGCTGGGGCCCGGCTCACGAGTCCAGCGTTTTGAAAGCGATTCAACACGGCAAGCACGTGTTTTGTGAAAAGCCGCTTGCGACAACGGCAGAAGGCTGTATGCGCATTGTCGAGGAAGAAATGAAGACGGGAAAACGATTGGTGCAGGTAGGTTTCATGCGCAGGTATGACAGCGGTTACGTTCAGCTGAAAGAAGCGATTGACAACCGCGTGGTCGGCGAGCCGCTGATGATTCACTGTGCGCACCGCAACCCGACAGTCGCATCCAATTATTCAACGGACATGGCAGTCGTCGATACGCTCGTTCATGAAATTGATGTCCTCCACTGGCTCGTCAATGACGACTATGAATCCGTACAGGTGATCTATCCGAAGAAATCAAAAAATTCGCTGCCGCATCTGAAAGATCCGCAGATGGTCATCATCGAAACAAAAGGCGGCATCGTCATCAATGCCGAAATCTACGTGAACTGTAAATACGGCTACGACATTCAATGTGAAATCGTCGGGGAAGACGGCATTATCAAGCTTCCGGAACCGTCAAGCATCAGCTTGAGAAAAGAAGGGAAATTCAGCACCGATATTCTGATGGACTGGCAGCGCCGATTTGTGGCTGCGTATGATGTGGAAATTCAAGACTTCATTGATTCGATCCGGAATAAAGGCGAAGTCAGCGGTCCGACGGCATGGGACGGTTATATTGCCGCGGTAACAACTGACGCGTGCGTAAAAGCTCAGGAATCCGGACAGAAAGAGCCTGTGGCGCTGCAAGAGAAACCGGCATTCTACCAATCATTTACGACTGTGAACAAATAATAGATCGGGAGTGAAAGAAATGAAACTGGCCTTAGATCCATCCATGTACCGCGATGATTTAACGTTAGAAGAAATGGTCTATAAAACGGCGGAACTCGGATACGAATATATCGAACTGTCTCCGCGCGAGGATTTGTGTCCTTTCTATAAATATCCGAAAGTCGATTCAGCAAAAATCAAACAATTGAAGCGCCTTTTAAAAGATACAGGTGTGAAGCTGTCCTCTCTTCTTCCGCTTTACCACTGGGCGGGTCCTGATGAAGACCGTCGTCAGGCCGCCGTGCGCAACTGGAAACGGGCGATCGAAATTGCGGTTGAACTTGAAGTGGATTTGATGAACAGTGAATTCAGCGGTTCAAAATATGATCCGTTGACAAGTGAAGAAAAATTTATCAAATCCATGGATGAACTGCTGCCCGTCTTTGAAAAAGAAGGCGTTAAACTCAATCTGCAGGCTCACCCGTACGATTTTATCGAAACGCACAAAGGGGCGATGGATATGATCCGCGCGCTTGACAAGGATTGGATCAATCTTGTCTACTCGACTGCGCATACGTTCTTCTATGATGACGGAAAAGGCGATATTGCGACCATGTTTGATGAAGCCGGCGACCGCCTCACACATGTTTTATTTGCAGATACTTTTAATCATAAAGCGGCGCATGGCCTGCGCTACATCGTCAACCCGCCTGACGCGAAAGTAACGGTTCACCAGCATTTGGACATCGGGCAAGGCGAGGTTGATTTTGAAACGATTTTCAGAAAGATGAGAGAGATGAAATTCGACGGAATTGCGACGAACGCCGTTTTTGCTTGGGTCGGCGAAAGAGCGGATGAATCAAGCCGGACCACGCTTAAGAAATTAAAGGAAGAATTAGGTATGGCATAAGCTGAGTACGGAGTTCGGCGGAGCGGGGCAAACAAGCCCTCCAGCCGGACTCCCTTCATATCGAAAACGCGGATGGGAGAGGCTGACATGAAACTTTGCTTTAATGAAGCGACTACGCTGGAGAATTCAAACCTGAAACAGGATTTAGAACTGTGCGAAAAGCACGGCTATGATTATATTGAAATCCGCACAATGGATAAGCTGCCGGAATACTTAAAAGACCATTCACTGGCCGATCTGGCGGAATATTTTCGCACCCATCACATTAAACCGCTTGCCCTGAACGCACTGGTTTTCTTCAACAACCGTGATGAGAAGGGCTATAGGGAGATCATTTCGGAATTCAAAAGCATGATGGAAACCTGCAGGACGCTCGGCGTGAAATATGTGGTGGCCGTGCCGCTTGTGACAGAGCGGAAAATCTTGAAAGAAGAGATCAAAAAGAGCAGCATAGAGGTGCTGACTGAGCTTTCGGACATCGCGGAGCCGTACGGCGTAAACATTGCCCTTGAATTTGTCGGCCACCCGCAATGTACGGTCAATACATTTGAACAGGCGTATGACATCGTGAACGCTGTCGGCCGCGATAATGTCGGACTGGTGTTTGACAGCTTCCATTTCCACGCGATGGGCTCCAATATTGAGAGCTTGAAGCAGGCGGACGGAAAGAAAATTTTCATCTATCATATCGACGATACAGAAGACTTTCCGATCGGCTTTTTAACAGATGAAGACCGCGTCTGGCCTGGACAGGGTGCGATTGACTTAGACGCCCATCTGTCAGCGTTAAAAGAAATCGGATTCAATGATGTTGTCTCCGTAGAGCTGTTCAGACCTGAATATTATAAGCTGACTGCGGAGGAAACGATCAAAACGGCAAAGGAAACAACGGAAGCCGTCGTATCAAAATACTTCATGAAGGAGGCGTGAACATGGCTTTTGTCACCATGAAACATCTTCTTGCAGAAGCGAAACGGGAGCATTATGCAGTCGGCCAATTTAATATCAACGGCCTCCAATGGACAAAGGCGATTCTGCAAGCGGCACAAAAGGAGCAATCGCCGGTCATCGCCGCGGCTTCCGATCGTCTGGTCGACTATTTAGGCGGCTTTAAAACGATTTCCGCCATGGTCGGCGCGTTAATGGAAGAAATGGCGATTACCGTTCCCGTCGTGCTCCATCTTGATCACGGAAGCAGTGCGGAACGCTGCAGACAGGCCATTGACGCCGGATTCAGCTCAGTGATGATTGACGGCTCCCATCATCCGATTGATGAGAACATCGCGATGACAAAAGAAGTCGCCGATTATGCGGCTAAGCACGGCGCCTCAGTAGAAGCAGAAGTCGGCACGGTCGGCGGTATGGAAGACGGGCTGGTCGGCGGGGTCCGCTATGCCGATGTCGCCGAATGTGAGCGGATCGTCAAAGAAACCAATATCGACGCGCTGGCCGCCGCCCTCGGCTCCGTCCACGGCAAATATCAAGGTGAACCGAATCTCGGATTTAAAGAAATGGAGGCTATCTCCCGCATGACTGATATTCCCCTCGTTCTCCACGGAGCATCCGGGATTCCGCAGGATCAGATCAAAAAAGCCATCACGCTCGGCCACGCGAAAATCAATATCAACACGGAATGTATGGTCGCCTGGACAGACGAAACACGCCGCATGTTTCAGGAAAACGGAGATCTGTACGAACCGCGCGGCTACATGACACCCGGCATTGAGGCCGTGGAAGAGACGGTGCGAAGCAAAATGAGAGAGTTCGGATCAGCCGGTAAAGCCGTAAAACAGCAGGTCGGCTGATGAGAACGGAAACCGCCAAGATGGCGGTTTTTTTGTGCGGTGTTGCGCCCGTACGCCCGAAACGATTATGATGATGGCAGCAGTGTAAGAAACGGGAGTGGTTCAGTTTGAATAAAATCATGATTGTGGAAGATAGTGAAGACATTCGCGGACTATTGCAGAATTACCTTGAAAAATACGGATATCAAACCGTGGCCGCCGCGGATTTCACGGCTGTTCTTGATGTTTTTTTGCGGGAAAAGCCTGATGTGGTGCTGCTTGATATCAATCTGCCGTCTTATGACGGCTATTATTGGTGCCGCCAGATCCGCCAGCATTCTACAAGCCCGATCATTTTCATCTCTGCCAGAAGCGGGGAAATGGATCAGGTGATGGCGATTGAAAACGGCGGAGATGATTATATCGAAAAACCATTTTCCTACGATATTGTGCTGGCGAAAATCAAAAGCCAGATCCGGAGGGCGTACGGAGAGTACGCCGCCAAGCAGGGAGAGAAAGTGGTTGAATATGCCGGTGTGCAGCTCTTTGTGGAACGGTTTGAACTGCGCTTTCAGGACGAAAAAAGCGAGCTTTCTAAAAAAGAAAGCAAGCTTTTGGAAGTGCTGCTGGAGCGGGGAGAAAAGGTGACGGGAAGAGACCGGCTCATGGAAAAAACGTGGGACACCGATATTTTCGTCGATGATAATACGCTTAACGTGTATATCACGCGGCTCAGAAAAAAATTGCGGGAGCTGAACGCGCCTGTTTCCATTGAATCGGTGCGGGGCGAAGGCTACCAGCTGAGGGCGCTGTCATGAAGCTGTTTCTCCGGTCTCATGCCGTGCTGATTCTGCTTTTTCTCCTTCAAGGGCTGTTTGTTTTCTTTTATTACTGGTTTGCGGGTCTTCATTCTTTTTCCCACCTGTTTTACATATTGGGCGTGCAGCTTCTTACTTTGGCGGGATATCTTGCCTATCGCTGGTACAAAGACCGCGGCGTGTATCATTGGCTCAGCTCGGAGCAGGAAGGGACGGACATCCCGTATCTCGGTTCTTCAGTGTTTTGTTCAGAGCTGTATGAAAAGCAGATGGAGCTGACCCGGATGCAGCACCAGAAGCTCCATGAGACCGAAGCCAAGCTTGACGCGCGGGTGACGTATATGAACCAATGGGTGCACCAAGTAAAAACGCCGCTGTCGGTCATTAATTTAATCATTCAGGAAGAGGATGAGCCCGTCTTTGAACAAATCAAAAAAGAGGTCCGGCAGATTGAATTCGGGCTGGAGACGCTTCTTTATTCTTCAAGGCTCGACCTGTTTGAGCGGGATTTTAAAGTTGAAGCGGTTTCCTTATCAGAGCTTCTCCAATCGGTCATTCAAAGCTATAAACGATTTTTTATTCAATACCGCGTCTATCCGAAAATGGATATTCGCGATGATCATCAGATTTACACCGATGCGAAATGGCTCAAATTTGCGATCGGCCAAGTGGTCACAAATGCGGTCAAGTATTCGGCAGGCAAGAGTGACAGACTTGAGCTGAATGTCTTCCGCGATGAAGACAGGACGGTGCTTGAAGTCAAAGATTACGGTGTCGGCATTCCCTCGCAAGATATCAAGCGGGTGTTTGACCCTTATTACACCGGCGAAAACGGACGGCGTTTCCAAGAATCTACGGGAATCGGCCTTCATCTCGTCAAAGAAATTACGGGCAAGCTTAATCATACGGTGGACATCACTTCGTCCTCCGGTGAAGGGACATCGGTCCGATTTTCATTTCTTACAAAAATGTAAGGCTGCGTTAAGAAAACAACATAGCTCGTTTTGTTTCCCCTTGATAACATGGATTTATGTCAAGGGGATTTTTATGTTAAATGCCCCGGCACTACATGAAAGCAGCCCAGACCAACAAGAATAAAACCATAAGGAGGATTTTCATGGCGAATATGCTTGAAGTCAAACATATAAATAAAACCTATAAAGGACAAGTGTCCTATCAAGCTTTAAAACAAATTTCGTTTTCAATAGAAGAAGGCGGGTTCACGGCGGTGATGGGACCGTCCGGCTCCGGAAAAACAACGCTTTTGAATATCATTTCAACGATCGACCGGCCGGATTCAGGCGATATCCTGATTCACGGAGAAAACCCGCACCGGCTGAAGCGGACAAAGCTCGCTCATTTCCGCCGCAAGCAGCTCGGATTTGTGTTTCAGGATTTCAACCTTCTGGACACACTGACAATCGGTGAAAATATCATGCTGCCGTTAACGCTTGAAAAAGAAGCGCCGTCTGTCATGGAAGAAAAACTGCACGGCATCGCGGCAAAGCTCGGAATTGAAGACCTGCTCAACAAACGGACGTTTGAAGTATCCGGCGGACAGCGCCAGCGGGCCGCCATCGCAAGAGCGGTCATTCATAAGCCGTCACTCATTCTGGCCGATGAACCGACGGGAAACCTTGATTCCAAAGCGTCAAAAGACGTCATGGAAACGATGCAGAGCCTGAATCAGGATGATCATATCACGGCTTTGATGGTGACCCACGATCCGGTTGCGGCAAGCTACTGCCGCCGCGTCATCTTTATAAAAGACGGCGAACTGTTTAATGAGATTTACCGCGGGGAAAACCGCCAAGTCTTTTATGAGCAGATTCTTGATGTGCTGTCTATGCTGGGGGGAAACGCAAATGACCTTTCTTCAGTTCGCTTATAAAAACGTCACGAGAAACAAAAGGGCCTATCTTGCTTTCTTTTTAAGCAGCGCTTTTTCCGTTTTGATTTTCTTTACCTTTGCGATGTTCCTGTTTCATCCGGCACTAAAGGAAGGCTACCTGAATAACATCGCCAGAAAAGGCTTAACCGCTGCGGAATGGATGATCTTTGTTTTTTCTTTCTTATTTGTTCTGTATTCGGTTAACGCATTTTTGAAATCGAGAAATAAAGAATTCGGCATCCTGCTGATGCAGGGTATTACGCCGGTGCAGCTGAGAAAGCTCATTACGGCGGAAAACATGATCATCGGCGTCATGTCGATCGCAGCGGGGATTATCGGAGGCTTCATTTTTTCGAAAACGTTCTTTACGGTCGGCGCTTATATTTTAGAAATGGACGCGCTGCCTCTGTACATGCCTTGGAAAGCGCTCGGCATTACGGCCGGCGGATTTCTGCTCTTATTTTTCCTTTTATCGCAGTTCACGATCCTTTTTGTCAGATCAAATACGGTGATCAAATTAATAAAGGGCACTGACAAGATCAAGCCGGAGCCGAAGCCGTCCGTGCTTCTGTCTATATTCGGCATCGCCTGCCTGTGCGGCGGGTACGGCATGGTTCTGAAAGGCAATGTCCACGGGACTCAACCGTTCATCATTTTACTGCTTACCGTCATCGGTACGTATTTCTTTTTCAGCCAAAGCAGCATCTGGATTCTGCGCGCGCTGAAGAAGTGGAAAACCTTTTATCTGCGCGGGAAAAATGTCATTTGGGTTTCTGATCTTGTTTATCGTTTAAAAGACAACGCCCGCCTGTTCTTTATTGTCAGCATTATTTCCGCGGTAGCGTTTACGGCGACAGGCGTGCTCGCGATGTACAAATCGACCGTCGGGGCGGAAGAGTCCGCTTATGAGATGGAGTATTTATCTTACAGCGGCAACCCAAAAGAACAGACTCATTTGAAAGATATTGACCATGAACTGAAAACACACGGCTTTACGTATAAGAAAGACAAAATAAATGTTTCCTATATTCGCTATCAGGAAGGAGATACTGTTCCGCCTGTTTACATGATCAGCGAATCGGAGGCGGCGAAGTACTTCCATGTTAATCTAAACGGCCTGAAACATGGCGAGGCCGTCTATTTCCCGGGCACGTATGACCGGAATTTCAAAAACGAAGCGCCGGATCAGCTGAAGCTGCTGAACCAAAAAGGCAAGCCGTCTGACCAAAAACTGTCGGTAAAAGAAGTCAAAAAACCGCTGATCTCATTGAATGCCATCATCGCGGTGAACGATCAAACCTTTGATCAGCTGAAATCACTCGGTGAGAAAGCGTCATTATACGGCTACAGCTATGATCATTGGAAAGACAGTCTTGGGATCAGCCAATCCTTGAAAAATGAGATTTACGGCAACTATATCGACGTCCATTCTGATTTTATGGCAAAAGCCGGCACCTACTATGATACGGTGCAGCTGCCGAGCCTGAGTTTATTCATCGGCCTGTTTATCGCGATCGTCTTCTTTGTCGCGGCAGCAAGTTTCTTATATTTCAGGCTGTTCACCGATTTAGATGAAGACAGGGAGCGCTACCGTTCATTGGCCAAAATCGGCCTGAGTGAGCGTGAAATGGCACAAAGCGTGACGATACAATTGGCGATTTTGTTCTTCTTCCCATTTGTCATTGCCGTCATGCATACGCTGTTTGCCTTGAGAACATTGGCCGTGGAAGGCTATTCCGATGTAGCGGGGCCGCTCAGTTTCACTATCGGAGGGTTTTTCATTTTTCAGCTTCTGTTCTTCCTCACAGTGCGGTCAAGCTATTTGAAAAAAATGAATAAGTAAGGGGAGTGCAAAGATGAAAAAAGCATTGGCAATCCTGGCCGTCTTGGCGGCCGCTGCCGTCATATACGGACTTCTCTTTTTTCATAATGATGTTACAGACAGATTTAATCCGTTTATTCACCAGCAAGATGTTTATGTACAGATTGATCGAGATGGCAAACATCTTAGCCCGGGCGGTACTGAGTATACATTAGACGGATATAACGCATCCGGGAAAAAAGAAGAAGTGACCTTTTTCGCCGGGAAAGACCTTCGGAAGAACGCGTATTTGAAGGTGAAGGCGAAAGGAAAGTATGTCGAGACCTGGGAAGAAGTCAGATTTGAAGATATGCCGGGCTCCGTACAGTCAAAGTTAAAGTGAACATGAAAAGCGGCACAGTGTCATGACTGTGCCGTTTTTTTATTTTTTATTTTCTTCAGCCCGTTTGATCAGCATGTCGGTGATGATATCCATCTGTTTGCTGACGGCAATCGGGTCATACGGATAGAAGGTGTTGAAATCGTTGATAAAGACACGATTGTGTTTTACGGCATCGAGATTTTTCCAAACGGATGAATCTTTCAGACGCTCAAATGTTTTGCTTTCTCCATTCGGATTGTAATCAGTAATGAACATATAATCAGCCGCATATTGAGGGATGACCTCTTGGGAAACCTGTTTCATGGCGCCTGTTTTCATGATGTTTTTTTCAATTTTGGCCGGCGCTTTCAATCCGAGCGCGTTATAAACGGCTTGGCCGCCGCGGCCGGAATTGTCATTGAAAACCCAGATCTCGCCTTTATCCGTCGTTTCATAAAGGCCGACTGTCTCGTCTTTGCCGATCACGTTTTTGAGGCGCTTTTGATTCGCTTCGGCTTTTTTGTTGAAGTCTGCCATAAAGCTTTTGGCTTTATCCTTCGCCCCGGCAATGTCGCCGAATAGGCTGACCGTATCTTTCGTATTCTTTGCGGTGTTAAAAGGAATGACAATCGTCGGTGCGATTTTCGATAGTTTCTCGTATTGGTCTTCCTTCATCAGCACGATTAAATCAGGCTTCAGCTGCATCACTTTCTCCACATTGACGGGATTGCCGATGTCAGTAATGTTTTTCAGCTGTTTTTTGATAAACGGATTTTTGAAAGTCCATGAGCCCGCCCCGACGACATTTGCGTCAACGGACAGCAGCTCACCCGCATAAAAGTCAGTGACGATCCGTTTCGGATGTGCGGGTATGTCAATATTTCCTTTTGTTGATTCATATGTACGCATGTCTGTCTTTCCTTTGCCTGATGCCGATCCGTTGTTTTCCTTCGCGCCGCTGCAAGCGCTTAATGCGAAAACAAGCAGAAGTGCCAGGCCGATCAGCCATGATTGTTTCTTCATAATGATCCCCCTATTTAAGTGATAATGATTATCATTATTAATATAGCAGGAAGACGTCATTCCGTCTATGTTTTTTATAGAAAACCTTCCTTGATTATCCATGTTATAGTAGTAAAGGAGGAATGAATGTTGATTACGAAAAGAGGGACTTGGTGGGAAGTGCTGCACAGCTGGTGGCTGCTGCTGACTTTTGCGCTGACCGCTTTCTTGGCCTTTTTCTATATCGGCTACCGGGCTAAGAACAAAAAATGGCTGAAATACGGACTTATCTATTTTATTATTTTAGCAATTGCTTTTGTGCTGCCGAGCACGCCGGGCGTGTATATCGTGCTGCCTTTATGGGTCATCTCCATCATCCACGGGCTGAAAGTGCGGGCGGCTTATTTGATACAGCTTGATGTGTTTAAACAAAACGTCGAAGCAAGAGCGTTTGAAGCGGTAAGGCATGAGGCGGAAGCAAAATTCGGCGGAAAACCCGCTCATCGCATTGATCTGACAAAACAGAGATAAAAACAAATGACAAAGCCGGTATCTCGCGCTTTGTCATTTGCATGACCGGCCTATTGCTGGTATGAATGCTGCTGAAACGGTGTGTGATGCTGTGTTTGCGGGAATGAAGAAACATTAGCGTTTGCCATCGGTGCAGGCATGTGTCCGCTTACTTCCTGCTGAAGCTGATTGCACACATTCACGATTTGCTGGCATTTCTGAATGGCCGCTTCATGCCCCTGCAGCGCTTGCTGAATGGTATGAACGGCATGCTGTTCATGGTTAAGCATTTGCTGAAGCATTTGAATGTTTTGCTGTTCCTGCTGGAGCATTTGCTTGTACTGCTGACTGCTTTGCTGTGTCTGCTGAATAAGCTGCTGTGCTGTTTGGCGGCATTGCTGCAGCTGATTTCCGCTGTATTGGTTTTGATACATCATGAAGACCTCCTGGAGTGATTGATTTTACACATTTATCATGTGAAAGAATAGGAGAGGCATTCATGGAAGAAAAGGATTCAAATATTTACCTGTTATGTACAGAGCGGAATACAAGGCTCGGGATGGCCTGTCGAGCTTTGTATTCCGGCCCTTTTTCTCAGAAGCCGCCTTCTGTAGCGTGAAAAGGAATATTGAGTCTGTTTTCGACTGCGCGCAGGCGCTGATTCAAACGGTTTAAGCGGCGGGTATGGATTTCAATGGACTGGCTCAGCCGTCTGATCTGCTCATTCATACGCGTGATTTCTCGGTTTTGGCGCTGGTCTTCTTGTGAGAGGCGGGTGAGCTCTCTCGTTTGCTCGGCGTTTTGTCTTTCAAGCTGGGCGACTCTCCGTTCTAAACCTGTCGGCTGCCGCTCTTCGGACTGAGGGGGCGCATAATAATAGCTTTCCTGCTGCTGATACGGCTCATACTCAACGCGGTTCACTTCGTATTCCTGCTGCTGAGGGAAATAGGCAGGCGGGGTGTAGTACTGATATGGGTTCATTCATCATTCTCCTTATCTAGTGAAGTCTTTATACACTATGTAGTCAATTGCACAGTGCCACGGCATCCGCCTAAGTTACAGGCGTAAAAAAGCTTCAAAGGAAGGTGATCATGTTGCGGAACATACGGATTTTCATCATGACGGTTCTTGTTTTCGGATGCGTCATGATAACAGGCTGCTCGCAAAAGAAAGCAGACGAACCCCCTTTTTATTACGGGACATGGGATGCGGGGCTGAAACCGGGCCCGATGGACGGGGTCAGATCTGAAACCGTCACGTTTACGAAAGACAGCGTGCTGACAAAGCAGGTCATTCAAGGCCGCGGCGAGGTTGCCATGCCCTCAGATGTGTACAAGGTGATCTCACAAAACACGGACGGGACGATCGAGATTGAATACCTCGGACATCCGCACCCCGTCAAAAGCACGTTGAAAAGAGGAAAAAACGATACGCTCATTTGGAAGATATACGGAGAAACAAAAACAATGACAAGAATAAAAACCGGCGGGGAGGATGCACATGAGAAATAAGGCTGCCGACAGACTCGTTTTGACGGGTGTCATCGTACATATCATTCAATGGTTTTCACTGTTATGGTTATTTTTTATGCTTTTTGATCAGTTCGGGCGTTTTACCATTTACAATCCCAATGTCGTAAACGGAAGCATGCAGTCTTTTTCATTCTTTGATATGATGCGCGCTCTTCTGTTTTCCGGCACGCTGCGGAATACGCTCCTGCTGTTTCTGTTTGCGGCGCTGCTCATTTACATGTGGGTGAACGCTCTGTTTATCCTGCTGGAAATCGTTTCTTATATCATGATCAGGCGGAACAGCCGTTCATTATGGGCATACTTTCCCGCAGCGATGGGAATAAAGCTTGCCCTTCTGGACATAGCGGCCGTCCCTTTCTTTGCGGCGGGGCTGATGCTCTTGAAGCAGAAAACAGATGACGGCGGCGAACAAGCTGACAAGGGGAAAAGACGGCCCCGCATCCGGAGGCAGGCCCGGTTTACGAAGAGAAGGCGGAGAAACTTGTCCGTTTGATTTTTCATTGAAACGAAAAAACGATATGATGAAAGCATAAGAAGAAAAGGATACAAAGGAGATGCAGGATGTACAAGTTAATCGCAATAGATATGGACGGAACACTACTAAACGATCATCATGAAGTGACGGCTGAAGTCCGCGGGGCGCTTGATGCCGCCAAAGCGGAAGGGGTCAATATCGTCCTGTGCACGGGCCGGCCGATCGGCGGCGTGCGTCGGTATTTGGAAGAGCTGAACTTACAGGAGGAAGGCGACTTTGTGATTGCCTATAACGGCGCACTCGTCCAAAATACGTATACAAACGGTGTCGTGGCCGAGCAGTCATTAGGTTATGAGGATTTGAAGTCGCTTTACGAGCTGAGCTTACAGCTGGATACTCCGATGCATTACTTTGACACAGCCAATCTGTACACGCCGAACCGGGATATCAGTGAATACACGGTATACGAATCATATATTACGAAAGTGCCGCTTCATTTCCGCACGATCGATGAAGTGCTGAAGGATATTCTGATTCCGAAAGTCATGTTCATTGACGATCCGGACAAGCTGGAGAAAGCGATCGCTTCCATTCCGGAATCATTCAAGGAAACATACACAATGGTCAAAAGCGCGCCATTCTTCTATGAGATTCTTCACCCGAAAGTCAGTAAAGGAAACGCAGTCAAGCTGCTGGCCGAAAAACTCGGCATTGAACAGAAAGACGTCATGGCAATCGGCGATAACGGCAACGACATGTCCATGATTCAGTGGGCCGGCTGCGGTGTGGCAATGGCCAATGCCATCCCGGAAGTAAGGGAGATTGCTGATTATGAAACGAAATCAAATAACGAACACGGCGTGGCGCATGCGATTCAGGAGCTTGTGCTGAAAAAATAGGCACCCCATCAGAGGGTGCTTTTTTACCGCGTGTTTTGGTGATATGATAAGCGGAGAGGGGAGGCGCGACATGGATCGTGAAAAACAGCAGCTCAGCATAGAAGCGGCAAAACTATATTATCAATCAGATTACAGCCAGCAGCAGATCGCCGAACGGCTTGATCTGTCACGCCCCACCGTTTCAAGGCTGCTTCAGTACGCAAAGGAAAAAGGGTATGTTCAAATTCGCGTCATGGACCCGTTTGAGGATCTGGACGAACTCGGCGCGAAGCTGGAAGAAAAATACGGGCTGCTTGAGGCGCACGTCGTCTTTTCTCCAAGCGACGATTACCAGGCCATTACACATTACTTAAGCCGCTATGGCGCAGACTATATGCATAAAACCGTAAAGGACGGCGATATACTCGGCGTAAGCTGGGGGACGACGATGTACCAGATCGCAAGCCGCATGGAGCCGAAGCAGGTAAAGAGCGTTGAAGTCGTGCAGCTGAAAGGCGGCATCAGTCATTCCAATGTTAATACGTACTCGTCAGAAACGATTCAGCTGTTCGCCGAAGCATTTCAGACGATGCCGAGGTATTTGCCGCTGCCGGTTATATTTGACAGCGCCGATGTGAAACAGATGGTCGAGCGGGACAGACATATTAAGCGGATCATTGAAATGGGCAGACAAGCCAATATCGCCCTGTTTACGGTCGGAACCGTCCGGGATGAGGCGCTGCTTTTCAGACTCGGCTATTTCCGGGAAGAAGAGAAACAATTGCTGAAAGCACGCGGAGTCGG
Organism: Bacillus sp. L75; assembly: GCF_003676355.1. Taxonomy (NCBI): domain Bacteria; kingdom Bacillati; phylum Bacillota; class Bacilli; order Caryophanales; family Bacillaceae; genus Bacillus; species Bacillus sp. L75. Next base: position 71,601 of record NZ_ML064905.1, read on the forward strand.
CGATATTTGTTCGCGCTTTTTTGACGAGGAAGGCAGGATTTGCAGCAGCAGCATTAACGGCAGGACGATCGGAGTCGAGCTCAGCGACTTGAAAATGAAAGAGCGTTCGATTCTGGTGGCGGGCGGCAGCAGAAAATGCAAGGCCATTCACGGTGCCCTGAAAGGAAAGTACGCCAACGTTTTGATTACCGATCAGCATACGGCCAAAAAACTCATTCAAGAATTGTGACAATTCATGAACATAATTTCAATTACCAATTTACATATGTTCAAAATTCGGTTATTCTAAACGTATCCTAGGAAAAAGGAAGTGCATACAATGTCAATTGCAAGTCAAATAGACCATACTGCTTTGAAACCGCATACACAAAAAGCGGATATTTTACAACTGATAAAAGAAGCAAAAGAATATAAATTCGCTTCCGTTTGTGTAAACCCGACTTGGGTCAAACTCGCAGCGGAGGAACTGAAAGGCACTGGAGTTGACGTTTGCACCGTTATCGGATTTCCTCTCGGCGCCACGACATCGGAAACAAAAGCATTTGAAACGAAGGATGCCATCTCAAAAGGGGCAACTGAGGTTGACATGGTCATCAATATCGGTGCATTAAAAGACGGCGATGATGAAGCGGTTGAAGCTGATATCCGCGCGGTAGTTGAAGCATCTGATAAAAAAGCGCTCGTCAAAGTGATCATCGAAACATGCCTTTTAACAGATGAAGAAAAAGAGCGCGCGTGCCGCTTGGCGGTATCCGCAGGCGCAGATTTCGTCAAAACGTCTACCGGTTTTTCTACAGGCGGGGCAACGGCTGAAGATATCGCTCTTATGAGAAAAACAGTCGGACCGGACATCGGGGTCAAAGCATCAGGCGGCATCAGAACAAAAGCTGATGTTGACAGCATGATCGCTGCGGGCGCGAGCCGGATCGGCGCAAGTGCGGGCGTCTCTATCGTGAGCGGCGGAGACAGCGGCAGCAGCGACTATTAATCAGCAGTGCGGAAGCCGAAAGCTTCCGCCATCCTCTTTCTTTGTTGATGCATAAAAAATTGTAAGCGAATACAAATAAAAGGAGAACACATATGAAGTATCTCATCGGAATTATCGGAATCATTGTGTTTTTAGGTCTTGCCTGGCTTGCCAGCAACGGCAAAAAAAGAATCAGAATCCGGCCGATCGCCGTCATGCTCGTGCTGCAGCTGATTCTCGGTTATATTCTCCTCAACACCGGTATCGGGAATTTTCTTGTCGGCGGTTTTGCAAAAGGATTTAACTACTTGCTGGAATATGCATCAGAAGGGATTAACTTTGTATTCGGCGGGCTTGTGAATGCGAAACAGACGACGTTCTTCATGAGCGTGCTTCTGCCGATCGTCTTTATATCCGCTTTAATCGGAATTCTGCAGCATTGGAAGGTCCTCCCCTTCATCACGAAGTATATCGGTCTTGCGTTAAGCAAGGTGAACGGAATGGGGAAAATCGAATCTTACAACGCTGTCGCATCCGCGATTTTAGGGCAATCAGAAGTCTTTATCAGTTTGAAAAAACAGCTCGGTTATCTTACTGAACAGCGCTTATATACGCTTTGCGCGTCCGCAATGTCGACGGTCTCAATGTCGATCGTCGGTTCTTACATGATGATGCTGAAGCCCGAATACGTCGTGACGGCGCTTGTGCTGAACTTATTCGGCGGATTTATCATCGCTTCTATCATCAACCCGTACACTGTCAGCAAAGAAGAGGATTTGATCGTCGTTCCTGAAGAAGAAAAGCAATCCTTTTTTGAAGTGCTCGGTGAGTATATAATGGATGGATTCAGAGTCGCCGTCGTCGTAGCGGCGATGCTGATCGGATTTGTCGCACTCATTGCCCTGGTCAACGGCGTTTTTAATGCGGTCTTCGGCATTACATTCCAGGCGCTGCTCGGATATGTATTCGCGCCGTTTGCGTTTTTAACCGGTATTCCGTGGAATGAAGCGGTGAGCGCCGGAAGCATTATGGCGACGAAAATGGTATCGAATGAATTTGTGGCGATGCAGACACTCTCATCCGGCGATTTCCATTTCAGTGCGCATACACAGGCAGTGGTATCTGTATTCCTTGTCTCATTCGCGAATTTCTCCTCTATCGGAATCATTACCGGTGCGGTGAAAGGGCTGCATGAAAAACAAGGAAACGTCGTCGCGCGGTTCGGGCTGAAGCTGCTGTACGGCGCAACGCTCGTCAGCTTCCTGACAGCGGCGATCGTCGGATTGATTCACTGAACATAAATGAAGGACAGGTGATAGATCATGAGAATGGTAGATCTTATTGTAAAAAAACAAAATGGAAAAGAACTTACAACAGAAGAAATTCAATTTTTCGTAAAAGGATACACGGACGGAAGCATCCCTGATTATCAGGCAAGCGCGCTGGCTATGGCGATTTACTTTCAGGATATGACGGATCAGGAGCGCGCCGATCTGACAATGGCGATGGTGAATTCAGGAGAAACGATTGATCTCTCCGCCATTGAAGGCATTAAGGTCGACAAGCACTCTACGGGCGGGGTCGGCGACACGACAACTCTCGTACTCGCACCGCTCGTCGCGGCGCTCGGCGTTCCCGTTGCTAAAATGTCCGGCCGCGGTCTCGGCCATACGGGGGGAACCATTGATAAGCTGGAAGCGATCGAAGGCTTCCACGTGGAATTATCAAAAGATGAATTCATCAAGCTTGTGAACCGCGACAAGGTAGCCGTCATCGGACAAAGCGGCAATTTGACGCCTGCCGATAAAAAGCTGTATGCGCTGCGTGATGTAACGGGTACGGTGAACTCCATCCCGCTGATCGCAAGCTCAATTATGAGTAAAAAAATTGCCGCCGGAGCAGATGCCATCGTGCTTGACGTCAAAACGGGCGCGGGCGCGTTTATGAAAACGGATGAAGACGCCGTGAACCTCGCCAAAGCAATGGTCCGCATCGGAAACAACGTCGGCCGCCAGACGATGGCCGTGATTTCTGACATGTCGCAGCCGCTCGGTTTTGCGATCGGGAATGCCCTGGAAGTACAAGAAGCCATTGATACATTAAGAGGGGAAGGCCCTGAAGACTTAAACGAACTCGTTCTCACGCTCGGCAGCCAAATGGTCGTATTGGCGAAAAAAGCTGAGACATTGGAAGAAGCGAGAACGAAGCTGCAGGAAGTCATGAAAAACGGCAAAGCGCTTGAAAAGTTCAAAGAGTTCCTAAGCAATCAGGGAGGAGACGCTTCTGTCGTTGACGATCCGTCCAAACTTCCGCAGGCGGCGTACAAAATTGACGTTCCGGCAAAAGAAGCGGGTGTCGTTTCAGAAATCGTCGCTGACGAAATCGGCGTCGCAGCGATGCTGTTGGGCGCGGGACGTGCGACAAAAGAGGACGAAATCGATCTTGCCGTCGGCATTATGCTCCGCAAAAAAGTCGGTGACAACGTCGAAAAAGGCGAGCCGCTCGTCACCCTTTACGCCAACCGCGAAAACGTTGACGACGTGACCGCCAAAGTCTATGACAACATCCGCATCTCAGAAAAAGCGGAAGCGCCGAAACTGATTCATACGCTGATTACGGAATAAGAGAAGAAAGGCACATACCTCATCAGTATGTGCCTTTTTTTATGGCATGGTTTTATCCAAATGAATGTCACGGACGGATTGTTTCGGCTGTTTCTTTCTCAAAAAACGAATGAGATAGCACAGGATCATACAAGGAATTCCGCAGAAGAGGGCGATTCTTTGATTGGGATCAAATGCAAGGCCTACGCATGAAGCGAAACATAAGATCACAGCGGCGATCGGAACGAGAGGGTATAACGGTGTGCGGAAGGTCAGATCCGAGACGCGTCCGCCGTTTTTCACATAATGTTTTCGAAATAACAGCTGAGACAGGGCGATGCTCATCCACACCACGACGCCGGCAAATCCGGCTATTGCCACGAGCACCACGTAGACCGTGCCCGGGGCGGCGATGCTTGAGATCAAGGATATGCAGGAAACGGCCATGCTGGCGAGCAGAGCATTCAGCGGAATGCCTTTCGGCGTGACTTTTTTGAACCGGGCGCTGATCATGTTTTCATTCGCAAGAGACCACAGCATCCGGGTGGAAGCATACAGTCCGGAGTTGGCGACCGAAAGCAAAGCCGTTAAAATCACGAAGTTCATGATATCTGCGGCGTATGGGATACCGATTTGGGAAAAGACCGCGACAAACGGACTTTCAATCACACCGGCTTCCTTCCAGGAGATCAGTCCGGACAGCACAAAAATGGCGCCGATAAAAAAGATGACCGTTCTCCAGGCGACATTTCGGATCGAACGCGGAATATCTTTTGCCGGATTGGCGGTTTCACCCGCGGTAATTCCGATCAGCTCCGTCCCTGAAAAGGCGAAGCTTACGGAAATCATTGCGATGAAAACCGCAAGAAAGCCGTTCGGAAACAGCCCGCCGTGTGAGGTGAAATTCGACAGCATCGGAGCTTCACCCGAACCGTGCAATGAAATCAAACCGAACATCGCGGCGCCGCCTAAGATGATAAATAAAAGGATGGTAACGATTTTGACGCTTGAAAACCAAAACTCCGTTTCTGCAAACAATTTAACGGAGAATGCATTGGCGGCAAAAAGGAGAGCCGCGAAAATCGCGCTCCACATCCAGACGCTGCTGTGGGGAAACCAGCGCTGCATGAGGATACCGGAAGCTGTAAACTCCGATCCTACCGTCACCACCCAATTCACCCAATACATGATACCGACCATAAAGCCCGTGGACGGCCCGATAAACGTTGTCGCATACGTTTGAAATGAACCGGTCACAGGCATGGCTACTGACAATTCTCCGAGACACTGCATGACAAGATACATCATCAAGCCGCCGATCAGGTAAGCGGCGATCGTCCCGCCCGGCCCGGCCTGGCTCAATGTATACCCTGTGCTCAAAAACAGCCCCGTGCCGATGACCCCTCCCAATGAAATCATAAATAAGTGCCTGCTTTTCATCGTGCGCTTTAGCTGATTGCCGCCTTGATCAACATCCATCGTGATCTCCCCCTTTTTGCGTGGCGTGAGAATCTTCCGGCAGCCGAGAGCACGCGTGCCGGATTTGATTTTAACGTGACAATTTAAATCCCTTTAATGCATGTAAAATGACGTGTGCGGCTGCCCGGCTTGTCATATCGCGAAAATCAAGTGTCGGATCAACCTCAACGATCTCAATACCCGAGATGTCAGCCTCCTGGGCTAAAAACCTGACCGCCTGAAGCAGTTCCTCGGTATACAGACCTCCGGGGCCGATCGCGGGACAGCCGGGCGCATGAGCTTGATCCAGCACATCCATATCAACCGAAATAAAAATGGCGTCGGCTCTTTTTTGAACGGCCGGCAAGACCTCTTGTATCGTTCGGAGGAGCCCTTTCTCCCGGATCATCTCCATTGTATGCACGTCTGCCTGCCGTTCTTTTACATATTGTTCGTATGCCAAGCTGTTGCTGAACTCCCTGATCCCAAGCTGAATCAGGTTTTGTCCGCTTATGATATTTTCATCTAACAGCCGGCGGAATGGCGTGCCGTTTGTCGGTCCTCCGTCTTCTGTGTTGCGGACGTCGTGGTGGGCGTCGAATTGAAAGACGGCTGTTGTTCCTTTCGTTTCCGCAATGGCTTTAATGGTGGAATAACTAATGGAGTTGTCGCCGCCGAGAATGACGGGCACCCAGTCAGGCTGGTCCGTCAGAATGTCATGAATGGTCCGATAAATGTGTTCGTGAGATGTGACGACATCCGTGACGTGAATCTGAATATCGCCGATATCGTAAAGATGGTCAATGACATGCTCCCGCAGCTCCGCGGAATAAGCGGAAATCCCGCCGAGCGCCCGGCGGATCGCACCGGGTGCAAAGCAGGCGCCGGAATGGCTGATTGACGACTTAGAAAGCGGAACGCCGATCAAAGCCGGCCCTTTGATCGTTTGTCCCGCCCACGCTTCCGTCACATCGCCGATCCTTGTCACATGGCGGTCGTTGAAGAGGGAGCCGGCTTTTTGCAGAAACGGATACTTATCCAAGAGCGGCTCCCTCCCTTGAGACAACCGTCTTTCCATTCTTGATGACACGGCGGACATGATTGACGCCGTAATGATACGGGATATACATGTAATTCGGCGCTTCCCAAATGACAATGTCAGCCGCCCGTCCGGCTTTAATTTGTCCGGCCTCTTCGCCTTTTCCGATCGCATACGCGGCATTAACGGTGACAGCGTGCCAGATTTCTTCCGCGGTCATTTTTAAATGAAGCGCGGCAATCGACATAATGAGCTGGAGATTTTCCGTCGGTGAGCTGCCCGGGTTGAAGTCAGTCGCCAAACTGACCCGTACGCCCGCATCAATCATCTCCCGGGCTCTCGCATAAGTGTGTTTGCCGAGATAGAAAGTCGTGCCCGGCAGCAGGACGGCGATCGTTCCGGACGCCGCTAGCTTTTCGATGCCTTCGTCAGACGCCCCCACCAAATGATCGGCAGAAACAGCATGCAGCTCTGCCGCCAATTCCGCGCCGCCGAGCGGGTCAATCTCATCAGCATGGATTTTCAGGCCGAAACCAGCTTCAGACGCCTTTTTCAGGTAGTCCCGTGACTGGCTGACGGTAAAGACGCCTGTTTCTGTGAATATATCGGCAAATTGCGCGAGGCCTTTTTCTTTTATTTCAGGCAAAAGCTGCAGCATGCGATTCAGAAATTCGTCAGGGCTGTTCCGGTACTCAGGCGGAATGGCGTGTGCCCCCATAAAAGTTGTGACAAGGTCGACCGGCTGGCGTTCGCCCAGTTTCTTCGCCGCGGTCAGCTGTTTCAGTTCCGTGTCTTTGTCGAGTCCGTACCCGCTTTTTACTTCTGCCGTCGTGATGCCGTATAACAGCATGCGTCCGAGGTGAAAAAGCCCTTTTTCAATCAGTTCTTCTTCGGAAGCGGCTTTCGTGTCTTTGACCGTTGACAAAATACCGCCGCCTTGCGCCAAAATATCCAAATAGGACATGCCCTGAATTTTTAAATTCAGTTCTTTTTCCCGGGACCCTCCGAATACAAGATGGGTATGGGGATCGACGAGGCCGGGGGTGACGAGCCGTCCCCCGCAGTCGATGATGTCTCTTGCCTCGTATCCTTCCTCCGCTCCTTGATGTCCGGCAAAAACAATGCGCCCGTCGTGAATGCCGATGACGGCATCTTCCGTGACATGAAGATCCTGCATGCTTCCGCCTGATCGGGGGCCGCCGGATTCCATCGTCAGCAGCTGGCCGATGTTGGTGAGTATGGTATCTATTTGTTTCGGCATGTTACCGCTCCTTTTTCATCGGTATCATAATGTCTTGTTCCTCGGCGACTTGAGCCGCTTTTTCATAACCTGCGTCCGCATGGCGGATGATGCCCATTCCCGGATCGCTTGTCAGAACGCGGGAAAGCCGCTGTTCCGCAAGGATGCTGCCGTCAGCGACCGCGACCATTCCCGCGTGAAGGGAATACCCCATGCCGACGCCCCCGCCGTGGTGAAAAGAAACCCAGCTTGCGCCTGAGGCCGTGTTGATCAGCGCGTTCAGCACCGCCCAATCGCCGACCGCGTCGCTTCCGTCTTTCATCGCTTCTGTTTCCCGATTCGGAGAGGCGACAGATCCGCAGTCTAAATGGTCTCTTCCGATGACGATCGGGGCTTTCAGCTCGCCGTTTCTGACCAATTCATTGATGGCGAGCCCCATCTTTTCCCGTTCACCGTAGCCGAGCCAGCAAATACGGGACGGCAGGCCTTGGAATGTGACTTTTTTCTGTGCCATGTCAATCCAGCGGTGAAGGGCTTGATTTTCTGGAAACAGCTCTTTTAATAAAGCGTCCGTGCGGTATATATCTTCAGGGTCTCCCGACAGCGCGGCCCAGCGGAACGGCCCTTTTCCTTCACAAAATAAAGGCCGGATGTAGGCGGGAACGAATCCCGGAAAATCAAAAGCATCGGCGAGACCCTCATCTTTGGCAGCCTGGCGGATATTGTTGCCGTAATCAAAGACGACGGCACCTTTTTTCTTGAAGGCGAGCATGGCTTCCACATGCTTTTTCATACTCTGCTTGGAAAGCCTTACGTATAATTCAGGCTGATCCCGGCGCAGGCGGTCGGCCTCTTCAAGTGAGTATCCTGCCGGAATATAGCCGATCAGCGGGTCGTGAGCGGAAGTCTGATCGGTCACGATGTCAATATGGACCCCGCGGTTCAAAAGCTCATGATGCACCTCAGCCGCATTGCCGAGAAGGCCGATCGATAAAGGCTCTCCGGCTTGTCTGGCTGCTTCGGCCCAGCGCAGCGCTTCGTCAATTGATGCTGTTTTACGGTCGCAATAGTTTGTTTCAATGCGTTTATCAATCCGTGTTTCATCCGCTTCAACGGCGATGACGACGCCATCATTCATTGTGACGGACAGCGGCTGGGCGCCTCCCATTCCGCCAAGTCCGGCCGTCAGCGTAAGGGTTCCTTTCAGACTGCCGCCGAAATGCTGTCTCGCAAGCTCCGCAAAGGTTTCATAGGTGCCTTGCAAAATACCTTGTGAGCCGATATAAATCCAGCTGCCAGCCGTCATCTGCCCGTACATCATCAGCCCTTTTTTCTCAAGGTCATGGAAATGCTCCCAATCCGCCCATTTCGGCACGAGAACCGAATTAGCCAGCAGGACGCGGGGCGCGCGGCTGTGCGTGCGGAACAATCCGACAGGTTTTCCGGATTGGATCAGCAGTGTTTCATCATCTTTTAACATTTTGAGGGAACGCTCAATCGCGTGAAAAGCATCCCAGTTTCGTGCGGCCTTGCCTATGCCGCCGTATACGATCAAATCCTCCGGCTTTTCGGCAACCTCCGGGTCAAGGTTGTTTCGGAGCATGCGGAGCACGGCTTCCTGCTCCCATCCTAAGCATTCAAGTTCGGTGCCGCGGCCGGCGCGGATTGATTTCTTTACATCAGTCATCTTGTAAGTCCCCCTTCATTGGTCATCAGTTTTTGGTGATGCTCATTCGGCAGAAAAGACTCCTTCTTCAGCCAGTCACTCAGATGCTCGATGTCATAAGAAAACACGCGGTCTTCTTGTATGGACGGCACGATGTTTCTCATTTCGTGATAGAGCTGTTTTGTGTACGAGGCGCAATGTTCCGCACCCCGGTACTCCACGGCCTGCAGCGCGCAAATGGCTTCAACGGCAAGCACCCGTCTCGTATTCGCAATGATCTGGTAGGCGTGCCTTGAGGCGATGGTTCCCATGCTGACGTGATCCTCCTGGTTTGCCGATGAAGGAATGGAATCGACACTGGCGGGATGGGCCAGGGTTTTATTTTCTGACACGAGGGAGGCCGCCGCATATTGCATGATCATCGCTCCGGATTGTAAGCCGGGCTGCGGGCTCAGAAAGGGCGGCAGGTCATTCAGCTGCGGATTCACAAGCCGTTCGATCCGGCGTTCAGAAATATTCGCAAGCTCGGCCGCCGCCACTTTGAGAAAATCCATGGCAAAGGCGATCGGCTGTCCGTGAAAGTTTCCGCCTGAGATGATTTTGGCGCCGTCTTCGAAAATGAGCGGGTTATCTGTCGCGGCATTCATCTCAATTTCTAATTTTTCTTTTACATAGGCTAATGTCTGCCATGATGCGCCGTGGACTTGAGGAATACAGCGGATCGAATAGGCGTCCTGGACACGCAGCTCCCCTTGGACGGTCGTCAGCTTGCTGTCTGACAAGTAATAGCGGATTCGCTCTGCGACATCCATCTGTTCCTGATAACCGCGGGCGGCATGAATGTCCTCGTCAAACGCATCGATAATGCCCTGAAGGCCTTCGATCGTTAAGCTCGCAATCCGTTCCGACTGATAGGCCAGCTTTTCGGCTTCGAGGTAAGCGATCAGCCCCATCGCGGTCATGGCCTGCGTTCCGTTGATCAGCGCGAGTCCTTCCTTAGAGGTCAGGACGGCCGGCTGAAGGGTTGTCTGTTCTAAAGCATGAGCTGTCGGCATCCGGGCCCCTTCGTAAAAGACTTCGCCTTGACCGATAAGCGCCAGTGCGAGATGAGAAAGCGGCGCCAAATCCCCGCTCGCCCCCAGTGACCCTTGCTGCGGGATGACCGGGTGAATGCGATGATTGAGATACGCGAGCAGTTGATCAATCAGCTCAGTCCGCACGCCGGAAAAGCCTTTCAGCAGGGCATTGGCGCGCAAAAGCAGCATGGCCCGCGATACAGATTCCGGAAACGGATCACCGACGCCGCACGCGTGAGAAAGAATCAGATTCAGCTGCAGATCCGCGGCGTCTTCTTTTTGAATCAGCACATCGCTGAACTTGCCGAATCCCGTCGTAATCCCGTAAATGGTCTTCTCCTCTTGAACGATCCGTTCAACCGCCGCCCTGCTTTTTTTCACACGTTCCATGCTTTCGGCAGATGCTTGAACCTCTTCAAAATCAAACAGCACACGCTGGGCATCTGCGGTTGTCAGTGAGGAACCGTCTAACGTCACCATCATTTCAACCCCTTTTCCTTTACTTTGATAAAGCGCCCATACAAAAAGGAGCTATGCCATGAAAATGATATTTCACGCATAGCCCCCTATCATCTGAAATCTATGGGCTGATTCATATGTGATTAATTCCGACTCCGAATGTTTCGTGCTCAAGCCCCTTAATCGGAGCTCCGATCGTGCCGTAAAGTGAAACGGCGATCCAATCGCCTTCCGCCTCGCTTTCATACGGATTTCCCCGCAAGACGGCAAACTTCAGGCCCACGGTACGAAGCAGCGAGCCAAGCAGCATTTCGCCCCTCGTCACTCCGTGCAAAGCTTCCATTGTAGCGTGATACAGCGCATGTGATTCGCGATAACCCTCAGATTGAATGACGCCGCTCTTTTTGGAAGCGGTTTCAATTGCAGCTACCACCTTATGCGCATCCATTGAACCCACCCTGCCGAGACAGACTTTCCAGCCGTCCCGTTCCAGCCGTCTGATCTGCTGGTTTTCTTCAGTCTCATGAAGCAGAAGAAGGACGGATAAGCGCCCGATGCGGCGGTCTTTGTGTAAGGTCATATATGCTTCACTCAATTCTTAAATATTCTGATAACTAGTAACTGTTTTTTATATTAAGTGTTTGCGAATCAGAAGTCAAAACTTTTTTTCCAGTCTTTCACAAATCAGATTGTTATCGAAGTAAAGCGGTACATCGCGAAGCCGGCGCTGTTGATCACATATTTCCGCCATCCGCGTCATAAAATGGAGCGTTGTCTTGAAAGCGTTTTAAGAAAAGAAGAGAGCGAGGAGATTTCAGAAAATGAAAACCAGTTTCTTTCGTGTGTGCCTGGTCTCAGCAGCGGTCATCGGATTCACTCTGCCGCAGGCAAAAGCCCAGCATCCGGTTTTTTCAGAGGTCAGCGTGCATGATCCGTCCGTCATCAAAACAGGAGATACATATTATGTATTCGGCTCGCATTTGGCTTCCGCCAAGTCGAAAAACCTGATGCAGTGGCAGCAGATGTCTTCAAGCGTCAATCCCAATAATCCCCTGATCCCGAACGTCTACACCGAATTAAAAGAGACATTCGACTGGGCCCAGTCTGATACGTTGTGGGCGCCGGATGTCGCCCAGCTGGCTGACGGGAAATATTACATGTACTATAACGCCTGTAAAGGAGACTCGCCGCGATCCGCTCTCGGTGTCGCCGTGAGTGACAAAATCGAAGGACCCTACAAGAACAAAGGCATCTTTTTGAAATCGGGCATGGAAGGAAAAAGCGAAGACGGCACGACGTATCATGCAAACGTTCACCCGAACGTCGTAGATCCGCAAACGTTTTTTGACCATAAAGGCAAGCTCTGGATGGTGTACGGCTCTTACTCCGGCGGAATTTTCATACTGGAAATGAATCCGAAAACCGGTTTCCCGCTCCCGAACCAAGGCTACGGAAAAAAACTTCTCGGCGGAAATCACAGCAGAATCGAAGGCCCGTACATCAGCTACAATCCGGAAACGAAATATTACTATCTGTATCTGTCATTCGGCGGACTTGACGCAGCCGGCGGTTATCATATGCGTGTGGCGCGCTCTAAAAATCCGGACGGTCCGTACTATGACGCCGCAGGCCATAACATGCTTGATGCCAAAGGAAAAGACGGCAGTTTCTTCGACGACAAAGCAATTGAACCGTACGGGGTCAAACTCATGGGCGGCTACAGCTTCGCCTCACAATCTGAAAAAGGCACGGGCTACGTATCGCCGGGACACAACTCCGTGTTTTACGACGGGAAAACGAAACGATCATACCTCATTTTCCACACCCGTTTCCCGAACAGAGGCGAAGAGCACGAAGTCAGAGTACATCGGCTGTACATGAACAAAGACGGATGGCCCGTTGCAGCGCCATACCGCTACGCGGGAGAACCGGATACACAGATATCGGCATCCGCCGCATCCGGAGCCTACAAACTCATCCAGCACGGAAAAGACATTACAGCTACGATCAAAACCCCAAAAAATATCCGGCTTAACAACGACGGCACCATTTCCGGGGAAATGACCGGAACCTGGACAAAAACGGACAGCAGCAAAGCCCGAATCAACCTGAACGGCACAAATTATGACGGCGTCTTCCTGAAAGAATGGGACTCAGCGAGAGAGAAAGAAGTTGTGACGTTTAGTGTGCTGAGCGGTGATGGGGAGGCTGTTTGGGGAGTGAAGTAAATTAGCACCTACTCCATTTTGGAGGGTGCTTTTTTCTTGCTAATTAGGAGAATGACCTTCTATTGCTTTTAATAAACCATTTGAATTATGATGGATTCAACCTCTATCGTTTACAGTGAACAGTATAAAATTGAAAAATTTGAATACATACCTAAGAAAAAACGAAAGGAAGTTTAATTTTGAAAGAAACAATAAAAGTAGCCGCCGCAGTCATACAAAATGAAAACAATGAAATTCTATGTGCTCTACGTTCTCCAACAATGTCTCTGCCTAATCTGTGGGAGTTTCCTGGTGGAAAGCTTGAAGAAGGGGAGAATGCACGAGAAGCACTTGTAAGAGAAATTGAAGAGGAACTTGACTGTAAAATTGTTGCGGGCGATGTAATAGCCGATATTCATCATGAATATGAGAAGGTCATCGTCAATTTAATTTCAATAAAAGCGAAGATTGTATCAGGGGAGCCGGTAGCAAAAGAGCATGCGGAATTCAGATGGGTGCCTATACGTGAGCTAGAATCACTAGAGTGGGCACCCGCTGATCTTCCGACCGTATCTGCCTTAATTCGTTAAATCCACATACAAGTTTTCTGGGACAGGCTGATGGAGCTTCCATTTGACATTCATTGGCTTGTCTCCGTGGCTTGATACGTAATCCGCTTCTCCTACATAAATAAATGGTAAAGTGATGTTGTGCATTTCAGTGAATTTCCTCACAAATAAATGAATATGGTATCCTTTTTCCTTATGGTGAATAAAGTTTTGCCCTACGCTTGATGTATGTGAGGTTTGGTTTTGACTTTGCCAGTGAAAATGGCTAGGATCAATAAAATAATCTTTATATAGCAAATGATCTTCTACTTTTTCTGACTTATTCAAATTGATAAAGATTAAATAGTGATTTTTAACTCTACGTACACCCTCTCGCCAAGTCCCTTCCTGATCAGTTGACTGAAAAAGATAAATGAGCTCATTTCTTGTATAGGTTTGATACATTGTAAGCTTAATCTCTTTTGAAGCAAGGGCGTCTATATTGTTCATACGTCTAAATTCAATCATTCCATAGTGGACGCGCTCCTTAATATACGGTCCGAATAATGGATCGTTTAATATCTCGCTCACTTCTGGATCTAACTTGAATGTATCACCTTGTAATGTACCAAAGCGCCAATTCTGTTTTTGATCTGATTTCGTTAAACGCTCCATTGCTCGCTGAATGAGGTCATCATGTGTATCTGTTGTGATTTGAATATGAAACTGTTTTTCTAACGATTCTTTTACATCTTCTATTGTGATGATATTTTTGTGAAAACCGCTCTGTAAAATTAACCATTCATAAGGCCATTTAATAGGTAATTGCTGTTCTAATTTTGCTACTATCCCTACAACCAAGGGGTTATTGAGAATTCCTTCATCTGTAACATTCAAATCGTCCATTTTCTTTTTGGTCTGTACCCACGATTTGTATTTCTTTATAAAAAAGGTAAGCCCAGGTGCCTGTTCAGAGTATAGAAAATCAATTAATTCTGGAGAGCGTCCTAGCTCTTGTTTAAATTGCTTGTATAACGTTTTCAGCATGGCATCTGAATTTAGTTTAATATGATCGATCTTATTTAAAATTTCTTTCTTCGTTACGGCTGAAAGGTCAACATAAGATCCCCCAGGTAAATCTGAAAACTCATGCGTCACGGCCACTCGGAGGGAATCTTTATCAAACGATTTTTGGCTTGTTTGTCCAGATAGTGCGAGTGGAATAACAAATGACTTTTGATAGTTTCCGATAAAATCCAGTATCGTTACAAACTCTTTGTCGTCTGTTTTTCTAAGCCCCCGTCCTAATTGCTGAATGAAAATCGTTGGTGATTCTGTTGGTCTAAGGAACAATAGTAGATTGAGTTTTGGAATATCTATTCCTTCGTTGAAAATATCTACTGTAAATATAAGTTCTAAACTGTGGTGCGGGTCCTCCAAATGACGAATGACCTCTTGTCTTTTTGCAGGAGAATCATTTCCTGTTAAGTAAGTTGTATAAAATCCCAATTTATTAAATTCATCACTCATGTATATTGCGTGTTCGACGTTTGTACAGAAACCTAAGCCAACCATTTTCTCGCCGTGGAATCCATACATGTTGATCATCTTAATGATATATTCTACTCGTTTATGAGTTTTTAAATGATCTACTAGCGATTTCTCTTCGTACAGTCCATTTTTCACTTTTACTTTTTCGTAATCTACAGTATGATCTGAAATTCCAAAATAGTGAAATGGTGCAAGTAGCTCTGCCTTTAGAGCATCGCGGAGTCTAATTTCATAAACAACATTATGATCACAAATCTGAAGCACATCTTTACCGTCAAGACGCTCTGGTGTTGCAGTTAAACCTAATAAAAACTTTGGTGTAAAGTAGTTTAATACAGCTTGATAGGTAGATGCTTCTGCATGGTGGAATTCATCAATCACAATGTAGTCAAATTCATCTGTTGAAAAGGATTCCAATGTTTCTTTTTTATGTAGCGTTTGTACAGTGCTAAATAAAAAACGCTTATCTCTTTCTTTTTTCGTTCCACTCAATAAACCAAAATCTTCATGATTATTGGTGACTTTCTGGAATGTTTCGATTGCTTTTGTAAGTAACTCTTCCCGGTGGGCAAGAAAAAGATATTTATTTGGTTTAAATTGCTCAAAATCAAATGCTGCTAAAAATGTTTTTCCGGTTCCAGTGGCGGCGATGATGACTGCTTTTGTCTCCCCTTCGTTTCTTGTTTTTTTAAGGTTTCGTAACGCTTCCTTTTGCATGGCATTCGGGGACATTTTCGTTTTGTAAAGAGAGTTTTGAGCAGCAAAGGAAGCACTTACCTTTTGGCTTCCTGCTTGGAATTCCTCATAGGCTTGTAAAAATTGTTCGTCAACAGGCTGTGTCTTTTCATTCCAAACAGTGTCAAACAAATCTTTTGTTTGTTGATAAACGGGGAGATATCTGGTTTCAGGTAGTCTAACATTTAACTCATACCCGGTCGTAAGTGCAGCTTGTGATAGATTTGAAGATCCTACAATGACACTATGCTGTCCAGAACAGCGTTCAAATAAGTATGCTTTCGTATGGAAAGATTTTTTATATTCATTTACAATTTTCAACTCAACATTTTCAAATTGAAGAAGATGTCTTAACGCTTTCGGTTCTGTAATACCCATATAGGTAGATGTAATGATGCGTACAGGGACATGTCTTTTAGCAAGCTCCTGAAGCGGAGGGATCAAAAGCTGAACACCAGACCACCTTGTAAAACTAACCATAAAGTCTACCCGATCCGCCGTTAACATCTCGTGTTTTAATGCTTTGAAAAAGTTATCATGAGTTTGATGATTTCCTAGCAGTTTCAGACGATGTAGAGAGAATTCCTCTGAAATAGGAAGTTCCATTTCGTTTAAACTATAAAGCACTGTGGAAAGTGGTAATGAAAAATTCGTATGTTGTCCAAGCTGAGAGGCAACTTTCTCGCTCAGCTGAATCGCTTGTTCATATTGATCTTGATCCACAAGTGTTTGAAATGTCTCGCTCAGTTGTTTTGCCGTATGTAAAGTCAAAACCTCTGCATATTCTTTAGGGCCAACCGGTTGAATGCGATGTGATGTTGGATAAAGTTTTTGTTGTTGCTGAATTTCCTCATGGAAGCCTCTATGATTTCTCATCATAATCTCCTTTTTTATATCAATAATTCCATTTTATCACTACTCTTACCAATAGGTAATACTAAAAAAGAAGAGAATAAAGTCCTATTTATTAAGCGTTTAAAAAATAACGCTGAGGTAGTTTGGTGGAGTATGGAGTATTCTTACATTGAAAATGGGGTTACTGTTGAGGTAATGGGCTTGAATTGACTGCATGATCTAGTATTTGCTCTTATCAACTGGAAGTAGGTACTACTTTAACCGTTGTGGACAAACTAGAGAAGTGTGAAATTAAAGTAGAGAAGAGGAATTAGGGCGCAATTTAACTTAAAGCTACTTTATCAGAGGTACTTAACATGAGGGTTCTTTTAGTTAATATAGTAGATGGGAACAATATTTTAATGCCTTTATATATTTGACTAGTATATTTTTAAAAATGTAAGCGTTGATACCCAATAAATCCAGTGCTAAAGTATACATATCAACCCAATATCATTCACCTAGGATTGTTACTGCAAATCGCAGGCAAAACCTAAATTGCGTCAGACAGGGGAAGACCCCCGTGTGCTGTGCAGTTTGGGTTTTTTTTATACCCTTTTTTCGGAGGTGATGCTGATTTCATAACAAAAAAAGCCGGAGAAAGGCGGGCACCTTTCGTCCGGCGGTTCCCCCATTTTTAAGGAGGTATACTCATGGACTATCATAAAATATCAAAAGAGATTTTACAACTTGTCGGCGGGGAGGAGAATGTTCAGAGTGTCATCCATTGCATGACGCGGCTTCGTTTTAATCTATATGACAATGCGAAAGCAGATCGGAGCGGGCTGGAACAGACGGAAGGCGTGATGGGGACAAATATTAGCGGCGGGCAATTTCAGATCATTATCGGCAATCATGTGCCGAAGGTGTATCAGGCTTTGATGGAAAGCAGCGGGCTCAGTGATGAAAGCGCAAACAAAACTTCAAAGCAGAAGAAAAATGTGCTGAGCGCCGTGTTTGATGTGATTTCCGGCGTGTTTACACCGATTCTGCCGGCCATTGCCGGAGCCGGCATGATAAAAGGGCTTGTCGCGCTAGCGGTGACATTCGGCTGGATGTCGGAGAAGAGCGAGACTCACAGCATTCTCACGGCTTTCGGTGACGGTGCGTTTTATTTTCTGCCGCTTTTGCTTGCGGTAAGCGCGGCGAGAAAATTCAGATGTAATCCGTACGTGGCGGCCGCTGTGGCGGGTGCGATTCTGCATCCGGATTTAACGGCCCTGCTTGGAGCAGGGAAAAGCATCTCCTTTATCGGTCTTCCTGTAACCGCTGCCACGTATTCATCGACAGTTATCCCAATTTTGCTGGCGATATGGCTGATGTCCTATGTAGAGAAAGGAATTGACCGAATCACGCCTTCATCTTTGAAATTGATTGCCGTTCCGATGCTTACGCTTGTGATCGTCGTGCCTGTCACCTTGATCACAGTCGGCCCGCTCGGCGCGATTCTCGGGAATTACCTGTCTGTCGGCGTTAATGATTTGTTCAATCATGCGGGCATTGCCGCGATGATTCTGCTTGCAGGCACATTTTCGCTCATCATTATGACGGGGATGCATTATGCGCTTGTGCCGATCATGATCAATAACATCGCCCAAAACGGACATGATTACATTCTGCCTGCGATGTTTTTGGCGAATATGGGGCAGGCCGGCGCGTCATTTGCGGTTTTCTTAAAATCCAAAAACAAAACCTTCAAATCGCTGGCGTTTACGACGGGCATTACGGCATTGATGGGCATTACCGAACCCGCGATGTACGGCGTTAACATGAGATTGAAAAAACCGTTCGCGGCAGCATTAATCGGCGGCGCGGCAGGCGGAGCTTTTTACGGTGTAACGGGCGTCGCTTCTTACATTGTCGGCGGAAACGCCGGTCTGCCGAGCATTCCGGTCTTTATCGGGCCGACGTTTCTTTACGCGCTGATCGGGCTTTTTATCTCGTTTGCGGCGGGTATGGCGGCGGCACTTCTGATCGGGTTTGAGGATGTACAGTCTGAACGGGACAAAGCATCTGAAACGCCGGGTGTGACGGCAGGCGGAGAAATCATTCACAGCCCGATTAAAGGCGAAGTGAAAGCATTAAGCGAAGTGAACGACAGCGTCTTTTCCGGTGGAATGATGGGAAAAGGTTTTGCGATTCTGCCTGAAGAGGGCGCAGCGGTTTCTCCCGTAGAAGGGAGGGTGACAGCCGTATTTAAAACAAAGCACGCCATCGGCATTACGAGCACCCGGGGAGCCGAGGTTCTCATTCATATCGGGCTTGATACCGTCCGGCTGGATGGCAGGCATTTTGAGATGCACGTCAAAGAAGGCGATACTGTCGCGCCGGGAGATCTGCTGATTACTTTTGATATCGACGAGATAAAGGCTGCCGGTTTTGACGTGATCACGCCGGTCATCATTACGAATACGGATCAATATTCATTTACAGACGTGAAAAAAAGCGGAATGGTCAAACCGAACGAAGCGCTTCTGGCGTTATCCTGAAAAAGAGGTGGAGAAAACATGAAGAGATTTCCGGAAGGTTTTTTATGGGGCGGCGCAACGGCTGCCAATCAGATTGAAGGAGCTTATAAAGAAGGAGGCAAAGGACTTTCTACGGCGGATGTCTCCCCGGACGGCATTATGTCTCCGTTTCATGAGACGGACGATGCGCTGAATTTGTATCACGACGCGATTGATTTTTATCACCGCTATCAAGAGGATATCGCCCTGTTTGCGGAGATGGGCTTTAAAGCGTTCCGCACCTCCATTGCGTGGACGAGAATCTTTCCGAACGGCGATGAAACAGAACCGAATGAAGAAGGGCTGCAATTTTACGACCGTTTGTTTGACGAATTGAGAAAACATCAGATCGAACCGGTTGTCACGATTTCTCACTATGAGATGCCGCTCGGTCTTGTGAAAAACTACGGCGGCTGGAGAAACCGCCAAACGGTCGATTTCTATGAGCGGTACGCCCGCACGGTTTTCACCCGTTATAAAGACAAGGTGAAATATTGGATGACCTTCAATGAGATCAACGTCGTTCTTCACGCTCCGTTTACAGGCGGCGGCCTTATATTCCGGGAAGGCGAAAATAAACAAAACACGATGTACCAAGCGGCCCACCATCAATTTGTGGCGAGCGCGCTGGCGGTAAAAGCCGGTCATGAGATCATTCCGGATTCACAGATCGGCTGCATGATCGCCGCGACGACGACGTATCCGATGACGCCGAAGCCGGAGGATGTATATGCGGCTTTGCAAAAAGAGCGGAGCACGCTGTTCTTTTCTGATGTACAGGCGAGGGGCAGCTATCCGGGCTATATGAAACGCTTCTTTAAAGAAAACGGAATTACGATCGAGATGAAGGAAGGAGACGAGGCGCTCCTGAAAGAACATACGGTGGATTACATCGGCTTCAGCTACTACATGTCGATGACGGCCAGCACGGCGCCTGAGGATCTGGCGCAATCTAAGGGAAATCTTCTCGGCGGCGTGAAAAACCCGTACCTGAAATCTTCCGAATGGGGCTGGCAGATTGATCCGAAGGGCTTGCGCATCACCTTAAACACGCTGTACGACCGTTATCAGAAACCGCTCTTCATCGTCGAAAACGGACTCGGCGCGGTTGATCAGCCGGAGGAGGACGGAACCATTCAGGATGACTACCGCATCAATTATCTGCGTGATCATTTAATAGAGGCAAGAGAGGCGATTGAAGACGGCGTCGACCTGATCGGCTACACGTCGTGGGGGCCGATTGACCTCGTCAGCGCCTCAACGGCAGAAATGAAAAAACGCTACGGCTATATCTATGTCGACCGCGGCAATGACGGAAAAGGCACGTTTGAAAGAAAGAAAAAGAAAAGTTTTTATTGGTTTAAAGACGTCATCGCCACAAACGGAGAAAGTCTGTAAGCGCAATGTTCCGGAGAAAGCCGGCAAAATTGACATTCAGCAAAGAGAGGAGGACAATAAAAGCAGAAAGGCGGGATTCATATGTTTAAAAAAATTCTTGCAGCAGTAGACGGTTCAGACATGAGCAATAAAGCCCTGGACGCAGCCATCCATCTGGCGAAAGAACAGCAGGCTGAACTCACCATTCTCTATGCGGGACGTGAAGCCGTTGTCTCCACATCAGCTTTAACCGGGATTGTCTATGTTCCGGAAAACTTCATTGAAGACATCAAACATGAAGTCGAGCAAAAAGGAGCAGCCATTCTGGAAGATGCCAAGCAGAAAGCGGCAGAAAGCGGAGTAAACGCGGAAAGCCTGTACGTCCAAGGCGAACCTGCGCATCAAATTTTAAACATAGCGAAAGAACAGCATTTCAATCTGATTGTCGTCGGAAGCCGCGGAATCAGCGGATTTAAAGAAATGATGCTCGGAAGCGTGAGCCATAAGGTCTCACAATTGTCTCCTTGTCCTGTACTGATCGTTCATTAAACAGAAGGCCCTGCTGATGCGGGGCTTTTTTCATGAGAAAAGACCGCCGGCTTTCGAAAAATAGGGTGAAATCTTCCTCTGAATCAAGTAAAATGGCTGTTAGTATTTGTCTGAATAAACAGTCAATGATATGGGGGAAGCAAATCAATGCAAGCTGAACAAACATCAAATGCCGTCATCAAAATGGTCATTTCCATGGTCATTTTCGGATCAATCGGCTTTTTCTCAGAACATACGAATGTGCCTTCAATTGAACTGGTCTTTGTGAGATGTCTGTGCGCCTCATTGTTTCTGGGCGTCTGCTGGTTTGGTTCCGGACGGTACCGCACCGAACAATGGAACCGGCGGGAGGTGCTGCAGACACTGGCCTGCGGATTTTTTCTCGTGCTGAACTGGGTGTTTTTATTTAAATCATTTGAGGAGACATCAGTGACGATAGCGATTTCCGTTTATCATTTGGCTCCGGTTCTCGTCCTTCTTCTAGGGAGCCTTATATACCGGGAGAAACTGCATATTGTGTCCGTCAGTTCCATCGTGATTTGTTTTCTGGGCACCGCCCTGATTTCCGGCATCAACGGAAGTACATCATTTTCTCAGCTGATGGGATCGGGTATTATTTGGGCCGTGCTGGCCGCCCTTTTTTATGCTTTTACGACACTGGCCGGGAAAGGCATCAACAGCCTCAGCCCATACGCCGTCACCTGTTTGCAGACCGGATTGGGCGTTATCATTCTTCTTCCGTTCGTCCGTTTCGGCGCTTTTTCTGATTTGTCGCATGTGAACTGGATCATGATTGTGTCGACCGGTATCATTCATACGGGAATTGTGTATTTGCTCTTTTTTGACAGCTTGCGGTTTTTATCCACCCGGTTTATTTCAATCATCGTATTTCTTGATCCGGCGGTGGCGATTGTGCTCGACACCGTATTTACGGGATTTCGCCCTGACCTTTATCAATCTTTGGGGATTGTATTGATTTTTGCGGGAATGGGGCTGTCCCTGATTCGAAAGCAAAAAGCCGTGCCTTCGGAAGCTCAGGCAGACAGCACCCGTATATAGGCGGCCGTATCGGCTGCTTTTTTTGTTTTGGGGCTTTTCAGCCATAACGAAAAAGCAGACAAACAGATCATGGAAAAAGAGGATAGTAATTGTATAATACTTCTTGTGTTTACAATTTAAGAAATTAAAGGAGTGAAGGGCATGATAAAAAAGACGCGTCATCTCGCTTTCTTGGCTGCATTCGGATTTGCGCTTTGTCTGGCCATCGTATGTTCCGCATCAAAGCAGGCAGAAGCGGCAGCGGCTTATCCGGATGTGATGCAGGGACTTACCGGATTCGCGGGCAATGCGAAGGATCATAACGGTAAAGCAAAATCCGCCGTATCGGGAGGCCAGGGCGGCCCCGTCGTCTACGTCAGCAATCTCAATGATTTGAAAAACAATGCGGGCGGAACGGATCGCAAAACCATCGTCATCACAAGTGATATTTCTTCCCCGGGTAAAGCCGTCGTGACAGTCGGCGCCAATAAAACCATCGTCGGCTCTTATACCAGCCACAGGCTGACCAACATCTATCTGACCACCGGCTCCGGCTCAAACAATGTGATTTTCAAAAATCTCATTATCAGCCATAGTGCCGCCATTACAGGCAACAACGACATTCCGATGTACATAGCGAACGGACAGAATTACTGGATTGACCACGTGTGGTTTGAAGGACACAGCTACAATCCGAACAGCCACAGTGATTTGGGAAAGCTTCTGTATGTCGGCGCCAAAGCGGATTTTGTGACGCTGTCTAACTCTAAATTCACAGACCATCTGTACGGCCTGATTCTCGGTTATCCGAATGATGATAACGAAGGACGCAATTATATCGGCTATCCGCATATGACGATCACCAACAACTATTTTAATAACGTCTATGTGCGTTCACCGGGCCTGATGAGATACGGCTATTTTCACGCGAAAAACAACTATGTGACCAATTTCAATTTAGGATTCACCATTCATACAAACGCGACTGTTTTCTCAGAAGCCAACTACTTCGGTAACGGAAATGAAAAAGGCGGAATGATAGACGACTACGGGACGGCCCAATTCACCGACACCGGTTCATTCCCGTCGCTCAAAGCCCCGAAATCACCGCGCACCGGCTGGAATCCGAGATCAAATTACAGCTATGGCACCCTTTCAGCCCAGGACGCCAAAAACTTCGCCCAATCCTACGCGGGAGCGCAAAATACAAATCTCCGCTATCCATAATACGAAAAACCGCCGGCAGCCGGCGGTTTTTTTATATGAATAAAAGGTTCAAAATCCCTATAATCCTTAAAATAACCTTAAATACCTAGGAAAATATTGATAAACAATTTCAATAATATTACTATTGTTAAGCCTATATTACAAAAGAAGGAGGAGAACCTATGAAAATAGGAAAAAAGAACAAGTGGAAAAAATGGCTGGCCGGCACTCTTGCGGCAACGCTTATGATTTCCATTGCGCCTGCCGATGTATTTGCGGCAGAAACGCGTGAAAAACAAGATCAAGCGAAAACCGCCGACATTCCGGCCGCAGACCCGGAAAAAGATCTTCCGGCGGAAAAAGCACCCGAGCAGATGCCGTTTAATCAAAAAGATATCAATCAAGACGGTGAGATCACGTCTGAAAGAACTGAGAATTCAAAGCTTTACTATGAAGGCGAGGGTGTGTACAAACAGGAAATCTACACAGACCCCATTCATACGAAAGAAACCGCCAATGCGGACTGGGAAGACGTTTCTCCTGAATTGAAAACCGGCTCAAAGGAAGTCGGAACGGAAAATACAGTGCTGAATTCCGATTTTCTGAAGCAAATGAAAAACGGATTATACGCTACATTTGAACACAATGATCATAAGCTCACATACTCATTAACCGGCGCAAAAGGCCCCGATCAGGCTGCAATTACTCCGACAGATGCCTCAGCAAAAGTAAGGGAAGACAGCAACGAGCTTACGTATCAGCAAGTGTTTCCTGCAATTGATTTACAAACCTACACATTTAACGAAAACATAAAAGAAGACCTTGTGCTTCACAAATATGAAGGCTACAATTCCTTCACCTTTCAAATCAAAACCGACCTTCAGGCTAAAGAACAGGAAGACGGCTCTATCGCGTTTTCTGATGATAAAGACAATGTCGTCTACACCGTGCCGAAGCCCTTTATGACCGACTCAGATCTCGACGAAAAGTCAGGTGAAGTCAACAGGTCAGAAAATGTCAGCTTCAAGCTTGAAAAAAACAGCGAAGGCTACTTGCTCCATGTAACGGCCGATGAAAAATGGCTGAAAGATCCCAAGCGGGTTTATCCGGTATCTATTGACCCTTCAACATCAGTATCTGTGTCATCCGATACCTTTGTCATGAGCGCGTACCCGACGACAAACTACTCTGCCGCTTCGCAGAAATGGGACGCCGGATTGAAAGCGTACGTGCTGAAAACTGGATATTATGACGGCACAACCGGAACGAACTACGCTTTTATGAAGTTTGATAATCTAAAGCCGATCAAAAACATGACGGTGACGAAAGCGACGCTCAAAGCGTACACAGCCCACTCCTATTACGGATCAAAAGCGACGGGGCTTTGGCTCGACACCGTTAACAGCAATTACGACAATGCCAAGATTACGTGGAAGAACAAGCCGGGCTCCAAAAACATCGGCAAAGCCGAGGTCTATAAAGGCCAATGGGCAAGCTTCGATGTCACCTCCGCAGTCAAGTCGTGGAACAGCGGCGGCGCCAATTACGGCTTTAAGCTTCACACAAACGGAAACGGAAAAGAGTATTGGAAGAAGCTGATGTCATCAGCAAACTCTGCTAAAAAACCATACATTGAAGTGACATACACGATTCCGAAGGCGGACACGCCGTCTGTCAAAGCGTATCATAACGGAGATTCGACAGGATTTTTCAATATCAGCTGGAAAAAAGCTGAAGGCGCCAAAAGCTATAAAGTCTGGCTTTATAACGGGAAAGAATATCAGGCCATTCCGGTCGGCAATGCAACCTCTTGGAGCACAAAAGGAAAAAACATCTGGCCGACAAAAGCGGAAATCGACTCCGGCAAATATAAGCTGCATACAGACGGAAAAGGCGGAAGTGAATTAGCGCTTAATCCTTCGCCGGTCTATAAAAACTCCGGCGGCAGCTATCCGGCAAGTAAAAATTACTGGGTCGCGGTCAGCGCGGTGTTTGACCAGGGAGAAGGCGCCATGTCTGCGGCCGCCAAGCCCGTCATTCCGAATATTGGAAGAGTTCAGAAACCGAGCACGAAAGGCTTTAATAACAACAACGCCACAGGCTGGTTTGATCTTTCCTGGAAAGCCGTATCAGGCGCAGCCGGGTATAAAATGCAAGTCTTTAACGGCAAAGGCTTTGAAACGCTTGACCTCGGAAATAAAACATCCTGGTCCACAAAAGATCAAAACATCTGGCCGACAAAGGCGGAAATCAGCGCCGGAAAATATGCGCTTCACCTGAAAGACAAAAAAGGTGCGGAATTGCCGATCAACCCGGGCCCCGTTTATAAAAACGCCGGCGGAGATGCGAACCGGAAAACCTACGGATTTAAAGTCATTGCTTATAACAAAGACGGAGAAGCGATCGCCTCACCGGAAGCGAGTCCGGCGCTGCCTGATATCGCAAAGCCGAAAAACCTGACAGGCTATGTCTATACGAACACGAAATCCAGCCAAACGGGTTATGTCAATCTCATATGGGATAAAGTCAAAAACGCCAAAGGCTACAAAATCAACATCTACAACGGAAAAGATTATCAATCATTCGATGTCGGGGATACCGATCATTGGACGACCCAAAACAAACGCATCTGGCCGTCAGCCGATGAAGTGAAAGCGGGAAGATTCCAGCTTCACACGGACGGAAAGGGCGGCGAACTGGCGCTTGACCCTTCACCTGTTTACGAAAACGCAAACGGCAATTACAAAGGGAAGAAGAACTATTCCTTCACGCTGACCGCCTATGACGCAAACGGTGACAGCATACCGACGGCACCTTTTAACCCTGTTTTCCATGAAGGGGCGGAATTCCTCGGAACGGAAGAATTCTGGTCTATTATCGACATTCCGGACGGACAGCTGAACGGCGCGACGGGAAATGTCATCGTCAATGAGGAAGATATGTCAATCGACGGACGCGGGCCGGGGCTCGGGCTCTCCCGGACATTCAACAGTCTTGACAGCTCTGACCATATGTTCGGCCAAGGCTGGTATGCCGATGCGGAAACGTCGATCCTTTCTGAAGACGGCAGAGCCGTTTATATTGATGAGGACGCGACAACACATGTCTTCACGAAAAAATCTGACGGCACGTATCAGCCGCCGACGGGCGTTTATCTCGAACTGACGGAAACAAGCGACCAATTTGTATTAAAAACAAAAGATCAGACGAACGCTTATTTCAGCAAAAAAGGCGGCAAGCTCCAAAAAATCGTTGACGGACACAACAACACAACCGTATACGAATATAACGACAGCAATCAGCTGACCGCCATAACAGACGCATCAGGGCGCAAGCTGACATTTACCTATGATGAAAACGGCCATGTCACATCTCTTACAGGGCCGAAAAACAAAAAGATTTCATATTCATATGACAAAGACCTTCTCAAAAAGGTGACGGATACTGACGGCAGCGTCACAAGCTACGACTATGATGCCGAAGGGCGCCTCGTCAAGCAGTATTCCGCAAACAGCACGGATGACAAACCGCTGTTCACTGAATACCAATACAGCGGCCACCGTCTGGCCAAAGCCGTCAATGCGAAAAAAGAAACGTACGACTACAGCTATGACGCGGACAAAAAAACGCTGCTCATGACGCAGCCGAACGGCCGCAAAGTGCAGTACGGCTATAATGAGGCGGGCAACCCGATTCAGATGATCGATGATGCCGAAGGGCTGAAAATCACGACCAACACTGTATACGAAGGCAACAACGTCATTCAGGACACCGATCCGAACGACGCGGATGCGGGCAAAGCGACAGAAAGCTATCAATATGATAAAGACGGCAACGTCACAGCCGTAAAAGACAACTACGGCACCGAAACGTATCAGTACAACAAAAACAATGACGTAACGAAAATGAAGGACACCGAGGGGAACGTCACTGACATTGCGTACGACGGACTTGATGCCGTTTCTGAAACGGATCAAAGCGGAAAATCCTCATCCGCCGCCGTGTATGACAAGTACGGAAATCTCATTCAATCAAGCAAAGAGCTGGCAGCTTCGGCGAGTCTGCTGAAAGACGGCAGCTTTGAAGGAACAAAGCTTGGCTGGAATCTCACTGCTACGAGAGACAGCGGAAGCATCGCATCTGTAAAAGCAAGAAGCGGCGCGCTGTCCGGACAAAAAGCATTGGAGATCTCGTCACAATCCGCTTCAGCCGGAACAGAGCACGGCCATACGTCCGCAACGCAGGAAGTGCAGCTTGAGCCGAATACGACGTATACACTCAGCGGCCAGATCAAAACGGATCTGACGAAGGCGAGAGCGTATTTCAACATTGATCTGCGTGACAAAGACCAAAAACGCATTCAATGGATTCACAATGAATCAGGCGCATTAGCCGGAAAGAATGACTGGACGAAACGGCAGATCACCTTTACAACACCGGCCAATGCAGGAAAAGCCATCGTCTATATGGAAGTGGATCATAACGACAAGGACGGTAAAGGAAAAGCGTGGTTTGATCAGGTTCAGCTGGAAAAAGGCGAAGTCTCTTCAAGCTATAACCCGGTGCAAAACAGCAGTTTCACGGCCAAAACAGATGGCTGGAGCACAAGCGGAGCCGCCGCTGACCTTGATGAAGGCTTCGATGATGACAGCTCATTAAAAGCGTCCCGCACAAATGCATCACAAGCCAATGCGGCCGCAAAACAAACCGTTACATTAGGCCAAAGCGCGGACGATAAGCCGGTATATATCACGCTGACGGGGATGTCCAAGGCTGACGGCGTAAAATTTACGAATGACAATGATTACGCTCTTCAGGCTGACGTCACTTATGCGGACGGCACGACGGGCGTCTACACCGCCAAATTCCCGCAGGGGACACAGGAATGGAACCGGGCAGCGGCAGTCATTCCGAAAACAAAGCCGATCAATAAAATCGAACTCAGCATTCTGTTCCAAAAAAGCGCCACAGGAACGGCGTGGTTTGATGATATCCGTTTAATCGAAGGAAGCATCCTGACGAAAAACACCTATGACGAAAAAGGAAACTACGTCACAAAAGAAGAAGACGAACTAGGGTATGCAAGCACTGCTTCATATGACGAGACTGGAAAGAAAATGTCTGAAACCGACGCGAAAGGCGAAACAACCGCCTACGAATACGATCAGGCCGACCAGCTGACAAAGCTGACCTTGTCAAACGGCACATCCATCCTTCACAGCTATGACAAGGAAGGAAATGAGCTGACAAAAACGATTCGGGCCGGCGCAGACCAGACCTATCAATATGAATATGACGTCATGGGCAAGCTCGTCAAAACAACCGACCCGCTCGGCAATGTACTGAAGAGTGAATATGACGCCAACAGCAACTTGACGAAAACCGTTTCCGCCAACGGCAATGAAGTGTCGCTGACCTATGACGGCACCGACCGGGTTAAGTCAAAAGCGTATAACGGCACTGAAAAATACAACTTTACCTATGACAAAAACGGCAATGAAACGTCGGTCACAAACAAAGAACAAAATACAACGAAAAAACGCACCTTTGACAACAAAAACCGCCTGACCGAATTAACCGACCGCGGCGGCAGCCAAAGCTGGACGTATCCGGCTGATTCGGATAAGCTGAAAACTTTCTCATGGAGCCACGGCGGCCAAAAAGGAACAAACAGCTTTACGTACAACAAACTTGATCAAATGATTGAAATGAAAGACGGCACTTCAGCCTATACATTTGATTACGATGAAAACGGCAATGTCCAGACATTCATCAGCGGCAATGAAGTCGGCACGAGTTTTTCATATGATGAGCGGAATCTCGTCAGCTCTCTTCATATCGGAGCGAAAAACGGCGGCAGCATCTTCCGGGAAAGCTATGAATACGACGCCAACGGCAACCGCACGGTCATCGACAGCTCAGCGGGCGGAAAGGTGCAGTACGAATACGGCAAGCTCAACCAGCTCGTCAAAGAAACTCATGAAGACGGCACCGTCATTCAATATACGTACGACGGCTTCGGCAACCGGACAAATGTTACCACCACAAAGGACGGCGCAAGCAAATCAGTCAACGCATCCTTCAACATCATGAACCAGCTGACGAAGGTGAATGACGAAGACCTGTCCTACGATAAAAACGGCAACCGCACATCCGACGGCAAATACACATATACGTGGGACGCGGAAGACAACCTGACCGCCGTCACGAAAAAAGGCGAAGACAAGCCGTTCGCAACATACAAATACGATGAAAAAGGAAACAGAATCCAAAAAACCGTCAACGGAAACGTCACGAACTACTTCTACGACGGAGACAGCTTGAATGTCCTGTATGAAACAGACGCAGACAACAACGTCACAAAATCATACACGTACGGTGACAGCGGCCAGCTGTTATCCTATACAAAGAACGGCAAGAAATATTTCTATCACTACAACGCACACGGCGACGTCATCGCCATCTCAGACAGCACCGGAAAAACCGTTGCCAAATATCAATACGATGCATGGGGAAATCCGACAAAAACCGAAGCGAGCGACGAAGTAAAAGACAACCGCTACCGCTACGCAGGCTACCAATACGACGAAGAAACCGGCCTGTACTATCTCATGGCCCGCTACTACGAACCAAGAAACGGCGTGTTCTTATCACTAGACCCAGACCCGGGCAGTGACGGCGATTCGCTGGATCAGAATGGGTATGCATACGGAAACAACAACCCAGTCATGAACGTCGATCCGGATGGGCATTGGGTGTGGCTTGTAGTAAATGCCGGATTTGCAGCCTATGATGGATATAAGGCCTATAAATCAGGTAAAGGATGGAGAGGTGCAGCCTGGGCAGCGGCTTCGAACTTTGGGCCCGGGAAAGTGTTTAAAGGTGCTAAGAAGGCTTTGGGATTTGCGAAGGCCGCCAAGAAGTATTTAAAACCTGGTAAATACGCTAGAAGGTCAATTCCTGCAAGAAGTACAAGTAGCAGGTTAAATAAAAAGGAAAGAAGAGTATTAAACAAAATTGGGAATAAATATGGCTGTCATACTTGTGGTAGAAGGCACCCTGGAACTAAAAGCAGAAATTGGATTGCGGATCACCAACCAGTATCAAAATTAAGGAAGAAAGGCCAGCGACAAAGGCTATATCCTCATTGTCAAACTTGTTCACGAAAACAAGGAGGATATACTAGTGCTATTCTGAGAAAAAGACATCAACGGAGGTGAGGATGTTGGGTGGAAAAAAAGAAGCCATTCTCGCATTGCTTAACGATTCATTCAATAAGGAAGAGTTTCCGTTTCTTGATAATGAGAATTTTGACTTCGCAAAAGGGAAGCTTTCGATTTTTATTGAAAGAGATAACTGGCTTTTAACGTTCCAGCTGTTTGGATTGTCGAGATTGGGACCAGCTATTGATTTTTATGCGGTGGGTAATCAATTAACAAATAATGAAGTAAGTTTTTTAGATGATGAACCGTTTTTATTTGCAGATGAAAAAGGAAATTTGCTGGAATTGGAAGATATAGAATCGGGTTTTACAAGTAAACAAATCAATGTGTCTCTTAGAGAGAAAACATTTCAATTTTTTATTGAGCAGGAAATAAAAGATAAGATTTCCCCAAAGAATGAATGGATTACATGTTTGAGGCATATGACCAAAAATAGATTATTTCTTGACACACTTTGGCTGACGAAACAAGAACAACTGGAAATAGCGGGTCTCTCTTCGGAGTATGAACAATTGTATTCAACAGAATTATGGATGCATCCAGAAGGAGAAAAAGATTTGCCTAGTTTGTCTCCTTTCTTTCAATCAATTGCCGAAGCAATTTCCCGTCAAGAGATAGCATATATTCAAAAACATGATGATGGTAACACAGAGTGGCCAAAATGGGCACACACAGATTCTGTTCAATACTTTTGAAGATATTATAGACATGCAGTAATTGGAAATAATCCGTTATATATTAAATAAATTATTATGTGGAAGATAAAATATAAAAATAATTTAATAAGGAGAATGAATTTTGATTAAAAGTAAAGAAATTCTTAGCCTATTAGATGATGAATTTAGTGAATTAAACCGACCAATTTTTGAATGGCGTGAATCTAATTATGTTGGGAGTAAATGTACCTTATTAAGATTAAATGATGACAATTGGTTACTGGCAATTCATTGCTTCGAAGTAGATTCTAAAGGACCTTTTCTGGCTATTCATACCTATAGTAACTGTTTTTCAGACAACTACAAATCGATAATAATTGATGACTTCGCCTTAAAGACTGAAGCAGGTGAGAAAATAACATATAGTGAAAGTGATTTTCAACAATTAAGCGAAGTAGTGGAAATTGAAATTAAAGAGTCTCGTTATTGCGTAAATATTCACCAAAGAAATGAATTCCAAAAGAGTACAAAAGAAAGGGCTTGGAAAACTTATTTCAGGAATTTGTTTGAGGATGCTTCTTTTAGAGAGGCGCTTTGGATAAAGCCAAAAAAACTATTAAATATACTGGATCTAAAAAGCGAAGCAGAAGGAGTATTCGAAACAGAGGATTGGGAATATCCTGATTACCTAACAGATCCAAGCCAATTAATTTCTTTTCAATCATTTGCGCAATATCTTGAAAAAGGCGCAGGTTCAGTTGATGTAGGTGATGTAAATAATAACTGGAGGGAGTGGGAGGATTACGATATTGAGTAGTTGATGAAGGAAACCTTTTTAACCTCTGGGCGTACAGAATTCAGACACGATATTATTCAGGGAATGAGCGGTATGAAATAGAAAAGAAAGAAGGCCGTTCTATTGGGATATTGGGAAGAAGAATATAAAAACAAGAAAGTTTTACTTAGTGATGAAGGCTTAGATATATGTTTTGATGCTGTAGAGAAATTTTGTGAATTATATAAGAGGGAGCTGGATAGAGAACCGATATTAGAAGAATTCTTAGCAACTTTAGTTACCGTAATGAATACAAATGGAGATTCTTCTTTCACAGAGTTAGTTGATAAGCGAATAGTAGAAATAAAGCCAACGACCAGGAAAGTGAAACCAATAGCTAAAGTAACACCGGGAGCTGTTATTCAAATACCTTTGGATAAGATCGGGAAGTATACTTATGCTTGGGTCATTGAAGGTGATCTATCAAAAAATAAAGACGATGACATTCTTATTCAGTATTATAATATTTTCACTGAAAATACACTTAGCAGAGAAGAAATCATTCGTCTAATGAAAGAAGAAAATAAGAAAATATTTGCGGCTAATACCGGGCACACAGGTTTTCTGCAAGGAGATTGGAAAGTAATATCCAAGATGCCTCAAGAGATAATAGAGAAAAACAGTCATTCTCAATTGAAATTTGTTTTATATGAAGACGGTAAATATCTCATAAGTGAAGGCGATTCATTTGCATCAGAAGATGAATTAGCAGAGGCAGATGAGAAAACAGGCAAGGACATCCCTAACCCATTAGGTATATTTGGACATTCATCTGTAGAATCTATTCTCTATAAATATTTTGCAGGAATGTCAATGGAAGAAATCATAAAGAATGAATTGTAAAAGACTGATTCCTTACATTCTTGCAATTAATGTTAAAGGATACTTACTGTACAGATACTGACAGTAGTAAATGTTTTGAATGCTGAACGAGACATAATATGAAAAAAATCAATCTCAACTCTATTACACAAAAAGAAATCTTACAAATAGAAAAACAATTTGAACGAATCGCATTAAACAAAATAGAAAACAATCAAGAAAAGTTTAGAAAAATGGGATTGAAAATTGAAGCTGCTTTTGGAAGAGTCGGAGACGAAAAAGTAATAGGAAACGAAGTACAGCCCTCAGATTGTTTTGAGAATAGTTATAACTCATTAATATTTTTTTCTGTAGCTTATTTGGATGGTACCGACTTTCATGATAATGAAGATGGCTATTGTATAGACCATTTAGATATATGGATTTGTGAAAGAAGGTTGTTTTCGGGGAAAGTGGGATATTTAACAGATTTAGAAAGTGAAGAGGAAATAGCAAAAGAAATCCAAGATAAGATAAATCAATTGTTTTTAGAAGCTACAGATATAATAAAAATATTAAAAGAGTAATTTATGGCTTCTTTTAGTTATTTTTAGAGAAGAGATTTAGAGAGGTTACCAACCTCTCTTATCTTATATGATAAAAACCAAACTACACACGGAACACGTGGGAATAACATATCGCTGAGACGAAGTAAAAGACAAGCGCTACCGCTAACAGGCTACCAATACGACGAAGGAACTTATTCTATCTCATACGATTTACAGTGTATAAAAGATAGAAGGAGAGAATTAAATGTACTATTTTTATGAAATATCAACTCTCAATGACTATGATTCGGTTGAAAAAGAGTATAAAACAATAGAGGATTTAATATTTGTTATATTAAAAAATATGGAAAATAAACAATACGCAATGTATTCTTACTCTGTTTCAAATAAAGATAGTGATACTTGTATATTCTCAGCGAGCTTAAAAACAAATACTTTGTTTAATAAAAAAATCTCATTTATAAAAACCTCAGCAGAAGAGTACAAAAATACAATAATTGCGCATGAAAATATAATCTTATTGGAAAAAGATGTTGAGTTAAAAGATATATTAAATGGAGCCCCTTTAGCAGAGAAAACAATTATTAAAGATTTACTGGATTATGTTCTTTATCATATAGAAATAACAGATTCCGAGACAATCAGAATAGGATCTAGACATAAGGAAAATATTATAAACATTATTAAATAATGGCATTAAATAAAAAATAGATGAGCCTGTTGATCATCTTTTGGTTAACAGGCTTTTTAAAAAAAATTATAGATAATAAGTGGGTAGGTGATTAGAACTGAGACAGTAAAAGGTGACAATCGATTTAAACTTAGCTTGAATTCCAGAGCGTCATTCAAATCATTTACTACTAAATTAAAGCTATTAAGTAGAGAACGAGGAGACAGCATGGCCAAAATCGGAGACGGTTGTCTGGAACTTGAAATAACACCGAGAAGGTATCATGAGGCGAAGGATGATCCATTTATCTCAACAACGTTTGAACTGTTGGAACATAATAAAGCAATCGCCCGCGATTACTCTGCCGTTTTATTAGAAAGTGAATATAAAATGCTGATATCAGATATTGAAGCATTATCAGCAGGCAATCAAGACAGGATACGTTTAGAAACAATTGAACCATTTTTTATCCTAAGTATTGATAAAGAAAACGAACATTACAGATTTATCATTAGATTTATGGAGAATCATTCAAATACAACCTTCTATAAATTGAACTGTAATGAAGAAAAGCTAGAAATTTTCGTGAAGACTTTAAAATCAGATCTCAAAGACTCCAAAACTTTATTAGGGAGATAAACGGTGTACAAGACAATTAATGAATGGGTAGATTATATAGACGGAGGGTGCGCTGTCCTTCATTTTGACTTTCATGTGTTTAAAAAAGAGCTTTCACTTAAGATTCAGGTCGTTGAAAATAAAGCCGAATGTACGCATAACATTCTTTTTCAAAATGCAGCATCTGTTTATTTTAGTGCAGATATTGGTGATATGAGATTAGAAAAAATAGATCCGGAAGAATACAATTGGCAAGTATTTGAGATGAGTTACCACCCGGAAGGAATCGGTAATCTATCAAATGCTGTAATTCCGGAGTATCAATCAAATGCTAATTTTCTTATAAATATGAACAGCATGCTGATTGCTGTAGAAGCTGAAACAGTTCGCTTTGACGACCAATCATTTTATGCGTATCATCCGAAATCATAAATAAACAAATAAGAGAGGTTCCCAGCCTCTCTTTTCTTACATAACGAAACCGTTTACGGAGGTAAACATGAACACTCCTTTAAATTTACAAAAAGAATCATTGAGGGCTATAGGGAATCTGAATGTGATTAATCCGCTTAAATACAATTCGATTTATTCATGTGATCTAGTGAGTAAAGATACTTTTTCTCAATTAATGAATGACTTAGAATTCGAAACAGTTCTGATAGAAGTAATGGCATCACCTTCTTTTATTGAAGGATGGAAGAAGAAGGTTGAAAAGAAAATGATAAATATGAATACTGTATCGAAAAAGTTCATTCATGTTGAATGTGTCCTAACCAAAGAAGAATTGATGGCAGATCACTTATTGGATGAATTATATTTTTTAGCATCGATCAATGACTTTGTAGTTATAATAGCAAACCCTGCCAAAAATAAGTCCTACATGAACCTGAACACTCAAAAGGTTGATGTAACTACTGAAAATAATGAAAAAATCATTTGGTTTGAATACGATGCAGCAGATTTATATATCATTGATTAATTTAATATAAATTCCAGATTCCTAATCAACGGAGTGTTGCTGATGTTAGAACTTACCGCGGAGCGGGTTGGGTCATATAAAAGAGAGCACATCATCTATTTCAATGCGGGTCGGGATGATCAAGTGTTTATTGTGTCGGTGCATGATCACAAAGTAATATTGGAGGTTATGAAAGGCAGCTCTCTTTTAATCAAAAAAGAGTTACACGGATTTTCTGAAGATGCCCATTTCTATCTGGTTGATTCGTATGATGACACTATCGTGATCGTTTACCTGGAAAATCATACGTGTCAATTAGCCGTATGCTGCGTAAACAGTAATAAAATCAATCCGATTTGTTCTTTTCTATTAAGCGCCAATGTATTTCATCTGGGTGAGGATGGATTACTATGGATCGGATTAACGGACGAGGGTATGTATGATGAGAGAAACCCTCAAGGGAAAGCGATATTTGCTTTTCATGCAGAAGACAGAACGTTTTATTTTAAAGACGATTTTAAAGAAATGATGCATGAGTGCTATGCCGTACAATCGATCAAATCTGATTTGTATGTATGTTTCGAGGGAGAGGATTGCTGTATCATCGGGCATTATCAGATTGGACGGGACAGAATTCGTACTGTTGCAGAATATGTGCTGGACGGCGATCAATACTCCTATTGTGATCAGCTATCCGTTTCGAAAAAAAGGGTGCTGCTGATTCAGAGTCACGAGGATACCCTATTTGCATTTCATA
Source organism: Bacillus sp. L75 (assembly GCF_003676355.1). Classification (NCBI taxonomy): domain Bacteria; kingdom Bacillati; phylum Bacillota; class Bacilli; order Caryophanales; family Bacillaceae; genus Bacillus; species Bacillus sp. L75. The sequence continues at coordinate 107,808 of NZ_ML064905.1, forward strand.
AAGAGAACAAAGGCTTATCAGAGACTGACGTCATGATACACGGTATTGATAGAAAAGGAGAAACAACGTACAGAGCCGTACAGGACCGCATGTTTATCTTTCATGATAACGATTTATATCTGGTGAAGTATTGATTACTTCTATGCAGCATACATGCCGGCAGAATGAAAATATCCTGTAAGGAAGTGTTCAGTGATGAGAGAAAAGTTAATTGACAAGCTTGAGGAAAACAAGAGGCATTTTTTAATGAAACAGGTGCGTGCCTCGCTAAGATCTTGTGAAGAATCAGGGTTTGTTTATCAATTAGCTGAGGCAGAACAAAGCAGGCAGATATTTGAGACTATATTATCGAATTCTTTCCCAAGTGCAGTGCGTGAAGTTGATATAAGCGACAAGGAGACAGCCATATCGCTTATTTTAGAAAACATTGCGGATACGGGGGTTGAACGGATGAATGATATTGTTTATCTGTTTCATCCGTATAGTAATGAAGTCGGTGCTATCAAATGTGCGCTGAAGGATTGTGCAAGTCATCTGCACTGTCTCATGGATTTTATAGATTTTGAAGGCCGGCTGCTTTCTAACAGCTTTATTTTAGTGGAGCCGTCCTTCTCATTTTCTGTCTGTTTATTTCACACAGAATACGGCTGTGAGCTTGTGTGTAAACCGCCGAAAAGAGGTACAAGATGCATCCCTTTTTTATAAAGAACACAAAGGAATCGGCAGTCTTTCAATTTCGAATATATTCCTTATTTCATGAAGACAAAGCGTTGCCCGAACAAGTTTTTAAACAACGAAAACATTATTATCTATTCGAAGAATTCCACTGGGTCTTGTCTGAAGAAGGCTGGGAAATGCTCAAAAGTTTGGCGCATCATCATCACGATGAATTTATCTTAATGGCTGTTCTGACACAACCGGATGATATGAATCGGTTTTACGAGGAATTCGGATATTTTAACTGGTTAAAGATTCCTTTAAATATAACCGAAGATGAATATCTTTCAATCTTAACTGATTATCCAAAGCACAGTAAAAATGACAGCATAATGAATATTGCATCCCGCGTCGTATGGGCTTCACCGACTTTAAAGTGGGCGATTTACGGAGAGAGAGATTTTGAAATCTGTATTCTAGGTATTGATCAGGAGATTGCGGGAAAAACGTTAGGATCATGGAGGCCCTTAGACGACCGTGTTTTAGACTGGGTATCTGTTGTATTCCCGGATCAGATTGTTTCGGATGAATTTCAAAAAAAGCTCGCGGCGCATTATAAGTACAAGGGGAAATGACATGAAAATAAAAATGAATAAGATAGTCGAAGAATCAGTAAAAGGATGTTTTTGTCATTTTGATAACTGCGGGCATCTGTATCTCGGACGGCATCAGAATGACGGGCTTTCGTTTACGATCATCGACAAATCGGGCGATACGCGAGTGATTCATATCGATGAACAAATCCCGTATGAGGATATTATGCTGTTTCAACAGAGTTCGGCTGACTGGTATGTGTTGATTTTCTTTGAATCGCATGAGTATAAAGTGAAAGTATTTTCAGCAGAAGGAACAGAACAAAGTGCATTTTCTCTGCCTTCAGGGGTTTCATGCAGTCTTTTGGATGAAAAACAAAACCTGTGGATCGGTTTAAGTGATGAAGGTATTTATAGTGATGAAAATCCTGAAGGGCACAGTGTGCTGTGCTTCACTTTAGACGGGCAGCTAAAGAAAACTCACATTGATCAGCAGCTTTCAGAAATATATGCGCCCGCGGCAGATGACTGCTATGCACTTGCAGAAAAAGACGGACTGATCTACATGCTGTATTACTCTTATACAGTCATTGCTGCGTTTGATGAAACCGACGTGAAACGAGTTTGGATTATTTCTGATAAAACATATTCCGGGGTTTACGACCAGCTAGCGATTTCTGATGACGGGTTTTGGGTATGCAAAGATGATCATTCACTGTCTCTCATTCCGGCCGATGTCAGTCTGCCGATGCAAGAGGTAATGTGCTGTGATGCGGATGGTCATGAGCTTTCCGGGCATCAGCTAAAGCTGACTGGCAATGCCATTTACGCGGTCTCGAATTCGGGGATTTATAAGCGGGATATCAGTAATTGGAAAGTGTCAAAATGAGATGATGAAATCCAACAGATATTCTTTAAATGATGACGTCATCCAAAACCTGAAATTACACAAAAAAGAATTAGAGGGTCCGCTGCCTTCAGATGCTGGGAGATTTGAAGAAGACTTTGAGGGGGCTGACTGCGCGGGGGATTTTTATGAGTATTTCGCGCTTATCTGCGGCAGCTTAGATTTTGTGTTGGCAGATAAACAAATGCCTGCGCGGCAGCGTAAAGCTTTATATAAATCCTTTTTTGAGCTGTATCCTCAATATGCGCAGCTGAAAAATGCTTTAACGGATTATCCGGAGCTCAGCCGGGAAATCGGGCGGCATGAACGGGTGAGAGGGCTGTTGGTCAGCATTTTAAACAAGAAAGGCAGGCTTCTGACGTGAAAGAACCAACAATAGCAGAATGTCTGAAGAAGGCTGATCTGATCCTGAACGGTCAAGCGGTAAGGGAAGAAGTGTCGGATTGGGCGTGGGGGTACGTGACTGCACATGATCCGGAGGTTGAGGATGAAAACGTTTGGGAGATGCTCGTGTATTTGAGCGGTTTGATCTGAAAGATTCGCCTGATTCGTATCTGCATACGATTGAAGAATTAAAAGATTGGATGCAGGGATATAGGTAACCGGGAATACATGAAGAAAGGGTGCGTTCATGTCGGAATTAGTCTTTACAAGAATCAATACAAAAATAAACACAAGCGGCCCAATCATTCTGTCCATGAATGCAGCGGAACTCATCGTACTGGCTCAGGAAAAAGTGCGGAAAGAAGAATATATCAATCACATTTTCATATTCCGGAACGGTGATGGACATTTACGTCATCGCTATCAAATTCAAACATCAATGAATATAATCGGAGTTCAAAAATCGGGGGATTTATTTTTGTTTCTTATTCATAAGGACTATGAAGATGGGGTGATTCAGGAAGATCCGAATATTTATATATGGCACCCGCTCAAAGGGTTTTATCATTCGCTCTACGGGGGACGTTATATCCGGTCAATGACAGTCGATTCTGCGAATAATTTGTGGCTGGGCTACGATGAAGCGGGAATATTTTCTTGCCTGGACGACGATATCAGTTCAAAAGGCGTGGCCCGCTTTCCCTTTGAAGACGGAACTTGGAAATCTTGCAGTGATACTTTCCGTACGGCTCCGCACCTTATTGATCATTTTTACGGGGCGTATGCAAAAAAAGATGCCATGTATCTTCATTATCGTACGCTTGGTGAAGATTATATTCGGAAGGTCGATTTGCAAGGCGAAACGTTAAGCTTTCATAGGGCGGACTTTGACTTTAGTGCACAATTCAAGAAAGATTCATCATATTATTTTTTGATTCGGAATCAAGCTTCGTGCCAAATTGACAAAGCGCTAAAATTTCATAACATGACAAAACAGGCTGGGGAATATCAGCTCACTGATAAAATCTCAAGAAAACCTCTCCGTTTTACGCAAGTGGCTGCTTATCAAGATAAGGCTGCGGGGATTGATGAGAGCAACAGGCTTTACTTGCTGAGCTGACAGGCGGCTTTTAAAAAAGGAAGGGCAGAGGTGAAACGTTTGAAACTGCGGGAGGCAGAATACATGAATTGGCATGGTTTGAGTGAGGAGGAGACAGAGCAGTTGTGGCGCAGGGTGAATCGCGCAGTGAAATGGAAACCGTACAGTACATTTGCTTCAATAAAACCTCCGAAGCCGTTTCAAGTCTTTAATGTATCTCAAGGATTCAATGGTATCGGTTTTCTGGAAGATGCAGAGATGCAGATTCTAAAGGCATTTCAATCTTGTACGTTAAAGCATGAGTTTATGTATGCGCTGGACTGGCAGCATGAATGTTATCTATTTAATCCTCATGTGCCAATTGATAAAGATGAATTCGGTGAATGGCTTGTCCCCGTTATTCCAAACGGAGACTATGGTTTCTTTATTCACCAGGAGTTTCAGTGGGGGCTGTTGGGGGATCCGCGGCAGCAAACCATTACGATATTTGGCTCACCGCTAATAAGGGCGATAGAAAGAAACGCTCCTGTCTTATTTCAAAAGTGAAGACAGCTTGTGAATGAATCTCATGCTTTTACGGGAGGAGGAATAACAGGATGACAGAAGAAGAGTTCGGAGCTGCGGAACAAAGCTTGAGAGCGTCTTTTCCGAAAGCGTATAAACGGCTGCTTCATAAAAAGAACCCTGCGGAAATCGGAGGATGGATTTTTTTTCCTATCCGTGAACAAAGCCGCTTACAGAAAACTTGGGATGATGTGATCAGGCAAAACAGTGTGTGCAGAGAAGAGAGCATGCCCGACGATATGATCGTAATTGCTGACAACGGAACCGGAGATAAGCTGTGCTTGAAAAAGAAGGACGGTGTAATGGAGGAGACTGTTTATTTGTGGGATCATGAGACTGCCGATGTTGAGTTGTATGCCGCTTCTATAGGAGAATTTATAGAAAATGAAAAAGAATAAGTGGCTGATTCAAGAGCTTTTAGAATTCCGCCTTTTCCGGGAACGAGAGATTTCTGTAATTGAGTTGGTGTTTTCCTTCGAGTATGAACATCAGCTCATTTGTTTGAGGCTCATATGCAAAGACGTTTCTTCCGTTCAAATAAAAGAAATGGAGAGTCATGCTGCTGGTTCAGGCATTGTAACAATTGATCCTGCTGCTGACGGAGATGAGGGACAGCATTTTCTCGTGGAGGAGTGGGAGAACCAAACGTTCCGCTTTTATTGCCGTCAATATGAAACAGCTGAAAAGAAGGAGGCACAAAATGGAGTGGCACAAACATGAGAAAGCAGTTCTGCTGGGGCCGGATTCGCCGGGTTGTTTTGAATTGACGGAGTTTATGTTCTATAACGGGTATAACGAGTATTATGATAAAATCCCGGTTTTTGAGGTGAAGCTGGCTGATGGACAGTATGATGCTGTGCTGCGGTTTGAAGGTGTGAGTGCTGCCCGGCTGGATGATCTGGAGAGCATCACCGACATCCATCTGGATATCAGCCCGGTCGACGGCGGCTGGGAATCGATACGCTATTATGTCGATGACGGGGAAGGAAGAATGAGCTTCTATTGCGCCAAGTGGGTCGTGCTTGACATGAAGAAAAAGCAGTCCCCCGAATGGCCCGGCAAAACGTCAGGGTAAAGCGGCGGCATTTCGCGTATAATGAGGGGAGCCGGACAGAGAAGGAGTTTAGTCATGAATGAGTTTAATGAATATGCGATCAGCCCCGAAATCCGACGGGCGCTGAATGGCTTGCAATACACCGAGCCGACTGAAGTGCAGCGGCGCGTCATCCCCGCCGCGCTGCAAAAAAAAGACCTCGTCGTCAAATCGCAGACGGGCAGCGGCAAAACCGCGGCTTTCGGCATTCCGATCTGCGAGCTTGCGGAATGGGAGGAAAACAAACCGCAGGCGCTGATTTTAACGCCGACCCGCGAGCTTGCGGCGCAGATTAAAGAAGATATCACGAATATCGGCCGTTTCAAACGGATAAAAGCCACGGCGGTTTTCGGAAAAGCTTCTTTTGACAAACAGAAAACCGAATTGAAGCAAAAAAGCCACGTCGTTGCCGGAACGCCGGGGCGTGTGCTTGATCATATAGAAAAAGGGACGCTGCCGCTTGAACGGCTGGCGTATGTGGTGATTGACGAAGCGGATGAAATGCTGAATATGGGATTTATTGAACAGGTGGAAGCCATCATTCAGCATCTGCCGAAAAACAGAGTCACCATGCTGTTTTCAGCGACGCTGCCGGATGACGTCGAGAAGCTGAGCCGCACATATATGAAAGACCCTGAATTGATTGAAGTAAAAGCGGAAGGCCTGACGACAAAAGACATTGAGCATTTTGTCACCAGAACAGAAGAAGAGGACAAAACATCTTTGCTGCGTGATGTCCTGATCACCGAAAACCCGGACAGCTGCATTATATTCTGCCGGACAAAAGAAAGAGTCATCCAGTTAACCGATGAGCTGGACAGGCTGGGCTATCCTTGCGATAAAATTCACGGCGGCATGGTGCAGGAAGACCGCTTTGACGTTATGAACGAGTTCAAGCGCGGCGAGTTCCGCTATCTCGTTGCGACCGATGTTGCCGCCAGAGGAATTGATATCGAAAACATCAGCCTCGTCATCAATTATGATATTCCGCTTGAAAAAGAAAGCTATGTGCACCGCACCGGCCGAACGGGGCGCGCCGGACACCGCGGCCGGGCCATCACGTTTGTGACGCCGTTTGAAGCGCGGTTTCTGAATGACATTGAGACATATATCGGTTTCCGCATCCAAAAGCGGGAAGCACCGTCAGAAAAAGAAACAGCGGAACGGAAAGCAGCTTTTGCGGAAAAACTGAACGCCCGCCCAGACGTCAAAACAGACAAAAGCGAACAGTTAAGCAAAGACATCATGAAACTGTACTTTAACGGCGGGAAAAAGAAAAAACTCAGAGCGGTCGATTTTGTCGGAACGATTGCGAAAATCGACGGCGTTTCAGCCGATGATATCGGGATTATCACGATTCTGGACAACGCATCGTACGTCGAAATTCTGAACGGCAAAGGCCCGCACGTTCTTGACATCATGAAAAATACGACGGTCAAAGGCAAAAAACTGAAAGTCCATAAAGCCAAGAAATAAAAAAGAAAGCCTGCCGCGCGCAGGCTTTTTTTACGCCGTCTCCTCGGGGACGAACGCAAGGATGGCAATGCCGATCACAAATAACAAAATCAGGCTGAACACGGCGGCTGACGAATTCCCGGTCAGCTGGGCGGTGACGGCAATCAAAAGCGGGCCGATAATCGAAGCGAACTTGCCGAAGATATTATAAAATCCGAAAAACTCATTGGCGTTCTGTTTGGGGACAAGCTTTGCAAAGTAAGAGCGGCTCAGCGCCTGAATACCTCCTTGGGAAGTGGCGACAAGCATAGCCAAAATCCAGAAGTCAAAAGCGGAATCCATAAAATAAGCATACGTGCAGACAATCATATACACGCCGATTCCGGCATAAAGCATCGTTTTTCCTTTAAACCGTTCGGCCAGCCGCCCATACAAAATCGAAAAAGGCGCGGCGACGACCTGAGTGACAAATAAAACAATCAGCAGATTTGCCGCGCTGATGCCGAGGTCAGCCCCGTATGACGTGGACATCGTAATGATGGTGCCGACCCCGTCGATGTAGAAGAAATAGGCGAGCAGAAACAAAAACAGCGCCCGGTGCTTCCTGATCTGCCTCAGCGTGCCGGCCAGCCGTTTAAAACTGCTGATTACAAGCCGCGGCTCCCTCTCGATATAATAGCGCTGGCGGACGCGGAGAAGGAGCGGGATCGAAAACAGCCCCCACCATGCCGCCGTAATCAAAAAGGCAATGCGGCCGGCAGCCTGGGCGGACAGCGGAATCACCTCCGCTTGTGCTGAAAGAATCACGGCAATGCTGAGGAGAAAAGGGATCGTACTGCCGATATAGCCCAGCCCAAACCCTCTGGCGGACACCATATTCATCCGCTCCTTTGCGGCCACATCAACGAGAAACGCATCATAAAACACATTAGACCCGGCAAAGCCGATCGTGGAAATCGTATAACAAATTAATAACAGCATCCAAGATTCGCCGGGAATCAAAGCCAGCGCGGCTGTGCCCGCCACACCGATCAGAAGAAAGAAGGCAAAAAACCGTTTCTTGCATCCTTTGTAGTCGGCAATCGTTCCTAAGACGGGACCGAGCATCGCCAAAATAAAAGTCGCGGCGGCAATCGTATAGCCCAAATAAGCGGTAGAATCCGCCGCGCTGACACCGTTTTCCGCCGCCGCGGCTTTAAAAAACAAGGGGAATACCGCCGTCATAATAATGACCGAATAAGCTGAATTGGCCCAATCATACAGCATCCAGCTGCTTTCTTCTTTCGAAAACCGTTTCATCACACACGCTCCTTCCCAAAAACCGGTTCTCTGCATTATATGCGCCGCTGCCTCATCGTTGGACAATGATTTCTGAACGGCGTTTTCTGATTGACCTGGAGATATTGACCTAGTTCAAAAAGGATGTAAAATCAAGGTGTAGCAGGTAAATGGTCAGGCGGGAGGGAGACAGAATTGAAGATTGCGAAAGTCATTAATAATAATGTTGTCAGTGTGCTCAAAGAAGACAATCAGGAATTGGTTATCATGGGCCGGGGCATTGCTTTTCAAAAGAAAACGGGAGACCCGGTAGATGAAGCCCGCATTGAGAAAGTGTTCACGCTCGATAACAAAGATGTATCCGAAAAGTTCAAAACCCTTTTGTATGATATCCCGATCGAATGTATGGAAGTATCCGAAGAGATTATCAGCTATGCGAAATTACAGCTCGGCAAAAAGCTCAATGACAGCATCTATGTGTCGCTGACCGACCATATTAACTTTGCGATCCAGCGCAATAAGAAAGGGCTGGATATCAAAAACGCCTTACTGTGGGAAACGAAACGGCTGTACAAAGACGAATTTGCAATCGGCAAACAAGCGTTGGCCATGGTAAAAAACAAGACTGGCGTGTCTCTGCCGGAGGATGAAGCAGGCTTTATTGCGCTGCATATTGTCAATGCCGAGCTGAATGAAGAGATGCCCAATATCATCAACATTACAAAAGTCATGCAAGAGATTTTGAGTATCGTAAAATACCATTTTAAGATTGACTTCAACGAGGAATCACTTCACTATTATCGGTTTGTCACCCACTTAAAGTTTTTCGCGCAGCGTCTTTTTAACGGCACACATATGGAAAGCCAGGACGATTTTTTGCTGGAGACAGTGAAAGAAAAGTACCATCGGGCGTATGAATGCACGAAGAAAATCCAAACATGCATTGAGAGGACGTATGAACACAAGCTCACCAGTGACGAGCTGCTGTATTTAACGATTCACATAGAAAGGGTAGTCAAATAAGCATAATGAAAGCGTTGGCATTTTTTTCTTCATTTACGTATGATCTTGTTAGGATTGTTACTGATAAGCAGGCAAAACCTAAATTACAATGAGCACTGATCATTTCTGTTTGTGCTGATGGTAATTTAGGTTTTTTTAAGATTCATTATTATCATTATTCTGACCGATGTCCCCTTTTAACAGAATCATGTATGATCAATAAAGAAATCGCTTTCAAAGAAAGGGGAATGCCGACATGTTTTATCGTATGAAACGAGTGCTGCTGCTTCTTGTCACTGGATTGTTTTTGAGTTTGTGTGCGATCACTTCTACTGCATCAGCTCAAACAGGCGGATCGTTTTTTGAACCTTTTAACAGCTATAACTCCGGATTATGGCAAAAAGCAAATGGTTATTCCAATGGAGATATGTTCAACTGCACGTGGCGTGCAAATAATGTATCAATGACGTCATCAGGTGAAATGCGTTTGGCGCTGACAAGCCCGTCTTATAACAAGTTTGACTGCGGGGAGAACCGCTCCGTTCAAACCTATGGCTACGGACTTTATGAAGTCAGAATGAAACCGGCTAAAAACACAGGGATCGTTTCATCGTTCTTCACTTATACAGGTCCAACGGATGGCACTCCTTGGGATGAGATTGATATCGAATTTTTAGGAAAAGACACGACAAAGGTTCAATTTAACTATTATACAAATGGCGCGGGAAACCATGAGAAGGTTGGGGATCTCGGATTTGACGCGGCCAATGCCTATCATACGTATGCGTTCGATTGGCAGCCAAACTCTATTAAATGGTATGTCGATGGGCAATTAAAACATACTGCGACAAGCCAAATCCCGACAAACCCGGGAAAGATCATGATGAACTTGTGGAATGGGATAGGTGTCGATGACTGGCTCGGTTCCTACAATGGTGTAAATCCGCTATACGCTCATTATGACTGGGTGCGCTATACAAAAAAATAATGTACAGAAAAGGATTTCCGCTGGCGGAAATCCTTTTTTAATTAAAACGAAATAATCCCAATCAAAAGCGCCGCAATCGTCATCACAATCGTTGTCCCCACGGCCCATTTAATAGTGAATTTTTGATGATCGCCAAAGCTGACGCCCGCCATTCCGACCAATAGATAGGTGGATGGCACAAGCGGGCTGAGCAGATGCACCGGCTGGCCCAGCAAGGAGGCTCTTCCGATTTCAGCGGCGTCTATTCCGTAAGCGGAAGCGGCTTCGGCGATGATGGGAAGCACACCGAAGTAAAAGGCGTCATTTGACATGAAAAAGGTGAAAGGCATGCTGGCAATCGCAGTGATCAACGGCAGATGCGGGCCCATGGCATCAGGGATGAGGGAAACGAGAGAATGCGCCATCGCATCCACCATTTTTGTGCCGGAGAGAATGCCTGTGAATATGCCTGCCGCAAACACCATTGAGACAACGTTTAACGCATTACCCGCATGCGCTGAAATCCGTTTCTGCTGCTCTTTGACATTTGGATAGTTGATCATCAAGGCGATGGCGAACGCGATCATAAAAAGAACAGGGATTGGCAGCAGGCTGGTGATCAGCGCGGCCATCAGAGCGACAGTCAGCAACAGGTTGAACCACTGGAGAGCGGGGCGCTTCAGCGGCGCCGCCTCCGGATCAGAAGACGGCGCGTGTTCAATTGAAATGACACCGAGCCGCTTCCGTTCTTTTTTTCCGAAGAGATAAGCAACGGCGATCACCCAGAGAACGCCGGCAATCATAGCAGGAATCAGCGGTGTGAAGACCTCCGACGTGTCCAATTTCAAGGAAGCCAAAACCCTCGCCGTCGGCCCGCCCCACGGAATAATATTCATGACGCCCGAACCGAGCATCGCGATCCCCGCCAGCACCAAACGGTTCATGCCGAGCCGTTTGTAAAGGGGCAGCATTGCCGCAATCGTAATCATATACGTTGTTGTCCCATCTCCGTCCAGCGAAATGGTCATCGTCAGAACCGCTGTGCCGACGGCGATTTTTAACGGATCCCCTTTGACAAGCGATAGAATTTTGGCAATGAGGGGATCAAACAGACCTGAGTCAATCATAATGCCGAAATACAGGATGGCGAATAACAGCATGATCCCGGTAGGAGCGAGGTCTGTAACGCCTTGAATCATCATCTCGCCGAGATCTTTGCCAAATCCGCTGATCAGGGCAAACACAACAGGAACGACAATCAAAGCAATAAGAGCGGAAAGCCGATTAGACATAATAAGATACATAAAGACAATCATCATCACAAAACCGAGTATGGCAAGCACGATATGACCTCCCCTGTTCAATAGCTGTATTGGTAAGCGCTTTCACAATTTATTTCTGTGAAAATGGCTTATTTCAAAATGTGTATGACCGCATATGTAAATACAGACCTAAAATCCTAATGAGCCGATCAGCAGTTTATATGAAGAACGCCGCGGGTAAATGTGCTGTAGAATGTTTCGTTTTAAAAGGGGGAACTGACATGAGTGATGATCAAAACAAACGAGTAAATGAACACTCAAAGGACGAACAGCTGGAGCAGTACCGGTCTGATAACAGCGGCAAAAAAATGACGACCAATCAGGGGCTTCGCGTGTCTGAGGATGAACATTCTTTAAAAGCGGGCGTCCGCGGCCCCACGCTGATGGAGGATTTTCATTTTCGTGAAAAAATGACGCACTTTGACCACGAGCGGATTCCGGAACGGGTCGTTCATGCGCGCGGGTACGGCGTTCATGGGCATTTTCAGGTGTACGAACCGATGACGGAATATACACGGGCGAAATTTTTGCAGGACCCGTCCGTCAAAACGCCTGTTTTCGTCCGTTTCTCAACAGTGGCGGGCTCCAAGGGGTCAGCCGACACCGTCCGTGACGCCAGGGGATTTGCGACGAAGTTTTATACTGAAGAAGGGAACTATGACCTCGTCGGAAACAATATTCCGGTGTTCTTCATTCAGGACGCGATCAAATTCCCGGATCTCGTTCACGCCATAAAACCGGAACCGCACAATGAAATGCCGCAGGCTGCGACGGCTCATGATACGTTCTGGGATTTTGTCGCTAATAACCCTGAGTCGGCTCACATGGTCATGTGGACGATGTCTGACCGCGGCATCCCGCGGAGCTATCGGATGATGGAGGGCTTCGGCGTGCATACGTTCCGTTTCGTCAACGAGAAAGGAAAAGCGCGCTTTGTAAAATTCCACTGGAAACCCGTGCTCGGCGTTCATTCCCTCGTATGGGATGAAGCGCAGAAAATTGCCGGGAAAGATCCCGATTTCAACCGCCGCGACCTGTGGGAAACGATTGAAAACGGCGGCAAAGTCGAGTATGAGCTCGGTGTTCAGATGATTGACGAAGAAGATGAATTTAAATTTGATTTCGATATCCTTGATCCGACGAAGCTGTGGCCGGAGGAGTTGGTTCCCGTCAAGCTGATCGGAAAAATGACCCTTGACCGCAATCAGGACAATGTCTTTGCGGAAACTGAACAAGTCGCATTCCACCCGGGCAATGTCGTGCCGGGCATCGATTTTACCAATGACCCGCTTCTTCAAGGCCGGCTTTTCTCTTATACGGATACACAGCTCATCCGTCTTGGCGGGCCGAATTTTCACGAGATTCCGATCAACCGGCCGGTCTGCCCGTTCCATAACAACCAATACGACGGCTACCACCGGATGACGATTAATAAGGGCCCCGTCGCCTATCATAAAAATTCCCTGCAGAACAATGATCCGTCGCCGGCCTCAGAAGAAGAAGGCGGATACGTTCATTACGAGGAAAAAGTAGAAGGCAGAAAAATCCGCCAGCGCAGTGAGAGCTTCAATGACTATTTTTCTCAGGCCAAGATGTTCTGGAACAGCATGTCTCCCGCCGAGAAAGAACATATCATCTCCGCGTTCTGTTTTGAAGTCGGAAAAGTGAACAGCAAGGACGTGCAGCAGCAGGTGGTTGATGTCTTCAGTCACGTCGACGCCGGGCTTGCCGAGCGTGTTGCGAAAGGAATCGGCGTGAACCCGCCGCCGAAGGACCGTGAATCTGATGAAACGTTCACTTCCCCGGCCTTAAGCCAGGAAAACACGGTGAAGACGGCAGCGACAAGGCAGGTCGCGGTTTTAACCGACCACGGGTTTTCTGATGAGAAAGTCAAACAAGTGCTTGACGCATGCAAACAGGCGGGAGTCAGAGCCGATATCATCAGCCCCGCGCTGGGAACCGTCAAGGGAGAAAACGGTACGGAGCTGAAAGCGTCAGCCACTTTCCTGACAGCGGATTCCGTCCTGTACGACGCTGTTTTCATTCCGGGCGGAAAACAAAGCACAGACAGCCTCAAAGCCCAAAAATCGGCCAGAGACTTCGTCAGCGAAGCTTTCAGCCATTACAAAGCGATCGGCGCCTCCGGTGAAGGAAAAGAACTTCTCGCCCTCGCCGCCGGAACCGAAAGCGGCCCCGGCCTTGTTCCGGACGGGAACCATGAACAATTTCTGAAGGCCGTGGCTGAGCATCGGCATTGGGACAGAAACATATAAGAATGAAAAAGCGCCTTTTATGAGAGGGGCGCTTTTTTCTTGTGAAAGTGAAATATCTGAACGAAGCATTAATATTGGGAGAAAACGAAAATGGCTTCCGTGCAAATCCGTCCGGGACATTCAGACAACAGTTCTAGAGAGTCAGGGCATTGCATTATTTAAGGGTTCTGACTGATGGTGAAATGATCTTTGGTTTACTTCCGCTCTGTGTTTGTGTATCTTAGGGGTAGATTTTCTGGAGGAGCGAATGATAGTGAAGCCGTTTACCGAAAAACAACTCGAAGAATATTACCGGCGTGACGAAAACATGATGATTTTGGTGTTTGCCCAGTGGTGCGTCAATCATGACCTTGATCCGATGGCCATTTACAGCAAGGCTTATCCCGGACAGCCTTTAAACGAAGAGCTGCGAAAAACGGCTGAAGAGCTTGTCGTGCCGAAGGAGGAATCAGAACCGATTCCTGATCAAACCGTTATCGGCGTTTTGGAGATGTTCGGCAACTCCGATTTGGCGGAAGCCGTTTATGAAGCCATTGCGCAAAGACCTTCACGGTAAAAGAGGCGTGGATTTTCCATGTCTCTTTTTTTCATGGAGAAAATGTGAAAGAAGGCCCAGAAACAATTTACTGATCTGCGCTGTCTATAGAGTGTAACCCGTTTTCAAAAAGGGAACGGTAATGAAAAGGAGGAGTTGTGATGAAAAAGGCATTCAAAATGATGGCGGCCGTGCTCTTAACCGTGCTGACAGCCGCGCCGTTCGGAGGTTTCGCGCCTTCAGCCGAGGCCGCGCAAACCGCAAAGCCTGTTGTCAAAAGCCATACGTATAAGCATGTAAAGCAGCTGACATACCCCGAGGTCACAAATACGGGAAACGCATCTTTTGAAAAGAAAGTCAATCAGGACTTCAAGCGCTATATTGAACAATCGTACAAAGAATATGTGAAAAACAAAAAAGACGGTGAAAAACAAGGCTACAAAGCGGAATACCAAACAGATTTTAAGGTGAAGTATAATCAAGACGGCAAGCTCAGCATTGAGACGGAAGACTACAGTTACACAGGCGGCGCACACGGGCTGACATCCGTTCAGACCTTTAATTACGACCTGGCCGCGAAAAAACGGGTCACACTCGATAATGTGCTGAATACAAAAACGAAAGCTAACAAAACGAGAGACTATCTTTACGGCTACATCAAAAAACATGACGATCTGTTCGACCGGGACGTCAAAAAACAAGATATTACTTTGAATAATGAAAGACCTTTCTTCTTTACGAAAAACGGCATTGCCGTTGTGTTCGGACAATATGATCTCGGGCCTTACGCGGCAGGAATCCGGGACGTTTTCGTACCTGCATCCGTCTATCAATAAAAAAAAGCGATATCACTCCAAAACGGAGCGGTATCGCTTTTTTTCTTTTACCAGACAAACAATCCGACAATCGCCGCGCTCAATAAGGAAACGGCAATTCCGCTGACAAGCAGCTTCCAGACGTTTTTTCCGATGATGGCTGATTTTTCACCATCAAGCAGAGATTGATAAGATCCGTAGATCATACCGATGGTGCTGAAGTTTGCGAATGATGTCAGGAATGTCGTAGCCACGGCAATCGTGTGCGGCGGAAGTGAATTCAGCTGCCCTTTCAGATCGGCCATTGCCACAAATTCATTCGTCGCGAGCTTGATGCCCATCAGCTGTGCGACATACATCGCGTCATGTACGCCTAATCCGAGGAGGAAGGCAAACGGACTGAAGATGTATGAGAAAATCTTTTGAATGGTCAACCCGTGCATGAACAGCCCGAGTACGCCGTTTAACGCGGCCGTTAACGCCACATAGCCGATCACCATCGCTAAAATGACAATGACCATGTTCATGCCGACAAGCATACTGTTAGAAATCGTGGAGAAGAAGTCTTTTTTCTCCGCTTTTGAAGGCACGTAAATAATATCATCCTCTTTAGAAACGTCCACGGGATTCAGCATATTGGCGATTAAAAGCGCGTTTAAGCAATTCAGCGGGATGGCTGTAAACACATAAGTGGACGGAACCATCGTCAAGTATGATCCGATGATCGAGCCGCTGATGCTGCTCATGCTCATCAGCCCGAATGTCAGAAGCCGATTGTTGCTGACGGCGGCAAGCTGCTGGCGGATGACGGCTAAAGCTTCCGTATTTCCTAAAAACATCATCTGGATGGAGAAAAAGCTCTCCAGCTTCGGCAGACGGGATATTTTAGAAATCAGCCAGCCGATTTTATCAATGAGCCACGGCAGAATACCGAAATACGACAGCATATCAAAGAAGGTCACGACGAAGATAATCGGCAGCAATGCGCTGAAGAAAAAATCAACCGTCGGATTGGCCATGACAGACGGAAAAGCGAACGCAATCCCTTGACTGGCGCAGGAAATCAGCCATGTAAAGAACGCGCCGATCTTCCCGATGACAAAGCCGCCGACTTTTGTCCCTAACATAAACCAAGTAATCAGAAACTCAAAGACGAGGAGCATGACAATCGGACGCCATTTAATCTTCTTCTTGTTGGGAGAGCATAAGAAAACAACAGCCATGACAACAATGAGACCGACAATGTTCAATAAAAAGTACATGTGAGCAACTCCTATAAGGGTATTATGGAAATAAAAAAAGCTCTTATTCGTCACAAATTCCTGAAAGCCAGAAAGTGTGATAAATAAGAGCCAAAAGAAAAGAATAGACTGACAGCATCATATGCTTTTCACTCGTTCAAATTTATGCAAACTTTCTTGTAGTCTAGTCTTTTACGGCACTAGGTAGAAACAATCAGACCATATTACTGATCATATACAAGAATAACGATATTACATGAGATAGCAGTATTTTATCGTTTCAATTTTTGAAAATCAACCTTTTTAGATATTTTCAAAATAATAAATTTATATTATAAATAAAGAAAATAAAGGATGTGCATAAGTAATTGGATAATAAAGGTATAAAATACCCCCAAAACCGTTCCGGTTCATTGTAAAGACGGGATGCAGCTGATAAAATGGATCTGAGGGCACAGCCTTCAAAAGACGGCAGAAAAGGGGTCATTTTCGTGATCATCCAGTTCATTCGTTACAGATAATGAGAGGTATAGATGAATAGGTTAAACCTTCCAATTCGGCGAGGTTTATTTGTCTATGCCTTTTTCATTTCATCGGAATGACGAATGAATGAGGTGTTTTTTTGACGTCTATAAAAAGAAAACGCGCGGAATTACTGCAATCATGCCAGTCCGTGTTCAGGTGTCCGCTATGCCGGTCGGCCATGGCGGTCTCACAATACAAAAGCTTGATTTGCGGACAGGGGCATACATTTGATATATCAAAACAAGGATATGTGAATTTCCTCAATAAATCGGTCAAAACCCGCTATGACAGGCAGCTGTTCGAAGCGAGACGCGAGCTTTTTGACAGCCGGGAATTTTTTGGGCCGGTTCAAAAGGAGATCGCCGCCATCATCACCCATATTCAATCTCCGCAAACATCAGCGGCGGTATTGGATGCGGGATGCGGAGAAGGGTCACATTTAGCCGCCGTATGCAAATGGCTTCAGCCTGCTTTTTCCGTGACGGGAATCGGCATTGATCTCTCGAAAGAAGGTGTGCTGCATGCCGCAAAGGCCTTCGGGAATCATATGGTTTTTGCCGTCGCTGATGTGGCGGATGCGCCGTTTGCCGACAGCTGTTTTGATGTCGTGATGTCTGTTTTATCGCCTTGGAATTACAAGGAATGCAGCAGACTTTTACGAAAGGGCGGCACAGTCATTAAAGCGGTGCCGCGGCGTGATTATTTGAAGGAAGTAAGGGAATTCTTCTTCGGAGACAGCCCTCGGCGGAATGACACCGCCGATTCTGCGGCCGGACGATTCCAAGCGGGCTTTCAAACCTTTGAGCGCAAACGGCTGTGTTACACAAAGACTTTAGCGCAGCCTGACCTCGAGCGGCTTGTGAAAATGACGCCCTTAACATGGAAATGTACTGATGACAGCATCCGGCGGTTTATCAGCCGGAAAGAGGCTGCTGTCACGATAGATATCGATATTTTAATCGGAACCGATCCGCTGTAAAACGGAAAAGACACGCTAATCGCGTGTCTTTTTTTTTATTTCCAGACTTCACCGGCAATGTTGACGACATGGCGCAGTTTCGCCCATTGCTGTTCTTCTGTGATCAGGTTTCCTTCCTCAGTGGAGGCGAATCCGCATTGCGGGCTGAGGCAAAGCTGATCCAGACTGACATATTGTGAAGCCTCTTCAATGCGGCGTTTAATCGCGTCCTTGTCTTCAAGTTCGCCATGTTTCGACGTAATCAAGCCAAGCACAAGCTGAAGATCAGAGCGTTTGACATAACGGAGCGGTTCAAAGCCGCCGGAGCGGGAATCATCATATTCCAGAAACAATCCGTCAAGATCAAGCCCGTCAAAAATCGTTTCAGCCGCTGCATCATAGCCGCCTTCAGCCGTCCATGTGGATTGGAAGTTGCCGCGGCAGATATGCATCGTAACCTTCAGATCGTCAGGGCGATCCTTGATGGCGTCATTAATGGAAGCGGCAAACAGCTTGCGCAGCTCATCCGGCGTCGTGCCGAAAGCTTCAATCTGACGAAGCCCCGCTTCTGATAAGAAAACGGCCCATGCGGTGTCATCGAGCTGAAGGTAGCGGCACCCGGCGTCATAGAAAGCTTGAATCGCTTTTTTATACGCTTTTGACACATCGTGCTGAAATTGTTTGTAATCATTCTGGTAGGACGCTTTTTCCAATTTTCCGCGGAAAAACAGCATATTCGGACTTGGGATGGTCATTTTCGGAACAGCATCGCCGGCAATGCTGTGCAGGAATTTATAATCTTCGAGCATCGGATGCTGAGAAAAATCAATATCTCCCGTTACTTTAATGCCGCGCGCTTTCGTCTGTACGTTGTGAAACTGAATGCCGCTTTCAGGCGTAAACGCTTCGACGCCGTCTAAATTTTCGAGAAAATCAAAATGCCACCAGGCACGGCGGAATTCGCCGTCAGTCACGACATTGAGGCCGGTTTCTTTCTGCTTTTCTACGCTGCGGATGATTTCTCTGTTTTCGATTTCGCGCAGCTGTTCTGCCGAAATCTCACCCGCCGCTCTTTGCAGGCGGGCTTGCTTCACAGCCGCCGGCCGCAGCAGGCTTCCGACCTGATCCGCGCGAAACGGCGGGTTTTTTCTTAGAAGCGTATGCAATGGTTGTTCTGTGTTTTGCTGTGACATGAACGATTCCTTCTTTCCTGATGAAATATAAAAAAACTCTTCCCTCGGATAGGGAAGAGCTTGCGTCCGCAAATCTCAACCTTATCTTCAGGATTTAGCACCATTCTGCTGAACAGCGGTTGCCGGGTATCATAGGGCCAGTCCCTCCACCTCTCTTGATAAGGAAATATGCTATTTTTCAGAATAAACTGTAATACTCTTAATCTTAGTATATTATCTTATATTGTCAATATATTTCGATAAATATTTTTATTTGTCACCCTCAAATAGAATCATATCTATCACGATGGCGATCGCGAGACAAAGAACGATATCCTCTTCCTTTTCAATCTGCAAATGATAGGAATCGCCCCAGCTCATCCATGATTTGGTGACGGTCATCCGGTTTGATTTTCCGTCTGTCACTTGAAAATTCCGGCCCCACACATCGCCGGTAAGATCCCAGCCGAGTCCGGAAATTTCAAATTTCGGTTTGAAAAACGTGACTTTCTTGATGACTTGGCAGACGGGTTTGCCGCTGACGGAAATCTCGTAACGGGGAACGAGCGACATCAGTTTCTGGTTGACGCTGGCGAGCGTGCGGCCGTCCAAATCAGTCAGTTTCAGTTCATCACCGAATGAAAACAGCTTTCCTTCAACATTGTAGACTTCTTTTCCGCTTTCAAGAAACACTTGAAAACGATTCTTAAACGTAAACATTCGCTCTTTGATGTAAAAATGGTACATAAAAAAACTCCTTTCTTATGTTGTACGAAAAAAGGAGGCGGTTGGTTTCATATCGGCCGGGTGCATAAAAAAAAGGCTGCCGATTTTGCGGCAGCTGTCGTTTTTATGATATCGGCATCCGGCGTTTTTGACGGATCGCATTTAAATCAATGATGTTATTCGTGTCGGCAGCTGTCACCAGCGGGCTTGTCTTTGGCGTTTTCCGGCGGTTGTCCTTACTGAAAGAGAAAACAAGATACCCTGTCAAAGCAGCAAAAATAAGTAGCATCATTTTACATACCTCCCAAAAAAAGTTTTGGTATTATTATTGTACGAAAAAACAAACGAAAAGTATTCAAACAATTGTCACTTTTTTAAAAAATAACGTCATTTTCCGTAAAAATGACTATGGGTTGAAGAGATTTTGCTCTTGTTGTGGTTCTATAGATTGTATCGGCTGATGAATGATGATCGTTTATATAACTTTTTCACTATTTTTTGTAAGTGTCTAATTAACTACTTCAGTGTTTTCGTTTGCCTTGTGTTATTCAGTACCCTAAAAAACCTTATCATATGCAAAATAACTGCTTCTAACAGATGACTGCGGGATGACAGCGCTTTCTTTATTTTTTTAAAGAAAACGAGATGTTATCTTAAAAAAATCGTTTGAACATTTTCCGCAGTTTTTTAAAAGGGTTTGATTTCGTCTCCAGAATACGCGGGTCTTTTAAGGTTTTTTTCAATTCTTTCGCTACAGTCCCTCTTGCCATAGTCTTCACTCCTTCTTTCCAATTCATACCTTATATACGGAAAGAAAGAAGGAAAGGTTTCATGTGAAAGAAAAAAACCAAAGCAGGGGGCTTTGGTTTTAAGCGCGCTCTTCAAAGAGCCTGGCGATTTCAACAATGACGTTTACCGCCTTTTCCATATGATCGACGGAAATGTATTCATATTTTCCGTGGAAGTTTTGGCCGCCCGTAAAAATGTTCGGTGTCGGCAGCCCCATGTAAGAGAGCTGTGATCCGTCGGTTCCGCCCCGGATCGGTTCGATAATCGGTTCGATATCGAGGTTTTTCATGGCTTGATAGGCGACATCGACTATCTCTTTGACCGGTTCGATTTTTTCTCTCATGTTGTAATATTGATCACGCAGTTCAAGCTTGATGCTTTCCTTGCCGTATTTGGCCGCCAGCGCATCGGCGGTTTTCTGCATATATTCTTTTCGTTCTGCAAAGCGGTCTCTGTCAAAGTCTCTGATGATGTACGACAGGGCGGCTTCAGAAACGTCTCCGTTCATGGAAAGTAAATGATAGAAGCCTTCATACCCTTCCGTATATTCCGGCGCTTCTTCTTTCGGCAGCGCGTGATGAAATTCCATCGCGATTTTTGAAGCGTTGACCATTTTGTTTTTCGCCGTTCCCGGGTGGACGCTTTTTCCGTAACAAGTAAGCTTTGCGGCGGCTGCGTTAAAGCTTTCATATTGCAGTTCGCCGAGGGGGCCTCCGTCTATCGTGTAGGCGAATGCGGCGTTGAAGCGGCCGACATCGAATTTGTGAGGGCCTCTGCCGATTTCTTCATCGGGCGTAAACGCGACCCGGATCGTTCCGTGTTTGATGTCCGGATGTTTGATCAAGTACGCCATTGCCGTCATGATTTCGGCAATGCCCGCTTTGTTGTCGGCTCCGAGCAGCGTCGTGCCGTCTGTTGTGATCAGCGTCTGGCCTTTATAGCGGGAGAGCTCCGGGAATTGCTCAGGCGACAGGACGACATTGAGTTTGTCATTCAGAACGATATCATGTCCGTCGTAGCTCTCAATAATCTGAGGATTCACATTTTTCCCGGTAAAATCGGTCGCGGTGTCCACGTGAGCCAGAAAACCGACAGTCGGCACGTCTTTATCCGTATTTGCCGGCAGAGTCGCCATGACGTACCCATTGTCATCGACTGTGATGTCTGTCATGCCGATCGACTTTAATTCATCTGCCAGCATGTTGGCCAATGTCAGCTGGCCGGGGGTTGAAGGGCAGTTTTCATTGTTTTCGTCAGACTGTGTATCGACTTTTACATAAGAGGTAAAGCGTTCAATGATTTCATTTTTCATACCGTCATCTCCTTTGTCTTATCTTACCATGCGCGGGGGAGGGATTTCTATTTCACAACCCGTTTGAATCGAGGGCTCTGTGTATTACGCGAATGAAAACAAATTATGAAGAAACGATGACTAAACGATTAAACTTTTTGGAAATGGATGATTGAGGAAGAAAAAACCGATATAATATGGTCAATTCATTCAATAGGGGAGGCTTTCTTCATGGCGATTTTAGTGACAGGCGGAGCGGGTTATATCGGAAGCCACACATGTGTCGAGCTGTTAAACGGCGGCTATGACATCGTGGTTTTGGATAATCTGTCAAATAGTTCACCGGAAGCATTGGAGCGTGTGAAAGACATTACCGGAAAAGGGCTTGTATTTTATGAAGCGGATCTCCTTGACCGTGACGCCGTTCACCGGGTGTTTGCTGAAAATGAGATTGAAGCCGTCATTCATTTTGCGGGATTAAAAGCCGTCGGTGAGTCTGTAGCTGTTCCGCTCCGTTATTATCATAATAATCTGACGGGGACGTTTATTTTATGTGAAGCCATGCAGGCACACGGTGTGAAAAAAATCGTCTTCAGTTCTTCAGCGACGGTTTACGGCGTTCCGGAAACAACGCCGATCACTGAGGATTTTCCTTTAAGCGCCACCAATCCTTACGGGCAGACAAAGCTGATGCTGGAACAGATTTTACGCGATCTGCATAAAGCGGATTCTGAATGGAGCATTGCGCTGCTCCGCTACTTTAATCCGTTCGGCGCGCACCCGAGCGGGCGGATCGGAGAAGACCCGAACGGCATCCCGAATAATTTAATGCCGTACGTCGCACAAGTCGCTGTCGGCAAGCTTGAGCAATTGCAGGTGTTCGGCAATGATTATCCGACAAAGGACGGCACCGGCGTGCGGGATTACATCCATGTCGTTGACCTTGCCGAGGGCCACGTCAGAGCGCTTGAAAAGGTGCTGAACACAACAGGCGCGGATGCCTATAATCTCGGCACGGGAAGAGGCTACAGCGTTCTTGAGATGGTCAAGGCGTTTGAAAAAGTATCGGGAAAAGAAGTGCCGTACCGTTTTGCCGCCCGGCGCCCGGGAGACATCGCCGCATGCTTCGCAGACCCGGCAAAAGCGAAGACTGAATTAGGCTGGGAAGCAAAGCGCGGGCTTGAAGAAATGTGCGCCGACTCTTGGAAGTGGCAGTCCTCCAATGTGAACGGGTACCAAAAGGTGTAAAAAGAAAGAGACCTTCAAATGGTGAAGGTCTCTTTTATTACGGTCATTATTTAATTTTCACTTCAACATCGTTGCTGAACTTTAATTTCCAAGTGCCTTTAGAGTATGCGTTTTTATCAACTTCAAAAGCTTTTACGTCAGTAACTTTAATGTTCGGGTTCAAGTCACTTAAAATTTTACTGTTGTCTACTTTTGTTTCTGTTGCATAGCTTGAAGAAGCATCAATATCTGAATCATAGGATGTTCCTTTAGAATCTACTAATTTCGCTCTTGGAATGGAGAAAGAGCTTAACGGCTTGTTTGAAACATTTTTAACTGTGTATTGAACAGCTACGATAACGCCGCCGTCAGACGCTTTTTTCTCGACAAATTGAGAGCCTACTGAATCTCTTTTTTCGACTTTCGTAACAGTAACTTCAGTTTTCTCAGTCTTAACAGTGTCACCGATGTTATACAGTTTTTCCTTGGATTCCGCAGCTTTTGAAGACGCGGTTTTAGATGATGAAGATCCGCCTCCGCCGCCGATGTTCACGAGAATGATAATAACCACTACTGCCAGAAGCAATGTGATAATTTTATGTCTCATAAAAAAGTTTCTCTGATCTTTACCGCAGTTTGGGCATTTTTTAACGCCTTTAGCGATTTCTTTGCCGCATGCCTTACAAGACACCAGGTTGCCTGCCATAATATTTCCTCCTATGTAAACTATTTCTTGAAAACTACATACTATAATGCCTGTAAAATAACCTATAGTCAATAATATTTTGAGAAAAAAAGTATTTTAATGATTTTTTAGTCATGTATTTTAAGGACCTTTTTTAGTATCGGCAGATCGTTCGAATTTTTTATACGTTTATTGAAAAAAGAGTGGTTGAACATGTTCGTGATTTCCCGTATAATCTTGAAAGATATACAAAAACTGAACATAAAAAACAGTGGTTTTCTAGGGTTCCGCAATGCTGAATTGGTCTGGACCGAGAGAAAACACACAGCAGGTTCCTGCTGTGACACGTTGGGATAAAAGCCCGGGAGTTTCTGCTCTTTTAATGAAGAGTGCTCTCCCGGGCTTTTTTGATTTTATATAAAGGGAGTGTCTGGGATGAAAAAGAGATTGCTGGATGTGCTGATGCTGATTATTGGGGCTTTTATCTTTGCTTTGGCCGTTAATTTATTCGCCATTCCGAATGATCTTGGAGAGGGCGGGGTAACGGGAATCACCCTGATTTTGTACTATGTGTTTGAATGGTCGCCCGGGGTGACGAATATCATTTTGAACGGGATCTTATTGATTATCGGATATAAATTTTTAGACGGAAAAACAACGCTTTATACGATCATTACCGTTGTCGCCAACTCACTGTTTCTGCATCTGACGCATGATTGGCACTCGCCTTCACATGAACTCATTATTAATACTATTTTTGCGGGTGTGTTTGCCGGTGTCGGAATCGGGATCATTATTCGAGTCGGAGGCACGACTGCGGGTTCTGCCATTTTGGCGAGGATTGCGAACAAATATCTCGATTGGAATATCAGCTATGCGCTTTTGTTCTTTGATCTGATTGTCGTCTTCAGTTCTTATTTCATCATCGGTGCAGAAAAAATGATGTTTACCATTGTCATGCTGTACATCGGAACGAAGGTGATGGACTTTATCATTGAAGGCCTGAATACGAAAAAAGCGGTGACGATTATATCTGAGCATAAGCACGAAATCGCCGAACAGGTCAACACGCTTATGGACAGAGGGGTTACGCTGCTGTCGGGTAAAGGAAATTACACGGGGCAGTCGAAGGAAATTTTATATATCGTCATCCAGAAACAAGAGCTTTCCATGCTCAAAAAAATTATTAAAAGCTGTGATACAAAAGCGTTTGTCATTGTTCATGATGTGCGTGACGTCTTTGGTGAAGGCTTCGTCGATATCTCTAAATAAAAAGGATCCCTCTGCCGGCGCGGAGGGTTTTTTTCTTATGCCGGCAGAAGCTGTTATGATCCGTTTCCCGGGAAATAGCCTGAAAGCTGTTTCTTAAAACGAAGTGGATACAATCGGCCGGACGTTTTATACTGACAATATGATAGAGCGATAGAGAGGAGCGCATATGAACCCGTTATTGGCAATTTACCCGAGGGCTGTGTTGTCTGATACGTGCTGTACGGCGGAGGATGTCTTTTGCTTTTATGATGAGAAAAGGCGGATCTATGTCGCCATTCCGAAGGAGGATATCACCCCGAAGGAGAAACTGCTTCTGGAATCACTTTTGACGCCCGCTGAAGAAAAAGGCGATTTTTTTCCGGAGACGGCGGCAGCAAAGAGGTGGCGGCGGTTTCTGCTGGAAGAAGGCCCGGTGCCTGATGTCAAGGAGCCGCGTGTCCGTTTTATCCATTATGACTTATTGGGAGAACGGGACTGGGGGGCATTTACGGAAGCGCTGCGCCATTTCTGGCCGGTTTCATATACAGTTGTCCGGACGGGAAGGGATCAGGGCGTGATTGTGGAGGAAGAAAAGCTGGAAGCGCCAGATTCGGATGACATCGCATCTTTTGTGAAGATTCTCGAAGGCGATTTTTATTTCAGTGTCCGTTTTTTCATCGGAAGGTATTATGGCGCGGGAGAACGTCTGCGCCTTCATTATCGGAGAGAACAGCAATATTGTCAGATTGGCCGGCGTCATCTCCCGCAGCTGAGCACGCTGACCGCGGAAACGGTATTTCCGGCTATGCTCATGGAAGAAAGCAGAGAAAAGCTCTCAGCCTTGCTTCACGAAGAAGCGGTGCTGCTGTTTCAGAAAGAACCGGAGCTGAAGCATACGATTCAGACTTTTATTGAACATAACTCGAACATGTCGCTCACATCGAAAAGACTGCATTTGCACCGTAACAGTCTTCAATATCGGATTGATAAATTTGCGGAACGCTCGGGTATTGATATTAAGACATATCTGGGCGCCCTGCTGGCTTATTTCATTTGTCTGCAGTATGAAAAATCACATTAAATGGGAAATGTGCACGAAGGCAGCGGACTTTTTTTATGAACATTGCCTATATCCGCCGCCGTCTGACGCTGTTACAATCCTATTAAAGAAAGCGTTTACAAAAAGGGGGAGATGACATGGCGGAACTTCGGCTGGAGCATATTTATAAGTATTACGATCAAAAAGAAGCGGCTGTCGATGATTTTAACCTTCATATTCAAGATAAAGAGTTTATCGTGTTTGTCGGTCCGTCGGGGTGCGGCAAGTCGACAACATTGCGGATGGTTGCCGGGCTGGAAGACATTACGAAGGGCGATTTCTATATCGGTGACACGAGAGTGAATGATATCGCTCCTAAAGACAGGGATATCGCCATGGTGTTTCAAAACTATGCGTTATATCCGCACATGACGGTCTATGATAATATCGCTTTCGGTCTGAAGCTGAGGAAGATGCCGAAACCTGAGATAAAAAAACGGGTCGAAGAAGCGGCGAAAATGCTTGGGCTCACAGAGTATCTGCACCGCAAACCGAAGGCGCTCTCCGGCGGGCAGCGGCAGCGGGTTGCATTAGGCCGGGCGATTGTCAGGGACGCCAAAGTGTTCTTAATGGATGAGCCGCTGTCAAATCTGGACGCAAAGCTTCGGGTGCAGATGCGGGCAGAAATTATTAAGCTCCACCAAAGGCTGCAAACAACCACAATCTATGTGACGCACGACCAAACAGAAGCACTGACGATGGCGACACGCATCGTAGTCATGAAGGACGGAAAAATTCAGCAGATCGGCACACCGAAAGACGTGTATGAACATCCCGAAAACGTATTTGTCGGCGGGTTTATCGGCTCCCCAGCGATGAACTTTTTCAAAGGAAAGCTGACGGACGGCGCCATTCAGATCGGTTCAGCCGCTCTCAGCGTGCCGGATGGGAAAATGAAAATGCTCCGGGAAAAAGGGTATGCCGGCAAAGATGTTATCTTCGGCATCCGCCCGGAAGACATACATGATGAGCTGATTGTGGTAGAATCCTATAAGAAGTCATCCATCACAGCTAAAATCAATGTCGCGGAATTGCTCGGGTCAGAAATTATGGTTTATTCCCGGATCGGGGATCAGGATTTTATCGCCCGGATTGACGCCCGCCATGACATACGTGCCGGTGAGGAATTGACCGTCGCTTTCGACATGAATAAAGCTCACTTTTTTGACAGTGAAACAGAAATCAGAATCCGCTCATAACGCAAAGCCGGACAGCTGGATGTCCGGCTTTTTTGATGTAACAATTTATGACGCATAACCGATATAAAAAGTAAATAGAAGACAGAAAGCAGGAAAACGATGAAACGCATGATCATGTGCATGTGCCTTTTGGCTGCCGTGTTTACGCTTGCCGCCTGCTCGGGCCATGAGGCAAGCGCCGAACAAAGCATTCCGAAGGCAGAAGCGCACCACGATAAAAAGTCTGTAAAGCGCCAAATCAAAAAAGAGCCGGATACGTCCGCCTGGGTTCAAACGAAAGGAACGGCAAGACTGCCGATTCTGATGTACCACAGCATTTCTGAGGGAAACAGCCTGCGTGTGCCGAAGGAAGAATTCCGGCAGCATATGAAGTGGCTTCATGATCACGGCTATTATACGATGACTCCTGAAGAGGCCTATCTGATGCTGACGGAGGATAAGGAGCCGCGTGAAAAATGTGTGCTGATCACATTTGATGACGGCTATACCGACAATGTGAAAGCGGCCTATCCCATTTTAAAGAAATACAAGATGAAAGCGACAATCTTTATGATCGGAAACTATATCGGGCATAAGAATCATCTGACTGAGAAGCAGATGAAGGAGATGGCCGCCCACGGCATTTCCATTCAGAGCCATACGATGAACCATCTCGAATTGAACGGGCTCACACCGCAGCAGCAGCGACGTGAAATGAAGGACTCTAAGCGTTTATTTGATCAAATGTTCGGGCAGCGGACGTCTATGATCAGCTACCCTGTCGGACGATATAATAAGGAAACATTAAAAGCCGCCGCCGCGTCAGGCTACCGTATGGCGGTTACGACGGAGCCGGGAGCGGCGTCAAGAGATCAGGGGCTTTACGGGCTTCACCGCGTCCGTGTATCGCCGGGCATGTCCGGGGCGGCATTCGGCTCTTATATTCAAAATGTGATGAAATAACAGAGCCTCCGCATATGCGGAGGCTTTTTTCAGTTTAATAGAATTGATGAAGCAGCAGAAGGGTGACACTCACGGTAATCGCTCCGCCGATTCTGGTCGACACTTGGGCGAACGGCATAAGCTCAAGCCGTTCAGCGGCGCTCAAGATCGCGACGTCGCCGGTGCCGCCCTGGCCGGAATGGCAGGCATTAATAATCGCCGTCTCAATCGGGTACAGATTCAGCCATTTTCCGATCAGAAAACCGACGGCCATCATCGTGACGACGATAGATAAAATGGTAATGATGTTGCTGATCGTAAACGCCGCAATCAGCTTGTCCCACGGTGTCATTGAAACGCCGATCGCAAATAAGAGCGGATAGGTCACGGCTGTCGAGAAAAAGCGCGAGACGCCGAAGGCTCCGTTTTCAATCGAAGCCGGCGCCAGCCTGAACAGCTTAATGAGAACGGCAAGGACGAGCATCACGACAGGAGCCGGAAGCTGAAAGAAATCATGCGCCAGCATGCCGACTAAATAGAGGGAAACCGCTAAAATACCGCCCGAAGCGAAAAAGGACAAATCAAACGTTTTATCATTGGCCGGCTGTTCCAATGCGGGAGCGGAATGATCAGACTTATCAACCTTCCCGTTGCCCGTCCATTCCGGTTTGCGTTTCCCGATGACATTCAGCAAACCCGATAACATAATGGCGCACAGGCTGCCGAGCATGATGGACGGCAGCACAAGCGCAAAGGCGTCTCCCTGGGACATCGGCATAATATCGGAGTAGCCGATGGATAAAGGAATCGCGCCTTCACCGACACCCCCCGCCATAATCGGAACGACAATATAAAGCAGTGTGTGCTGAAAGCCGAGCCCGAGAAGCGTCCCGACGCATAAGCCGACGATGGCGGCCGCGATCGAGCCGGCGATCAGCGGAATAAAAATCTTGACGAAAGCTTTGACGAGCGTCTCTCTTTTCATCCCAAGAATACTGCCGACGACGATACCGGCAATAAATAAATAGAGAAAGTTGGAGCTTTCTGTGAATTCTGTTGTTGAAGTAATAATGTCTTTCGGAAGCAGGTGGTAGTAGACGACAGCGGATGGAATAAAGGTTGCGAGAATCGCAGGGCCGCCGATGGAACGCACAATCGGAATGGATTTTCCGATCTGGCCGAAGGTAAATCCGAAAAAACTCATGACGGCAATTGATGTCAGAATGTCGCTTTTAACATCACGGCTCATGACAAACACCGTAATAAGCAAGAAAAGCAGGATATAGATAGGAAGAGGAATAATGCCGATTCTTATATTCATTGCTCTGGCAAACCAGTTATCAGTCCGTTCCTGTTTTTGGATTGAATCCGTTTGCAATTTTGGTTGAAGTTCTCCCATGCTTGTTCCCCCAGTCGTTATGTAGTGAAAAAATATCCCCATTTAAAGTATACTAAAAAATTTAAATTGTTCATATATTATGAATTTACTAGGGGGCATGCTTTCTTCACATTTTCTTTCTCAAAATGGCGATTTGGCGGGCTTTTTCACCGAGAAAAGCATTTTGTTCGCCACACGAATAAAAAAGAGGTACGATATCAAAGGGACAAATATCCTAGGTGCTGACATAAAATCTCTACAAATCCGACAATAATCGGTCACAATTTCAGCCTTATTTTAGGTATATTGATCTTTTTTTTTAGGCTGAATCGTTGTAAAGTAATGATATTGAATCATTTCTATGACAGCCGCTGTCCCCCAGGGTGTACAGGCTGATATTTCAATAGTTTTGACGAATTTGTGAAACATTGAGCAAATATATCATTTTTTGTGAAATACCGAGCAATGATTTCGCTATGTTTGTGAAATGTTGAGCAATTTACCAGATTGGAGGAAAAACATCATGAGTGAGTTGGTATTAGCCCGCATTCAATTTGCATCTACAACATTGTTTCACTTCTTGTTTGTGCCTTTGTCTATCGGGCTTGTGTTTATGGTTGCTTTGATGGAGACGCTTTATGTTGTCAAAAAACAAGAGACCTATCTCAAAATGGCTAAATTTTGGGGGCATCTCTTTTTAATTAACTTCGCTGTCGGCGTCGTCACAGGGATTCTTCAGGAATTCCAGTTCGGATTGAACTGGTCTGATTATTCCCGTTTTGTCGGAGACGTATTTGGGGCTCCGCTTGCGATTGAAGCGCTTTTGGCGTTTTTTATGGAGTCTATTTTTATCGGATTATGGATTTTCGGCTGGGACCGTTTATCTAAAAAAGTGCATTTGCTTTGCATTTGGCTTGTATCTTTCGGAACGATTATGTCATCTTTCTGGATTTTGACGGCAAACTCATTCATGCAGGAGCCGGTCGGCTTTACGATTAAAAACGGCCGAGCGGAAATGAATGATTTCGGGGCGCTTTTGACAAACCCTCAGCTTTGGGTTGAATTCCCTCACGTCATTTTCGGGGCGCTTGCGACGGGTGCTTTCTTTATCGCCGGTGTCAGCGCATTTAAATTATTGAAGAAAAAAGAAGTGCCTTTCTTCCATAAATCTTTCAAGCTTTCGATGATTGTCGGTCTGATCGCCGGTATCGGCGTTGCGTTCAGCGGACATATGCAGGCTGAGCATTTAATGGAATCGCAGCCGATGAAAATGGCTGCCAGTGAAGCGCTTTGGGATGACAGCGGTGATCCTGCCGCGTGGACGGCTTTTGCGAACATTGATACGAATAAAGAAAAAAACACATCAGAAATTTCAATTCCTTACGCACTCAGCTACTTGGCTTACCAGAAGTTCAGCGGCAGTGTGAAAGGGATGAAAACACTTCAAAAAGAATATGAAAAAACGTACGGAAAAGGCGACTATATCCCGCCTGTCAAAACGACGTTCTGGAGTTTCCGCATTATGGCGGGAGCGGGCGCGCTTATGATTTTTGCCGCGATTGCCGGCTTTATTCTGAACCGCCGCAAAAAGCTTCATACGAGCAAGTGGTATTTACGGGGCATGACCGCGCTGATCGCATTCCCGTTCATTGCGAACTCTGCCGGTTGGATTATGACTGAAATCGGCCGCCAGCCGTGGACGGTCATGGGGCAAATGACGACCGCACAATCCGTTTCGCCTAACGTAACGACGGGATCTCTGCTGTTTTCAATTATCGGCTTCGGCGTCATGTACTTGATTTTAGGCGCGCTGCTTGTCTTCCTATTCGTTCGTGAAATTAAAAAAGGTGCGGACCATGATGATCACAAGGATGTTCCTGTATCAACGGATCCGTTCAGTCAGGAGGTCTACCATGGGGTCACTTCATGATCTTTGGTTTATACTCGTTTCAGTTTTGTTTGTCGGATTTTTCTTTTTAGAAGGTTTTGATTTCGGTGTCGGCATTTCGACCCGATTTCTTGGCCATAATGAATTAGAACGCAGAGTGCTGATTAACACCATCGGCCCGTTCTGGGATGCGAATGAGGTATGGCTGCTGACAGGTACGGGAGCGATCTTCGCGGCATTCCCGAACTGGTATGCGACGATGCTGAGCGGATATTATATTCCGTTTATCATCATCCTTCTTGCTTTAATGGGACGCGGCGTGGCGTTTGAATTCCGCGGAAAAGTGAATCATTTAAAATGGGTCAAAACATGGGACTGGGTGATTTTCTTCGGCAGCCTTATCCCGCCGTTTGTATTCGGCCTTATCTTCACAAGCTTGTTCCGCGGCATGCCGATTGACGGCCATATGAACATTCACGCAGGTTTTTCAGATATTGTGAACGTGTATTCCGTTCTTGGCGGAGCAGCCGTCACCCTTCTTTCATTCCTGCACGGTTTAATGTTTGTCACACTGCGCACGATCGGTGATTTACAAGAGCGTGCGAGAAAAATGGCAAAACGCGTAATCGGTGTTATCTTTCTTGTTGTACTTGCTTTCTTTGCGATGTCTGCATACGATACGGATATGTTTACACGCCGGGCAAACATCACGATTCCGGTATTCGTGCTGATTGTCATCTGCAACGTTCTTGCTGTTGTGTTCATGAGCAAGAAAAAAGACGGCTGGGCATTCGGTATGACCGGCGCGGGTCTTGCTTTGACAGTTGCGATGATTTTTATCTCTCTGTTCCCGCGCGTCATGGTCAGCTCGCTGAAAAGCGCGTATGACTTAACAGTAGCTAATGCGTCTTCCGGTGATTATTCACTTAAGGTCATGACAATTGCCGCACTGACTCTGCTGCCGTTTGTCATCGGCAGTCAGATCTGGAGCTATTATGTCTTCCGGAAACGCGTCAGCCATAAGGAGCCTATGACTTATTAATGGGAAAAGACCTGTTTCTTTATAAAGGAATGAAGCGGATTCTTGCGATCATTACGGGATTAACGATTATACAAACGGCTGCCATCATCTTGCAGGCGGAATGGCTGAGCCAGGCGGTAACCGGATTATTTAACGGGAAGCGGATTGCTTCTCTTTATCCGGTTATCGGCTTTTTCCTGCTTGCGTTTTTGGTCCGGCATGCGGTGACAGCGGTCCGGCAGAAAATCGTGTACCAATATGCCGCGCAAACCGGCGCAGACGTAAGAAAAAGATTTCTTGAGCAATTGTTCCGTCTCGGCCCCCGCTTTGCGAAAAAAGAGGGGACAGGCCGGATGGTGACGCTGGCGATGGAAGGCATCAGCCAGTTCCGCCGTTATTTAGAGCTGTTTCTGCCGAAAATGGTCAGCATGGCGATTGTGCCGGCGGCCGTTGTCATTTACGTGTTTTTTCAGGATAAAACATCGGCATTGATTCTGATTCTTGCGCTTCCGATTTTGATTGTATTTATGATTCTGCTCGGACTTGTCGCACAGA
Source organism: Bacillus sp. L75 (assembly GCF_003676355.1). Lineage (NCBI taxonomy): Bacteria > Bacillati > Bacillota > Bacilli > Caryophanales > Bacillaceae > Bacillus > Bacillus sp. L75. The sequence goes on from NZ_ML064905.1 coordinate 140,678, forward strand.
AAAAAGCCGATCGCCAATGGAAGTCCTATCAGACGCTTTCCAATCATTTCGTGGATTCGCTCCGCGGACTGGAGACATTGCGGTTTTTAGGATTAAGCAAATCACACAGTGAAAACATCTTTCATGTCAGTGAGAGATACCGCAAGGCGACGATGAGCACGCTCCGGGTCGCGTTTTTATCATCATTCGCCCTGGATTTCTTTACGATGCTGTCGGTGGCGACAGTGGCGGTGTTTCTCGGCTTGCGGCTGATAGACGGACAAATTCTGCTCGGGCCGGCATTGACCGCGCTCATTCTCGCGCCTGAATATTTTCTCCCGGTCCGCGAAGTGGGAAATGATTACCACGCGACGTTAAACGGGCAGGAGGCGGGGAAAACCATTCAAGCGATTTTGGCGCAGCCCGGTTTTAAAGAAGAAAAGCCGCTCGAACTTGATACGTGGACTGACGGGGATGAATTACAGCTTGCACGTTTGTCCGTCCGAGAATCGATGTCTGAATTTCATCTGTCCTTCAAAGGGAAGAAGAAAATCGGGATTATCGGGGAAAGCGGTGCGGGAAAATCGACACTCATTGATGTGCTGGGCGGCTTTTTAGAGCCTGCGTCCGGTGAGATCAAGGTAAACGGTGAATCCCGCTCGCATCTGCAGTCGGACGGCTGGCAGAAGCAGCTGCTTTATATTCCGCAGCACCCATACATTTTTGATGACACGCTTTTGAATAATATCCGGTTTTATCATCCTGATGCTTCGCGTGAGGACACGGCGCAGGCCGCTAGATCGGCGGGTCTTTCCGAACTGATCCGTGATCTGCCCGGCGGTCTTGACGGCCGGATCGGCGAGGGCGGACGGGCGCTCAGCGGAGGGCAGGCTCAGCGTGTCGCGCTGGCCAGAGCCTTTTTAGGAAACCGGCCGATTCTCCTGTTGGATGAGCCGACCGCTCACCTTGATATTGAAACAGAATATGAAATAAAAGAAACGATGAAAGACCTGTTTGAAAATAAGCTTGTTTTTCTGGCCACTCACCGTCTTCACTGGATGCTTGAGATGGACGAAATTATCGTGCTTGATGACGGCGCGGTGGCGGAAATCGGCACCCACGACGAATTGATGGCGAAACAAGGCGTATACGCCAAACTTGTAAAGGCGCAACTGGGGGAAAGAACATGAGAAAAGAAGAATGGATTCTGCCGTATATGAAGCAAAATGCCCGTTTGTTTGTTCTTGTGATTTTTTTAGGCGCGGTGACGATTTTTTCGGCGGCCTTTCTCATGTTCACTTCCGGTTTTTTGATCTCTAAGTCGGCGGCTAGGCCTGAGAATATCCTGCTGGTTTACGTTCCGATTGTAGCCGTGCGGACCTTCGGGATTGCCCGTTCAGTCTCACGGTACGCCGAGCGTCTGACGGGGCACCATATCATTTTGAAAATCGTGTCCGACATGAGGGTGCGGCTTTACAATATGCTGGAGCCGGCCTCGCTCATGCTTTCATCCCGTTTTCGGACGGGCGACATGCTCGGCATTTTGGCTGAGGATATTGAGCATTTGCAGGATGCGTTTTTAAAAACGATTTTCCCTGCGGTTTCCGCTTTGCTGCTGTATGCGGCATCCGTTATCAGACTCGGCTTTTTTTCCTGGCCGTTTGCCGCTTTTGCGGCGATTTACCTGTTTATATTGGTTGTATTGTTTCCGGTTGTGTCGCTTCTTGTGACGAGAGCGAAAAACATGAGGCTGAAAAGCGGCCGGAATACGCTCTACAGCCGGCTTACAGATGCCGTGCTCGGCGTGAGCGATTGGATGTTCTCGGGACGCCAGGCGGCCTTTATTTCCTCTTATGAAGAGAAAGAGAAGGCATGGTTTGATCTTGAAAGCAAACGTCAGCGGTTTACGAGATGGCGTGATCTCGCCGCGCAATGCCTTGTCGGCGGCTTCATATTGATCATGCTGTTCTGGACGGCGGGTCAGTATGCGGACGGCAGCATTGCCAACACGATGATCGCGGCCTTTGTGCTTGTCGTATTTCCATTGACGGAGGCGTTTCTGCCCCTTTCGGATGCGCTGACGGAAGTGCCTTCTTATCAGGATTCCATCAATAGAATGAGTCAGGCGGCTCCGGAGCTGAGAAGTCGTGAGGTGAAGCAGACAGATGAGAAACTGGATGTATCTGATGTGACACTTACATTTGATAACGTGACGTTTTCTTATGATCAGCACTGTCATGTGCTTGACCGTTTTTCCTTCACTCTCCGCCAAGGTGAAAAAATGGCGCTGCTCGGCAGGAGCGGCTCCGGTAAGTCGACCTCTCTCGCTTTAATTGAAGGCGCCTTAGTTCCCGATTCGGGCAAAGTGATGCTGAACGGGCTGGAAACTGCGGCCGTGCAGGAGCAGATTTCCTCAGCGGTGGCCGTTTTGAATCAGAAACCTCATCTCTTTAACACGAGCATTATGAACAATATCCGGCTCGGAAACGGCAAGGCGAGTGATGAAGATGTTAAGCGTGCGGCTCGGCAAGTGAAGCTGCATGATTATATTGAATCACTGCCTGACGGATATGAAACGTCCGTGCAGGAGACGGGGATTCGTTTCTCAGGCGGGGAACGGCAGCGGATCGCGCTTGCCCGTATTCTGCTCCAAGACACGCCGGTCATTATCCTTGATGAACCGACGGTCGGCCTTGATGCGGTCACGGAACGCGAATTGCTTGATACGATTTTTGATGTCTTTAAAGAGAAAACGATCCTCTGGATTACACACCATTTAGCGGGTGTGGAAACAGCTGATAAAATCGTCTTTTTAGAAAATGGAAAAGCAGAAATGGAAGGAACCCATCAAGAGCTTCTTGCAGAAAACGAACGGTACCGGAAGCTTTACCGTCTTGATGTTCCGGTCAGAACATAAACAGCCGCAAACGAGCGGCTGTTTTTTTGTGCGGTTTAAAATCTCTTCTTGTTTGGAATATAAATAGGAGACAGAAGAGGAGGTACAGAGATGAATATAATGGATTGGACGGAACAGGATGTGAAAGATACGCTGCCGAAGCGGGAGGCAGACAGCCATAAGGGGACGTTCGGGACGGCGTTATTGCTGGCCGGCAGCGAAGACATGCCGGGAGCCGCCCTTCTGGCCGGATTGGGCGCGATGAGAAGCGGTGTCGGCAAGCTCGTCATCGGTACATCGGCAGGCGTCATCCCGCTTATCGTCCCGGTGCTGCCGGAAGCGACGTACTGGCGTGACGGCTGGAAAAAAGCCGCGGCGGGCCAGCCCGGGGAAACCATCCGGGCCGCTGCCATCGGGCCGGGCCTTCCTCAAACAGACGAAGTGCAGCAGGCGGCTGATCAGCTGCTTTCTGCCGATTATCCCGTCATACTGGACGCGGGCGCCATTACGAAAAGAACCTATCCAAAGAGGAAAGCCCCCGTGATCTTGACGCCTCATCCCGGCGAATTTTCCAGAATGACAGGCCTTCCGATTCAAGAGATTCAGCAGAACAGAGCGGGATATGCCGCAGAATGGGCGGAGCGGCTTCACGTCACGATTGTCTTGAAAGGAAACGAAACCATTATCGCTTTTCCCGACGGGGAATGCCGCAGGAATACAACCGGAAACGGCGCGCTTGCAAAAGGCGGGACCGGCGACACGCTGACGGGAATGATTCTCGGCATGCTGTGCTGTCATCAAGACCCGAAGCATGCCGTATTGAACGCCGTCCGCCTTCACGGTGAATGTGCGGAGGTATGGACGAAAGAGCGCTCCGCCCATACCTTATTGGCGCACGAACTTTCTGAACTGCTGCCGCGTGTATGGAAGGAATATGAATAAAGAAAAGGCGTCTTCATAGAGAAGGCGCCTCTTGTTGTTTTACCCTTGATTTCATCAGGACATAATACAGCAGCGACGGAACGGCCAGGCCGATGACCCAGGCAATGTCGCCTCCGCCGAATATTTCAGCGAGCGGCCCGATGTAAAAGGATGTATTGATGAACGGGATTTCTAATATAATCGACAAAACGAAGGCGGCCGCTGTAATCCAATTGACCCTGCCGTATTGCCCGTTGACGTCAAACATCGATTTGACGTGGTATTTTCCGCGGCGGATAAAATAGTAATCCACGAGGTTGATCGCCGTCCATGGAATTAAGAAATAACTGATGAAAAAGATGAAATTTAAAAACAGTTCCATGAAATTGCTTTGGCCCAAGAGACTTAATACAGTACCTGCTGCCGTCACACAAAGAATCATTACCACTCTCGTTTTCGGCGTCACCTTCAGTTTTAAAAACGGCTCTAAGGTAGTCGTCGTTGACATAAAGGCTCCGTATAAATTAAAGACGTTGATCGCCATTTGCCCGAACAGGACGATGATCAGCATAATAAAGGAAAACGGACCGAACAATCGGACAATCTCATTTCCCGCATTAGCGGTAAATTCCGGGAGCGCCGTCGTCAAAATGGCGCCGAGAAGCATCATCCAGATGGAACTGACTGACGTACCTGCGTAGCTGTACCAAAAAGTATGCGATGCCGGTGTTTTGACCGGCAGATAACGGGAATAATCTGCGACATATGGCGCGTATGCCAGCTGCCATGTGGCCACCGCGCTGACCGCCACTAGAAAAACAGGCAGATCTAATGAGCCGGGCACCCAGCTTCCTGAAGGAATCGGCAGTTGAAAAATAAGAATCGTTGCAGCAAAAAAAACGGCAAAGGAGGTCCAAGAGAGGATTTTCTGCATTTTGTGAATCAGATCATGACCGTAGATCGTGAGTAAAAAACAGATGGCGCTTAAGCCGATAATACACCATGAAGCCGGAATCGGTACAAAGCTGCTCAGTGTACCGGCTGCGAGAATCGTACTGCTCGCAAAGAAGCCCAGGTAGATAAACATGACCAAAAAGAGGGGCAGAATCGCTCCGATCACGCCGAATTGCGCGCGGCTTTGAATCATTTGCGGAATTCCGAGCTGAGGTCCTTGTGCGGAATGAGACGCCATAAAGATTGCGCCGATAAAGGTCCCGATAATAATGGCGGCGATACTCCAAAAGAGATCGAGTCCCATTGTAACGGGCAGTGTGCCTGTGACTAACGTCGTAATATGCATATTCGCCCCGAACCAGACGGGGAATAAATCTTTAGCCTTTCCGTGTCTTTCGTCATGCGGAATATGTTCAATCGTTCGCCTTTCTACTTTCAATAGATAATCTCCTCCGTATGTTCTTCTTTAACATAAAGACATAGCTTAACAGATTGACCTGCCGTTTACAAATTCCAGCATGCAGGAAAAACATTGTAAAGCCTCGCTGACAGCCGTCAAAGGGTTTTTTGAAAAACGGAACAAACACTGCCGCCAAAACGATTTGCCAGGGTTTAAAAGGCATGGATATGCTTACGGACTAATATGTATTAAGGAGAAATGTGTCAATCTTTTGACGAATGGAGCCATTATTCGTTAAGCTGAAAGAATAGTTTACTTTGTGTAAATTTCATTAATGAAAAGGGGATTGATGATATGTGTACAAGTCTTACATTGAAAACGACAGACGGTAATCACCTATTGGCGCGAACGATGGATTTTGCATTTCAGCTCGGTACGGACGTCGTGCTTTACCCTCGTCAGTACAGCTGGAAAAGCGAAGCTGACGGCAGGATGCATAAGACGAAATACGCATTTATCGGCATGGGGAGAAATCTCGGCAATGTTCTGTTTGCCGACGGCGTAAATGAAAAAGGGCTGTCGTGTGCGACGCTGTATTTTCCGGGCTTTGCGGGATACGAGAAAGCGGAACGGGAGGGCACCTGTCACATCGCTCCTCATGAGTTTGTCACCTGGGCCTTATCAAACTGTGAATCTCTTGAAGACATAAAGGAAAAGCTCTCAATGCTGACGATTGTAGAGAAGAAGTTAATGTTATTGGATACGGTGCTGCCTCTTCATTGGATTTTATCAGACCGCACGGGCGGCTGCATTGTCATCGAGCCGACACCGGAGGGAATGAAAGTATATGACAACAAACCCGGAGTGATGACCAACAGTCCGGAATTTCCTTGGCATGTGACCAATCTGCGCCATTATATCGGAATCAGGCCGCAGCAGTCAGAAAGCAAAACATTGGGCGGAATGACATTAACCGCTTTCGGCCAAGGATCTGGAACGATCGGGCTTCCCGGTGATTACACGCCGCCATCCCGATTCATCAGAGCCGCTTATCTGAAAGAGCATTTAGAGCCTGCCGCTCATGAAACGGATGGCGTTACGGCCGCTTTTCACGTGCTGTCCAATGTGAATATTCCAAAAGGCGCGGTGATCACAGAGGAGAATGAAATTGATTATACGCAGTATACGTCGGTCATGTGCTGTGACACCGGGAACTACTACTTTCATCTGTACGACAACCGGCAGATTCACAAAGTAAGTTTATTCCATGAAGATCTTGACTGTCCGGAGCCGAAAGTATTTGCGGCCGCGGCGGAGCAGAATATACAGGAGCTGAATTAGCTCAAAAAAAAACAGGACGCGATTGTCCTGTTTTTTTATTTAATACGGATCAGACGGATGGCTTTCCTGTTCAGCCTGTTTTGCGGCTTGTGCTGTATCAGTAGTGCCGATCGGCCCGCCGCTGTTGCTTTCGGCGGCTTTTTTCAGCCCTTCCGCCACACGTTTTCCGTAGTCCGGATCTGCTTTTGTGAAATTCTCAATCATTTGTTCCTGAATGTCTTTGCGGCAGGAAGAAAGCGTATTGACCAAGTTTGTGATCAATTCGTTCCGTTCAAATTCCGAAAATCGGCGGTATGTTTCTCCGGCCTGGCCGAAATTATTCGGCCGGTCGATCGCTTCCCGCTTCACATCGCCTTCGACATGAGGTGTATGGTCTTTCCCATCCTGCTTTGCTTCGTTGAGTCCTCCCATAATGGACGGCTCATAGTTGACGTGCGGGTTTTGTCCTTCTGCCCGATCGACCCGATACTGCATTTGCCCGCCTTCCTGGTTGGTGGCGACATGCTTTTTCGGCGAGTTGATCGGAAGCTGCAGATAGTTTGCGCCGACGCGGTACCGCTGGGTATCTGAATAGGAGAATGTCCGCCCCTGAAGTAATTTGTCATCCGAAAAATCAAGGCCGTCCACAAGCACGCCCGTTCCGAATGAGGCTTGTTCCACCTCGGCATGGTAGTTTTCCGGGTTTTTGTTCAGAACCAATTTGCCGATCGGCTTCCAAGGGAAATCGTCTTTATACCACAGCTTGGTCGGATCAAGCGGATCAAAATCCAGCTCGGGGTGTTCGTCATCAGTCATGATTTGCGCATACACTTCCCATTCAGGGTAATCGCCTTTTTCAATCGCTTCATACAAATCCTGTGTCGCATGGTTAAAGTTTTTCCCCTGAATCTCTTCCGCTTCCTTCTGTGTCAGGTTGCGGATGCCCTGTTTCGGTTCAAAGTGATATTTAACGAGCACGGCTTTTCCTTCTTCATTGACCCATTTGTAGGCATGGACGCCTGAGCCCTGCATCTGCCGGTAGTTGGCCGGGATGCCCCACGGCGAAAACAAGAAAGTGATCATATGAGTCGCTTCCGGTGATTGGGAAATGAAGTCGAAAATACGCTCGCCGTCCTGAATGTTCGTAACGGGATCAGGCTGAAATGCGTGCACAAGATCCGGGAACTTCAGCGGATCACGGATAAAAAAGATTTTCAAGTTGTTGCCGACAAGATCCCAGTTGCCGTCTTCGGTATAAAGCTTAACGGCAAAACCCCGGGGATCACGCAATGTTTCCGGGGAATGCTTTCCGTGGTTGACGGTAGAAAACCGCACAAACGCCGGAGTTTTCATTCCTTTCTTTTGAAACACTTTCGCTCTTGTGTATGTAGAAATCTCCTCGTCTCCAAAACTTCCGTACGCCTCAAAGTATCCGTGTGCCCCGGCGCCGCGCGCGTGAACGACGCGCTCGGGAATTCGTTCGCGGTCAAAGTGGCTGATTTTCTCCAAAAAATCATAATTCTCCAATGTCGTCGGTCCTCTATTGCCGACTGTCCTGACATTCTGGTTGTCAGTGACCGGATGGCCCTGCCGGTTTGTCAGCGTGTCTTCTGACTCGCCTTTACCGGTCGTCTTACTGGAAAGCGTTTCTTCGCTGTTTTTGTTATTTTCCATTGTTGAACCCTCCTTTTTGAACGGTAACAATATGCCCAGCAGAGCCGTTTCTTAAAACCGATTTTCAAAAGAAGCGGTTATTCCGTGATCGGCGTCAAGGACCCGCCGTTCCATATTTCGCCCTTGTTCAGCGTCCAGCTGTTTTGATAAAGGCTTTGCGCGCCTTGATTGGCCGCCGGACTTAATTGTTCATCCCATGTCAAAAAGTACGTTGTCTCGGGATACTTTTGCCTGATCGCATTGATAAAAGCAGCATAATCAAAGCTTCCGATATTACCGGACGGACCGGTTTCGGCAAAGGCAAACGGTTTTTTCAGAGACAGCATTTCATCATAGCCTGATATCGCATACGGATCAGTGAAGTAAGCGTCCAGACCGGTAATATCCACATAAGATGAGCCTGGGTAAAAGTCTGTCTTAAAGTCTCTGTTGGCATCCGGCGAATACACCCACAAAAGGTTATCCAACCCTCTTGTCTCTGTCATATAGCGGTATATCTTCTTGTAAAGCTCTTTGTACAGCGAGATTCTCTCATTGTCTTTTTGGTTGTAGCCTGTCAGCCCCCACCAGAACCACTCGCCGTTCATTTCATGCAGCGGCCTGAACAGAACGGTGACGCCTTGATTTTTCAGCTGAGTAAGGCCGTCGGCGATTTTGCTGAGCAGCGCCTCAAGCCGTTTTCCTTCAACAGTTGAAGGGTTCAGGATGTTTTTGTACTGGCTGTTTGAGATGGCCGTTTTATAGTTTCCGGATGGAAAAGCCGGATTTGCGAGATGCAGGCTGACCTGAGGGAGGCCGCCGCTTTTCCAGTATGAGATTAAGCTGCTGTTGCAGCTGTAATCGATAGAATCGGTGATATCCGCTGTTTCAAGCCATCCTCTCCCATAGTCACAGCCGTAGATGGCGGGAGACTGTCCCGTCGCGTTTTTTAAGCGGTTTTCCTCTGTCATTGAAAAAGTGACATCGCTGTACCCGCCGAACGCCCCGGACATGACCCTGTTTTCTGAACGGTTGGGCAGGTGCGCCAGCCAGTTCATGATATCTTTTGTCGTCTGCTGGGCATTTGGGTTGACGGGATAAACGGTGTGAGCTGATATCGGACTGGCGGCTCCTAAGAGTAATAAAACGATAGACAGGCAGACTGCTAACCTTTTGAGCATATAAAAGACCTCCTGATTTTTAAGATGATGAAGGATGTGAAACGATAACCTCACAATCTCCTTCTATAACAAAATCTCCGGAATCCGCCGGCACGATAAAGTGATCGCCTTTGTGAATGGGGCATCCATCCAGTTCTCCGCGTCCTTTCATGACGCTTGCGAGTAAATACCGGCCGGGTGCGGGAAATGATGCTTTTCCGCTCACATCCCATTGATAAACTGAAAAGAAAGGTGTTTCTGCGAGTGTTGTAATAAGAGCATCTCCGATCTGATGCTTAGTGCTTTTTACATTTTCAACGGTATGCGGAATGTCTGTTACGTCAATTGCTTTCTGAAGATGAAGCTCGCGTTTATTCCCGTTCCCATCCGTCCGGTCATAGTCGTAAAGCCGGTAGGTGGCATCAGAGCTTTGCTGGATTTCAAGAACGAGCGTACCTTCACATAAAGCGTGCAGTGTGCCGCTCGGGACATAGAAAAAATCGCCGGGCTTAATGGGGATGCGGCGGAGCAGGTGATCCCACTCGTTTTGTTCAATGAGCCGAACGAAGCCTTCTCTCGTTTGGGCGCGATGCCCTAAAATGAGCTCCGCGTCTTTTTTGCAGTCCAACACGTACCAGCATTCCGTTTTTCCGAGTTCTCCGTTTTCATGCCGATGTGCATATGCGTCATCCGGATGAACCTGTACGGATAAGTCCATATTTGCGTCAAGAATTTTTGTGAGCAGGGGAAAAGCCTCTTCTTTCGGATGTCCGAACAGGTCAGGGTGTTCACTCCAGAGACGCTGTAATGATGTTCCGGAAAAAGGCCCGTTCCGCACAATGGATGTGCCGTGCGGATGAGCTGAAATCGCCCAGCACTCTCCCGTCCGCTCAGAAGGAATCTCATACCCGAATGTATCGCGCAGCTTCGTCCCGCCCCATAATCTTTCTTTAAAAACCGGTTCCAAAAATAAGAGTTTCGTCATTTTTCCGCTTCCCGGTTTGCCGCCTTTAATGCGCGCTCCGCCAATACGAGCGAACCGGCCGCGCCGGAGTGAATCCCTAATTGAGGGGGAACGATGAAGTGTTCAATGTCGGGCAGATCAATATATTGATTCAGCCGCTTTTTCACGTGCTGACGGATAGAAGAGAACAGCTGCCGCTGCTTCATGACGCCCCCGCCGAGAATGATCTTTTCCGGCGAAAGTATGAGAATATACTGCACAAGCGCTTCGGCAATATAATAGCCCTCAAGCTCCCACACTTCCTGCTGATCCGTGAGCAAAAATGCTTTTTTCCCCCAGCGTTTCTCAATGGCGGGGCCTGCCGCGAGGCCTTCCAGACAATCTGTATGGTATGGGCAATTGCCTTTGTAGCCGTCGTCCGGATGTCTTCTGACATAAATGTGGCCCATTTCAGGATGAGACAGCCCTTGAACAAATCTGCCGTTCATGATGGCGCCCGCGCCGATGCCTGTGCCGACCGTCAAATAGAGGCAGCTGTCCGCGTTTTTGGCCGCGCCGAAAGAAGCTTCTCCAAGCGCCGCCGCATTAACGTCGGTGGTGAAGCCTGCGGGAATATCCAGAGCGCTTTTGATCGTTTGAAGAATAGGGCAGTTCCGCCAGGCTGTCTTCGGCGTCGCGGTGATGCACCCGTATGTTTGACTGTCAGGACGGATATCAATCGGTCCGAACGACCCGATGCCGATGGCTTCTATCGGGAAATCTTTAAAGTAACGGATCACCTGTCTGAGTGTGTCATCCGGTTCTCCCGTCGGAAACTCTACTCTGTCCAGAATGGTGCCGTCTCTTTGTCCGGCGGCACAGACAAATTTCGTGCCGCCGGCTTCAATACCTCCAAGCATGGCCGTCCCTCCTCATCTGTTAAAATCCGTTTTGATCGGAAACGGATTTGAACCAGCGGCCGCTTTTTTTGACGGTCCGTTCGCCCCCGTTTTCCAGATTGACAGATACAAAGCCGTAGCGGTTTTTATAAGCATTTGTCCAAGACCAGTTGTCCATGAAAGTCCACAGGTGATAGCCTTTTACATTTGAACCTTCTCCGATGGCCCGATGCACCCATTTGAGATGTTCCTGGATAAATTCAATCCTGTAATCATCCTGAATGATGCCGTTTTCATCGCGGAAGCGTTCCTCGCCTTCTACCCCCATGCCGTTCTCAGAAATAAAACACTCGATATTTCCGTAATGTTCTCTGAGATTGGTGAGAATGTCGTAGATTCCTTTTTCATAAATTTCCCACCCGCGGTGAGGGTTCATTTTCCGGCCGGGCATGACATACGGGTCGAAGAAACGCTCAGGCAGGAAAGGGGCATGCGGATTCGGAACATGTTCTTTTGCCTTGACGCGCCTCGGCTGGTAGTAGTTCACGCCTAACAGGTCGACCGTATGCTCCTGAATGAGGCGGAGATCTTCTTTCTCATAATGCGGCAGAAAGCCTTCCGCCTTGAGAATCTCGACAAGCTCCTCAGGAAATTCGCCCTTTACGGCGGGATCTAAAAATGAACGGTTGAAAAAGGCGTCGGCAATCCGGGACGCTTTGATATCTTCAGGATGTGAGCTTCTCGGATAAGAAGGCGTCAGATTCAGAATGATTCCGATTTGTCCATCCTGTTTCAATTCTCTGTAGGCTTTGACAGCCCTTGCATTCGACAGCAGGGTATGGAAGCCGGCCTGCACCGCTTCTTGAAAATTAACGTGATTCGGGTAGTGAAAGTCGTATAAGTAGCCGCCTTCAATCGGCACAATCGGCTCGTTGTGAGTGAACCATTTTTTCACCTTGTCACCGAATAGCGAAAAGCAGGTTTTGGCGTAATGTTCAAACGCGTCAACGGTGTTCCGGCTGACCCAGCCCCCCTTACGCTGAAGGGCGAGCGGCATGTCAAAGTGAAACAAATTGACAAACGGCTCAATGCGATGGGCAAGCATTTCATCGATGACGTCCTGATAAAACGCGACCGCTTTCTGATTGACCTCGCCAGTTCCGTCCGGAATCAATCTTGACCAGGAAATAGACAGCCGGAAGGAGTTATGGCCGATTTCTTTCATCAGCCGGATATCCTCCTTGTATTGATCGTAAAAACGTGACGTGTCGCCGGGGCCGACGCCGTTAAAAAAACGGCTCGGCTCTTTTTCATACCAGTAATCCCATATGTTTTGGCTTTTTCCGTCTCTGTCAGCGGCGCCTTCTGTTTGGGTGGCGGAGGCGGAAGACCCCCACCAGAATCCTTCCGGAAAACAATATTGAATATTTGATTCAGTCAATTGATCTCTCTCCCTTACTGCGATTTTGATTACATACTCATGCTGTCATCCCGGGCATGCTGCTCGGTCTCAGCTTCTTTTTCCTTTGCCATGTTTAATTTGTCCAGCGCTTTAAGAAACGGGAACCAGATGACAAACACAATACAGAGGTTGACCAGCTGCATAATGCCGCCCATGACGGAATTGGTCGCCATAATCCCGTTAATGAAAAGGGGGACGGTCCAAGGCACAGTCACGCCGGTAGGAGGGGGCACGATCCCCGCCGACATGGCCAGGTAGGTGACAAGGGTGACAACCATCGGCGCGATCACCCACGGAATGATAATGATCGGGTTCATCACGATCGGCAAACCGAAAATAACCGGCTCATTGACGTTGAAAATGCCCGGCGCGAGACCGAGTTTGGATATCTGTTTCATCTGTTTGCTTTTCATAAAAAGCAAGATGGCGATCACTATGGCCAATGTCATTCCGGTTCCGCCCATTCCGACGGTGTAAATCTCCATAAACGGCTTAGAAATAATATGGGGAATCTCTTTTCCCGCTGTATACGCTGCCAAATTTTCGACCTGTAATGTATTCCAAATCGGGTCCATCACGGAATTGATAATGATTTGTCCGTGAAGTCCGAAAAACCATAAAATCTGAATAAAGAAAACAGCGATTAATGTAGGAATGATGCCGCTTCCAAGTCCGACAAGCGGGGCTTGAACCGTATGATAAATGACATCATGCAGATTGGTGTGAAAGATCTGGGTGACAGCCGCATTGATCAAGAGGAAGACGGTAAGCGTGATAAAAGCCGGAATCAATGCGGCGAACGATTTAGCAACAGCCGGAGGAACACCGGCAGGCATCTTAATCGTTAAGTTTCTCTGAACGATTCTTCTGTAGATTTCACCTGACAAAAATGCGGTCATCATGCCGAGAAACATCCCTTTTGCTCCAAGCCGGTCAACCGGAATGACGCCTGCGACCGCTTTGCCCGTTTCCGGCTCTGAAACGAACGGGGTGAGCAGCAGAAAAGAAACCAATGCGATCGCTCCGCCGAATACGGCCTCCACTTCGTAGCTTTTGGAAAGGTAATAGCCGATCCCGAAGACGACAAAAATGGACATAATCCCCATCGTCGCCGTCGAAGCGCCGCCAAATCCGGATTGAAAGACAGACAGGGCGGAGCTGCTCATGATTTTGTTTAAAAACGGCAGGTTCGTCAGCACGACGAACACCGAACCGAAAATGGTCAGCGGAAACGCCAGCATAAAAGCATCCCGTAAGACTTGCAAGTAGCGGTTATTGTTTAATTTGCCCGCGATCGGAACAAGGAATTGGCTGATTTTCTCAAACACGTCTTCACCCCCGGCTTTTTATAAATTCTTTGATTGAAATAAGTCGAGCATTTCTTTGACGAGCTCTTTCATTGAGAGCGCTGACATTAAGTGGTCTTCAGCATGCATAAAAAGCAGGGAGACATCCGTTTTGGCGCCGCCGGCTTCTTTTTGAATCATCTGAAAATGGATGTCGTGCGCTTTCCCCAGTTCTTCTTCAGCCTTTGTCAGAAAGGTGTCTGACTCATCTGTCCGGCCGTCTTTATAAGCGCGTATCGATTGAATAATATTGCTGCGGGCATTGCCGCTGTGAAGAATCAGCTGAAAACTGATCTGTTCATCCGTGTACGTTTCCATGCTTATCGCCTCCTTTATTTGTTCTCTATCAAGGCAACGGCCTGTTCGTATGCTTTTTTGCCGTCTCCCATGCCGTAAGCCATCATGTCAATCACACATCAACGGTGATGTGAAGCGGGTCCGCCTCTTTTTGAAGCTCACCTTTTAAAAAACTCATCTGCGGGCCGATCAGTACGACGTCTGCATCTTTCATCGCTTCTTTTGCTTTATCCTGTCCGACTGCCCAAATCTCGGCTTCCTCACCGATGGAGCGGGCGTAATTCTGCATTTTCGTAACAAGAAGGCTGGTGAACATGCCTGAGCTGCAGGCTAATAAAATTCTTTTCATGAGGAATCCCTTCTTTCATAAAGTTAAAACGTTTTCATGAATATTATAATCTTTTGAAATTAAATGTCTATACTTTTAAAATATAAAGTTTTACTTTTCGGATTTTTGACACAAAAAAACCTTTTAAGATTCAACTTAAAAGGTTTTTCATCTCAAGCGAGCCATAACAGCCATAAATAAAGTCCGATCAAGGTGATGAATAACGTCGGAATGGTTAATATCAGACCTGTCTTGAAATACATTCCCCAGGAAATTTTCACGTTTTTCCGGCTCAGCACGTGGAGCCATAACAACGTCGCCAGCGACCCGATCGGCGTGATCTTCGGCCCGAGGTCAGAACCGATAACATTCGCGTAAATCAATGCTTCTCTCATCAGCCCGTGAGTGTCCGTTCCGCTGATGGCTATGGCGTCAATCATCACCGTCGGCAGGTTATTCATAACGGAGGAGAGGATCGCAGCGATAAAACCCATTCCGAGTGTGCCCGCAAACAATCCGTGATCCGCCGCTTTCTGAATAAGCTGAGAAAGAAGATCCGTCAGTCCGGCATTCCGCAAGCCGTACACGACAACATACATGCCGACAGAAAAAAACACGATGGCCCACGGGGCGTCCTTGATGACTTGTTTCGCAGGGACGGCGGGGCTTCGCTGCGCCAGAATGAGAAAAATGACCGCGATGGAGCCGGCAACGAAGGAAACGGGTATCGACAGCAGTTCGCTGACGAAATATCCGATCAATAAAACGGCCAGCACAGCCCACGATAACCGGAAAAGGCGTTCATCCTTAATCGCGGATGCCGGATGTTTCACAAGACCGGTGTCATACCGTTTCGGAATGTTTTTTCTGAAATAGAGATACAGCACCAAAATGCTTGCCGCCAGAGAAAAAAGGTTGGGCACCAGCATGCGTGATGCATATTCAATGTATCCGATATGAAAGTAATCGGCGGATACAATATTGACCAAATTGCTTACAACGAGCGGAAGCGAGGTGGTGTCGGCGATGAATCCTCCGGCGATAATAAAAGGAAAAACCAGCTTTTCAGGTAAATTCAAAGCCCGCACCATCGCCAGTACGATCGGGGTCAAAATGAGCGCCGCTCCGTCATTGGCAAACAGGGCGGAGACAACAGCCCCTAAGACCGACACATAGAGAAACATCCGCAGCCCGCTGCCTTTGGCCGCCATGGCCATATGCAGCGCGGCCCACTCAAAAAAACCGATACTGTCAAGAATTAATGAAATGATAATAATGGCGATAAAGGCAAGTGTCGCATTCCAGACGATTCCCGTCACTTCCGCGATATCGTGCAGGCTGACTGCTCCGGCGATCAAAGCGAGGACCGCTCCGCCGCAGGCAGACCAGCCGATTGATACATGTTTCGGCTGCCATATGACAAACACAAGTGTCAGCACAAAAATCAGCGCTGATAAAACCGCAACTCCCAAGAATATATCCCCCTTACCGGCATGTAACAGTGACTTCTTTTTGCCGCAATGTCTGTAAAACTTCGTCCTTTTCATCTATCTGCTGCAGAATCGAGCAAACCAGCGCGTATTCCGGACCGGACGGATGAATGGCATAGTACCGCCACTGACCCTCGCGTCTTTCCCGCACAAGGCCGACGTTCTTTAATTTCCGCAAGTGCTGGCTGATGCCGGGCTGACTTATATGAAAAATAGCTGTCAGCTCGCAGACACAATATTCCTTATCCTTCAGAAGCTTCAGCATCAAAAGCCTCGTCGGGTCGCTTAGAAGTTTGAGGCACTGGCTGATCCCTTCGGAACTTAAAGCATGATGCCTCCGTTCCATGCGCTCACTCCTTTTTTACACTATTATATAAGCAGATGTTTATATAAGTAAATGACAATATAAAAAAGCCGGCCTTGCACTTTTTGCAAAACCGGCTCGTGTTTATTTTTGGAACAGTTTTTTCGCTTCATCCATTGCTAATTTATTTCCCAGTGCTGAATAATCAAGCCAAGGCTGATCGGCAATTTTATAGACGTGGTTTGCTTTCACGGCCTTCAGCCCTTTCCATACAGCGCTTTTTTGCAATTCTTTATAGGCTTGCTGTGACTTGTCGTCTCTGTTAACGACGACGAAAATCGCATCTGCGTTGTAATCAGGCAGCACTTCTTGAGAAATGACTTCATAAGGGCGGGAGGTGTTCATTTCTTTAATGCCGTCAGCCGGTTTCAGCTTCAGATCGTCAAACAGAATCGGTCCCATCGGACGGCGTGTGCTGAAGACGCGAAGCTCTTTTGCGTTCACGCGGATCGCCATGACTTTGGCGTTTTTCCCTAATTCCTTATTCATCATGGATCTGACTTGTTTTGTTTCATCTTCGTAATCTTGAATAAATGTTTTCGCTTCTTTTTCACGGTTGACGATTTTTCCGATGTCTTTTAAATGATCGCGCCATGTGCCTTTATCAAGGTCGAAAACGTGTGTGTTTCCGATTTTCTTGTATTTTGACACATCTTTTCCCGCAAATTCTTTATCAAGATAAATGTTGTCTGGATTCAGCTCAAGTAAAGCTTCCATATCCGGGTCTGAGGCAGGTCCGAGTTTTTTCGTGTCTTTCAGCTGATTTTTCACATGAGGGAGAAAATCTTTTAATTCTCCGCCCACGACGGAACCGGCAGGTGTAACGCCGAGAGCCAGCAGATCATTTGTCAGGTGAATGGACATCGAAGCGATTTTATGATCGCCGGATTTCTTTTTTGACTCCGGCTGTGTTGAATCGGATTGGCAGGCAGCCAATAAGAAAATACACATGAAACTGATGAGCGCAATTATTTTTTTCATGGGAATACTCCTTGTTTTATGATTTGATTTTCATGACGAGATAGAGAAAATACGGCGCGCCGATGGCTGCCGCAACCACGCCGGCCGGAATGGCGTTCGGCTGAAACAATGACCGGCCGATGGTGTCTGCCGCGACAAGAATGACAAGTCCGATTAATCCCGCAATCGGGATAATATGCTGATGCATGGTGCCGACGAGCCGTCTTGCCAAGTGAGGGGCGGCAAAGCCGATAAAGCCGATTCCCCCGGCCATCGCGACGCTCGCGCAGGACAAGCCGACCGCTATGGCGATCAGCATGATCCTTTTTCTCTGCACGTGTGCGCCGAGCCCCGCGGCTGCCTGGTCACCGAGCATTAAAATATTCAAAGAGCGGGCGTTAAGCCATGCAAGCGGTGCGAGAATGCCGATCCAGGGCAATAGCGACCACACGTGAATCCAATCCCTGCCCCAGACGTTTCCCACCAGCCAGCGGGAAGCGAATGTATAAGTTTCTTCATTCAGTCGCAGCGACATAAACAATGTAACGGCGCTGAAGCCCGCGGAAACGGCGATCCCGACTAACAGCATGCGGATCGTTAAAAAACCGTTCAGCCTGTCGTACGTAAGCACTACGATCAGCAGGGCGGCGAGTGTTCCGCCCGCAAACGTAAACAGCGGGATGAACATCGATGCCTGCGCCTCCAGGGAATGAAAGAACGTGATATACATCATCAAACCGAAGGAAGCGCCGGCATGCAGTCCGAGAATGCCCGGATCGGCAAGCGGATTTCGGGATACACCCTGCAAAATAGCGCCCGACACTCCTAAACCGATGCCGGCCAGCATCGTCACCAGAATCCGGGGAAGCCGGTAATCGAATAAAACGGTTGTGCTTTGAAACGTGCCGTATCCGAACAGCGTTTTTCCCACCGTGAGAGGAGAAAGCCGGAATGAGCCCGTATGCAGCCCGATCAGAATAATGCAAACGGCGATGACCAGCAGAATGAGTCCTGCCGCCGCCGCTTTTTTTGTTTCTTTCTGCACTTTCATTTATAAGTCTCTCCCTTCCTTGCGGGCAATATAAAGAAAGAAAGGGACACCGACAAGTGCGACCATAATGCCTATCGCCAATTCCCTCGGGGGACTGACCGTGCGCGAGGCCAGGTCAGCCAAAATCAATAGAATCGCGCCGAGTAACGCGGACATCGGAATAATCAGCCTGTACGTAACGCCGACGATCTTTCGCGCGATATGGGGAATGACCAGCCCGACGAAGCCGATCGCGCCGGCAGCGGAAACAGACACACCGGCAAGAACGACGGCGATCATTAATCCGGCGGCACGCGTCAGAGCCGTGTTCACCCCTAAATTCGCCGCCACGTCATTTCCCATTGAGAGAAGGGTGACGGACCGGCCCATGAATGTCGCGAGAATGATGAAGACCGCAATCACGGGAACAAGGACTTGTAAATGAGCCCACTTGATCCCTGACACCCCGCCGGCGTACCAGAAGGCCAAATCCTGGCTTAAATCGTAATAAATCGCCACACCGGTACTGAGTGAATGTAAAAGAGCGGCTACGACCGCCCCGGCAAGCGTTACTTTTAAAGGTGTCATGCTGCCTTTTCCCGCCGCACTGATAAAGAAAATCAAGCCGGTGCTTGCCAGTGCTCCCAAAAATGACATCACCATCAGCAGGGCGTATGACAAATGAGGGAAAAAAGCAAAACTGAGCGCAACAACAAACATGGCGCCCGCGTTTACGCCTAAGACACCCGAATCGGCAAGCGGGTTTCTCGTGACACCCTGCATGAGGGCGCCGGCTGCGGCAAAAGCGGCTCCTGTAACGGCCGCCCCGAGCACCCTCGGAAGACGCAATTCATGAATGATCTGCTGGCCCGTTATATTCGGATTGTAATCAGCAACAGCCGACCAAACCGTATGTAAAGTAATGTCTTTCGCACCGAATGAGACGGCGAAAAAAATAGATACAAGCAGCCCGATCACAGCGATCAGGAAGAAAACCCCGTTTTTTAAGATGCTGATCAGACGGTTTGCGGACCTGACAGAATCGCTCAAAAATCAATTCACCTACTTTTATGATCATTGTCCGGTATTTATTGAACATGAGAATCATTTTCATTTGAACCATCATATTATACCGAGCCGATTTTCAAAACGCAATAGAGCGTTCAACAATAATGTCCTTTTTTTCTCTCATGTTTATATTGTAAAAAAGAAGTGAAAAACGTGAAAGAGGAAATCGCTATATTCAGAAAGGAGGGAGGCAAATGGCGGGAGAACGAAAGCCTTTGCCGATTGAATTTTACCAGAGACCGTCAGTGGAGCTTGCCCCTTTATTGCTCGGCTGTCTTTTGGTGAAAGAGACGGATGAGGGAACGGCTTCAGGTTTTATCGTGGAAACGGAAGCTTATATGGGAGCGGAAGACCGGGCGGCGCACAGCTTCGGCAACCGGCGCACGAAACGGACGGAAATTATGTTCCATGAGGCGGGCCGCATTTATACATACGTCATGCACACTCATACATTAATAAACGTCGTCGCCGCGGACATCGGCATTCCGCAGGCCGTGTTAATCAGGGCGGCGGAGCCTCATGAAGGACAGTTCCTGATGGAGAGCAGGAGACCGGGCAGACCCCCGAGAGAGTGGACAAACGGCCCGGGAAAACTGACGAAGGCGATGGGCATTTCAATGAACGACTACGGCGGCATGATCACGGAACCGCCGCTGTATATTACGGAGGGCTTTACGCCTGAGCATATATCAACAGGCCCGAGAATCGGGATTGACAACAGCGGAGAAGCCCGGGATTATCCGTGGCGCTATTGGGTGACAGGGAACCGGTATGTCTCACGCTGACCATGTTTATAAACGCTGATATCAGGGGAAAGACAAGGTAAAAGAAAGGGGATTCAGACATTGAAAAAATTTTTCAAAACGATTATCAAATGGGCGCCCGTCATCTATCCGATCATCAGAAAAATCATAAAAGAACGGAAGGCATCTAAGCGGAACCGCATGTCCGCATCCCGAACAGCCGGCTGATCCGGCTGTTTTTTTACGGGCTTGGCATCGGATTGCCGCATTGACTTGAAATCCTCCCCATTATAGAATTTACATACATTTACCCCTTCCTCATTCTTTTTGCCCATTTTTCACGTCTGCATCTGATCTGATAGGAGGTTTTTCTCATGCTTCATGGGCGGCTTCGTGAACTTCTGCGCTTGCTTTTAGCTGCTGAAACACCGGTTACAAGCTCAGTCATCGCTGCAAATGTAAAGGTAACGACGCGGACGGTCCGCAATGACATAAAGGAACTGCAAACCATTGTAGAAAAACACGGCGCATCCATTCAATCTGTCAGAGGGAGCGGCTATAAGCTGCTGATCCGGAATGAGCAGCCGTTTAAAAACTGGCTTCAGGACAATTTCCAGCAGAACAGCACCGTGCCGATTTTTCCCGATGAACGGATAGATTACCTTATGAAAAGAATGCTTCTGGCCGACGGCTACCTCAAGCTGGATGACTTGGCGGAAGAACTGTTCATCAGTAAATCCACACTTCAATCTGATTTAAAAGAAGTCAAAAAACGGCTCCGCCCCTATGACATCATTTTGGAAACAAGGCCGAACTACGGCTTTAAGCTGCGCGGCGAAGAGCTCCGCCTCCGTTATTGTATGGCGGAATACTTAGTGGACGACCGCGAGCCTGAGCCTGATCTCCTGAGTGAAAAGGCCGGTATTCTGCCGAAAGACGACATTCATGTGATCCGCACAGCCATTATGAAGCAGGTTCGAAACCATAAGATCCCGCTTTCTTTCTTCGGCCTGAACAATCTCATCATCCATATCGCCATTGCCTGCAAACGAATCCGGACAGAAAACTATGTATCTCTCATTCCGGAAGATCTTCATGATATTAAGCTTGAAACAGAATATCAGTCAGCGGAAGCCATCGTAAAAGAGCTTGAATCGGCGCTTTCGGTCACCTTTCCCGAACAGGAAACCGCCTATATCGCCATTCACCTGCTCGGGACAAAGCGCATGACCCAGTCACAACTGGAAGGAAAAGAGCTTACAAGGCTGATAGACGGGGAAACCAGCCGTTTGACGGAGGCCATGATTGAAGCCATTGAGCGGGAGCTGAAGCTCGGAATCACGGACGACAATGAGCTGAAAGCGGGTCTTGCGCTCCACATCAAGCCGGCGATTAACCGAAACCGGTACGGAATGAACCTGAGAAACCCGATGCTCTCCGCCATAAAGGAAAATTATCCGCTCGCATTTGAAGCGGGAGTGATTGCGGGAATCGTGATCAAGGAGCAAACCGGCATTGATATTCATGAGAATGAGATCGGATATTTGGCGCTTCATTTCGGAGCCGCCATTGAAAGGAGAAAGACGGAACGGCCGCCTAAACGCTGCTTGATTGTCTGTGCGTCCGGCGCCGGCAGCGCACAGCTTTTAAGAGAAAAGCTCCGTTCCCGGTTCGCAAAGCGTCTTGAAATCGTCGGAACGGCTGATTACTGCAGCCTTGACCAGCTTTCCTTTGAGTCGATTGATTTTGTGGTCAGCACAGTTCCGATCAAAAAAGACCTGCCCGTTCCCGTATTAAAGGTTCATACGCTGTTGGGCGGCGGGGATTTTACAAAAATCGACGCCATGCTGGAAGAAAAGCGGGAACAATTGAACTTTCTGAAACCGGAGCTGGTATTTTTGCAGCAGGATCTGGAGACGAAGGAGGACGTCATCCGTTTTCTCGGACAGCAGGTTGCAGAAGCCGGCCTCGCTTCTGATTCTCTGACCGATTCTATTTTTGAAAGGGAAACGATTTCTCCTACGAGTTTCGGCAATCTTACGGCGATTCCGCACCCGCTCGTTCCGCAGACAGACACGACGTTTTGGGCGGTATGCACGCTGAAGAAGCCGATTGACTGGGCGGATAAGCGTGTCCAATTTGTCTGCCTGCTCTGCGTCGAGAAAGAAAGCAAAGCCGACCTCCAGCATATGTACAAATGGCTCGGCGGCATGTTAGATGATCCGGCCGCGGTAAGCCGTCTCTTAAAATGCACAACCTATCAGGAGGTTTTACGAGTATTCAGAGACAAACGATCAGAGAAAGACCGGGATACACCTTTTTTCCGTTAACAGCGGAAAAAGCCTGAGTAGTTATGAAAGCGATTTCATAATATGATGGTACTAACATCGAGACATACAAAATATCAAACTTTCAGGAGGTCTTTTACATGAATATATTACTCGTTTGTGCAGCAGGGATGTCAACAAGCTTACTCGTCACCAAGATGGAAAAAAGCGCGCAGGAACAAGGAAAAGAATATAAAATCTGGGCGGTGTCAGGCGATTCAGTCAACCAGCATATTGATAAAGCGGACGTATTGCTGCTTGGGCCTCAAGTCCGTTATTTGCTTCCGCAGCTGAAAAAATTGGGTGAATCAAAAGGAGTGCCGGTTGAAGTCATCAATACCGTCCATTACGGCACATGCAACGGAGCGGAGGTTCTGAAATCAGCGGAACAGCTCGGAAACGCATCGTAGAAAGGGGCGGGCCGTGTGAATAAGGTGAACCAGTTTTTAGAAGAGAAAGTCATGCCCATTGCCGGAAAAATTGCCTCCCAGCGGCATCTGCAAGCATTGCGTGACGGGATCATCCTCACCATGCCGCTTATTATCATCGGTTCATTTTTTCTGATCATCGGCAACCTGCCGATTCCGGGATATGCGGATTTCATGGCAAAGACGTTCGGAAGCGCCTGGTCTCAAAAACTGCAATATCCGGTTGATGCGACCTTTGAAATCATGGGTCTTGTCGCCGCTTTCGGAATCGCCTACCGCCTGGCCGAAAAATACGGGGTGGATGCATTATCGGCCGGTGCGATATCTTTGGCGGCGTTTCTCTTGGCAACGCCGTACAAAGTTCCGTTTCTGCCTTCCGGCGCCAAAGAGGAAATCATGGTCGGCGGCGGCATCCCGCTGTCTCTCATGGGAAGCAAAGGGCTGTTTGTCGCGATGATCATCGCCATGCTGTCGACGGAAATTTACCGCCTGATCATCCAGCGGAATTTCGTCTTCAAAATGCCGGACGGCGTGCCTCCTGCGGTCAGCAAATCGTTTATCGCTTTAATTCCCGGCTTTGCCGTCATCTTTCTGATCTGGGGCGCGCGTTTAATTGTCGAAGCGACACCGTTTGAAAGCCTTCATAACATTGTAAGCGTTGTACTGGGTACACCGCTCTCGATTCTTGGGGGAAGTCTCGGCGGAAGCCTGATAGCCGAAGCGGTTCAAATGCTCTTGTGGGCGTGCGGATTACACGGGGCGAACATAGTCGGCGGCGTCATGGCGCCGATCTGGTTCGGAGCGATGGATGCCAACCGGATTGCGTTTCAGGCGGGCGATGCGCTTCCGAATATTTTCACCCAGCAGTTTTTTGAAATCTGGATCAACATCGGCGGAAGCGGCGCGACACTGGCGCTCGTGGTCACCATGTTTCTCCGTTCGCGAAGCAAGCAGATGAAGCAGCTTGGGAAACTCGCCATCGGGCCGGCCGTCTTTAATATTAATGAGCCGATTATTTTCGGAATGCCGATCGTCATGAACCCGATGCTTCTCATTCCGTTCATTATCACACCGCTTGTCACACTGGTCCTTACCTATATCGGCATGAGCACTGGCCTCGTCGCCAAACCTGCCGGCATTGCCGTCCCATGGACGATGCCGCCGATTTTCTCCGGCTATCTTGCCACGGGCGGAAAAATATCAGGGGCTGTCATGCAGGCGATTAACATCATCACAGCCTTTATCGTGTACTATCCGTTCTTCAGAATGTGGGATTCGCAAAAGCTGAAAGAAGAAAACGAACTTGAACAATCGCAGGCGCCAGCCGTACAGGGAGACGAAAAAGCCGTGCTGTAGAGAAAGGGAGTGAAACACATGAATGAAAAAATGGAACAGACCATTTTTCAGATCATCCTGCATGGCGGCAACGGCAGAAGCGCATCAATGGAAGCCATTGCCGCCGCAAAGCGGGGGGACAGAGCCATGGCGGAAGAAAAGCTTCAGGAAGCCGCAAGGGAACTGACGGAAGCCCATCATTATCAGACAGAACTGATCCAAAATGAAGCCGGCGGAGAAAAAACAGACATGACGCTTTTAATGGTGCATGCGCAAGATCATTTAATGAATGCCATGACCGTGAAAGACTTGGCCGCTGAGTTAGTTGAGATTTACGAAAAAGTGAGTCTGCAAGGGGGAGCGAAAATATGACAAAAGGAATTAAAATTGTAACGATCGGCGGAGGCTCAAGCTATACACCGGAGCTTGTGGAAGGCATCATTAAACGCTATGAGGAACTGCCTGTCAGAGAATTATGGCTCGTCGACATTCCCGAAGGCGAGAAAAAACTCAATATCGTCGGCACGCTTGCAAAACGCATGGTCGAAAAAGCGGGTGTTCCGATAGAGATTCACCTGACGCTTGACCGGAGAGAAGCCTTGAAGGATGCGGATTTCGTAACGACTCAATTCCGCGTCGGCCTTCTTGAGGCCCGCGCCAAAGATGAACGGATTCCGTTAAAATACGGCGTAATCGGCCAGGAGACAAACGGTCCGGGCGGTTTATTCAAAGGGCTGCGCACCATCCCGGTTATTCTGGAAATCGCGAAAGACATCGAAGAGCTTTGTCCGAATGCATGGCTCGTGAATTTCACAAACCCTGCCGGCATGGTTACCGAGGCCTTGCTCCGCTACTCGAATCTCACAAAAGTCGTCGGCCTCTGCAATGTGCCGATCGGCATTAAAATGGGCGTCGCAAAAGCATTGGACGTGGATGTCAGCCGGATCGAAGTGCAATTTGCCGGGCTGAATCACATGGTCTTCGGATTAGATGTTTTCTTAGACGGCGTCAGCGTGAAAGATCAAGTCATTGAAGCCATGGGAGACCCGAAAAACGCCATGACGATGAAAAATATCTCAGGCGCGGAATGGGAGCCTGAATTCCTGAAGGCGCTCGATCTGATTCCTTGCGGCTACCACCGCTATTATTTCAAAACGAAAGAAATGCTCGAGCATGAAATAGAAGCGTCACAGACGGAGGGCACACGCGCCGAGGTCGTACAGAAGGTTGAGAAAGAACTGTTCGAACTGTACAAAGATCCGAATCTCGCCATCAAACCGCCGCAGCTTGAAAAACGGGGCGGAGCGTACTACAGTGACGCGGCCTGCAACCTGATCAGCTCCATCTATAACGACAAACATGATATCCAGCCCGTCAATACGATAAACAACGGCGCGATCGCCAGCATTCCGAATGACTCAGCGGTCGAAGTGAACTGTGTTATGACGAAAGACGGTCCGAAACCGATCGCCGTCGGAGATCTGCCGGTGTCTGTCCGCGGACTCGTCCAGCAAATCAAATCATTTGAGCGTGTCGCCGCTGAAGCAGCCGTCACGGGAGATTATCAAACGGCGCTACTTGCGATGACGATCAACCCTCTCGTCCCGTCAGACTCCGTGGCAAAGGCCATTCTGGATGAAATGCTTGAGGCCCACAAAGAACATCTGCCTCATTTCTTTAAGTCGATTGAAGCATAAGAGCAGTAAAAAAACCCGGATTCGCTTCCGGGTTTTTTGCTTATTTTGTTTCGCTTAGTGAGGCGACTTCCGTCGTCCAGCCGAACACGTCGGCTTCCGCGCCTTTTTGAATGCCTGTAATGGTATCATACAATTTCTTCGAGATCTCTCCGGTTTCACCGCTGCCGATGACAAGACTTTCATCATTCCAGATCAGTTCGCCGACCGGAGAAATGACCGCCGCCGTACCGGTTCCGAATGTTTCTTCCAATCGGCCGTCACGATGCGCCTGGATGATTTCATCGATCGAAATCTTCCGCTCAGACACAGTCAGTCCCCAATGTTTGAGAAGGGTGATGACGGAATTTCTCGTAATTCCTTCAAGAATGCTTCCGTTCAGCTCCGGCGTCACGATTTCGCCGCTGATTTTGAAGAAGATGTTCATGCTGCCGACTTCTTCGATGTATTTTTTCTCAATGCCGTCAAGCCATAAAACCTGGGAAAATCCCTTCTCTTCCGCAACCTGCTGCGCCTTCAGGCTTGATGCATAGTTGCCGGCGGTTTTCGCGTTTCCGGTGCCGCCTTTGACGGCGCGCACGAATTCGTTTTCCACGGCGATTTTTACCGGTTTAATGCCTTCTTTGTAATAAGAGCCGACCGGGGAAAGAATGATAAACAGCTTGTACGTATGGGATGCCGCTACACCGAGGAAAGGCTCAGTCGCAATGATAAACGGACGGATATAAAGGGAAGTGCCTTCCGCTTTCGGAATCCAGTCTTTGTCGATGGCTACGAGCTGTTTCAGGCCTTCAAGAACAAGCTCTTCATCAATGAGCGGGATGCAAAGGCGGTCATTTGACTGGTTCAGGCGCTCCATATTTTTCTCCGGTCTGAACAGAAGCACTTCCTGATCCTTCGTTACATACGCTTTAAGCCCTTCAAAAACGGTTTGGCCGTAATGATAAACCATGGCCGCAGGATCCATTGAGATGGACTGATAAGGGATAATTCTCGGATCATACCAGCCTTGATCGGCGTCGTAATCCATAACAAACATATGGTCGGTGAAAATTCTGCCGAACGCAAGGTCATGGGGGTCCGGTTTCGGTTTTTTGGCTGAAGTCAATTCAACACGAATGTCTTGTTTCATATTGTTCTGTCTCCCTATTGGTGTTATTGTCAAACTTATTTGAAAATAATTTATATTCTATTGTATACCTTCAACAAATATTCGCAATAGTTTTCCTCAAATTTGTGAAAAAATCAAATCACATAAAAAGCAGGGGAGAGAATGCCCCCTGCGTGTTCGTTTTTACGTATTCTGTCATCACCGTGCTCAGTGAACCGTCACCTTGCCGGTTTTGTAAAACTGCTCCATTGCTTTATCGACGTACACCCAGCCCTTCCAGGCGATATGGATGGTGTCTTTCATAAAGTACGGATCATATTCGTGCCCGGATAAGTCGGCAACCTGAAAGCCCTTCGCTTTAATTTGCTTAGTGACTTTTTTGTAGTAATCAGTCCGGCCTTTTTTCGGGAAGCCGGTGTAGTCATACCATTTTCCGTTGACCGGAATAACCACGAACATCGGTTCAGCGCCGGCATCTTTCAGAATGTCCAGCATATCCTCAAAGTCGTGATATTCGACTGATTTGGCGTATGTTCTTCCTTTGTTGATTCCTTTCACTCTCTTTACTTTCTTCTTAATCTTTTTATAAGAAGCGTCATCGATATAGAAAGGATTGGACTTGGAGCTCCGTTCTCCTAATTGAGCGGCGGCTGTTTTTAACTCTGACCACGATTTCCCTTTCAGGTTTTCAGAGATCGTCCGTTCAGGGCCCTTGGTTTCTCCCATTGAATAATAAAGATCTTTTTTCTCAAGCAGAGAATAATAAGCTTTGGCAGCCGGCATGACCGCTTTCACTTTCCATGATTGTCCGTTGACCATTCCCTTGTACAATTCAGAAAGGACGGCATCATGCTGAACGACTTTAAAACGGAGCATGCGCTTCATCATGTTCTTTTTGACCGCGGGATCAATCTGGTTATTAAATGCTAAATCCAATGCCTGAAGTGATGAAAAATTCGGCGCAAAGTGCTGTTCATCAGAACCTTTTTTGATAAACCATTGCGGAGAAACAATGAATACCAGTTTTTTGCCCTTCAGCTGCTGATAATGCGCCGCAAAGTTCACGGCGTGTATCAAGGATTGGTCCCCGCCTTTTCCGACTAGATAAGGCGTAAAGCCTTGGTTGTTCACTTGGAAATAGTTGGACGGGTGAAACTCATCCAGTCTTGAAAGCTCGGAAGAACCGAAAATCGGCAGATACTTCGAGTCTTCGAACATTTTGTTTTGAAGATAGAGCCCCTGGAACATATTCGGATTTAAGGCTGCCGCCGACTCTTCGACACGTTTTTCAGGAATGAAGCGCGTAAGCCATGAAGCCGGAACTGCGATAGCTCCGACAAACAGGACGAACGCTAAAATAATTGGTCCAAAGAAACGCTTTTTCATTTACTTCAACTCAGTCAGTTTGTTTACAATGTTGTTTGGCGTATTCCACTCGTCACGGTCAAATTCAGTGATCGGCACTGTAATGCCGAAGCGGTTTTCGATGGCGACAAGCAGCTCTACAGTTCCGAAAGAATCAAGCAGTCCTTCTTCAAAGATTTCAATATCAGGATTTTCTTTTACAGCGTCCTCCTGACAAACTTCAGCTAATACGTCTAATACTTCCTGTTTAAATTCCATGTGTTTTCAATCTCCTTTAGTGATGAAATGGTTTTCCTGAGAAAATATAAAATCCGAAACATACGAAATGGAATGTGATGACGATGGCTAAAAAGGCCGTAAAACGATTGGCGGGCAGCCACTTGTATTTCTTATTCCATTTCTCAAAAAAGTTATACCCGGTCATTAATACGGCGTGGTACAGGCCGTATACAATATATTGCAGAGCGAGTCCGTGCCAGACGCCCATCAGCATGAACAGCAGGAAATACCCGATGTTCGAGACGGCCATCCGGTTCTTTATCCATTTTTTCTTTGTCATCCAGAAAACAAAGCGCATAAATACGTAGTCTCTGAACCAGAAGGATAAGGACATGTGCCAGCGGTTCCAGAAGTCTTTAATGTTTTTGCTGATAAACGGCTTATTAAAGTTTTCCGGAGATTTGATACCCATGATATAGCTTACACCGACGGCAAACATCGTGTAACCCGCAAAATCAAAAAACAGGTACAAGCTGTATCCGTACATGTACAGCACATTACCCCACAGTTTGCTGTGGGTGATATGAGACAGATTCATAATGAAATACGTGTTAATCGCATATCCGATAATGAATTTGTATAAGAAACCGATAAAAATTTTATGAATGCCGGTATACAGTAAATCAGCGTATTCTCCCTTTGTCCATACTTTCTGTTCGTCCTTGGCAAATCTGCGGTATCTGTCGATCGGACCGGAAGAAATGGTCGGGAAAAACATAATAAAGTACAAAAGGCGGTGAAGCGGCATTTTTTCTTTAATCAGTCCGTCTCTCGTTTCCATGATCAGCTGGACGCCTTTAAATGTCAAATAAGAAATTCCTAAGAAACTGATCAGGTTATGAACCGGGTGATGAGGCGCCGGCGGAAAGAAAAACGGCCATAATTTAGATAAAAACAGGGGTAAAATGGACGCGATCACGGCCATACTGAAGACAAAGCCGCTGTTGGCTTTCAGTCTGTAAGCGAGATAACCCCTGATTAAAAGCACCTGCCACAGCGTAAAGATACATAGTGCGATCACGCCGTGCAGATCATGCGCGAAAATCAAAGCCAATACGATGATGGATATAAACATGTTGTATCCTTGGAATCTCTTGCCGTTCAGCCCTAAAATAATCGTCGGCAAAAGAAGGATTCCAAGTAAGATAAAGAAGAAAAACGAGCTGTAAGGCGTCATACAAGAACCTCTTCGCCAATGCGTTTACGGTCGATTTTTCCGTTCGCAGTCATTTGAATGTGATCCTGATAAATGAATTTTCTCGGAATCATGTAGGCCGGAAGCGAAGCGGCCAGTTCTTTCTTAATGGCGCTTGTCAGCTGGAATTCTTTTTCAAAATCATGTTTTTCAGGCACGATGGCGGCAATTAGATATTCGACAGGTCCGTTAGGCTGATACGGGATGACAACCGCCGTGCGCACATATTGAGACTGCCTTACATGTACTTCGATTTCCTCCAGCTCCATGCGGTAGCCGTGAAGCTTAATCTGGAAATCAAGGCGTCCTTGGCAGAAAATCTGACCATCCTGAACATAACCGGCATCACCCGTGTGATATGCCCACTGGCCGTCGATCGGGAAAAACGCTTTTTCCGTCAGAGAAGGTTCTCCGAGATAGCCTTTGCTTACGCTCGGGCCCGCGATGATGATTTCCCCTTTTTCTCCGTCCGGAAGCTTATTCCCGTTTTCATCCATGATGAAGATATCCATATCGGGTTTTGCAAAACCGACGGGCAGGGATTCATTTTCATCGATGATCTGCTGCGTAATTTCAACGGAGGTGACGGCAACCGTTGTTTCAGTCGGGCCGTATGTATTGAATACGCGGGCCTTCGGAAAACGGTTTAACAGCTCCTGTGCCACGGCAGCCGGAAGCGCTTCTCCGCAAAACATAAATACTTCTGCCTCAGGCAGGAGCTCCTGCGTAAAGCCGGGGTCCATCAGACACATTTGGACGAAAGACGGCGTCGATGTCCAGACGTTCAGTTTGGATTTCTCCAGCTCTTCAAATAGTACTTTCGGTTTATTGATTTTGTCTTTCGTTACGCAATGCAGCGTACCTCCCGTTTGAAGCGACGGGAAAATGTCCATGACAGATAAATCAAAAGAAAACGGAGCTTGGTTTAAGAATGTCTTACCCCCGCCCACAGGAAAATCCCTGCAGATCCAGTCAGTAAAGCTTTGCAGGTTATCAGCCGATATCTGCACGCCCTTCGGATTTCCCGTGCTGCCGGACGTGTAAATAATGTAAAACGTGTCCAGCTCTTTTACCCAATTCTCACGGCTGAGGTCTGCATCTCCGTCAGCTGCAAGCTCTTCGGGCGTAACGGTTTTAATCAGATTGCTTCCCGTATCGACTGCATCGCCCGATACGCTGATAAGCAGCTCTGCGCCTGAGCTTTCAATGATTTTGACGATCCGCTCCGCCGGAATGGAAACATCGACAGGGATGTAAGGGCGGCCCGCTTTGACGCTTCCTAAGAAAGAAACGATCATATTCGGCTCCATATGTCCGTAAACCAGGACAGGCGCTTTCGAACCGTCAGCTGTATGTTTTTGAATGCCGGACGCAACCCGCTCCGACAAATCCCATAATTCCCCGTAAGTGAGGGAATGATCTAAGGAACGAAACGCTTCGGCCTGCGGCTTGGCGTCTGCATATGTTTTTATAGCATCAAGTAGTTTCATAGTTATCCTCCCCGATTAGAAATCGTTGTAAATATAAGTGCCGGTATTCGCTGTATGAAATCCATACATCCAAAAGAGCAATACTAATATCAGAAAATAAAAGCCCGTATGAAACGTCCATTTGATCAATGTATTTTCATAAGCACGTTTTAATTTTTGCAACATATTCAAAATTCCTTCCCCGCGTATTCAATAATTACACCAG
The DNA here is from genome assembly GCF_003676355.1 of Bacillus sp. L75. Lineage (NCBI taxonomy): Bacteria > Bacillati > Bacillota > Bacilli > Caryophanales > Bacillaceae > Bacillus > Bacillus sp. L75. The sequence goes on from NZ_ML064905.1 coordinate 172,320, forward strand.
TATATGACGATTAGATTAACAAAAAGTTTCAAAATATGTCTAATATCCTAAGCTTAAAATTTCCTTAAAAATGAATGAGAAACAAAAGGATGGAAAACACGCATGTATAAATTGGCAAATGATCATACTAAAAAGGCGCTGTTCAGGCGGGATTTTTAACTTATCGTAAATATAAACGAGGTAAAAAAATTTTGGCGGCTTTTTCTTAAGCAGGCTTGTGCCGAACCCCAATGGAGAAGGGCGAAAAGCCGTTTCCGGCAGGATAGCCGATAAAGCGCCGCATCTTGTGAAATGAGGAAGAAATTATTATGATAGATAAGGTAGCAGAAAACGTGAAAACCCCAATTCAACACTACTGTTATCGGCTGACTGTGAAAGCCTTTTAATAGAAAGGAAGAGGAAAATGAATCAAAACAATATGGGGGGCAGCCAAAAGACGCCCGAGAAAGAAAGCATGGGCCGCATTTTGTGGCAGCTAACCCGCCCTCATACATTGACGGCATCGTTTGTGCCCGTACTTCTCGGCACCGTATTGGCGATGTTTTACGTAAAGGTTGATTTCCTGCTGTTTTTGGCCATGCTGTTTTCCTGCCTTTGGATCCAGATCGCCACGAACTTATTCAATGAATATTACGATTTTAAACGCGGTTTAGATACGGAGGATTCCGTCGGTATCGGCGGAGCGATCGTCCGCCACGGCATGAAGCCGAAAACAATTCTGCAGCTGGCGCTCGGCTCTTATGCGATTGCCCTCGTGCTCGGTGTTTATATCTGCATGAGCAGCAGCTGGTGGCTTGCGGCTATCGGCCTTGCCGGCATGCTGATCGGCTATCTGTATACGGGCGGCCCGCTGCCGATTGCGTATACACCGTTCGGGGAACTGTTCTCCGGCATTTGCATGGGCTCTGTATTTGTCCTTATTTCTTTCTTCATTCAGACAGGCAGAATTAATGAACAAAGCATTTTGATTTCCATCCCGATCGCCATCTTGGTCGGAGCCATTAATCTGTCCAACAATATCCGTGATATTGAGGAAGATAAAAAGGGCGGACGTAAAACCCTGGCCATTTTGATGGGGCATAGAGGGGCCGTTATGATACTGGCCGCATCTTTTGCCATCGCTTACATCTGGATCATCGGTCTTGTCATCATGGGTTACACAAGCCCGTGGCTGTTCCTGGTCTTCCTGAGCGTGCCGAAACCCGTTCAGGCCGTGAAAGGCTTTGTGAAAAACGAAATGCCGATGAACATGATTATTGCGATGAAATCAACGGCGCAAACCAATACATTCTTCGGATTCCTGCTTTCCATCGGACTCCTGATCAGTTATTTCCGCTGATCAAATGAAAGGGCAAATGCCATAACCGGCATTTGCTTTTTTTTATGACATAATCTTCACGATATTGTAAAGAACCTGACCGCGGACTGACACGTCTCATATATGGACAGCAAAGCAAGGAGATGAAAAAAATGGACTTGTCAACAGCCCATATGGATGATTTGAAAACGGTCATGGAAGATTGGAAAAATGAATTATTAGTTTATAAATTCGCTTTAGATGAGCTGGATACGAAGTTTTCTATCATCAGCCAGGAATATAATCTGATTCACGGGCATAACCCGATCGAGCATACAAAATCACGCGTGAAAAGTTTTGAGAGTATCGTCAATAAACTGATGCGCAAAGGCTGCGATGTGACGACGCAGGAAATGAAAGAGCATATTCATGATATTGCGGGTGTCAGGATTATCTGTTCCTTTATTTCCGATATTTATAATGTCGCTGAGGTTTTGAAGCAGCATAAGGACCTGAAGATCGTAAAGGTGAAGGATTATATCAAACATCCGAAGCCGAACGGCTACCGCAGCCTGCATTTGATTATTGAAATTCCCGTTTATTTGACGAATCGTGTGGAATATGTGAAGGCGGAAATTCAAATCCGCACCATCGCCATGGATTTTTGGGCGAGTCTTGAACATAAAATTTATTACAAATTAAATAACGAAGTCCCAAAGCATCTGACCGACGAGCTGAAGGAAGCGGCGGACATCGCCCATTATTTAGACGAAAAGATGCTTGGGATTAAGAAAGAAGTCGATTAAACGATTGACCCATCACAACCAGCCGGACCGCTTTTATGTGCAGTCCGGCTGGTTGTTTTTATGTTTACGTGTTTTCGCTTTCCCGCGCGATTTATTCTGACGATGATTCAGGCTGAAATTCTGATTGAATTTGAACAGAGAATGCAAAAGATATCAAATCGCAAACAGCACATTCCCGCAGAAAAAATGTGTAAGATCGAGGTTTACTTTTTTTAAAAAGGGAAAGACATTTGTACAACAAAAAGGGAGATGAATATCAGTGGGAAAGAATGAAACAATGCATATCGTATCATGTGCCGATGATCATTATGCTCGTCATTTGGGTGGGATGTTCGCTTCTTTATTGATGAATATGGATAAAACAAGGGATGCGAAATTATATGTAATCGACGGCGGAATTACTGCCGAAAACAAGGACAAGCTTGAACAGACCGCGATGTCATTCGGGACGCCGCTTGAATTTTTAGAAGTAGACGCTGATCAATACAAGCATGCAGTCGAAAGCAGCCACATTACAAAAGCGGCTTATTACCGCATTTCCATCCCTGATTTAATTAAGGATGAGTCCGTAAAGCGGATGATTTACATTGATTGCGATGCAATTGTGATGGAAGATATTTCGGTTTTATGGGACTTGGATATTTCCCCGGCAATAGTTGCGGCGGTAGAAGACGCCGGACAGCATGAAAGGCTGAAAAAAATGAATATCAGCGACACTGCCAAGTATTTTAATTCCGGTATTATGATTATAGATTTCGAACCTTGGAGAAAACAAAATATTTCCGAAAAGGTGATTGATTTTATTAACGAAAACAGCTCGGAGGATTTTCTCGTGTTTCATGATCAGGACGCGCTTAACGCGATCTTATATGATCAATGGCATGAACTGCATCCGCGCTGGAATGCGCAGACGCATATTATCATGAACGAGAAAACGCCTCCTGAACTGATCGACCGTATACGTTATAGAGAAACACGTGCCGAACCGGCCATCGTCCATTTCTGCGGCAGCGACAAGCCTTGGAATACAGGCACCTCGCACCCGTATCGTGATCATTATTTCCGATATATGTCCTTTACGAAATGGAACACGATCGACCGCCCGGCCATGAACCAATAGGCAGGTGTGATGAAACGCTTGTGAAGCCGTTATCCGGCTCATAAGCGTTTTTTGCTATTTCACCCGAATCGCACGCACGCGTTTTTGCAGGCTGGTCTTTTCGGCAGACGGCTTCAATCGGCTGACTGCCGTTTGCGCCGCTGATTTTGCTTTTTTCGTCTTTGTTTTTTCAGCCGTTTTTACTTTGTCTCTAGCCTGCTGCCGGTTGAGTTTATCTTTTATCCGGTCAAGCCGTTTTTCCAGAGCGGTTTTTTCTTTTCCCGGCTGGATTTCGCTGACTGCTTTTTGGGCTTTTGCGGTGCTGGCCTCAGAGGTCTTTTTTTCCGCCTGCTTGACGCTGGCCTCAGCTGTTTTCAAAAGGCTTGAGTTGACAGCGTTCAGCCGCTTTTGCAGCCCTTTTTTCTCTGAACCGGCCGGTAATTTGCGAATGGCGCTTTGTGCGGCATTGACGGCGGTTTTTTTCTTTTGTTTTTCGGCAGTCCGGACTTTGTCTCTTGCGTCCGTCACATTTCTTGCCGTCTGAACTTTATTGATCCGGGACTCGAGAGCGGTTTTTCCCTTTGACTTGGACAGCTTGCTGACGGCCGTTTTTGCTTGATTGATATCTGCCTGTTTTTTCGTCTTTTCCGCTTTTATTACGGTCCGTTCGGCATAGCTCTTTTGCTTTACATGATATTGCACCAGGCCGTACCCGAATCGGCTGTCACGTCCGGGAGCGCCCAGATCTTTGACGTTTTGCTGCATCTGCTGCCGGAGCTGTGTATTTGTTTCCTCGGGATATTTCTGCCTGAGCAGCGCGAACATGCCGGTGACGTGGGGCGCGGCTTGAGATGTGCCGTCAGCCGTGGCGTACATTTGATTCAGATACGTGCTCGTAATATTGGTGCCGGGTGCGGCAAACTCAATTTGTTTTCCGGTCGTGGAAAAAGCCGCGAGCCCGTTTTTTTCAGTTGACGCTGAGACTGCCGTTACGCTGCTGTAGGCGCCCGGATAATTGACGGGTTTTTTGTTGCCGTCGTTTCCTGCGGCGGCTACGATCACGATTCCTTTTTTGTATGCTTTGTCTACGGCGTCGTGAAGAATTTTGCTGTCTGCGTTAGTTCCGAGGCTCATATTGATGATGTCCATTTTATTGGCGATCGACCAGTCGATCGCTTTAAGAAGGCTTTTAAGATCCCCTGCACCCTTTCTGTCTAATGCCTTAACTGCATATAACCGGACATCCGGCGCGATGCCGTCAATGCCGTATCCGTCATGTTTGGCCGCAATGATTCCGGCGACATGCGTCCCGTGTCCGTTGTCATCTTTGTATGAGGAAGTATAGCTGACTGCGGAATAGCCTCCGGCAATGGAAAGGTCATCATGAGGGTAAATGCCGCTGTCAATGACAGCCACTTTCACCTTTTTTCCCGTCAAGCCTTCTTTCCACGCCTGCTTGACCTGAGTCGGTTCTATATCCCATTGCGGCAGCGCGTAACTGCTGCTTTGGGCCGCTGATAACGGGCGGATATCAGAACCGCCTGCTGCCTGAAAGGATACATTGTCTTCTACATATAAGATGTCAGGGTCCTGTTTCAGGTCTTTCACCGTTTGTGAATCGGCTGACACGGCGACTGCCGGGAGATGCTGATAGGTCTGTTCCACATCCGCTCCGCTGTCTATGGCGGATTCCTTGCCGTTTTGATTTTTGTACACCACGATAACGTCCCGGTCGTGCGTCTCGGCGTGCGCGGGCGCCGCGGCGGAGAACAGGCCGGCGCACAAGGCCGCGGCCATTATCGGTTTCAGGGTGTGATACATTGCAATTCCCCCTTTTTCTTTATATATCGGCAGTGCGGAATTCTTTTTTTCCTGAGGGATAAGGAAAATTTCTGTATGCAAATGTAAGCGTTTCCAAAATATGATGGAGAAAATGCTTTAAGACATCTGCGCAATGAACTCAAAAAGGGGGTTTTTGATAAATGAGTACGTTCAATCGGGTCATGGAAGAAAAAATCATGCCTGTCGCCGGAAAAGTCGCCGGCCAAAGGCACTTAAGAGCTTTGCGGGACGGCATTATTTTGACTATGCCGCTTATCATCATCGGATCGGTTTTTCTGATTCTGACGAGTCTTCCGATTCCCGGTTATGCCGATTTTATGGCTGGTCTTTTCGGTGAAAATTGGGTTGAAAAGCTCGGGTATCCCGTGAATGCGTCCTTTGACATTATGGCGCTTGTCGCCGCCTTTGGGATTGCCTACCGGCTTGCGGAAAGCTATGAGGTGGATGCCCTGTCGTCGGGAGCCATTGCCCTTGCCGCCTTTTTATTGGCGACGCCGTATCAGATTCCGTTTATTCCTGACGGCTCGGCAACAGAGATTATGGTGGGAGGCGGCATTCCGATTTCGCTGCTCGGAAGCAAAGGTCTGTTTGTCGCGATGATCATTGCAATGCTGTCTACGGAAGTGTACCGGTTTATCATACAAAGAAATATCGTCATTAAAATGCCTGACGGAGTGCCGCCTGCGGTCAGCAAATCGTTCGTTGCGCTCATCCCCGGTTTCATTATTATTACGCTTGTATGGCTGGCCCGTCTGTTTATTGAAATAACTCCTTTTAAAAGCCTCCACAATGTCGTAGGCGATCTGCTGGGCACCCCGCTGTCTATTTTGGGCGGGAGTCTCGGCGGAAGTCTTATCGCCGAATTCGTGCAAATGCTGCTTTGGTCGTGCGGCATACACGGCGCGTCCATTATCGGCGGCGTCATGTCGCCGATCTGGTACGGGGCGATGGATGCCAACCGTTTGGCTTTTCAGGCGGGAGAAGCGCTGCCGAGCATTTTTACGACACAGTTCTTTCAAATATGGATTAATGTCGGCGGAAGCGGAGCGACGCTTGCCCTTGTGCTGACCATGCTTGTGCGCTCCAGAAGCAAACAGATGAAACAGCTCGGCCGTCTCGGAATCGGGCCCGCGATTTTTAACATTAACGAACCGATTATTTTCGGGATGCCGCTCGTCATGAATCCGCTGTTAATCGTGCCTTTTATCATTGCGCCGCTCTTGACCATTACGGCGACGTACATCGGGATGAGCACGGGGATGGTGGCAAAACCGGCGGGAATCGCCGTGCCGTGGACGATGCCGCCGCTGATTTCCGGTTATTTGGCGACGGGCGGGAAAATCTCCGGTTCGGTCATGCAGCTGATCAATCTCCTGATTACATTTATCATCTATTATCCGTTTTTCCGAATTTGGGATCTTCAAAAATGGAGAGAGGAACGGGCGGCGGAACAAAACGTCACTGAAGAAACATAAAAAAAACGGGCTCTTTCGCCCGTTTTTTTTAACGCTGGAAAAATTCGATCCATTCGCCGTCAGGTCCTTCAATGTAAAAGTAGCGGTACCCGTTCGGAAGCGTCGTGATTTCTTCATCGATAAATACGGCGCCCTGACGCTTCGCATGCGTGAACTCCGCCGCGATATCTTCAGTTAATAAAGCGACATGATGGACTTTTCCTTCTGCGGGAAGCTCGCTGCTGTAGCCCTGGATCAGTTCAATTTCTGTCTCCGGCCCTTCTTGAAAGCCGAGAAAGGCAAGTTCAATAATGCCGTTCGTATGAGTGATACGATCCTTTAACTGCATACCGAGAACATCTTGATAAAAGGCGATGGATGTTTCAATATCTTTGACCATAATGCCTGTATGGTCGATTCTTTTGGCTGTCATGGTTTTCCCCCTGTTTTGAATTTTTCGGGACAATGCGGTGTTGATCATGTTTTATGGTACGATAAGAGAAAGCAAAACGAAAGAGGAATGCACAATGAAGCTACTTACAGTGAAAGATACATTTGCCGGAAAGCTGAAAAAAGGATTCCCCCTGATTGAAAAAGACGCTCTGTCCGGAAGCTCGGCTCATCTAACAGAGGGCGATCTTTTTGATGTGACATCCGAGAAGGGTGAGTTTATCGGAAAAGGCTATTACGGTTTGCAGAATAAAGGAGTCGGCTGGGTGCTGTCCCGCGCGAGAGATGAACGGATCGACGGACGTTTCTTTCTGGACAAGCTGAAAAAAGCGGCTGAAGCGAGAGCTCATCTGTTTAAGGCGCCCGACACGACGGCGTTCCGGCTTTTCAACGGTGAGGGCGACGGCATCGGCGGCGTCACGATTGACTTTTATGACGGTTATCTGCTGATTCAATGGTACAGTAAAGGCATTTACGCTTATAAGGACAGCATGATTGAGGCGATTGACGGACTGGAGCTTTCTTATAAAGCGATCTATGAAAAGAAACGATTCGATACTGCCGGACAATACGTGGAAGACGACGATTTTGTCAAAGGCGAAAGAGGAGATTTTCCGGTCATTGTTCAAGAAAACGGCATCCGATACGCGGTGGATTTAAACGACGGGGCGATGACGGGCATTTTCTTAGACCAGCGTCATGTGCGCAAAGCGATTCGGGACAAGTATGCAAACGGCAGACGGGTGCTGAATACGTTCTCTTATACGGGGGCATTTTCCGTTGCGGCGGCGCTTGGCGGAGCTGATAAAACGACCAGCGTCGATGTCGCCAACCGCAGTCTCGCAAAAACGATTGAACAGTTCAGCGCCAACGGAATTGATTATGAGGCGCATGACATTAAAGTCATGGATGTTTTCAAATACTTCGGCTATGCGGCAAAAAAAGGGCTGGAGTTTGACCTCATCATCCTTGATCCGCCTTCTTTCGCCCGCACAAAAAAACGGACGTTCAGCGCGGCGAAAGATTATAAAAATCTGCTGAAGGAAACGATCGCCATCACCGCAAAAAACGGCATCATCGTCGCTTCGACAAACAGCAGCGCCTTCAATATGAAGAAATTTAAAGGCTTTATAGAGACCGCCTTTAAAGAAACAAATGAGCGTTACGACATTTTGGAAGAATACACGCTTCCGGAAGATTTCAAAACGATTCCCGCGTTTAAAGAAGGGAACTATTTGAAGGTTGTTTTCTTGCGGAAAAAATAGAATGACCATTTATAGCGTGGAAAGAGGGGAAAAGAAAACCCTCTTTCATCGCGTTAATACGGGATAAAATAATCTTCATATCTTAAAGAAACAACCCGCTATTACTTAGTATCTCATCTGTGCTAAGTAAAGTGGCCTCACTAATCCCCACATTGTTGGCTTTCATGAAGGATTGCACCGCTTGGTAGCCAACCGCATAACCTGCAAACGGTGATAAGCCGACAGGCTGATAACCTTGTTCGGCTGCAAAGGTGTCGCCAAACATGTAACTGCTGACCTCAGCAAATCCTTTCATATTTAATGAGTCTTTGATGATTTCTTTTGAGTATTCTAAGTCTTCTTTTTCAAAAGAAGTAACCCAGGGACCTAACAGAGCTTCTCCGTAAAGTTCTTTAGCAAACGATTCTGCCAACCCCTCTATAATTAAGTAATCACCAACCGTTACGTTCCCATAATCCCAATTGAAATACGAAAAACGAATATTATGATGAAATTCATGTGCGATTACAGCAGGCAGTCTCGGTATGTTATATGAATTGGGGAATATTGAAACTTGAATAAATCCCGGAATTCCTCCGAATCCACAATACCCTCTATGTAACTCAAGCTTTTTTTGATTGGCCAGATACATCCCAAACCTTATTTCATCAGCATTTATTTTTAAGCGGTTTTGTTTGATAAATTCTACACAATGAGTTAAAGTGCCATATGCAATTTGAAGAGCTTGAATTTCTTTTAGATTCTCTAATGCTTTTCTTCCGGTGTCCGTATCAAATATGCTCAGATAGCCCAGCATATTTGTAGCCATGATTACATCATATCCGTTAGGTTGCTTTGCCTTTAAGGGAACATTAATCTTTTTCCACATATCTTCAAAAGGTTTCATCATTGAATACCGATAATAATCTTCTCTATTTTCAATCATTGAAAATAACGTTTCGTATTGCCCAATTGTATCCTCGATAATGATTTTAATGGGTACCACCCTTTTTTTGATGATCTATATAAATTGTAATGGCATCACTCATGAGCTTCGCCAACCCTTCACCATACTGATCGATGTTCTTAGTGAAGCGTTTATCTTCAATATAGAGTTGACCTAATCCGTAAAAGGCATCAAAAGAATATTCACCAAAATTTTCATTGAGAAAATCAAACCACTCTTTGATAGCTGTTTGTACTTCTGGGGACTTGGGAGATTGGTTAATAAGGAGTGCAAATTTATTGAACATTGCAGTCCACTTATCAGATAAATCTTTTTGCTCACCATCAGTCATGTTTTTCAATCTAATATTTACCGTATCGACAGGTTGATCACCCCACCGTTTGCGAGCTTCTTGTTCATAAAGATTATGATTGAAGTTCATTCCCTCAAACCGCTCTTTGTTCGTCATGCAAATTTCTCCCATCATATGTTTGATTGATTTATCGATGGTTTCAATCATTTTATCAACTCTATTCCGTTTCTCAATCAACATTTTCTTTTGTAAAATTAATGCCTCCCTTCGGTTAAATGAAGGACTATTAATGATTTCTTTAATCTCTTTTAAGGAGAAATCGAGCTCCTTGAAAAATAGTATCTGCTGCAGCTGTTCAAGATTCTCTTCAGAATAAAGCCGATAACCGGAATCTGTCGTTTCCTGAGGAGTCAATAATCTAATTTGATCGTAATGATGGAGAGTACGTATGCTTACTCCAATCAGTTCAGCTACTTCTTTTACTTTCATACCCATCACGTTTGCCGCCTCCTTAATGGCTACTCTAAAGTATTACGCAACGTAAGAGTCAATAGTTAGTTAAAGATTTTTTGTATATAAAGGGAGAACATATGAGGATTTCATTGCTGAAATTAAAGAAAAAAAGCCGGGCGTGAAGCTCCGGCTTTTTTCTATTCAATAATGTGCTGCACCCGGCCGATTCGTCCGTCTTCAAGGCGGACCTTAATGCCGCGCGGGTGGAAGCTTGAGTTCGTCAAAATATCCTTCACGATTCCTCTTGTCAGCTTTCCTGAACGCTGATCGGCTTTCAGGACGATATCGACTTCAAGTCCTTTTCTGATGCTGCTTCGCTGCTGGCCGTTCATATGACACATCCGTTCTTCAGTCTTTTCACTTCATATCTTATCATATCGTGTTTTCCCCATTTTATGAAGGACAGACGAATCAATCCTTCATAGCAAATAAAAAAAGACCGCTCTGTAAGGAGCAGTCTTTTATGACATAAACGAAAGCAAAATCGGGGCCGCGCACAGCGTCATAATTGCGGCGAGAATCATGGACACGCTTGAGATCGTTCCTGATACGGAGCTGAGCTCAAATGCTTTAGATGTTCCCGCTCCGTGCGCGCTAGTTCCGAGCAGCACGCCCCGGGCAATTTCGTTATCAATGCGGAAATAGCGGATGACCATCGGCCCGATGATCGTTCCCAATAAAGCCGTTAAAATGACGAAAACCGCTGTAACGGCCGGCATCCCGCCGATCATTTCTGAGACGTTCATGGCAATCGGCGTCGTCACGGATCGCGGCACGAGACTGTCGACTAAGCTGCTGCCGAGATGGAACCATTTCGCGATAAAGGCCGTTGACAGAATGGCGATACATGAACCGACCGCTACGTTCAAAATAATTTCCACGGCGTATTTCTTTAAAATCGGGAAATATTTATAAAGCGGGATAGCGAACGCCACTGTTGCCGGCTGAAGCATATCGGTCAGCAGTCCGCCGCCGAGATTGTATGTCTGATACGGGACATTGACAAGAAGCAGCAGTACGACCAAAACAGCGGGCGTAATCAGAAGCGGCGACGTATACACCCGCGGAAAACGAATGTAGAGTTTTTTCGCGCCCAAATATACTAAGACAGTTAAGAATAAACTTATGATTCCGATGAACACGTTTGTTTTTTCTCCTTTCTTTTTGCTATCAGCTGTGTAAGCGTACCTGTTGAAACCATCACGACAAATGTGCTGATGACGACGACAAGTAAAATGCTTACGCCGAATTTAGACATAATATCTCCGTATTCAATCACTCCGACGGCAGACGGGATGAAAAACAGCAGCAGCTCACCGAGGAGCCATGCTGCGCCAAGCTCAATCCATTCAAGTTTGATAATCTTGAAATGCAATAATGTGAAAAGAATCACAATCCCGATTATACTGCCGGGAATATTTATATGAAGAGCCGCCGTGACCCAATTGATCAGACGCGCAAATATAAACAGCAGAGCGATTTGAATAACGGTAAGCAGCAATTTTTTCATAATGATGCCTCCCTTATATTTATATTGTACAGAAGGTTTTGCTATAGGTAAAATACATATAAAGAATAATGTGTATTCCTTTTGTCTATAGAAAGGATGAAATGTAATGGATATCCGGCACTTAACGTATTTTTTGGAAGTGGCCCGTTTGAAAAGCTTTACGAAGGCTTCACAGTCTCTGTATGTTTCACAGCCGACAATCTCAAAAATGATTAAAAACATGGAGACGGAGCTCGGCATTAAGCTGTTTTACCGCAATGGCCGGCAAGTTGAACTGACTGACGCCGGGCAGAGCATGTATGTGCAGGCGCAGGAAATCACAAAGTCCTTCCAAAACCTGACGTCAGAGCTGAACGATATTATGGAAGTGAAGAAAGGGCACGTCCGCATCGGTCTTCCGCCGATGATCGGGTCCGGCTTTTTCCCGAGAGTGCTCGGTGACTTCCGCGTCACATATCCCGATGTGACGTTTCAGCTTGTTGAGGACGGCTCTATTAAAGTGCAGCAAGGGGTGGAGGACGGCTCGCTTGATATCGGGGTCGTCGTACTTCCCGCGAATGAAGAGATTTTTCATACGTTCACAATCGTCAAGGAAACCCTTATGCTCGTCGTCCATCCGTCACATCGGCTCGCTGACGAGAAAGAATGCAGTCTCCACGAATTGAAAGAAGAGCCGTTCATATTTTTCAGGGAGGATTTTGTCCTTCATAATCGAATTATGACGGAATGCGTGAAAGCCGGATTCAGGCCTCACGTCATTTATGAAACGTCACAGTGGGACTTTATCAGCGAAATGGTATCGGCCAACCTCGGTATCGGCCTGCTGCCGGAAAGAATCTGCCGCGGTCTTGATCCTGACAAAGTCAGAACCATTCCGCTCGTTCATCCGGTCATTCCGTGGCATTTAGCCATCATTTGGCGGAAAGACCGCTATATGTCCTTTGCCGCCAGAGCCTGGCTGGAGCATACGAAATCGTATTTATGGAATCCGAAAAAGAGAAAAAAGGATGATTAAGCATGGACGCACAAACCGCAGCTCAACACTTGAGTAAAGTGCGGGATCAAAACCCGCTCGTTCACAGTATCACCAATAATGTCGTCACGAACTTCACCGCTAACGGACTGCTCGCGCTCGGCGCATCGCCCGTTATGGCTTATGCAATTGAGGAGGCCGCCGACATGGCGAAAATCGCAGGAGCGCTCGTCCTGAATATAGGCACCCTCAGTTCGGCGTCGGTTGAAGCTATGATCGCAGCCGGAAAATCGGCCAATGAAAACGGCGTTCCGGTCATTTTTGATCCGGTAGGCGCCGGCGCCACGCCGTTTCGGACGGCATCAGCCCGCAAGATCATACAGGAGGTCCGCTTGTCCGTCATTCGCGGAAATGCCGCGGAAATCGCCAATATTGCCGGCGCCCCTGATTGGAAGATAAAAGGTGTGGATGCGGGGGAAGCCGGAGGAGATGTGGTTCAGCTCGCTAAGACGGCTGCAAGCGGGCTGAAGACGGTCATTGCGATTACCGGAAAAACCGACGTCATCTCCGACGGCACCGACACATACGCCGTACATAACGGTGATAAACTGCTGACGAAGGTGACGGGGGCGGGATGCTTGCTGACGTCTGTAATCGGAGCCTTCTGCGCAGCGGGGCAGGACGTTCTGCAAGCGGCCGTTTCAGCCGTTTCTGTATACGGAAGCGCCGCTCAGCTTGCCGCTCTGGACACCTCCCATAAGGGGCCGGGCAGCTTCCAGATTGAGCTTTTAAACAAGCTGGCAAGCATCTCAGAACAAGAAGCGGCCGAGCTTGCCGCAATTGAAAGGGTGACAGAAAAATGACGCGTATTTCTCGGGAAATGATGAAGGATATGTTATCGGTTTATTTTATTATGGGATCAAACAATACAAGCTCAGACCCCGTTTCCGTGGTGAAAAAAGCCATTGAGGGCGGCGCTACGCTTTTTCAATTTCGGGAAAAGGGGAGCGGTTCTTTAACAGGGGAGGAACGTGTCCTGTTCGCGAAGCAGGTACAGGATGTCTGCAGGCAGGCCGGGATTCCTTTCATCATTAATGATGATGTCGAATTGGCCTTGCGCCTTGAGGCGGACGGAGTGCATATCGGGCAGGATGACGCAGACGCCGAAGAAACGAGAGCGGCAATCGGCGATATGATACTCGGTGTGTCAGCACATAACGTCTCCGAGGTGAAGCGGGCGGAAGAAGCCGGAGCCGATTACGTCGGAATGGGCCCGGTCTATCCGACCGAAACAAAAAAAGATGCTGAAGCCGTGCAGGGCGTTACATTGATTGAAGAGGTGCGGCGTCAGGGCATCACCATTCCGATTGTAGGAATCGGCGGCATTACGGCTGACAACGCGGCGCCCGTCATTGAAGCGGGTGCAGACGGCGTCAGCATGATCAGCGCCATCAGCCAAGCCGAAGATCCAAAAGCGGCGGCGCGGAAGTTTTCAGAGGAAATTCAGCGCTCCAAAGCAGGGCTGTCCCGATAGGACGGCCCTTTTTCTGTGTGCGCAAAAAGGCAGTGACGGACTTGGAGAATATAAGCCGTATGTCAAGAACAGGGCAATCAGCTTGCAATATCGACCGAAGTGTTTGACGGCTCTATCGCTTCGCTCAAAGTGATGCCTGAACCAATCATTGCCGGCGCCGAAGGCTTAAAAGCCCTCTATGAAACAGTGAAAAGCGCGCAGTGAGAGATCATTTCGAGGTCACGGAAAAACTTGATGCGGAATTCAGCGAATTTGAAGGTTTGATGTCGAAATACAAAACGTGCGATCAATCGTATATGTCTTGTGATACATTAAGTACAGATCAAATCAGAGAGATAAGCACGAAGCTGACGGCCCTTTCTGAAACCATGTCGAAGATTGCCGATGTGCTTTAAAAGGAGTTAAGACGCAGCATGAGCGATGAACAAAACAAGGAAAAACAGATCCACAGACGGGATGTCCTGAAGTGGGGCGCCGTCGCGGGCGCCGCCGTTGCTGTCGGAGCGAGCGGCCTCGGAGGACTCGCGCCGCTCTTCAAACCGGCGGCCACCGCTTCAAAGAAGAATGATGAAAAACGTGATCGTGATCAAATCGTTCCTTTTTACGGAAAGCACCAAGCGGGAATCACAACGGCGCATCAGACGTATGTGTATTTTGCGGCGCTTGATGTCATGTCAAGCGACAAAGCCGATGTCATCTCCCTTTTCAAACAATGGACAAGCCTGACGCAGCTGCTGACTTCAGGCGCCGTCCCGTCGGGCGAACAGAAAAATAAATATATGCCTCCGCAGGATACCGGGGAGTCGCAGGATCTGGCACCGGCGAATTTGACCGTTACCTTCGGCTTCGGCCCCGGGTTTTTCGAGAAAGACGGGAAGGACCGCTTCGGACTGAAAGATAAAAAACCGAAGCACCTCGCCGATATTCCGCCGATGCCTAACGACAAGCTTGATAAGAAACAAGGCGGCGGTGATATCGTCATACAGGTCTGCGCGGATAATGAACAAACGGCGTTTCACGCGGTGCGCAACCTGATGAAACAGGCATCGGGGGTGTGCGAAGTCCGCTTTCTCAATAAAGGTTTCTTAAGCGGCGGGAAAAACGGAGAAACACCGCGCAACCTCTTCGGATTTAAAGACGGCACCGGCAACCAAAGCACAAAGGATGAAAACCTGATGAATTCGATCGTTTGGGTTCAATCAGGAGAGCCTGACTGGATGACGGGCGGCACGTACATGGCGTTTAGGAAAATTAAGATGTTTTTAGATATATGGGACCGTTCATCCTTGAAGGAACAAGAGGACACGTTCGGGCGGGTGAAAAGCTCGGGCGCGCCTTTCGGACAAAAAAAGGAAACCGATCCCGTGAAGCTGAATCAAATTCCCGCCGACTCGCATGTCAGCGTGGCAAAATCAACCGGCAGACAGATTCTGCGCCGGGCATTTTCCTATACGGACGGAATTGATCCACAGACGGGCTATGTTGACGCAGGCCTGCTGTTTATCTGCTTTCAAAAAGACCCGGACCGCCAATTTGTCCCGATGCTGAAGGCTTTGGCGGCAAAGGATGCGCTGAATGAATACACACAAACGATCGGCTCTTCCTTATTCGCCTGTCCCGGCGGCTGTAAAAAAGGAGAATATATCGCCCAAAGGCTGCTGGAATCGTGACACCTTCCATATGGAGGGTGTTTTTAAAAAAAACACTTGTAACTACATATGTTACAACTTAAAATAAAAAGGAAAGGAGACTTACAATGACACTGCAGATTAAAGTATATTCTGATTATGTATGTCCGTTTTGCTTTGTCGGCAAAGCGGCGTTTGAAGAAGCAATCAAGGACAAGGACGTACAGGTGGAATGGATGCCGTTTGAATTGCGTCCGAGCCCCTCGCCGAAACTTGATCCGGTGAATGATCCCGCCAAGCGGCAGATGTGGAAAAACTCCATTGAGCCGATGGCGCAGTCGTTAGGCGTTGAAATCACGTTCCCCCGCGTGTCACCGCATCCTTACACGGATTTGGCATTTGAAGGCTTTCATTTCGCAAAGGAACATGGGAAAGGAAGCGAATACCATACACGCGTTTTTCAGGCGTTCTTTCAGGAAGAGCAAAATATCGGTGACGTTGGCGTGCTGACAAAGCTTGCGGAAGAAGCCGGACTTGACGGCGCTACCTTCAAAGAGGCGCTTGAGACAAGAGCGTACAGACACGTACAGCGGGAAGCGCTCCGCCATGCTTATGAGGAAGCCGGCATTACGGCAGTGCCGACGTTTATCATCGGCGATGAGAGAATCCCTGGCGCGGCGGGAAAGGAAACCTTTGAACAAATCATTGAGCGGGAACTGAATAAACGTTAACCCGAAAAAAGCCCTCTCGATCAGCGAGAGGGCTTTGCCATATAGTGTTTGACAAATGTTTGTCTGTCCGCTTCATATGCCGCGGCGTCAAATGAGTCGCCGCAAAAATGAAGGCACCAAGGGTCTTTCTGGCAGGCGACGCCGACTTGATAGCCGTGTTTTTGAAATTCAAGCGACTGTGATGTGTCGTAAAAATGAAAGCCGCGAAACAAATCCTCCCGCCACTCCACGTCATATTGAGCCGCCATTAACAAGCCGTCAATGGCGTCAGCGGGCGTAAACAGGCCGTCTTCATCGCCGTGCTCAAAGTCCAGCGGGTGATAAGCATTCCCCCGGTATTCAATCACTTTTCCCATCCGCTCTCCGCTTTCCCACCAAATGCCGTTCGGCGGCAGGGTTTTGCAGCCGGCGACACCGAGAAGGCCGAGCTCCTGATGAGTTTGAAAGATATGAAGCATGTCATGTAGGAAATGCTGATGAATGATAAAGGTATCCTGATGCAGATAAATTTTATATTTGGAGGGGTGTCTCAGCGCTTTGTTGTAGGACGAGGCCATGCTTGCTGAATCGTATATCGGCATGATATCAACGGAGTATGAAGGGGGGACGGTAAGCTGCATGATATGGCTTTTGCATCGGGAGTAGAGCGACTCGTCATTCACACAGACGACAAACAGAAATGAATGTGAATCCATTACATGCTCCTCTCGGCCTCAATCACATATTGATAGGCCGATGCTTCTGTCATAAAGTCATGCCTTATGCCAAGCTGTACGCATACTTCGTGCAATGCTGCGATGGCTTTGTGGTAAGAGGGGTGATCAACGCGGATCGCCTCAATGCGTTTCACCTCATAGCCGGCAGCTTTAAATAATGAAAGTGTCTCTTCACGGGTAAAAAAACGCAGGTGGGTCTGATCCATTAATCCGGCGTCACTGTAAGTCCATTTGCCGGCTAAAAGCTCCAGCACCACTGAGATGTGGCCGACATTCGGTATGCATGCAAGCACCGTGCCGTCTTTTTTTACATAAGGACGAAGCTTTTTCAGCACGGACCACGGGTCGACAAGATGCTCAAGAACGTCTCCGAACAGCATGCAGTCGAATTGTTCTGATTCGTACGGAAGAATGGCGGATTCAATGTCGCCGCAAAGCACGTGGCTCAATTTGCTTTCCGCCTTTTTTGCGGCTTCGGGATACGCTTCAATGCCGTAAACCGTTATTCCGCGGTCTTCGATCGCCGCTCCTAAATTGCCTGTGCCGCAGCCGACATCAAGCACTGTCCGCCAGTTTTCGTCTATTTTGTTCAATAAATAAGGATTCAGGCCTTCGTAGTAGTTCTGTTGTTTTTCATCATAATAGGGATTCGTATCCATCTGTGTATCACCTCATAAATGGGCATATACACAAGATATGCAGCGGGGGGATCTCATATCACCATGTTTGGCTGTTCAATTGCGGAATGCGGACGGGAATGGTTGTCCGGTATACGGTTTGTTCTCTGATTCCCCTCTTATTGCGGCTGTTCCTTTGAAAACTCGGGTGCGGGCGGACTGTGGCAGGTCATATAGTAAAAGGATCCGCCTGTAATCTTACCGCTGGCGGATGGTGTTTTTCATTGGTGTTTTTTTCTTCACCGCTTTTTCAGTATTTAAGAAGCGCCTCACATCGTCAATGTGCAAACCCATGATTCTAGCCTCTTGAATTAACAATTGCCAATCTTGATCTATATCTTTCATTACATGAGTTTTCATAAGAACCTCCAATTGAAAAATTGATTTGCCCAGCTACAGCAGCCAATGTATAACAAATATCACACATAGTTGGCCGGTAATCCCAAATTGAAGATGAATTCACCTACCTATTCCCTAAGAAAATGACTGAAATAACCAAAATCCTTCAAGAATTCTTACGTATAATAATAAACAAATAAATACTGACTGGATAGTATGCAAATAAAAATAAATCATATGACCTATTAATATTTACCCTCAAAGCGTCGACTAGCATATTCTTTTTGCATAAAAAATACCGCAAAAGAATGATTCGGTGTAAGATAAAGTGAATGATCAAACAGCTGGGGTAAAAAATGAAAAAAAACAAATTTCAAATTAAGAGAGAAGAAACATTTGAAAGTTTTATTGACGCAGGCCTTCATCTCCTGATTGAAAGAGCTTACGATTCAGTCTCAATCGATGACATCAGTAAAGCGGCGGGTTTCAGCAAAGGCGCGTTTTACGTTCATTTTGAAAGCAAGGAAGATTTTCTGAAGCATTTATTAGACAGGCGTCAGATTAAAAAAAGGATCATCACCGGCTATCTCGATGAATTAGAAAAGCAAACAGCGCGGCCGTTGACGCTTTGTGAAGCTGCGGCAAGCGCGGCCAGTCTGTTGATGCGGTTTGTAAACAGCAAGCCTGCCTGGAATGTTGTGTCTTTTGCCGTTCATATGCCTACTTACAAAGTCGTCAGTGAATATGAAGCTTATATCCGTCTTTATAAGTTATGGATAGAAGAAAGCACCATGTACATAAATTGGCTCAAATCGAGAAATTTAATAGAAGACCATATAGATACCGAGCATACCGCTAAAATGATGTGCGCGCTCATCGACGGGATGATTAAGCAATCCAATGTGCTGGGAAGGCCGGTTACTTTCCGCAGCATGTTTGACGCGCTCTATGTTTTTGTCAGCGGCAGAAAATCAGGGTAACGTTCTTCTTGATTTGACAAAAGGTTTAGAAAAGTCTTTCAGAAAGCGAGGAACTGCCATGCGCTACAGAGAAATTATGATGTATATCATTATGGGGATATTCACGACCATCGTGAATATCGTCAGTTTTTACTTTCTGACGTCGGCATTTGAGATGGATTACAAGGCGGCGACCGTCGCTGCTTGGATTCTGTCCGTTCTATTTGCATATGTCACGAATAAACTGTATGTATTTCAGCAAAAGACCGCGGGGATGCGGAGTCTGATGAAAGAATTGACGGCCTTTTTCAGCGTGCGGGTATTGTCTCTCGCCATCGATCTCGCCATGATGATTCTTCTGGTCAGTCAATTTCATATGAACGAAACGTTGGCGAAAATCGCCGATAACGTCATTATCGTAGTCGTCAACTATGCGGCCAGCAAGTGGATTGTCTTCAGAAAAGCGAAAGAAGAGGGCGTGTCATAACGGTTTCTTTCCGCGCCCCGGGGGAAAGTGTAATGGTGAAAGGGGATGCGTATGAAGCACACAATAAAGAAAGCGTTTGCTGATGTATTCGGGGAATCGGAGGACCTGCGCATTTTCTTTGCGCCCGGCAGAGTGAATCTCATCGGAGAGCATACGGATTATAACGGGGGCCACGTCTTTCCTTGCGCGCTGACGATCGGTACATATGCAGCCGTCCGGGAGAGAGGGGACAGGCTCGTCAGAATGTACTCTCATCATTTTAAAGATGCGGGCATAAAGGAATGCAGTCTCGATAATATCCGTTATCAAAAAGAGGACGGGTGGGCCAACTATCCGAAAGGGGTCATGGCGGAATGTCTCGGCAGCGGTTTTTCCCTTCCGCACGGCCTCGATATTGTGTTCTGGGGAAACATCCCGAACGGCGCCGGGCTGTCATCTTCGGCTTCGATTGAACTTGTTACGGCGGTCATTCTCAAGGAATGCCATGAGCTTGAGGCGGATATGCTCGACTTGGTGAAGCTCGCTCAGACGGCGGAACATTCCTTTATCGGCGTCAGCTGCGGAATAATGGATCAATTCGCCATCGGAATGGGAAAGAAACATCATGCGATTCTGCTGAATTGCGGTACGCTCAGCTTTGAATATACAAAACTCGGGCTGTCGGGGCTGTCGATCGTTATTGCAAATACCAATAAAAAACGAACGCTTGCAGACTCAGGCTATAATACGAGGCTCAAGGAGTGCGGGGAAGCGCTATGTGATCTTCAGAAGCATCTTTCCGTTCAATCACTGGGAGAGCTGACCCCTTCCGCTTTTGACGCTCATGCGGAGCTGATTCAGAATGAAGTGAACAGACGCCGGGCGAAACACGCCGTCTATGAAAATCACCGCACAATAGAGGCCGCCGACATGTTCAGTAACAATCAGCTTCATCATATCGGTGAATTAATGAGGGATTCGCATCTCTCTTTACGCGATGACTACGAGGTGACGAGTCATGAGCTGGATACACTGGCTGAAGCGGCCTGGCGCCACGGCGGGGTGATCGGATCAAGGATGACGGGAGCCGGTTTCGGCGGCTGTACGGTCAGTATCGTCAAGGATGATGCGGTTTCGGATTTTATTGAAACGGCAGGAGCCCGCTATGAGGAAAAGACAGGGAGAAAAGCTGACTTTTACACGGCGGATGTCGGAGCCGGAGCGAGAGAACTAAAGGGGGATGACGATGGCAATTGAGCGGCACGTGGAACGTTTAATCCGGTACGGATTGCAAAAAGAGCTGATTTCATTTCTTGATATTGAATATACGAGAAACCGTTTGTATGAAGCTTTGCATATCACCCATCCGGAGGTTTCAGAACAGAAAGAAAATGTATCGGCGGCATCATTGCCGGACATATTGGCCCCGATTTATGAATGGGCGGCAGAAACGGGCCGGATTGCAGCCGATACAGACACCTATCGCGACCTGCTGAGCGCGAAGATCATGGGCTGCTTTGCCCCGCAGCCGTCCGAGATTGTCCGTCGTTTTGAAGAAACAAAGGCGGTGCACGGACCGGAGCAGGCGACAAAGGCGTTTTACCGATTTTCAGAGGATGTGTATTATATCCGTTCGGACAGAATAAAGCGGAATGCCGGGTGGACGGCTGAGACGGCTTACGGAAAGCTGGACATCACGATCAACCTTTCAAAACCGGAAAAAGATCCGAAAGCAATTGCCGCTGCCAAAGAGCAGCCTCAATCCGATTATCCGAGATGTGTTCTTTGTAAAGAAAATGTCGGGTACGAGGGGAGACCGGATCACCCGGCGCGTCAAAACCTTCGTGTCATTCCGGTAATTCTCGGCGATGAGCAGTGGTTTCTGCAATTTTCTCCGTATGTGTATTACCGGGAGCATTGCATCGTTTTGAAAGACCGGCACGAACCGATGAAGATCAGCAAAAAAACGTTTGACCGGCTGCTGTCGTTCGTCAGCCAGTATCCTCATTATTTTCTCGGTTCCAATGCTGATCTGCCGATTGTCGGCGGCAGTATTTTAAGCCACGACCATTTTCAGGGGGGCAATTATGAATTCCCGATGGCGCGGGCGGAGACAGAAAGCCGGTACAGGCTGCCTGACTATCCGAAAACGGTGTTGGGAATTGTGAAGTGGCCGATGTCGGTCATCCGCCTGCAAAGCGAGAGTGCGTCTGAGCTTTCCGGCGCGGCGGATGCCATCCTGCGGGCGTGGCGCGGTTATTCCGATGAGGCGGCTGATCTCCTCGCCCATTCAGGAGAAACACCGCACAATACAATTACGCCGATTGCCCGGCGGAGAAACGGTTTATTCGAATTAGATCTCGTCCTCAGAAATAACCGCACCTCTGATGAGCATCCGCTGGGAATTTTTCATCCCCATCAGGAAGTTCATCACCTGAAAAAAGAAAATATCGGACTGATTGAGGTAATGGGGCTTGCGATTCTGCCGGGCCGCCTTGAACAAGAAATGAAATACACGGCTGAAGCGCTGTGCTCACCGGACCCGGAAGCGGTCTTAACGGCAGACCCTTCTGCGGCAGCGCATAAAGATTGGGCGCTCAGTGTGCTGCATAAGCGGAAGGTAACGAAAGAAAACGCGGAACAGATTCTGAAAGAGGAAATCGGCCATGCCTTTGCGCGGATACTGGAGCATGCCGGCGTCTTTAAACAAACAGAAGAAGGCAGAGCGGCTTTCCGGCGGTTTATCCGCCATTTGGGCGCTCTACCGGAAAAAAGCCCCATCCCATAAGGGACGAGGCTTTTTTTTTATCCTCTGCTTCTGGCGATCAGGCTGAATAAGAACACCACGATCGCAGCTCCGATGATTGCCGGAATGATGGCAAAGCCGGCAAGGTGAGGGCCCCATGTGCCGAGCAGTCCGTGCCCGATCCATGCGCCGATCAGACCGGCGATCATTGACCCGATGATTCCCCCGGGCATACTGCCTTTTACAAATAAACTTCCGATCCAGCCGATAATAATAGCGACAATCAGAGATACGATAAAACCCATAAATATCACTTCCTATTTTTTATTATTTATGCCTATATGTTTCCTTCGTTTTGTCCATATTAAACATATGAATGTGTTTTTTATAATGAACATATCAAGGCGCGTTCCGGTCTTTTTTTTCACAATGCATTGCGTTAAAATGGAAACCGTGTGAAAAGGTGTGAGCAAAGGAAAAAATATTTCTTTTGTAGAATGTTTAACAAAATGAAACTTTTTGTTGACCAGCGTTTTTTATTATGGTAAACCTTTATTTGGTATTATTCGTTCTCACTATCTTTTTTCTCTATATATGCTAAATGATCTAAAACTTTTTATGTTTGATTTGCGCAAGTGGAAAAAGTTCATGCATTTTTTGACGATTTTGTGACATTAGGTCGAAAAAAAGATGAACTTTAGAAAAAAATAAAGCTAATAAGGGCAGATTTTGATAGCATAACAAGGTAGATAGAGAAAAGATTTTGAGAAAGTACATTTCAGATTCACTACATCAATAGGAAGGATGGTGATCTTCTTGTTCAGAGCATTTAAACCGTTACTTTTATTAGCGATGTTGGCTGTTGTTTTCGTACTGGGCGGATGCAGCGACATTTCCGTTTTAGATCCGAAAGGACCTGTAGCAGACCAGCAGAAAGATCTGATTCTCTTGTCAATCGGATTTATGCTGTTCATTGTCGGCGTCGTTTTCGTACTATTTACAATCATTTTAGTGAAATACCGCGACCGCAAAGGCAAAGACAGCGGAAATTACAAGCCCGAGATGCACGGCAACACGTTCTTAGAAGTAGTCTGGACAGTGATCCCAATTTTAATTGTTATTGCACTTTCTGTGCCTACCGTACAGACGATATATTCGTTAGAAAAAGCGCCTGAAGCGACAAAGGATAAAGAGCCTCTTGTTGTTTATGCTACTTCGGTAGACTGGAAATGGGTATTCAGCTACCCTGAGCAGGATATTGAGACGGTTAACTACCTGAACATTCCTGTAGACCGTCCGGTTTTATTTAAAATTTCTTCAGCCGATTCAATGGCATCGCTATGGATTCCTCAGCTTGGGGGACAAAAATACGCGATGGCGGGAATGCTGATGGATCAATACTTACAGGCTGACAAAGTGGGAACATATGAAGGCCGCAACGCGAACTTCACCGGCGAACACTTTGCCGACCAGAAATTCAACGTAAAAGCTGTTACGCAAAAAGACTTTAACAGCTGGGTGAAAAAAGCCCAAAGCGATTCTCCAAAGCTGACGAAAGAGAAGTATGACGAACTGATGCTTCCGGAGAATGTCGGTAAATTAACGTTCTCTTCTACACACTTAAAATACGTTGACCACGGCCAAGATGCCGAATATGCGATGGAGGCGCGCAAACGCCTTGGCTACAAAGCCGTATCACCGCACTCTAAAACAGATCCGTGGGAAAATGTAAAGAAAAACGAATTTAAAGTATCCGACGATAAACAAGATTGAAATTGAACAAGAAAGGAGGAAGCCCGAATGAAATTGAGATGGGATGAATTTTTTGTAACAGGTGACCCATTAATTCTGGGCGCACAAGTTTCCATTGCGCTTTCCACTATCGCTATCATCGTTGTACTCACATACTTCAAAAAGTGGAAATGGCTCTGGTCTGAATGGCTGACGTCTGTAGACCATAAGAAACTTGGAATCATGTACATTATCTCTGCTGTTATCATGCTGTTCCGCGGCGGGGTCGACGGCTTGATGATGCGCGCCCAGTTAGCGCTTCCTAATAACAGTTTTTTAGACTCAAACCACTATAATGAGATCTTTACGACTCACGGTACGATCATGATTATCTTCATGGCGATGCCGTTTTTAATCGGTCTGATCAACGTTGTCGTACCTTTGCAGATCGGTGCGCGCGACGTAGCATTCCCTTACTTGAACAACCTGAGTTTCTGGACGTTCTTCGTAGGTGCGATGCTTTTCAATATTTCTTTCGTTATCGGAGGTTCTCCGAACGCAGGCTGGACGAGTTACATGCCGCTGGCAAGCAACGACATGAGTCCCGGGCCTGGTGAGAACTTCTACCTGCTCGGTCTTCAGATTGCCGGTATCGGTACGCTGATGACGGGTATCAACTTTATGGTGACGATCCTGAAAATGCGTACGAAAGGCATGACGCTGATGCGTATGCCGATGTTTACATGGACGACGCTGATTACAATGGTTATTATCGTATTCGCCTTCCCTGTTTTGACAGTGGCATTGGCGCTGTTATCATTTGACCGTTTGTTCGGCGCTCACTTTTTCACGCTGGAAGCCGGCGGTATGCCGATGCTTTGGGCTAACTTGTTCTGGATTTGGGGACACCCTGAAGTATATATCGTTATCTTACCGGCATTCGGTATTTTCTCTGAAATTATTTCAGCGTTTGCAAGAAAGCAGTTATTCGGTTACAAAGCGATGGTCGGCTCAATTATCGCCATTTCCGTCCTGAGTTTCCTAGTATGGACTCACCACTTCTTCACAATGGGGAACAGTGCGTCTGTTAACTCTTTCTTCTCGATTACAACGATGGCGATTTCGGTTCCGACCGGGGTTAAAATCTTTAACTGGCTCTTTACGATGTATAAAGGCCGGATCAGTTTTACAACACCGATGCTGTGGGCGCTCGCGTTCATCCCGAACTTCGTTGTCGGCGGGGTAACAGGGGTTATGCTTGCGATGGCTGCAGCGGATTATCAATACCATAATACGTACTTCCTCGTATCTCACTTCCACTATGTGCTGATCGCGGGTACGGTATTTGCATGTTTCGCAGGATTTATTTTCTGGTATCCGAAAATGTTCGGTCACAAGCTGAACGAAAGAATCGGAAAATGGTTCTTCTGGATCTTTATGATCGGATTTAATGTATGTTTCTTCCCTCAATACTTCTTGGGGCTGCAAGGTATGCCTCGCCGTATTTACACATACGGACCGAATGACGGATGGACTGCATTGAACTTTATTTCAACTGTCGGAGCCTTCATGATGGGTGTCGGATTCTTAATCCTTTGCTACAACATCTACTACAGCTTCCGCTACTCTACTCGCGAGATCAGCGGAGATTCATGGGGCGTGGGACGTACGCTTGAGTGGGCGACTTCATCTGCGATTCCGCCGCATTACAACTTTGCGGTGCTTCCTGAAGTGAAATCTCAAGATGCGTACCTGCAATTGAAAGAAGACAAAACGGATATTCATCCGGAAAGCAAGTTCAAGAAAATCCATATGCCGCACAACTCCGGAAGACCGCTTATTATGTCAGTGGCGTTCGGTATTGCAGGCTTCGGACTTGTATTTGAATGGTTCTGGATGGGCATTGTCGGCTTGATCGGCATTCTGCTTTGCATGGTGCTTCGTTCATTTGAATATGACAATGGCTACTATATACCTGTTGAAGAAATAAAAGAGACGGAAAGAAAGATTTCCGAATAAAGGAGGCGTGATTTATGGAACATGCAGAACACGGCAATTCTAACGCGCCTATGGAATATCAATCTGAAACCGGCAGACTCAATATTCTCGGGTTTTGGATCTTTTTAGGGGCAGAGATTGTGTTGTTCTCAACACTATTTGCAACCTTCTTCGTTCTTCAAAGAAGAACAGCAGGAGGAGTCTTACCGGCTGAATTATTTGAAGTGAAGCTTGTCATGATCATGACATTCCTGCTTCTGATCAGCAGTTTCACCTGCGGGATCGCTGTTCATGAAATGCGTCGCGGAAGTTTAAAAGGCGTCGTCATTTGGACGATCATTACGCTTCTTCTTGGCGCGGGCTTCGTCGGATGTGAGCTTAACGAGTTCATCCACTATGTACATGAAGGAGCATCTCTCGGTACAAGTGCTTTCTGGTCTGGATTCTTCGTCCTTCTGGGAACGCACGGAACGCACGTAACGATCGGTATCTTCTGGATTGCCGGCATCTTACTGCAATTGAAGAAACGCGGATTAACGCCGCAGACGTCTTCAAAAATCTTTATCTCAAGTTTATACTGGCACTTCTTAGACGTTGTTTGGATCTTCATCTTTACAGGCGTCTATCTCATCGGATTGGGGGGACTATAATATGGCAAACAAATCTGCTGAACACAGCCACTTTCCGTGGAAGCATATCGTAGGTTTTGCGTTGTCTATTATTCTGACCCTGCTGGCCCTTTGGGTTGCAGTATATACGGAATTAAGCCCATCAGCAAAACTCTGGATCATTTTCGGATTCGCATTTATCCAAGCCGGTCTTCAGCTTCTCATGTTCATGCACATGACAGAAAGCGAAAACGGCGGAATTCAAGTCGGAAACACGCTCTTCGGATTTTTCGGAGCGATTGTTATCATCCTTGGTTCCATCTGGATCTTTGCGGCGCACTACCATCACGGTGACCATATGGATGGAAACCCTCCTGGCGGTGCGAAGCATCATTCCGAACATCAGGAATAAAAAGAAACCCTCTTCGTTTATGCGAAGAGGGTTTTTGGTGCCTTTATTGGCTTCTTCTCCGGCGCAGGCGCGGGAGGCCGTAAATGATAAAGGCGGCGATATGGGCAACGATGACGTTGACGGCAAACAGGATGATCATGAGTGTGTGGCCGAGAGGGGATAGGCTGCTGGTTGCGTAAAAGTAGAAGAAAACCCACATGAGAATAATTGGCGGTATGGCCGAAAGAGCGACTTTTTTGTTATCCAGCCAGATAAAGAGGGGTGTTGCGCTCGCGACCAGTAAATAAGCAAAAAACATGTCCATCTTACATGTCTCCTTTCATTTTATGGGAGCGTTTCCAAAATGAAATACAGAGAATGAAATGTGTCTGTTTTGTGGTCGTTTTTTGAACATTTTGTTACAATTATTATACCATGTTTTCCAATTTTTGATACCGCTTTTTCGAGAAATGTATTGCAACTATTGCCTCATTTTTGGATAGGTACAAGAAACCGGAAAGGCCAAATACCCTGTCACATTTCCGGACAATGGAATGGCGCAGGCTGTGAACCTTTGCTATGGTCAAAGAAAATATGCACAGCAAGGGTGGTTTGAAGTGGACGTAAGGAAAGAAGATGTCACAGCGCCGGATGTCTTTGCGCTTTTGCAGGATCATCTGAAGAGCATGACCATGCATTCTCCTCCGGAAAGTATACATGCGCTCAATGCGGACCGGCTGCGTCAGCCTGACGTTACGTTTTGGAGTGCGAGGGAAAACGGCATCCTGCTCGGCTGCGGTGCCTTAAAGGAGCTAAACAGCCGGCACGGTGAGATCAAATCAATGAAAACCTCTCCGCATCATGTCAGAAAAGGCGTTGCCAACCGGATCCTCCGCCATATGCTTGAAGAAGCAAGGCGGCGGGGCTATCATCGGATCAGCTTGGAAACCGGTTCTATGGAGGCTTTTCTCCCCGCCAGACGCCTGTATGAAAAAGCCGGGTTTCAATATTGTGATCCGTTTGCACATTATAAAGAGGACCCGAACAGCTTGTTTATGACGTTAAACATAAGCTGAAACCCCTTTTCTGACGAGAAGGGGTTTTTTATCGGAAAAGTTTCATCATGACCGAAACATTTCCTTTTCTGACACGTCATATGTCGTGTAGTCCCCAAACCGTAAAAAATAAAAAGGAAGCAACCTCATCATGTTTTCTTGAACGGTGTTCATGTATAATAAACAATAGTGACTTCCGATGAAAATGTAAGGCGGGATAGAATGAGTCGATATAAGAAACAGCAAAATCCCTATTATCAGGGGGATTTGATTTTTATATTTGGTGTGTTTTTAATAATTAGTGTTGCGGCGATTTATGCGGCCGGACAGTTCGGGCAGTACGGAAGTGATGCCTGGATGAGACAGATCGTCTTTTATGTCATCGGAGCCGGTCTCATGGTCAGTATCATGTATTTTGATTTAGAGCAGCTTGAAAAACTGAGTCTGTACGTGTTAATTGCCGGCGTGCTGTCGCTGCTCCTTTTACGTGTGGCGCCGGAATCCATCGCGCCGATTAAAAACGGAGCGAAGAGCTGGTTTAAAATCGGCAGCTTTACCCTCCAGCCCTCTGAGTTTACGAAAATAGGAATTATGATGATGGTCGCGTCCATTATATCGAAGGCGGGCCCGAAGGATCAAAGGTCACTTAGGGAAGATGTGAATCTGCTTTTGAAAATTGCGGCATGGACGGTTATTCCGATCGGGATGATCGTTTTGCAGGATGCCGGAACGGGTGCGATCTGTCTGTTTATCGTTATGGTGATGGTGTTTATGTCGGGTGTAAACTGGAAGCTGATTACCATTATCGGCGGTTCGGCCGCGCTTGTGCTTGGCCTTTTCTTAGTTCTCGTGATTGAATTTCCCCATGTGGCGAATTCAATCGGCATTGCGGATTATCAAATTAACCGGATTACATCGTGGATGTCTGACTCCAGTGCGGCAACGACTCAGGCAGAGAGCGATAAAAGCTGGCAGGTGGATCAGGCCGTTATGGCGATCGGATCGGGCGGCATTACCGGAAACGGCGTTCATAATCTGAAGGTGTACGTACCTGAGGGACAGACCGACTTTATCTTTGCGATTTTGGGTGAAAGTTTTGGATTTTTAGGCTGCGCCATTGCGGTTGTCATGTTTTTCTTTTTAATTTACAGACTTGTGGTGCTGATTGACCGCTTGCATGCGTTTAACCGATTTGGCGCGTTTTTTTGCGTAGGATTTACTGCACTTATCGTGATTCACACCTTCCAGAACATCGGGATGAATATCGGCATTATGCCGGTTACCGGTATTCCGCTGCTGTTTGTCAGCTATGGGGGGAGCTCGGTGCTTTCTACATTAATCAGCTTCGGGATCGTATATAACGCAAGTGTGCAGCTGACGAAATATAAAAGCTACCTGTTCAATTCTTAATGTGAGACGGCTCGTTTTTCGGGCTGTCTTTTTTTGTTTAGAGCATTTCGCTTTTGACATGATTCCCTTTCGGATATGATATAGAGAGAAGGAGGCTTTTATATGAACAATACCATTGAAACCATACTTAATCATCGGTCGATCCGATCATTTACTGACGAGCTTCTGACAGCAGAAGAGATAGATACATTAGTGAAAAGCGCCCAGGCGGCGTCAACGTCCAGTTACGTGCAGGCTTACTCCATCATCGGCGTAACCGATAAGGAGAAAAAGCGGAAGCTGGCGGCACTGGCCGGAAACCAGCCTTACGTCGAAAATAACGGGCACTTGTTTGTGTTTTGCGCTGATTTGTACCGCCATAAAAAACTTGCTGAGGAAAAAGGCGAAAACATTACCGAGCTTCTTGAGAATACGGAAATGTTTATGGTCAGCGTCATTGATGCCGCACTTGCCGCACAAAACGTAAGTGTTGCCGCGGAATCAATGGGACTTGGCATTTGTTATATCGGAGGCATTCGAAATGAACTTGATCAGGTGACGGAAGTGCTTGGAACGCCTGACCATGTGCTGCCGCTGTTCGGCTTGGTAGTCGGTCATCCCGCTCATCCGTCCGGTCAAAAGCCGCGCCTGCCGAAACAAGCCGTATATCATGAAAACACGTACGATACGAATGAAGAACACTTCCGCAGTTATATGAAGGAATATGATGAAACCATTTCCGCTTATTATGATAAACGGACAAACGGCAAGCGGGTTGAAACGTGGTCTGATCAAATCCTGCAGTTCATGAAACAAAAACCGAGAACCTATTTAAATCAATATGTAAAAGATAAAGGTTTTCAAAAGAATTAAGAAAAAACCTCTCCTGACGGGACTGACCCCCGTTTTTGAGACA
>NZ_ML064906.1:0-188218 GCF_003676355.1 Bacillus sp. L75
TGGCAGAAGGCGACGAAAAACGGATCCGCAGCCATATTTTCGATCTGGGCGAAGAACAAAGCGCCGCCGGACAAGCTCCGGCAGTGGCAGATGCAAGAGATCTGAAAGATCAGGTTCAAGAGAAACTAAAGCGGCATGTATCAGATCTTTTAAAGGTAAGCATGAAAGATATTGAGGCTGACAGCGAACTGACGGAATACGGATTTGATTCGATCATCTTCACTGAATTTACCAATCTATTAAATCGGTCTTATCAGCTTGAGCTCAGCCCGACTATCTTCTTTGAATTTCCGACATTGCGCAAACTGAGCGGCCATTTGATATCTGAATGGAAAGAAGCATTCAGCGGCTTAGAAGGAGAGCGTTTAAAAACCGCTCCAAAAGCCGGAATAAGAAAAGCTGAAGCTCCGGCGGCCGTTCATGTCAAGCGGGAAACGCCCGTATCCGTAAAAGGAAGATCAGAAGAAAAAACCGAACCGATAGCCATTATCGGAATCAGCGGTATTTTTCCGCAAGCGAAAGACATAGATGAATTCTGGACACGTTTACAAAAAGGAGAGCATTGCATCACAGAAATTCCACGAGATCGCTGGGATTGGCGCGAATATTACGGCGATCCGGCAGCGGATGCAAATAAAACGTCAATTAAATGGGGCGGTTTTATAGATGGAATCGCCGGGTTTGACCCGCTGTTTTTCGGGATATCTCCGAAAGAAGCTGAAATGATGGATCCTCAGCAGCGTCTATTAATGATGTATGTGTGGAAAGCCATTGAAGACGCGGGGTACTCAGCAAAACGGATTGCCGGAACAAAAACCGGCATTTTCACCGGCACACTGGGAAGCGGATATCAAACTTTAATCAATAAGGCGGGTCTTCCTGTCGAGGGGTATACGATGACCGGAATCGTGCCGTCCGTCGGGCCGAACCGAATGAGTTATTTTCTTGATATCCACGGGCCGAGCGAGCCGGTAGAAACCGCTTGTTCAAGCTCTTTAGTCGCCATTCACCGCGCGGTAAAAGCCATTGAAACGGGAGATTGTGATATGGCGGTCGCAGGGGGCGTCAACACGATCGTCACGCCTGAAGGGCATATCGGTTTTCAAAAAGCAGGCATGCTCAGTGAAGACGGGCGCTGCAAAACATTTTCTGATCAGGCTGACGGTTATGTCAGAGGAGAGGGTGCCGGCATGATTGTCTTGAAAAAGCTTTCAGAGGCTGAGCGTGACAGGGATCACATCTACGGCCTCATCCGCGGTACAGCGGAAAATCACGGCGGACGCTCAGCGTCACTTACCGCGCCGAATCCGCAGGCTCAGACGGATGTGCTGAAAAGCGCTTATCAAAAAGCCGGTATTCACCCGTCAACGATCACTTATATAGAAGCGCACGGAACAGGAACGGCACTCGGCGATCCGATTGAGATCAATGCATTGAAAAAAGCTTTCCAAACAGACGGGGCGCCGGGCGGATATTGCGGGATAGGCTCAGTGAAGACAAATATCGGACATTTGGAGCTCGCAGCAGGTATTGCGGGCGTTATCAAAGTATTGATGCAGCTGAAACATCGGACGCTCGCCAAAAGTCTGCATTGCGAGAACATCAATCCCCATATCAAATTGAAGGACAGTCCGTTTTACATTGTGACAGAAACAAAGGAGTGGGAAGCGCTGCGTGATGAAAACGGCCGGGTCCTGCCCCGCCGGGCGGGTGTAAGCTCATTCGGTTTCGGAGGTGTCAATGCGCATATCGTTATTGAAGAATACATGGGCAGAAGTGAGACGGAACAGCAGGAAACCCGTGAGAAAGCGTCATCTCTTTTTGTTTTGTCGGCTAAAAATGAAGAGCGGCTGAAAGAAAGAGCGCGTCTCCTTCGCGATTTTATCCAAAACGGATCATCCCGCGATATCGATCTTGCAGATGCCGCATACACACTGCAGACCGGACGGGATGCGATGGAAGCGAGGCTGGGAATCATTGCAGGCTCCGCAGAGGAACTGACTGAAAAACTGAACGCGTTTCTGATGGGAAAAAACAGCGAAGATATCATCAGCGGCCGTAAAAAACGCGAGAATAACACGATCTCCATGTTCTCAGACGATAAAGACGCTGCTGACCTCGTCAGCGCCTGGCTTGAGAAAAAGAAATACAGGAAAGTGCTGCGGCTCTGGGCAAACGGATTTGACACGGATTGGGAGCAGCTGTATACGGACAGTAAGCCGCGCCGCATCAGCCTGCCCTCCTATCCGTTCAGAGCCGACCGCTATTGGGTGCCGAAACGGGAGCAGCTGCCGCTTTCGAATCAAAAAACAGTATTATTGCAGAAAACATGGGAACCGTGCGAGGCAGTGTCTTCATCCGAGCCGTTCAACAACAAAATAGCGCTCATCGTCTCTGAAGATACAAAAGACCTTGCCGCCGAGGTGAAAAAACAGCTGAATGATGCTGACATTGTGCAGGAAAATCAGCTCATCTCTTTCTTACAGGGTCCGAACGCGGCCATCTATTCCGGGTTTATTGACTTCACCGGCTGCGGCTCCCGACAAAAGCGGCAGGACATCAGCTGGGTGGCATCGCTGCAGCAGCTGATTGAATACGGCCGCGGACTAGAAAACATGAAAATGCTTTATCTTACAAAAGGGCTTGAAGCCTTCAAAAATAAGGCTGCCGTTATGCACGGTATTGAAAAAGCGGGACTTTATCGCATGCTGCGGCATGAATACAGCCAAATTCTCACCTGTCACGCCGATATTGATCCTGAAGAGCCGCTGGAGCAGACAGCCGCTTTTATTAAACAAGAAATTGAATCAGACTTAACGGAGTCTGCTGTTTGCTATAGGGACGGCATGCGCTTCAGCTATGTTCTTCGGCAGACTGATCAGATTGAACCAGAAGCCGTGCAAACAGACCGGACTGCGTTTCCAAATGACGCCGTCCTGATGATAACCGGAGGAACGCGCGGACTCGGCGCTTTATGCGCCAAGCATTTCGTTTCCGCATACGGTGTGAAGAAACTGCTTCTGACAGGCAGAAAGGAGCTGCCGCCGAAAACCGAGTGGGATCTTGAGCAAACAGACCCTGTCGTTTCGGAAAAAATACAGCTTATCCGGCAGCTGGAATCACAAGGCGTAAAAGTGTGCGTCTCAGCAGTTGATCTGACGGATAAGCAGGCCGTCGGACGGCTTATAAAAGAGGTAACCTCAACGCTCGGACCTGTCGGAGGCATTCTGCATTGCGCGGGAATTGCGGACCGTGAAAACCCTGCTTTTCTCCGTAAATCCAAAGACAGTATTGCGCGGGTGCTCGCGCCGAAAGCAGACGGCCTTCACAGTCTGTATGAGAGTGTAAAGGATGATACGCCGGCATTTTTCGTTCTGTTTTCATCTGTCTCGGCATCCGTCCCGATTCTTGCGGCGGGTCAGAGCGATTATGCGATGGCTAATTCTTATATGGACTATTTTGCAGAAAACAATGAGAGCGGCATCATTAGCATACAATGGCCGGCATGGGATGAGACGGGCATGAGCAGGGATATAAAAAGCGGGATTTATGAGCAAACGGGATTGCTGCGGCACTCTGACGCTGAAGGTCTCAAGATGCTTGATTACATTTTAAGAGAAAGACCCGGAGCTGTCGTGCTGCCGGCACAAGTGAAACATGATTGGGACGCCAAAGCGCTGGAAAATGCCAAGCCAGCCGCCCATAAAGGAATGAGAACAGCTTCCAAACCTCCTGAAACAAAAAAACGGGAACATAACCGGATTGATATTCAATCTTGGCTGAGGTCGCTTTTGGCAAAAGAGCTGAGTATCGATGAAACGCATATGGATATCGATGTGCCTTTTCAGGAATACGGAATGGATTCTATCTTTCTGGCGCAAGTGCTGACAAAGATCGATCAAAAACTGCCGTCCGTTTCAATTGATCCGACTGTCCTTCTGGAACACCCTACCATAGAACAGCTCGCGGATTATTTAGCCGCACATTGTCCGGAAGCTTTTTCGGCAGATGCAGCAGTTCCCGCGGAGAAGGTCCCTTTGCAGAAGACGCCGAAACGGAGCAAAAAAACGGCAGATAACCCCGGGAAACGGGGAAAGGTTGCGATCATCGGCATGGCCTGTCATTTTCCGAAAGCGGGGGATATAAAAGAATTTTGGAAGAATCTCCGCAGCGGAACGGATGCCGTCACTGAAGTTCCGCCGGACAGATGGAACGCCGGGGAACACTATCAGCCGGGTGAATATCAAGAAGGAAAAAGCATCAGTAAATGGGGCGGTTTTATTCACGATATTGATCAATTTGACCCGGAGTATTTCAATATTTCAGAAACGCTGGCACCGATGATAGACCCGCTGCAAAGGCAGTGGCTCGAAGTGAGCGCGGAAGCTTTGGCCGATGCCGGTTATCAAAAAGAGGATCTCTGGGGCCGCCGTATCGGCGTTTTTGCCGGTGCAAGGGCAGGTGCGTTCCATCAGAAATTTCAATATTTGCAAAAAGACGCGATTATTGGCGCGGGGCAAAATTTTATTACCGCACACATGGCGCACATTTATAACTTTACAGGGCCCAACCTGGTCGTGGATACGGCCTGCTCCAGTTCGCTTACGGCAATTCATTTGGCCGTACAGGCTATTCAAAATGGAGAAGCGGAAGCGGCCTTTGCGGGCGGGGTTGACATTTTGCTTGATGAAAAACCTTTTCTCACAATGAGCGCGGCGAGAATCTTATCGCCAAATGGCCGTTCAAAATCTTTCGATGCCGATGCGGACGGAACAGGAATCGGAGAGGGCTGCGGAGTGCTGATGCTGAAGCCGCTTGAAAAAGCGATAGAAGACGAAGATAAAATATACGGCGTTATTGACGGCTCTGCGATAAATAATGACGGCAGCACAATGGGCGTGACGACGCCGAATCCCCGGGCGCAGCAGGACTTGATTGAGCAGGCGGTTCAATCAGCGGAAATCGAGCCGGACACCATGACATACGTAGAGACGCACGGAACCGGTACATTGATCGGCGACCCGATTGAATTAAAGGGATTAACCAATGTCTTGTCTGCTTATTCCGATGAAAAACAATTTTGCGGTGTAGGAAGCGTCAAAAGCAATATCGGCCACTTGCTGAGTGCGGCGGGCGCGGCGGGAATCATCAAAGTTTTGCTGGCGATTGCCAATGAAGAACTGCCGCCGACTTTGCATTGCCATAAACCGAACCCCCGCTTCCAATTTAAAGATTCTCCGCTTTATCCTGTGCTTGAGCTGAAGCGGTGGAACGGAAAAAAAGAGATACTCAGGGCCGGGGTCAGCGCGTTCGGTTTGGGCGGGAATAACGCCCATATCATTGTCAGCAACGAAGGAATTCCGAAAGAGCGAAAAGCGGCCATGGAACCGAAAGGCGGCCAGACAGTATACCGAAAACAGCGGTATTGGCCTGAAAAAGCACAGTTGTCCGAAGCGGAAGAAAATGAGGCGGGCACAGAAGCAATGTTTGAAATAAGCGAGGTGTGATAGATTGGCAGTTGCCACCGATCAAGTCAAAACGTTCCTGCAGAAAATCAGCCATACGAATTATATCGTCCGGGATCATCGCGTTCATCAAATCCGCGTCCTCCCGGGCGTGACTTTAATAGATATGCTGTATCGGCTCGCCGCCGGGTATCTCGGTGAACGCCCTATAGAATTAAGACAGATTATTTTTAAGCAGCCTGTTGTAACATCTGAAGAGTTTGATAAACACCTGTATGTGACCTTTACGCCGGCGCGTGACAGCTGGAAAGTTGAGATTACTAGCGAAAAAGCAAAAAACGGCACACCGCTTGGCGGAAACCGGGATGAGAATATGGAATGCCAGCTTTATTTGCAAGAAGACACGCCGCGGGCAAAAGAACTGAATATTGAAGCGTTCATGAAAAACGCAAGCCGAAAATGGGACATGCATGACATTTATGGAATTGCAAGAAGAAGCCATATTGAGCATGGCGAGTTTATGAAAAATGAAGGGGCCGTTTATCAGCTTCAGGATAAAGAAGAATTAATGGAGCTTACTCTGAGTGATTTGGCTGAAGGATTCCGGGAGAAATTTAAGGCGCATCCGGCTTTTTTGGATGCGTCCACCCTTGCCGGCTCTTCCTTTGCATTGTCGGCCCAAAAGCAGAATGACACACCTTATATTCCTTTTATGATCAATCGTTTTTGCATGTATCAGCCGTTTCCGAAAACGATTTACACTTATTCTGCGAAAAACAGCCGCACTGAAAGCGGC
Source organism: Bacillus sp. L75 (assembly GCF_003676355.1). NCBI lineage: Bacteria > Bacillati > Bacillota > Bacilli > Caryophanales > Bacillaceae > Bacillus > Bacillus sp. L75. The sequence goes on from NZ_ML064906.1 coordinate 6,262, forward strand.
GTATCAGATAGCGAACCTGATGTGTATTCGGCCGACTTCACGATTTACGACAGGGCAGGGAACGTATTGGCCGAATGTGAGAAACTGACAGTAAAAAGGGTCAGACAAGCGAATATGATTACCCATCTGATAGACAAAGAGAAGCCGCCTCAGCAGAACAGAAGCGGCCGTGGTGAGTCGGAAAATTCTGTGGCCGCAGAAGACGTGTCTGAACAGCAAACGCCGGAACAAAACATGGTGACTTACATAAAGTCGGAAATCGCCAGGCTGGTCAATCGTCCGGCACAGGATATTGATGTGCGGAAAGGCTTTTATGATATGGGGCTTGACTCGGCGCATTTGCTGAAGCTTGTAAAGATATTAGAGCAGACTTTTCAACAGCAGTTTTATCCGACACTGCTTTTTGAATATTCATCTGTCCGCCGCCTTGCGGATTACCTTATCAATGAAGCGGGCTGTGTGCTGAAAGATTCGGCAAAAGAACGGCATACATCAGACGCTGACACTGCTGATGAGGTTCTGTTTTTTGAACCCGCCTGGAAAGATCATCCGCTGGAAACGGCGGTGCAGAACGGGCAAAAACACACCCGTCATCTCATTATCGCTGCCGATGCAGGGCCCCGTCTCACCGGTGAACTCGGCGCACATTGCCCGGAAGCGGAAGTGATAGAACTGAAAAGGGAGCATGAGGCTGCAGATGAGCAGTTTGGAGCAGATGCCGAGCGCATATTTCGTATGCTCAAACGGGAACTGACAGACCATCCGAAAGAACATACATTGATTCAGCTTGTATGCGCCGTTGAGAATGGAGCGGCATTGTCTTCCGCTCTCGGGGCTATGCTGAAAACGGCACATCTGGAAAATCCGGCTCTTCGCACTCAGGTGATCACCTTCTGTGACAAGAATGAGAGATTGCCAAGTGAGACGGCGGCAATGATAAGAACAGAAGCAGACTGCTCTCATGCAGGCTGCACAGATATTCGGTATAAAGGAAATATACGGCAGATCAGATTGTTCGAACGTATTGAGAAACTGGACGGGCAGACACAGTCTCCTTGGAAACAAAACGGCGTATATGTCATTACAGGAGGCCTCGGCGGTCTTGGATTTCTGCTTGCTTGTCACCTTGCAGAAAAAGAAAAGGTGAAGCTCGCACTCATCGGCCGTTCGCCGGAACAGTCTGAGAAGATCAGCAGACTGAAAGCATTGGGCGCAGAAGTTCTTTACGTTCAAGCGGACATCGGCAGCAAAGCCGAAACAGAGCGGGCATTTGCTCAGATTACAGAAACCTTCGGCCGGCTGACGGGTATTTTTCATTGCGCCGGTGTTTTAAAAGATCAATTTATCATCCAAAAAGACAGTTCTGACTTGAAGCGGGTGTTCCTGCCGAAAATCAGCGGCCTGATTCATGCGGACGAAGCTTCACGGAATGAACCGCTTGAGTTTTTCGCCGTATTTTCCTCATTCTCGGCGTTGGCCGGAAATGCGGGCCAAATAGATTATGCCGCAGCGAACGCTTTTATGGATGAATATATGAAATATCGCGATTGCAGAGCGGAAAAAGGCGAACGGACCGGGGCTTCTATGACGATCAACTGGCCGCTTTGGGAAGATGGCGGCATGCAGGTTGACAGCTTGATGAAAGAGATCATGAATGATACAACAGGCACCAGCCCGCTACCGGCCGGGGAAGGGATGGCTGCACTTGAATATATGCTGCGTCTCGGCAAGCTGCAATCCGTTATTTTATACGGGAAAGAGCCGGCTGTAACTGAAAGCATGGGCCGATTGGGTCCAAAGGGAGACAAGAACGGATCTTCATTATCCAACGCAGCTGTCAAGAGAAGAAGCCGAAAACAAGAGAGACATACAGAAGAGCACGATATTGCGGTAATCGGATTGGCGGGAAGATATCCGCAGGCGGGAAGCATCGATGAATTTTACCAAAATCTGCGCTCAGGGAAAGACTGCATCACAACAATGCCGAAAGACAGATGGAAAGGTTATCCTTTCTCATATGAAGCAGATCAGTTCTACCGTTACGGAGGATTTTTAGATCGCATAGACAGCTTTGATCCGCTGTTTTTCAATCTGACTCCGCGCCAGGCTGAAATGATGGACCCGCAGGCGCGGCTGTTTTTAGAGACGGCTTGGGAAGCTTGTGAAGATGCCGGTTTTTATCAAGACAGAACGGCGCGCGGGCCATCTTCACAAAAAAGAAAACGCGTCGGGGTATTCGCAGGTGTGTTTTGGAGCCATTATGAGCTGTTCGGCGCTGAAATCACACAGCGGGGCACACCGCTGTCTATGGGCGTGACGCCTGCCTCTGTTCCGAATATCGTGTCTCACTGCCTGAACTTTACAGGGCCGTCAATGGCTGTTGATACGATGTGCTCTTCTTCGCTCACATCCATACATTTGGCATGTGAAAGCATTAAAAGGGGGGAGTGCGAATTCGCCCTTGCCGGCGGTGTGAATGCGGTCACACACCCGCATAAATATGCGTTTTTGGCGAATGCCGGATTTCTGTCTTCAGAAGGCGTCTGCAAAAGCTTCGCCGACGGCGGTGACGGTTATGTGCCGGGAGAAGGCGTCGGCGCGGTGTTACTGACAACCGTTCAAGAAGCGGAAAGAATGGGCTGTCCGATATATGGCGTCATAAAAGGCTCCGCTTTAAACCATGTCGGAAAAACATCCGGTTTGACCGTGCCTGATCCGGCATCACAGGCGGAAGTCATTACAGATTCTTTTCAGGGTGCCGGCATTGATCCGGAGACACTGAGCTATATTGAAGCCCACGGAACAGGCACGTCTCTGGGTGATCCGATTGAAATTGAAGGGCTGAGCCGCGCTTTCCGCAAATGGACAAACAAGAAGCGGTTTTGCGCCATCGGCTCTGCCAAATCAAATATCGGCCATTTAGAAGGAGCAGCCGGGATCGCCGGATTAACAAAGGTGCTTTTGCAGCTGAAGCATGGAGAAATCTTTCCGTCATTGCACACGGACACGCTGAATCCCCATATTCCGTTTCCGGACACGCCGTTTTATGTGGCGGACCGGCTGGAAGAATGGGAACGGCCGTCACATCCTGACCAGCCGAGAAGAGCGGGTTTAAGTTCTTTTGGCGCAAGCGGGAGCAATGCCCATTTTGTCATAGAAGAATATCTGCCGCCGCAGGCTGAAAAGAAACCGGTGAGTATACGGGAAGACGAGCCTGTTCTGTTTCTGCTTTCGGCAAAAAATGAAGAACGGCTATTGGAATATGTCAAACGGTATGACCGCTTTTTACGGGAAAAAGAAGTCAACCTTAAAGACCTGGCCTACACGCTTCAAGCTGGCAGAGAAGCGATGCCTGAACGGCTGGCATTTATCGTTACATCCGTTTGCGGCCTGCAAGCGAAACTGAAGGATGTGCTTGAACGGAAAACAGAAATTGAAGGGTGTTTCCGCGGACATGCTCAAAATGATATTTCATCAAGTGGAATGGCCGAGCTGCTGAAAAACAAGCAATATTCCAGATTGCTCACTGAGTGGGCAAAAGGAGCCGCCGTTGACTGGAGCCTGTTATATGAAGGAGAGAAGGCGAAACGGGTCAGCCTTCCTGTATATCCGTTCGCGAAGGAGCGGTATTGGGTGCCTGTGCCTGCGGATATCCAGAAACAGACAGACGAACCGGCGGAAAACCAAAAGATCATTCTTCAAAAAGACTGGAAGCAGCAAGATCCGGCGGAGTCTGAAGCATTATCAGGAACAGTAATGATACTTGCAACTGATAAGACGAGCCGATTGGCCGATGCTCTTTTTAAAGGAAACGGCCATATTGAAACGATCTGCTTCATCCATCAGGCAAAAGACGGCGCCGATTATTACGCCGCCGCATCGGGGCGAAACCTTTACGGCAGAGTGCGGGAGTCTCTTCAAAACAAACAGATACTCGGGGTCGTCGACATAACCGCATATGACGCGGAATATGAACGGCAGGAAGAGATAGAACACGGAAAGCTTGCCTTTTTACAGCAGGCTCTTGAATCATTCCGTCATAGCGGCGCTGTGTTCAGCCAAGTGACACACCGCCTCCAGCCTTTCAAGGAAAGTAAACCTCTGATGCAAGGGGCGAAAACGGCGGGGCTGTACCGGATGCTGGGCGCTGAGTATGCCAACATTCATTCTTTTACGATAGATAGCGATTGTGCGATTGAGCATACAGAAGAATTAAGCAGACAGATTGAGACTGAATTTTTACAGCCGCGGGCCAAAAGCGGCAGTGAATGCTGCTACAGGCTGAATCGCCGTTATGTGCCGTTTCTAAAGCAGGGTATGAATGTTTCGGCGGCGCCTGAGCTTTCCTATTCGTCTGATGATGTGCTGTTAATAACGGGCGGATCGCGCGGAATCGGCGCAATTGCGGCGGAGCATGCCGTTTCACGCGGCTGCAGGAAACTGGTCATCATGGGTCGGGAGCCGCTTCCTGATTCCTCAGAGTGGGCAGACATGAAAAAGGACGGCATTCTCCCGGAAAAAGCCGAGCGGATGCAGAGGTTAGCCGAGCGGGGCGCGGAGATCCGTTATTACAGCGTTTCTCTTACGGATCAAAAGGGGCTCCGGAACATGACGGACGGCATCCGCGGCACGATGGGGCCGATTACCGGCGTTTTTCATTGCGCGGGTGCAATGGGAGAACACCCCGCTTTTTATAACAAAACCGAAACTGAAATCGAAAGCGTTTGCACGCCGAAAGTAACAGGGCTTCGCGGTCTCTTTGAAGCCGTTCAGAATGAGCCGCTGTCGTTTTTTATTTTGTTCTCATCCGTTTCGAGCCTGATCCCTTCGCTTGCTGCGGGGCAAAGTGACTACGCGATGGCTAATTCATTTATGGACTCTTTTGCAAATCATCAAGCAGGTAAAGGAAACGTGTTTGTTAAAGCCGTTCAATGGCCCGTCTGGAAAGAAACCGGCATGGCTGAAGGCCTGCCGGAAACACCTGCTTATCAAAAATCAGGACTTTCCAGGCTGTCTGCCGAAGACGGACTGAAGTTTTTAGATTACATCATTTTAAACGGACAAAGCTGCGGAATTCCTTGTGTTCCCGAAGACAGTGAGGCTGATTTTGGTGATCTTCTGAAGGTGAAGAAATCTGAAGCTCCCATGAAAAAAAGCACTGCCGGTGACCAAAAGGTGAAGGATATGATTCGTCAATGGGTGCGCACCGTTTTCAGCGAAGAACTGAAAATGACGGATGAGCAGATAAAAGATGATATGCCGTTTGATGAATACGGGATTGACTCAATACTCTTTGCGGAATTGGTTCAATCATTGCAAAAACGGATCAGCATAAAGTTAACACCGTCCTTAATGCTTCAATATCAAACGATTACAGAAATGGTTGACTATTTCGCAGTGCATCATGAAGCCGATTTTGTGACAAAAGAAAATGGTTTCGTTCAAGACAGGGACGTAGAGCCTGATTTAATCGCTGACGCTGAAGAGAGAACATTCATGGAGCCGAAAGCGGATACTGAAGACGATATTGCCGTCGTCGGCATGTCCTGCCGTTTTCCGGGGGCGGGCGGAACGGATGCTTTTTGGGAGCTGCTGATGAAGGGAAACACCGCCATCCGGCCTGTCCCCGCAACGCGCTGGCATGCAACAGCAAATGCAAAGGATTATGCGGGGTGGATTGATGATATCGACATGTTTGATGCGGGCTTTTTCGGCATCTCTGAAAAAGACGCGGCAATTATGGACCCGCAGGCGCGGATCATATTAGAAGAAGCGGTTCATTCCGTTTATGATGCCGGGTACGGCCAAAAGGATTTATCGGGCCGGAAAGTCGGCGTGTACATCGGCGGCAGGGCGCAGCCTTCAGCCGGTATGGAACATATTTTGCAGGCGCCTAACCCGATTTTGGGGGCGGGGCAAAACTATTTGGCGGCCAACATTTCACGATTTTTGAATGTCACAGGGCCGAGCCTTGTCGTGGATACAGCATGTTCTTCAGGGCTGATCGGGCTGTCCTTTGCAAAAGACGCCCTTTTGGCCGGAAGGATTGACGCGGCCTTAGTCGGTTCGGTGAGTCTGCTCTTATCTCCGTCCGCGCACCGGTTATTCGGAGCGCGCCATATTTTAAATGAGAACGGCGTGTTTCATATATTCGACCGTGAATCAGCGGGAGAAGTGCTCGGAGAAGGAGCGGGGGCGGTTTTTATCAAACGATTGAGCGATGCGGTGCGGGACGGAGACCGTATTTACGGCGTCATAAAAGCCGTCTCGGTAAACAATGACGGCCGGACGCTCGGTCCCGGTTCACCGAATATAAGAGCGCAGAGAGACGCCATTCAAACTGCGCTTGACATGGCGGAAAAGTCGCCCGAAGACATTGGATATATAGAAGTGAACGGAGGCGGTTCCCCAATCGTTGATTCGGTGGAAATCAAGGCGCTCTCAGATGTCTATCAGCTGAACCGGAAAACGCTTCTGCCCTGCCGGATCGGATCGGTGAAACCGAATGTGGGGCATTTGCTTCTGTCTTCAGGTCTTGCGGGCTTCATCCGATGTGTGCTGAGCGTCTATCATAAGCGGATTCCGCCTTTCTTATCAGCGCGTGAGCCATTTGAACATTATGACTTTGAAGCGTCGCGTATTCATTTTAATCGTGAACCCGTTGATTGGCATTCAGAGAAGAAACCCCGCGTCGCAGCTCAGAGTTCATTTCCTGACGGCGGGACAAATGCTCATATCCTCGTTGAAGAATACAGAGGTGAAAGGCAGCGGGAACATCACCGGGCGCCTCAGCCGCCGGAATTCAGAAAAAAACACTACCCGCTTTTGGGCGGCTGGAACAGCACGGAGAATGAAGCGGAAAAAACAAGTAATGAAAAAACAGACATTGCGGATCTTTTAAAGAAATATGAGAAAAAAGCAGAGACAAGCACTGCACCTGCAGACTCGTTTTGGCAGGTGACAACGTGACGTTTTTAAAAGGGGACGAACCATGAAAAAAACAGTGAATCTGCGCCTGACGGCAGAACATCCCATTATGAAAAACCATCTTGTTCACGGAGAATCTGTCATGCCCGGTCTGGCCTATATTGATATGCTGTATCAGCTGGCAAAGCAAAGCCTTGATCTTTCATTCCGTTCCATCTGTCTGAAACGGGTGACCATTTATCATCCTTTATCAGTGAAACGGTCAGAGCGGCTTGATGTGAGTGTCATATTCAGTAAAGAAAAGGAGTTCTGGACTGCCTCGATTTGCGGGGCGGATTCCGGGACGGTTTTCTTATCAGCGGAGGTGCATGAAGGGGTTTTCTCATCAGATAAGCGCCTTGACGCGGAAGAGAAAAAACAAGTTGCGCTTCCATCAGTCTCCTTGCATACGGTTTACGAAGACGCGAGAAGCCGCGGACTGTCGCATGACGGGCTGATGAAGCCGGAGGGAGAGATCTATGCAAATGAAGAGGAATGTTTCCTTGATATTCGGCAGTCTGATTCATGCCAGGAAAATCTCCCCGGCGCTCTCTTTCATCCCGCGCTGATGGACGGTGCCGCCATGGCCTCCGGCGTATTGCAGACAGCTGCAGGCGCCGGTTTGTTTTTACCGATTTATTATGATTCGTTTAGTGCCGCTGAAACCGTTACGGAGCGCTGTTACGCGGTGATTTCGAAAAAATCCGGCATGCCTTCTGAAATGGTGAAAATGGATATTGACTTTTACAACCTCAGCGGTGCGCATATTGCTTCACTGCTCGGCCTGACAGCCAAAAAGGTGCGGACAGACCGGCAGCTGATACCAGGCGTTCAGCAGATGGAGGAAACCTTATACCGCATTTTCTCAACATACGTAGGCCGTCCTGTCACAAGAAATGATGCGCACACCGTATTTTTTGAATTAGGCCTTGAATCGTCACAGCTTCTGGCCATTATTAAAGACATCGAAGGGGCGTTTGATCTGCGGCTGAATCCGACTCTTTTATTTGAGTGCAGCAGCATATCCGAACTGCTTGAAGACATAAAAACAAAAGGAACAGAAGAATCTTCCGGCCTTGTCGCGGATGCAGCACCGGTCTCTGAAACGCAATCAGTCAGTCAGACATTTACTTTCTATGAACATGAAGCATTCCTTCAGGATCATCTGGTTTTCGGCAAACCGGCACTGATGGGTGTAGTGTATCCGTGTCTGGTGCTTGAAGCGTCCGGAGCGTCTCATTCCGGCACGTATCCCGCCGAGCTGAAAGATATCCGCTTTACGGGCGGGCCCGTCACGCTGGAGCCGGGAGAGGCCGCACAGATTGACATTTCATTTGCGGCAGAAAAGAATGCCGAACGCTTTACCGCAAGCTGCACTGTTTCCGGTAAAGAAAGCCGGAAGACGTGTGCCGAAGGAGAAATAAGCAGAGGTATAGAGACACCCGTAAAAAAATCGTATGACGTTGAACAAATGAAGGCGCATGCACAAAAGGTAGCACCGGATGTTATTTCCCGTCTGTACGATTCGGTTGCCGGCTTCACGATAGGCCCGATGCTGAAAACGGTAACGGCGGGATACAAAATGAGTGAGAGCTCCTTTTTATTGCAGCTGGACTTATCAGGAAAAAAAGAAAAAGGCGATCTGCGTCACTTTGCATTTGACCCGCTTATATTGAATTCTTGTTATATGTCGCTCGGTGAAGAAGAATTGCAGCTGAAAAAGCGGATTCACGTCCCGCTCATGATTGAGAGGCTGACGCTTTACGGACCAGTCATGTCTGATACCGCCTATGTGGTGAATACAATCAAACATAAAAAAGACGGGTTTCTCTCATTTGATGCCGCAGTCCTCAGTCATACCGGGGAACAGCTGGCGGAATTGAAAAACGCGTCTGTGAAAGAAGTGCTTCAGCCAAATCGGCTTGAAAATGCGTCTTTTGCCCCGTCCGGGAATCAAAGCCGTCAGAAAACGAAAGGAAAACCGCTGGATATTGCCATTGTCGGGATTTCCGGCAAGTATCCGCAGGCCGATGATATCAATGCGTTTTGGGAAAATCTCAAACAAGGAAAGGATTGTATTACCGAAATTCCGAAAGACCGCTGGAAATGGGAACATTACTTTTCCGAGGACCGGACGGCGCCGGGAGCGATCTACAGCAAATGGGGCGGATTCATTGACGGGATCGCCGATTTTGATCCTGAGTTCTTTAAGATTTCCCCCCGTGAAGCGGAACACCTTGATCCTCAGGAACGGCTGTTTTTAATGCATGCGTGGATGGCCATGGAGGATGCGGGATATACGAGGATATCACCTGAACTGGGCCGTCAGGTAGGTGTGTATGCCGGTGTCATGTATCAGGAATACCCGCTATTCGCGGCTGAAGCGGGAGTGAAAGGACGGCATATCGGGCTCCCCGGCGGGATTTCATCCATTGCTAACCGTGTCTCCTATTTTTGTGATTTTCAAGGGCCGAGCATTTCGGTCGATACGATGTGTTCGGGTTCGCTGACTTCATTGTACATGGCGTGCCGGGATCTGCGGGATCATCGGATTCGCGCGGCGCTTGCCGGCGGAGTGAATCTCACCGTTCATCCTAACAAGTACTTCATGCTGAGCCAGGGGCAGTTCATCTCATCTAAAGGACACTGCGGGAGTTTCGGCGCCGGGGGTGACGGCTATATTCCGTCAGAAGGGGTCGGGGTGCTGCTTCTTAAACGTTTAGAAGACGCCGTACAAGACGGAGATCGGATTTACGGCGTCATTAAGGGAGCTGCCATTAATCACGGCGGAAGAGCGAGCGGTTACACCGTACCGAACCCCAAGGCGCAAAGCGAAGTCATTTCTCAAGCTTTACAGGAGGCGGGGGTATCTCCGGGCCAGATCAGCTATGTGGAAGCGCACGGGACAGGGACGAAATTAGGCGATCCGATTGAAATCCGGGCTTTAACCGATGCATTCGGTGATGTTCCTGAAACATGTCTCATCGGGTCTGTCAAATCAAATATCGGACATGGGGAATCTGCAGCGGGCATCGCCGCTGTCACAAAAGTGCTGCTGCAGATGAAGCACAAACAAATCGCCCCATCTTTGCATGCGGATGTTTTAAATCCGAATATCCAATTTGACGAAGGGCCGTTTTCCGTCTGCCGGGAATTAACAGATTGGAAACGGATTTCAGCAGACGGAGCAGAACAGCCGCTCAGGGCGGGGGTCAGCAGCTTTGGGGCGGGCGGTTCTAACGCGCATATCATTATTGAAGAATATGAGGCTCCTGTCAAACAAGCAATCAGCAGCCAAGAGCCGGCTGTCATTCTGCTGTCTGCGAAAAATGGGGAGCGTCTGACAGAATACGCGGAGCGCCTTCTTGCTTTTCTTCAAAAGAAGCATACGGATAAGCCGGACTTATTTGATGTCGCATACACTTTACAAGCGGGGCGGGAAGCGATGGATGAGCGGCTGGCTTTCATTGCGGACTCTCTTAAGGAGCTGGAGGACAAGCTCAGATCGTACTTGGAAAATGAAAACGCACCGCATCTTTACAGGGGGCGGGCGAAGCGAAATCATGAGACAGTGGCTGTGTTTGAATCTGATGAAGATTTGCAAGAAGCCATGGTCAAATGGCTGAAAAAGAGAAAGTACGGTCATTTGCTGAACATGTGGGTGCAGGGAGTCGATGTGGACTGGAACTTGTTATATTCGGGACAAAAACCCCGGAGAATCAGCCTTCCCGCCTATCCGTTTGCAAAGGTCAGATGCTGGATTCAAGATGAAGCCGAGGCGGTTTCAAAACGGAATGACGGCAAAACGGTGATCCATCCGCTGCTTCATGAAAACACATCCGATCTGTGGGAGCTGAAATTCACCTCTGTTTTTACCGGACGGGAATTCTTTTTCACTGACCACACAGTCAATGGGGAGAAGGTGCTCCCGGGAGCCGCCGTGATCGAAATGGCCAGGGCGGCCGTTGAGCGTGCCGCATACGCTGTGCCGGACGGACGTAAAGGAATGTATTTGAAAGATCTCATATGGATGAGGCCTGTCGTTCATAAGGGGACGGATGTAGAAGTCCATATCAGCCTTATCCTTAAGGGAAATGAAGACATTGAATTTACGATTTACAGCCTATCGGAAGAACCCGGGGGAGAACGGATTATATACAGTAAAGGCACCGCGGTATCAGGAGAGATAGCAGCGGTTCCGTCAGTTCACTTAGAGGGCTGGCTGTCCGGCTGCAGCCAATCGGTTATGACGTCTGATGAGGTTTATCAGGCTTTCCGGCATGCGGGTATGATATACGGGCCGAGCCATCAAGGAATTGATCAGCTGATGATCGGAGAGAGGGGTGCTGCAGCCCGGCTGTCGCTGCCGGAATCGGCAGACAGTACCGCCGATCAGTTTGTCATCCACCCGAGTCTTTTGGATGCCGCGTTTCAGGCGTCACTGGGTGCCGGTTCAGATACTGCCGGAGACACTCCGATGCTGCCGTTTTCCCTGCGGCAGGCAGAAATATTTCAGCCGACTCAGAAAACGATGTGGGCGCTTGTCCGCAAACAGAGCGATCGGTCAGATAACGGAGCGCTGACGCTGGATATTGATTTATGTGATGAAAACGGCGCTGTTTGTATGAGATTGACAGGCTTCTCCTGCCGGGCTGTCCGGCAGACAAACCAAACCGAAAGCAAACGGCAGGAAGTTCAGACGGCGATGCTTGCCCCTGTTTGGGACAAAACTTTCTTTTCTCTGGAAGAAAATCGAGCGGTTGATCAGGAACAATTGCTGATCATCGGAAAGCCGGGAAATACCATAAAGGCTGCGGCAAAAATGTGGCCCCGCGCCCATCTGGCGGAGACGCCGGATCATTCAAGCGAGCAAACATTACGTGAATTGACAGCCGGGTATCAGGATATCCGCCATTTCTTATGGATTGCGCCGGATCGTTTCGCACCCGCATCCGTCAGTCAGGAAATGCTTGATGAGCAGGAGAATGGGGTGATTCAATGTTTCCGTTTCATCAAAGCGCTGCTGTCACTCGGGTATGGAAACCGAAACATCAGCTTTACGGCGGTGACCCGGCAGACACAGTCCGTGTATCCGGGTGATCTGCCGCAGCCTGAGCATGCAGGCGTACACGGTTTGATCGGTTCATTGGCAAAAGAATATCCGAACTGGGACATCAGGCTGATTGATGCAGAAGAAGGCAGTGATTCGTCTGAGATGAAAAACATCTGGCGCCTTCCTCCAGATCCGGACGGAAATGCTGCCGCGTACCGTAACGGAGCTTGGCACAAGCAAAAAACAGTCCGGGTGCTGACAAGTTCCGCTCCGCGTATGTCGTACAGAGAAGGCGGCGTTTATGCTGTCATCGGCGGAGCGGGCGGCATCGGAGAAGCATGGAGCAAATACATGATCACCCGTTACAAGGCACGGATGATATGGATCGGCAGGCGGCCGAAGGATCAGGAGATTCAGAGCAAAATAGACAGGCTGGCGCTATCAGGCCCCGCGCCGCATTATATACAGGCTGATGCTCAAGATGCCGCAGCGCTTAAAGCGGCCGTCCGTTCCGTAAGAGAGCAATACGGCAATATAACGGGAGTCATCCATTCCGCGATAACGCTTGCCGACAAAAGTATAGCGAATATGGATGAAGCTTCTTTCAGAAACGCTTATTCAGCTAAGGTGAATACGAGCGTCCGAATGATCGAAGCTTTTAAGGAAGAACCGCTTGATTTTGTGCTGTTTTTCTCATCCGTAAATTCTTTCACAAAAAATGCCGGGCAAAGCAACTATGCGGCAGGGTGTACATTTCAAGACGCCTTTGCCCGCCATATCGCTTCCTTGCTTGATTGTGAAGTGAAAGTCATGAATTGGGGATATTGGGGCAGTCTGGGTGTTGTATCAGACCCGTCTTACAGAAAACGGATGGAGGCGTCAGGGATCGGTTCTATTGAACCCGATGAAGCAATGGAGGCGCTGGAAGTCTTACTATCAGAACCGTTCAGCCAAGCGGCATTCATCAAAGCTGCTCCGCACGGCTTAGCCGCGCTGACGGATCAAGATGCAATATCGGTTGTATCCGGCCCGAAGCCTTCATTTATGGAAAGCGTCAAGCGGCAAAATCCGGATCGGAATGAACGGCTTGAGACTTTAAAACGAGAAATGGAGTTGCGCATATGAACAGCCTTCTTTGCAAACTGCTCTTTTACCAATTACAGTCAATCGGTTTTTTCAGCGAGCCTGTCACTACACCTGCAGCATCCATGCGGAGCGCCGGCGTGATCGGCACATACGGCAGATGGCTGGAAGAAAGCTTGAATCTATTAAAAGAAAACGGATATATCGCGTATGACGGATACACGGTCACTCTTCTCACGGATCAGCGCCCGGACGGCCGCACAGTCTGGAATGAGTGGAATACCCATAAACGCCTGCTTCCCAATGGGGAGCTTGCGCAAGCTGAATTGGCCGAGGCGACGATAAAAGCGATGCCTTCCATTTTAAAAGGAGAACGTCCGGCTACGGATATCGTATTTCCCGATTCATCAATGCGGCTCGTTGAAGGTGTTTATAAGCATAATCCTGTCGCGGATTATTTTAATGAAGTGTTAGCAGATTCCGCGGCCGCTTACCTGAAAGCCTATCTTACAGAACACCCCGATGCCCGCATCAGGCTGATAGAAGTAGGGGCCGGGACGGGCGGAACGAGCGCCATGCTGTTTACAAAACTGAAACCATTTGCAAAACAGATTGCGGAATATTGTTATACGGACGTTTCTAAAGCTTTTTTAATGCATGCCGAACAGGAATACGGACCTGATGTGCCGTATTTGACAACAGCCTTGTTTAATGCGGAGGAGCCTTGCGAATCACAAAATATCAAAACGGGTGTTTACGATATTGTCATCGCCGCCAATGTGCTTCACGCCACAAAAAATATCGGTTTGACACTGCGCCGTCTGAAAGCGCTCCTGAAATACAACGGGATGATTTTGATAAACGAAATCAGCGATCGTTCTGTTTTTACCCATTTAACCTTCGGGCTGCTTGACGGCTGGTGGTCCTATGAGGATGCTGAGCTTCGGATTCCGGGAAGTCCCGGCTTATATCCAAAATCGTGGGAGCGTGTGCTGCATTCGGAAGGATACAGAGCGGTTTGTTTCCCTGCTGAAACGGCTCATGATTTAGGCCAGCAGATTATCGCAGCTGAGAGTGACGGACTCGTCCGGATGCAAGGGATCAGAGACGGCAGAAAGCCATACGCCGCCCCGGCCGAAGTTTTCCGAAAGCCCGCACAGCCTGTTTCCCGCAGCCGCGCGCCAGAGGAGCATCAAGCTGTTAAGGCTGATGGGGAATCGGTCGTTTCCCATGTCCGCTCTGTCATCAAAACAAGTATTGCCGATGTATTAAAAATGAAAGAAGAGGATATTCAGGAAGAACTGAATTTCTCTGAATACGGCATTGATTCCATTTTGGCCGTCAATGTGATTAACGAGATTAATAAGCGATTGAATCTTACACTGCAGACAACGATTTTATTTGATTACTATCATGTGAAACTGCTGACCGGTTATATCTCGGCAGAATATGAAACCATCATAGCCTCATCTCTGGAGACCGAAAGAGCGAAAATCCGCCCGGCGCTTCAGGAAGAACGGTCTGCTGAAAAACCTCTGCAGACGGAAAGAAAGGAAAACGGTTATCAGAAACCGAAACAAGAACGTATGCCGCTTTCTTTCGCAAAGTCCGATGACTCGGGAATGTTCCGGGTTGTGATTGACCGTCCGGGCGGCATTGAAGATCTGACGATTGCCCGCAGTGAAGTGCCCGAGACAAAAGATGACGAGGTTCAAATAGCCGTCCGCGCCTTTTCTTTAAACTTCGGAGACTTGCTTTGTGTCAGAGGGCTGTACCCGACGATGCCGCCTTATCCGTTCACTCCGGGATTTGAAGCAAGCGGCGTCGTGATCAAGACAGGGAGGCATGTAACATCCGTCATTCCAGGTGATGAAGTGATTGTCGGCATGGGAGAGGAATTTGGATCTCAGGCGAATCTCATCACATGTAAAGAACATCAAGTCTATCATAAACCGGCCCGGCTGACCTTTGAAGAAGCATGCGCTCTTCCCACCGTAGCGGTGACCATGATAGACGCCTTCCGGAAAGCCGGACTTAAAAAAGGCGAAAAAATATTAATTCAGACCGCGACGGGAGGAACGGGGCTGATCGCGGTGCAAATGGCCCGGCATATCGGCGCGGAAATATATGCCACGGCCGGATCACAGAAAAAAATTGAGTATTTGCATTCGCTCGGGGTCCGCAATACCATTTGCTATTTAGAAGAAGATTTTGAAACGGAAATCATGCGAATGACCGGCGGCCGGGGGGTGGATGTTGTCATTAATACCCTGGCCGGTGATGCCATGCAAAAAGGAATGAATTGCCTGGCGCCGGGCGGAAGATATATCGAAATTGCCATGACTGCGCTGAAATCCGCTAAATCAGTCGACTTGTCCGTCCTTCATAACAATCAATCGTTTCACAGCGTGGATTTGCGGAAGCTGTCCCTTCAAAATCCGGACCAGGTCAAGGACTATCAATTGGAACTGCAGCGGCTGGCGGAAGAGGGAGTCATTCAGCCTGTCATCTCAAAAATCTTTTCCTTTGAAGACATAAAAGAGGCGTATCACTGTCTGGATGACCGCGGAAATATCGGGAAAATCGTCATCAGCGTTTCTGAGCCGTATCAAATGACGTACCGCCCCGAACAAAAGGATCCGGCCGATACAGTAAAATCAGCAGCTGTGTTACATGAAAAAGAACCGATCGCGATTATCGGGATGAGCGGGCGGTTTGCTGAATCGGAGAATCTCCATGAGTTTTGGGAACACTTAGCCGCCGGACGGGATCTGATTAAAAAAGCAGACAGATGGGATGTCTCTGACAGCCAATGCCAGTATGGCAGTTTTATAGAGGACATTGAATGTTTTGACCCCGTTTTCTTTCATATATCGGGACGTGAAGCGACCTATATGGACCCTCAGCAGCGGCTGTTTTTGGAAGAATCATGGAAAGCGCTTGAAGATGCGGGATATGCGGGAGACTCGGTAAGAGGCCGGGAATGCGGCGTGTATGCCGGCTCCTGCGGCGGAGATTACCAGGCCATTTTTAAACAGCAGGGGCCCGCGCAGGCTTTTTGGGGCAATCACAATTCCGTCACTCCGGCAAGGATCGCCTATCACCTTAATTTACAAGGGCCGGCGATCACTGTTGATACAGCATGTTCCAGTTCACTGACAGCCATTCATTTGGCATGTCAGGGGCTCTGGACGAAAGAAACGGAAATGGCGGTGGCGGGCGGGGTTTTCATTCAATCCACTCCCGCTTTTTATCAGTCGTCAAATAAGGCGAATATGCTGTCACCGACCGGACGCTGCCATACGTTTGATCAAAGCGCGGACGGGTTCGTGCCTGGTGAAGGCGTGGGAGCGGTGGTGCTGAAACGTCTTAGCGACGCCGTTAGTGACGGAGATCATGTGTACGGCGTCATAAAAGGATCTGCAATGAATCAGGACGGCGCTACAAACGGAATCACCGCTCCAAGCGCGCTTTCTCAAGAACGATTGGAACGTCATGTCTATGATACTTTCCACATTGATCCGGAAACCATTCAAATGGTGGAAGCTCACGGAACGGGCACTGCACTGGGCGACCCGATCGAATTCGGCGCCTTAACGCGCGCTTTCCGCCGCTATACGGATAAAAAAGGATATTGCGCCATCGGCTCTGTGAAAACCAATCTCGGACATGCCGCTGCGGCCGCGGGGATGGCCGGACTGTTTAAAATCCTGCTGTCGCTGAAGCATCGGCAGATTCCGGCTTCCCTGCATTTTCACCAAGCCAATCAGCATATTCAATTTGCGGACAGCCCGTTTTTTGTGAATGAAAAGCTGATACAGTGGAAACGGAATCCGGATGCACCGCGCAGAGCCGCTATCAGTTCATTCGGATTCAGCGGAACAAATGCCCATCTTGTTATTGAAGAGGCGCCGCAAACCGTGCGCCGGTCGCCGGCAAAACCGGCCTGCCTCATTCCTTTATCTGCGCGGACGGAGCGTCAGCTGGAAATTCAGGCAGAACGCCTGCTGGATTCACTCAGCAAGAACAAAGACAGCGATCTGGGAAATATAAGTTATACGCTCCTGCTCGGCAGAAAGCATTTACATCACCGGTTTGCCTGTATCGTAAGCAGTGCGGACGAACTGAAGCGGGTATTATCGGAGTGGCTTGTAAAAAGAGAGCTTCCGGGTGTGTTTGTGTCCAATTTGAAGGATCAGAAGCCGGCAGAAGAAGCCGGAATGAAAACATTCGGAATGGAATGCATTGAACAGTGCCGCTCGGCGGCTTCGCCCGCGCAGTACAGAGAAAGCCTGGCACATATCGCTGACCTTTTTTGCAGAGGGTATGATCTTCCTTTTACACGGCTTTTTGACGGAGGGCAATATTATAAAACGCCGCTTCCTGCCTACCCGTTTTTAAAAGAAAGGTATTGGGCGGCTGATGTAAATAGTTCTTTACCAGGCCAAGCCATGAAAAAGTCTGAAACGCAAACCGTTCTCCCGTCTTCGCCGCAGCCTGAACATGAAGGGCTGATTTCTCTGACTCCTTTAACTGAGATCGAAATGAGAGCGTTTGAACCGGAGACATTGCAAAAGCCAATCGTGTTACAGCCTTTGGATTGTACTGTTTCTGTCCAGCAGCCAGAAAAAGCCGTTTCCGAAGACAATAGAACATTGCTTGAAGAATTGAGGACAAGCCTGGCAGATATTTTATTTTTGTCACCGGAAGATATTGATGCTGATGAGCCTTTCATCGACATGGGTCTTGACTCCATTATCGGGGTTGAATGGATACAAACAGTAAATAAAACGTACCACACTGAGATTACTGCCAATAAGGTGTATGAACACCCGACGCTTGAAGAGCTTGCGGAATATATAGCGGGACAAATAAAGAAACCCGAGTATGCTGAAGCGGAGGAAACAGCGGTACGTCCGCAAATCCCGGAAGCAGAAACTCCCCTTGCCGGCATCTCTGACGGCACTTTGCGCAAAGAGCTCAAAGAAAGCCTTGCGGACATCCTGTTTCTGAAGCCGGAAGATATTGATGAGCATGAGGCATTCATTGAGATGGGGCTGGATTCTATTATCGGTGTGGAATGGGTTCAGTCCATTAATAAGACCTATCAAGCGTCTATTACGGCAAATCTGGTCTATGAATATCCGACAATCGCAACATTAGCCGGGTATCTGACCGGTTCTGTCCAAAAAGACACCGAGGAAGTACATGGGGAACATACGAAACAAAACGATATATCAGAAGAGACAGATGATCAAGAACCGCCCGAGCTGATCTGTCTTAACCCAAATGGAAAGGGAAGACCGATTTTCTGGTTTCATTCCGCGCTGGGGGCAGTGGAGCTGTACCAGCCTGTTGCCGAACGGACCGGGCGTCCTTTTTACGGAATTCAGGCAAGAGGGTGGATGACAGACCGGGAACCGATCCGCGGCATTAAAAAAATGGCCGAATATTACGTTAAGCTCATACGTACCGTGCAGCCCCGGGGTCCTTACGATGTAGGCGGCTATTCATTAGGGGGCATGCTCGCTTATGAAGTCACCCGGCAATTGCAGCTGGCTGGAGAAACCGTTGAGTCAATCGTCATGCTCGACTCCTTTGACGCGGCGGGTGCGCGGGAAATAAACATTCCTGATGAATTATTTGATAAAAATATGATGCTGCAGACGGTGAACATGGCTTTATTTGCACCGATTTATCAACATCCGGAACGCATTTCTGAAACCTTGATTCACCGTGATGAACTAGATGCCGATCTTCATGAAGACATATTTTTAGAGCAATTAATCGCAAAAGCCAAACAGCGGGGGTTAACGAAGACGGACGCGTTGGTGAAAAATCTGATCAGGCAGAATATAAATGTTCAGGACGCTTACGAAATCACTGATTACGAACTCCTGCCGCTTCCGGATCCGAACGGGGTGACATGCTATTATTTCCGAAATAAAAACGGTATTTTCTTGGGTGAGCTTGATCCGTATTTTACAATCAGGGCTGATATTTTATCCGCTGATTTCGTCAACTATTGGAGCCAGTGGGAAGAGCATATGACAAACATCGCCATCATGGATGTGGCGGTATCCAATCATATGACGTTATTGGCTGAAGACAGCGCAGCCGAAACGATTTCTGAATTTTGCGGCGTTTTATATTCGGCAGACGGAATGACAGAATACAGCTTTCTGCAGCTGCAGGAAAAGATACTGAACGTGCATGGTGAGATGCTGAAGCAGCCCGCCAAAACAAGACCGTAAATTCACATATCCGCCCGCCGGGTTTACTCGTAAGCTTTGGCGGGTCATTTCAAATCTTGAACACATCTTGGAGGAATGAAAATGACCAGTTTAACAAAAATCAGACAGCAGCAGCCGTACAAGTGGTACCAAACGATGAGAGAAACCTCTCCCGTTCATTACAATGAAAAGGAAGATTGCTGGGAAATCTTCACCTATGATGAAGTGAAGCGGGTGATTTCTGACTACAGTCATTTTTCTTCCGATCATAAATACTTAAGTGCGGACAAACAGGAAAAAATGATCCGGCATATTAACAAAGACAGCCTTTTGAAAATGGACCCGCCCGAACACACCGTCTTCAGAAAATTGGTCAATCAGCCGTTCATGCCGAAATCGGTTGAGTCTCTTGCACCGCGTATAGCCGCTATCGCTGATGACCTGCTTCAGGCCGTCCGTTCAAAAGACAGGATGGACATTATTGAAGATTACGCATTTCCGCTTCCGATTATCGTGATCGCAGAGCTTTTAGGATTTCCTCCGAAAGACAGGGATATCTTTAAAAGCTGGGTCGACCAAAGCCAGAATGTAAAAGATGAAAAGAAAATGAATGAAGTGCAAAAGCAGATGATCGGATACTTCATGCAGTTTATTTTACAGCGGAGAAAACAGCCGCAAAATGATTTAATCAGCCATTTAATTTCAGCTGATTTAGACGGAGAGCCGCTGTCAGACAAGCAATTAATCGGTTTTTGCGGCTTGTTGATCGTCGCGGGGCACGTAACGACGGAGAATGTGATCGGAAATTCATTTCTCAGTCTCAAGGAGTTTCCGCATATTCTGCCCCGGCTGCTTGAAAATAAGGCGCTCCTTCCTGACTTTATTGAGGAAGTCATCCGCCTCAGACCTTCCATTCAGCGGGTAACCCGCTACACCGCGGTTGAGAGCGAGATTGGCGGAAAAACGATTCCGGCCGGAGAAAAAGTGTATGCGTGGATTGGATCGGCGAACAGAGATGAAAAGAAGTTTGAAAATCCCGATCAGATTGACTTGGGACGAAAGCCGAATCAGCATCTGTCATTCGGTCAGGGCAGCCATTATTGCTTAGGAGCGCCGCTGGCCCGGCTTGAAGCGAAAATCGCGCTTTCCCACTTTTTTGAACAGATGCCCGCATGGCGTTTTACTGAGGATCAAGAGCCGAATCTGGTTCCGAGCCCTGTATTTCACGGCGTTGACAGGCTGCTTGTTGAGTTTTGAGCGAAAAAATAAAAGAGGCTTCGCGGGAAGCCTCTTTACTCTGGGGGCTTGGAGAAATGAATGTAGGAATCGAAGCAATGAACGTGTTTGGCGGAACCGCGTATGTAGACGTCATGGAGCTTGCGGAACATCGGAACTTGGATAAAAAAAGGTTTGAGAACCTGCTGATGAAAGAAAAAGTGGTGGCGCTTCCGTTTGAAGATCCGATTACGTTCGCCGTAAATGCCGCAAAACCAATTATCGACTCTCTGTCAGAAGAGGAACGGAATCAGGTTGAAATGGTCATCACCTGTACGGAATCCGGGATTGATTTTGGCAAATCCATCAGTACATACGTCCATGATTATTTGCAGCTGAAGCGGAATTGCCGGTTATTTGAGGTGAAACAGGCTTGCTATTCTTTAACGGCCGGGTTTCAAATGGGCGTGAATTTCATCTTATCGCAAACATCGCCGGGAGCGAAAGCGCTCATCATCGGAACGGATATTTCCCGCTTTTTAGTGGCTGAAGGCGGTGACGCGTTGACGGAGGAATGGTCCTATGCCGAACCGAGTGCGGGGGCGGGAGCTGTGGCGCTTTTAGTCAGCAGCACCCCTCATGTCTTTTTGCTTGATCAAGGCGCAAGCGGGTATTACGGGTATGAAGTCATGGATACCTGCCGCCCGATTCCGGATAGTGAAGCGGGGGATGCTGATCTGTCGCTCATGTCTTATTTGGACTGCTGTGAAAAATCATTTCAGGAATACCGAAAGCGTGTGAGCGGGGCGGATTATAAGAATACATTTCAATACCTTTCTTTTCATACTCCGTTTGGCGGAATGGTAAAAGGAGCGCATCGGACGATGATGAGAAAATTGGCAAAGGCTAAGCCGCAAGACATTGAAGCGGATTTTCAGCAACGCGTGCTGCCTGGGATTCAATACTGTCAGCGCGTCGGCAACATCATGGGGGCCACCGTATTTTTATCTCTTGCCAGCACGATTGATAACGGCTCTTTTGAAACGCCGAAACGCGTCGGCTGTTTTTCATACGGTTCGGGCTGCTGCTCTGAATTTTACAGCGGTGTCGTTATGCCGCAAAGCCGTACGCGGCAGAATCAATTTCAGATCAGCCGGCATTTGGATGAACGCGTCCGTTTATCGATGGCTGATTATGACCGGCTGCTCCAAGACAGCGGCATCGTAAAATTCGGCACAAGAAATGCCGCGCCCGCAGCAGACATCCCGAATGCGCATCAAGGAAAAACGCGATTGGTGCTGACTGAAATAAAAGAGTTTCACAGAAAGTATGAATGGACGACTTAATATCAGAAACACTCAGAGCCGGAAAGGCTTGAGTATTTTTAAAGAAACGGAGAATAAACATGAATCCAATGATTGATGTACAGGAAACAGAACCGGGCATTGTGCAGGTCACAATGCAGGATACGGCCGGGAAAAACGGGCTGTCAGAAGAGTTTGTCAGAGAGCTGCACCGGGTATTCCGAGACATCAATGCCCATCCGTCCTATAAAACCGTCCTTCTGACGGGTTACGGAAATTATTTCTGCACGGGAGGAACGCAGGAGGGGCTTTTGACCATTCAGAGCGGAAAGCTTCAATTTACAGATTTAAAGCTTCACAGTCTTTTATTGGATTGCAGGATTCCCGTGATTTCCGTCATGCAGGGGCATGCGATCGGAGCCGGCTTTACGATCGGTCTGAGCGCGGATTTCGTGATTTTAAGCAGAGAGAGTTTTTATTCTTGTAATTATATGAAGTACGGATTTACACCGGGAATGGGCGCGACGTATATTGTGCCTGAAAAACTGGGAATTGTCCTCGGGGAAGAAATGCTGTTTACTGCCGCGAATTTCAGCGGCGCCGCTCTGGAAAAACGGGGAGTTCCGTTTGAAGTGCTGCCGAAAAAAGATGTCCTTCAAAGAGGCCGCGAATTGGCCCGGCTGCTGGCGGATAAACCGAGAGCCTCACTGGTTGCGCTGAAAACCAATGTGACCGCACGGATCAAAAGAGAGCTGACAAAAGCGGTTGAGGAAGAGGTGAACATGCACGAAGCCACATTCCATCTTCCTGAAGTAAAAGAGAGAATCAGCCGCTTATACGGCAGTTAAACAGAATGAAAAAAGCATGGGAAGCCCCATGCTTTATCACTGGTCCGTCTTTTGCAGAACGGAGCCTGCGAATTGTTCTTTAATTTCGGCGCTCCGGGCTGCGGTTTCTGCGATGCAGTGCATGATGGCTTCTTCAAAGCGGCGCTCTTCTAATGCGCGAAGGCCTGCTTCAGTCGTGCCGCCCGGGCTTGTGATTTCCTTGCGCAGGCGTTCAGGCCGTTTGCTGCTTGTTCTGAGCATTTCCGTCGCCCCGGCCATGGTTTGTAAAATCAGCTCTTTTGCCGTTTCTTCCGGCAGGCCGGCTTGAAGGGCGGCCTTTTCCATTGCTTCGACATACCGGTACACATAGGCGGGACCGCTTCCGGCAATGGCTGTGACGGCGTCAAGGTGTTTTTCTTCAAAGCGCGTCGCTTCTCCGATTGTTTCCAGAAGCTCTTTTGCCGTCCGGATTTCAGCTTCACTCGCCTCGGAGCTTGCGGAAAAACCGGTCGCCGATTGCTGAATGGCCGCGGATGTATTCGGCATCGCCCGGATGATGGTGAGCTTTCTGCCGAAATATTGCTGAATCGTGTGAATCGTCAGCCCTGCGATGACAGAAATCACAAGCTGATCTTTCACGTATTCGCGAATGTTCTCAATGCTTTCTGCCGCATCTTTCGGTTTAAAGGCGAGAACGAGAATGTCGGTATTGCTGAAAAACTCTTCTTTATCCCGGCACGGTTTTACTCCGTACGTTTTTTGGAGCTCTTCAAGCCGGCTGTCATTTGACCGGTTTGTCATATATATATGTCCGGGGGCTGTCATTCCGCTTTGCAGCAGTCCGTTCACCATTGCTTCCGCCATTGATCCGGCCCCGATAAAACCGATTTTCTTCATATAAATCCTCCTTCTTCTCAAAACACAAAAAAACCTTCCCGTCAAAAAGGACGAAAAGGTTTCGCGGTACCACCTTACATTAGCACGAATCAGCCGTGCTCAGCTCAAATCCCGTAACGAGGGGATACGTTTAGGTTTTCCTAACCGCTCTGAGGGCAGGTTCTGTAAACAAGAGGGCCGCAATGTCTTTCAGCCGGGGACATTGCTCTCTGCTGCCGTTGTTTATATACTAGTTCCTCGTCATCGCGTTCCGTGTTTTCTAGTTTGTTGTTCATTATGCTATGCGCAAGAGCGGGATGTCAATCTTTTTTTCCGATATGCGGCAATAATGACACAGTGAAAAGAAAACGCTAAAATATGATTATTCAGGAATGAAAAGAACGAAGGAGCGTAAACATGGCAGCGAGAAAGATCATTCCGATACGTGTGCCGACTCCGTTTGCAGTCGGCGACGTTATCGTTTATTTAGTAAAAGATGAAGCCTTAACCCTTATTGATTGCGGCCCGAATACAAAGGAAGCGGCTGAATCGCTCTCATTGCAGCTTAAGGAACACGGGGTTTCTGCGGCAGATATAGAACAGGTGGTGCTCACTCATCATCACGCAGATCATTCAGGTCTGCTGCACCTTTTTTCCGACGATGCGGAAGTAATAGGGCATCCGCTGAATGACAGGTACATTACTC
The DNA here is from genome assembly GCF_003676355.1 of Bacillus sp. L75. Classification (NCBI taxonomy): domain Bacteria; kingdom Bacillati; phylum Bacillota; class Bacilli; order Caryophanales; family Bacillaceae; genus Bacillus; species Bacillus sp. L75. The sequence continues at coordinate 30,525 of NZ_ML064906.1, forward strand.
AGGATCAGTCGTATATCGCCCGGCAGGAGGACTTTTTTCTGTCGCTTATGACTGAAATGGACGTTCCCCTGACGCCTGAAGACATACATAAAACAGTTAAGCTGTCATACTTATTTTCTGCAAACCGTCCGTTAACGAAAACAGTGAGGGAAGGCGGAAAAATTGACGGGCTTAACGGCTGGACGGTGCTCGAAATCCCGGGTCATGCCGCTTCTCACATTGCGCTCTACCATGAAAAAAGCGGTGAAATGTTCAGCGGCGATCTGCTTTTGTCCAACAGCTCCACCAATCCGATTCTGGAAGCTCCGGAAAAGGGGGGCGTGCGCGCGGCCCCGATGCTCGACTACTTGAACTCAATGAAGCGGCTGCATGACGTAAACCCGTCCTTTTTATATCCGGGACACGGCGATCTGCTGACAGACGTAAAGCCTGCTTTTGACAGGCGGCTTGAAAAACAGAGAAGTCGGTCGGAATATGTGCTGCGCCTGTTGTCAGAGGAAACGCTGACGGCTTTCCAGGTATGCCGGCGGCTGTTTCCGGCTGTGTATGAAAATGAATTGTTTTTAACGATGTCAGAAACGATCGGCCATCTTGACGTGCTAGCCGCCGAAGGGAAGGCTGTATCCTTTCAGTCGGGGAACACTCTGAAGTTTAAAGCTGTAAAGGAGTGAAGGAAATGGGCAGATTAACGGATAAGCGGATTTGGATCACCGGAGCATCCGGCGGACTCGGAGAACGGCTTGCATATTCCTGCGCGGCAGAAGGGGCTCATGTTTTTTTATCCGCCAGGCGGGAGGACCGCTTGCAGGAAGTGAAAAAGACGATTACCGCGCGCGGCGGACAGTGTGATGTCGTTCCGTTTGACGTCCGGCATGCAGAAGAGGCTGAAAACGTAAGGCGTTTGATCGGTCATGTTGACGTATTAATCAACAACGCCGGCTTCGGCATTTTTGAAACGGCCGCTGATTCATCTTTGGATGATATGAAGGCAATGTTTGAAGTCAACGTCTTCGGATTAATCGCCTGTACGAAGGCCTGTCTTCCTGTGATGCTTCATGCGAAAAGCGGCCATATTATCAATATCGCCTCACAGGCCGGCAAATTGGCGACGCCGAAATCAAGCCTTTATTCCGCAACGAAGCACGCCGTGTTAGGGTATTCCAATGCGCTGCGGCTTGAGCTGGCCGGTACGGGTGTAGCCGTGACAACGGTTAATCCCGGTCCGATTAAAACAGACTTCTTTACAATTGCAGATAAAGAGGGCGGTTATGTGAAAAGCGTCGGCAGATGGATGCTTGATGCCGACCATGTGGCAGAGCGCATTACATCCGTGATTCTGACGGATAAACGGGAAATGAATCTTCCGCGATGGATGAGCTTCGGGACGAAGCTGTATCAGCTTTTCCCATCGTTTACAGAAAAACTGGCAGGCCGCGCATTAAAGAAAAAGTAACAAGGGGGAAAAAGGAATGTCCGACCGGGATATACACAAGGCATTGATGGCAGAGCCTCTAGTCAGGCAAATGGCGGAGGCGCGTGAAGTATTTTGGATCAATCCGCATAAAACCGATGATCCAGTAAAGCATGGCGCTGAATGGAAAAAGGAGATTGCCGAAGCGGAAGAAAGGCTGCGCCGGTTTGCGCCTTATATCGCGTCGGCTTTTCCGGAGACGGAAGCGGAGGGAGGCCTCATTGAATCTCCGCTTGTCTTGATTAATGAAATGAAGAAGCATCTGGAACACAGCGCCGCTCAGGCTTTCCCCGGGCGTCTGCTTTTGAAATGCGACGACGAACTTCCGATTTCCGGTTCCATTAAAGCGCGCGGCGGGATTTACGAAGTGCTGAAGCATGCCGAAGATCTCGCGGTAAAAGCGGGGATGCTCTCAGCAGACGACGATTACAGCATATTGACTGAAGAACGGTTTACCGCTTTTTTCTCAAAATACTCTATAGCCGTCGGCTCTACGGGCAATTTAGGTCTGAGTATCGGCATAATCGGCGCGAAGCTCGGCTTTTGTGTGACCGTTCATATGTCCAGTGACGCAAAGCAGTGGAAAAAGGAGCTGCTCCGGGAAAAGGGGGTTCGCGTCATCGAATATGAAGCAGACTACAGTCTGGCTGTCAAAGAGGGGCGCATGCAGGCGAAGCAGGACCCTTATTGTTATTTTATTGATGATGAGCATTCCCGGGATCTGTTTTTGGGGTATGCCGTTGCGGGAAGCCGTGTGAAAAAGCAGCTCGATCAAATGAACATAAAGCCTGATGCAGATGAACCGCTTTTCGTTTATTTGCCGTGCGGGGTCGGAGGAGGTCCGGGCGGCGTCGCGCTTGCGCTAAAGCTGATCTATGGCGGGCATGTCCATATTTTTTTCGGTGAGCCGACGCATTCACCGTGTATGCTGTTAGGACTGTTTTCCGGCTTGCATGACGGAATCAGCGTGCAGGATATCGGTCTTGATAATCAAACGGCCGCCGACGGACTCGCGGTGGGAAGGCCGTCCGGACTGGCCGGCCCTCTGATGGAGCCTATAATCAGCGGCTGTTATACCGCCGATGACGGCACGCTTTTTTCGCTGCTTTATCAATTAAGGGCGGCCGAGAATAAGAGCCTTGAACCCTCTGCACTCGCCGGACTGGCCGGGGCCGTCAAGGTCGTTCAGACCGAAGCCGGAAACCGTTATATAAAAGAGCGGGGGCTTGAGATGGAAAATGCCGTGCACCTTGTGTGGAGCACCGGCGGAAGCATGGTTCCGGAGGAGGAAATGGAAGAGTACAGCCGGATCGGTTCCTCATTTTTGAAAAAAATGGGCAGACAGTGAAGCGGTTTTCCGTTACAATCTTTGTAAGCGTTTGTTTTTTTATCGGAAAGCCATACAGAGAGATTGGTGTGAATTGTGAAAAGTAAAGAATTGAACTTACATACATTGTATACGCAGCACAGCCGCGAGTCGTGGGCCGGATTCGGCGGCCATCTTTCCATTGCCGTTTCAGAGGAAGAAGCCAAGGCGGTAGAGGGGCTGAATGACTACCTGTCGGTGGAAGAAGTAGAAACGATCTACATTCCGCTTGTGCGCCTTCTCCATCTTCATGTCACGTCTGCCGCAAGACGGAATCAGCATGTCAATGTGTTTCTGAAGCATCCGCATTCAGCGAAAATCCCGTTTATCATCGGAATCGCGGGCAGCGTCGCCGTCGGCAAAAGCACGACGGCGAGAATTTTGCAAAAGCTTCTTTCCCGTCTGCCGGACAGGCCGAAGGTGAGCCTGGTGACAACCGACGGTTTCTTGTATCCGACGGCGGAATTAAAAAGGAAAAACCTTCTGTCCAGAAAGGGATTCCCGGAAAGCTACGACGTGAAAGCGCTGCTTGAGTTTCTGAACGATATAAAGTCGGGGAAAGAGAGAGTGGAGGCGCCCGTATATTCCCATCTTACGTATGACAGGGAAGAGGGCGCCGTCGAGGTTGTCGAAGGTGCGGATATCGTTATTATCGAAGGAATCAATGTCCTGCAGTCGCCGACCTTAGAGAACGACAGGGAAGATCCGCGGATTTTTGTATCGGATTTCTTTGATTTTTCGATCTATGTGGATGCCGAAGAAAGCCGGATTTTCACGTGGTATTTGGAGCGTTTCCGCCTCTTAAGAGAAACCGCTTTTCAGGATCCGGCTTCTTATTTTCATAAATTTAAGGATTTGTCTGATGCAGAAGCGGATACCATGGCCGCCTCCATTTGGGAGAGCGTCAACCGTCCGAATCTGTATGAAAATATCCTGCCGACAAAATTCAGATCGGATTTGATTTTGAGAAAAGGTGATGGCCATAAAGTTGAAGAGGTGCTGGTAAGGCGGGTGTGATGGGAGGAGGAAGCGAATATTATGATGCATCATATTGAGTTGTATGTATCTGACTTGAAAGCCTCCGCCCGGTTTTGGGGATGGTTTTTAGGTGAGCTCGGTTATAGAGAATTTCAAAATTGGGACTCCGGCATCAGCTGGAAAAACGCAGGATTTTATGTTGTGCTTGTACAGACAGAGGAGCGTTTTTTAACACCGGAGTACCACAGATGCCGGGTCGGGCTGAACCATCTGGCTTTTCATGCTGCATCAAGAGAGCAGGTTGACGAGATGACAGAAAAGCTGCTTGCCAGAGGATGCCCCGTGCTTTACAGGGACCGCCATCCATATGCAGGCGGAAGCACGCATTACGCCGTATACACGGAGGACCCGGATCGGATAAAAGTGGAGCTCGTTGCGCCTGCTTCTGAATGAACTATAACTTTTCGTTTTTTTCTTCGCGCAGCGCGTCGAGTTTCTTTTCGATTCTGTCCAATTGTATGCGGCGCTTGTTCAAGCTTCTGAATACGTATATCACGGCAAACAGGAAAAATGCGGCTGCAATAAATGAAATCAATTGAAAAATGACATCACCGATGTTCATCTTTTTTACCTCCGTGTGCGGCGGGTTTCTTCAGCCCGCCGTTTTTTCATTTTGACCGATGTGAAGACATGGGGGATGAATCATTTCTCTCCTAGCTTTGTTTTTTTTCTGAGAATGAATAGTTTCTGCATGTGGCTTATGACCACTTTTGCGGCCGCATATCCCGGAATGGCCAGCAGCATCCCGGCAATTCCTGAGAATTTGCCGGCGGCAAGCAGAAGAAAAATAATGGTCAGCGGGTGAATGTCCAGCTTCCGACCCATAATTTGCGGGGAAATCAGCTGGCTTTCAAGCTGCTGGACAATGACGACGACCGTAATCACCAGCACCGCCTCGGTCGGTGAATCGAACAATCCGACAATGACTCCGGGAAATGTGCCGATCCAAGGCCCGATAAACGGAATCAGGTTTGTCACCATGGCGAACGCGCCCAGAACGAGCGGATAATCGAGCCCGATTATAAAATAGCCGATCGTGACGAGAACGCCGACACAGAAACTGACGAGCAGCTGTCCTTGTATGTATGAACTGAGAGCTTCATCCATATCCCGAAGGATTTGTTTTCCTTCTTTTTGATGTTTTTCCGGAAGAAGCCGCAGCAGTCGCCGAGGGGCTTTGTTTCCTTCTTTTAACATGTAATACAGCGCAAACGGAATAATGGCGGCGGTGATGGCGGCATTGGCAGCCGTACCGGCCAGGCTGCTGAGAGAATCAGCGATTGAACCGGAATAATTTGCTGCTTTGTCTGCTAATTTTTTAAAGGAATCCCCATGCTGAAGCCGGGAAAACCATTTGCTGTCCTGGAGATGCCGGATCCAATTTTCAGCTTTTGCGGAAAGCTCCGGAATATGATCTGTGAAGGCTGTAAACTGTTTTTGAACGGCAGGGCCCGCCGTATAAAGGAAGAGGACAAAAAGGCCGGCTGTTCCCGCATAAATCGCTAAAATCGCGATCCCTTCGGGCAGCTTTAATTTCGCATGCAGCAGTCTGACGAGCGGGCGGCACAAATAGTAAAGGACGCCCGATAATACAATGGGCGGAAACAAGGTTTTAACCGTAATCACAACAGGCTGGAACAAAAAGTCTATTAATGTTCCGAGATAAATGATGAGAAATAACAGAAGAACGGCATAGCCGATCCTGAAATAAGGCCCGACAGGCATATCCTGCACCACGCAATCTTTAAAGGTTTACTCTCGGACATTTCCCTTATCGCCGGGTGCATAAACGTCCGTGTCAGGAAAACTGCCCTTGATTGGTGACGTAATCGTAGATAATATCTTCTACATGGGCATGGAGATCCTCATCGGGTTCTTCATTCCTTCTTTCTTCTAAAGCTTTTTTTAAACTCTGTTTTTCATAGGGGCTCAGCGGATCTGTCGACACATTCCGTCCATACTGGCGGAGGGCTTGTCCCAGCATTTTTTCTATAAATTGATCCATCATATATTCTCCTATTCTTGTCATTCATCTTTATTCTACTAAATATCATGTGATCCTCCCACTCTTCTATCATATTTTCTGTCAGGGCCGGGTTAGGATTTTTATTCCAATTCAGCTGAGAGAATACGATGAAACGGCAGCGTTAACGCATCTTCATCGTTTATGATTTTTAAACGCCTTTCGTCATGCCTCACTTGTTTTACCCAGCCCCAAAAGCGGCGGGGGCCGTGTGCGGAAGCGTAGGTGACCGAAATGGCCCTGTCTTCTTCAATCGACGCCGCAATGATGCGGTTCATGTCGTTCAGTTGCTCTTCGCTCAGTTCCGGAGGCCGGAATTCCCGTTCTTTTCGTTTTTTCGCAAGCAGCTGCTCCCGATGTTCGGGCAGCATCATCCGGCTTGATTCCCACATGACATTATACCCGGGTGTTAATTTGTTCGGATTCATGTATATCACCTCAAATTATTTGTAATGCCCGCCGATTTTTTCAGCCCGGTGAAAGGCTTGGCCGGCCTCTGTCAGTGAAGCGGCATGGAGGAGCGACGCAGGGCCGTACCGCTCATGAATATCATCCAATACTTTGCCGAGACTGATCTTTTTTTCCTGGGCATCGAACAGGCTCAGCTGAACATAATCACAAGGCTCCAGCTGGGAAAGGGAGACGCCGGCGCTGCGGACGGGCGCACCGTTCCAATGCTCTTTGAAGAGCTTGACCGCCGTTTTAAAAATATCCATTCCGAAATTAGTCGGTGACACCAGCTTTCTCTGTCTGTGAAAACCTGAAGGGAATTCAAAATCAGCGCCTCTGATGCTGACCGAAACCGTATGGCCGATGTATTGTTTGAAACGGGCGCGGCGGGCCACTTCTTCGCTTAACTCCAGCAGCACGACTTTGATATCCTCAAAGCGGCTGTAGTCTCTCGGGAGGGTCATGTTATGGCCGATCGCTTTTTGCCGGCTGTGCGTGTTGACGGTGACCGGAGAGGGATCGATGCCGCGGGCTGTCCGCTGAAGCAATTCGCCGTTAATGCCCCAGCGTTTTTTCAGCAATTCGGCGGGGTGTCCGGCAAGCCCGCCGATTGTGCTGATGCCCATCCGTCTTAAATGATGCTCCATCCGTTTTCCGATGCCGAATAATTTTCCGACCGGCAGCGGCCACAGATCCTGCCTGATATTTGACATATCCAATCTGTGGATGCCGGATGCGTTTTTTTTGGCAAAATGGTCGCAAGCCATTTTTGCGAGCGCCTTATTCGGCCCGATGCCGACACGGGCATAAATGCCGAATTCACGCATAATCGCTTGCTGAATGCTTTTGGCAATTGTAAAAGGATCACCGAACAGCCGCCTGCTTCCGGTCACGTCGAGAAACTGCTCATCGATGGAGTAGGGTTCTACAAGATCGGTATACCGTTCAAACAGTTCGGTAATCATGACGGATACATCAATATACCGCTGCATCCGCGGACGGACAATAACGGCGTCGGGACATTTGGCCTGCGCTTCCCACAGCCGTTCGGCATTTTTTACGCCGTATCGTTTGGCGAGCGGACAAGCCGCAAGCACGACGCCGCTGCGTCTTTCGGGATCTCCCGAGACAATCACGGGCCGGCTTTTGAGATGAGGCGCTTCCGCTTTTTCCACAGACGCATAAAACGATTGCATATCTACAAGAAGAATATCAGCCATAAAAAAACCTCCGGGAACATTTGTTCTGTTTTTCATTGTACCCGAACAATGATCACGTTTATACTGGTAAATCATTCCCCGGCTGGAAGACGTGCTGATTCGTTCGCTTGAAAAGAAATCATTTACAATTGCAAACAACCCACATATAATTTTTTATATTCCAATGAGAAGAGCTGACATTCATTTTGCCGGACGAAAAGGAGAGTCAATCGATAATGGATATTCGAACAATTACCTCTGAAGACTATGAAATGGTTACGTCTGTTTTGAATGATTGGTGGGGCGGCAGGCAGATGAAAGACAAACTGCCGCGCTTGTTTTTTGAACATTTTCAGGACACAAGCTTTATCACGTACGGGCCGGAGGGAATGACCGGTTTTTTAATCGGTTTTCAGTCACAATCAGACCCTGAGACAGCCTACATTCATTTTTCCGGTGTGCATCCGGATTTCAGAAAAATGCAAATTGGAAAACAGCTCTACGATCGATTTATGGAGACGGTGAAAAAAAGGGGCTGCACAAAAGTCAATTGCGTGACGGCACCTGTCAATAAAGTATCAATCGCTTATCATACAAAATTAGGCTTTGAAGCTGAAAAAGGAACCAAAACCGTAAACGGAATCCCTGTTTTTGCGAATTATGACGGTCCGGGAGAAGACCGGATTCTGTTTGTGAAATATATGTAGAGGGGGATGAATATGGGTTTTTTAGCTGACACGCCCAAACCGCCTTATTATGCGGTCATTTTTTCATCAATAAAGGGAAAATATGATGAGGAATATGAACATACGGCAGAGCGCATGATGAATTTGGCAGGCGGACAGCCAGGCTTTTTAGGCGCGGAAAGCGTTCGGGAGGAAGACGGCTGCGGCATCACGGTTTCCTACTGGGACAGCCTGGAGGCGATTAAAAGGTGGAAAGATCATACTGACCACCAGGCGGCAAAACAAAAAGGAAAAAGCGCCTGGTATGAAGCGTACGCGGTCCGCATTACGAAGACGGAGTCACAGCGGATGTTTGCGTCAAAAGGGGCGGAAGATTGATTACATTTTTACAGCATACACAAGAACAGACCGCGCGGGAAATTGCGGCGGTTCAGCGCTGCGCTTATCAAAAAGAAGCCGAGCTGATCGGCTTTTTCGGCATTCCCGCCTTGCATGAAACACCCGATGATATACAGCGGTCACGGGAGACGTTTGCCGGTTACAAGGAAAAAGATCAGCTTGCAGGCGTCATTTCGTATGAAAAAAAGGGATATGACCTTGTCATATGCAGGCTGACGGTGCACCCGTCCGGCTTTCGAAAAGGAATCGGACGGGCGCTTATTCAATTTGTGATAGATCAAAACCGGGACGCCCAAAAAATAGAGGCGGCTACCGCCAGCCAAAACGTTCCGGCAGTCTCTCTCTATTTAAAAACAGGTTTCACAGAAGCCGGACAGATAGAGACGCCGGAAGGGCTGACCCTCTCGTTTTTTCATCTTTATCCGAAGAGGAAAGCGGAAGTTGTTCCGTACAAGCCGGAATGGAAAGAAATATTTGAAAGAGAGAAGACGGACTTGATCCGAATCTTCGGCCCAGCACTTCATTCTGTCAGCCACATCGGCAGCACCTCTATCCCGGGGATGGCAGCCAAACCCGTCATCGATATACTGGCGGAGGTTAAAGATATTTCGGACGCTGACCGATTCAGTCCGCAGCTGGAAGCACTCGGCTATGAGGCGAAAGGGGAAAACGGGATAGAGGGCCGGCGTTTCTTTCAAAAAGGCGGCAACAAGCGCACACACCACGTTCACATATACGAAACAGGCCATCCGGACGTGAAGCGTCATCTGCTGTTCCGGGATTACCTCACCGCAAAGCCTGAAAAAGCGGCTCAATACATGGAACTGAAACGGCACCTCGCTAAGACGTACCCATACGATATGGCAAAGTATAGTGAAGGGAAAAATGACTGGATCAAGGCGGCTGAACAAGAGGCAAAGGTCTGGGAGAGCGGGCTGCTGTAAAGAAAGCAGAAACAATGCATACAGCGGCTCGGTATGCTACAATGGCGAAAATGAAAAACGGAGGATCATCTATGCAAATACATGTGACGGATGCGGCGAAACACACACTTCAGCAGGCAATGGACGCCAACCCGGGGAAAAAAGCGCAGCTCCGCTATGACGCAGAAGGCTGCGGGTGCGCGGTGAGCGGCGTGCCGACCATCTGGCTGGCGGACGAATTAACGGGACAATGCGAAGCCATTGAAACCAACGGACTTCCGCTTTACATCCAGACCTCACAAAAAGTGTTTTTTGACGAGGAAATGACAATCGATTACAATGAAAAGGCAAAAACGCTCGTCTTAAAAAGCCCGGCAGAGATGCTGAGCCCGAGAATGAGCATATTAGTAAAGCAGGGAGAAACGGAAAGTGAATCAAAAGCTGAAAGCCATTAAACAGACGGCACAGCATAAAACGTGGGTATCCTTTCTGAACAACAACCACCCGTACAGTCTGCTGCACTGGTCCATCGGAGGCGCTGAATCCGTTCAGAAGGATGTCTGGCTGCTTCAGGATGAGATGACCTTCAAAGCGCAGGAGTTTACGACAATCGACCTCGCCATTGATTGGATCGGAGAAAATATGGACGGGATTACCGACGTTTTATGACGTGAAAGCGAAAGAACCAGCATACGTTCTTTCGCTTTTTTACGTTTGCGTCATGGTATCTAAAAAGGTTTGAACGGCTTTACGGTAGCTCTCCGGATTTTTGGTGTACGACATGGCATGCCCGCCCGATTCGGCCAGATAGAGCATCTTAGGGCCGCGTTTTCTGCGGTGCAGCAATTCGGAAGAAGCGGGAGGTATATAATCATCTTCCTTACTGTGAATAAACAGCACGGGCTGCCGGATTCGGCTGATAACCGATAAAGGCGATACATCACGGATACGGTATCCTTCTCTCATCCGCAAAAAGAAATCAGCCAAAGGCAGAAGCGGCCACGGAGGCAGCCGGAACTCCCGCTTCAGCCTGTAGGCGAGCTGATCGCGAAAGCTTGCGAACGGACAGTCCGCAATATAAAAATCAGCGCCGTTTTCAATCCTGATGCCCGCCCGCGTATAATAAGGCCGTCACCGCTCCCATCGATTCCCCGTGGATGCCGATTTGACCGCCGTCTCCGGTTTTGTGTCTCACCCAATTCACGGCTTCTTCCAAATCATCTTTTTCAAAATAGCCGTAGCTCGTCGTTCTGCCGCCGCTTTTTCCGTGCCCGCGGTGGTCATATACGAGCACATTCCATCCTAAATCTAAAAATAAATCCATGTATTTCAATGAATTGAACGAATTTACGGTAACGCCGTGACAAATAATCATGGTGTTTGCCGTATGATGCGGGGCGACGTAAAAGCCTTTGATCTCATACCCGTGGCGTGACAGGATGACAGCCTCTTCTTTTTCCATGGCCTGAAAGGAATCAAATCTATCATGCCCGTCCGCCGTTTCTTTTTTCATGATATCTTCATCCGTCTTTTTCTTCATAAACATAATCAGATTCGTAAAAGCGAATCCGGCAGCCAAAAAGACTGCGCAAGCCGAACCGAACACCGCCAGCCGTTTTTTCACACAGGCACCCTCCTTTCATATGAAAAATCCTTCCTCCGGCTTTTCAGGACCGTGAACGTTGCCGGCCTCCGGCGCTCCGTGGTACACTTGCTTCACCATATTCAGATACGGGGGGCGTCATGATGAAAAAGCAGCTGCCTAAAGAAAAACACAGCTTAAAAGACGATCTGGAGGAAGATCTGAAGGCCAGGCTTTTGCAAATGAAAAGTGAGCTGAAGGAAGAAGACGAGAAAAAACAGGCGCAGCAAAAGGCGGAACAAATCAGAAAACGAAAAGAAAAAGAAAAACATAAAAGCTTTGAAGAGCTGCTGAATGAAAGCAGTCTCGATTGGCACAAATATAAATAAACCGGCATCTGAAAAGGTGCCGGTTTTATGATTTAAGAACGATGGGATTCGTATACGTCCCGTTTTGTATGGTATTGCAAGGCTTTGATTTCCTGGCTGCTTAAACGCCGGGCCTCTGCAGCCGAACAGTTTTCTCTCAGCTGCTCAAGTGAGCTGGCTCCGGTAATGACAGAAGCGACGGCCTGCTGTGACAGTAAGTATTGAAGAGAAAGCTCCGTCATGCTCAAGTCAGGTGCGGCAGCGCTGATCGCTTTTTTGGTTTCTTCCAGTTCTGCAAAAGAATATGTTAAATAGCCGTTCTCTTTTACGCTTGCGGCCGCTTGATCAAGCGGTTTTTCCGTAAGAAGCCCTTTAGCGACAGGCCCTCTTGCGACTACGCTGATTCCGTTCTCCTCTAAAAGGGGAAGCCACTCCTCGGGACGCCGGTCCAGCAGGCTGTATTGCATCATAACGCTGGTGATATTTGATTTTTTCACATATTCTTTAATAACATTCGGACGAATCGAGGAAATACCGTAATACCGGATGACACCTTCCTGTTTTAAGTCCTCAAATGCTTCGATCGTTTCGTCAATATGGTCTTCCATCGTGCCGCCATGCAGCTGATAAAGGTCGATATAGTCCGTTTTCAGCCGGCGCAGGCTGTTTTTGACCGCTTCTTTTATGTATCCTTTGGAAGCGTCCCAATGCCAGCCGTCTTTATCATCATTCCAGCGGTTTCCGGCTTTCGTGGCTAAAATGATGTCGTGTCTGCGGTTTTTGACGGCCTCCCCGACAATTTCCTCATTTCTGCCGAAATCATAAAGATCAGCGGTATCTAAATAATTGATTCCAAGCTCGATCGCTTCATCCAAAATAGACAGCGCTTTAGCTTTATCCGTGCCCAGCGACATACAGCCGAGCCCGATTTCGCTTATTTCTAAATCAGAATGTCCCAGTGTGCGTTTTCTCATCGTTTCGCTCCTTTTTATAGTCTTTTATTGACCGTAATATAAAGGCGCGAAGTTTTCAACTGTTAAGGCCCGGTGATCCAATCTCCGACATAGCGGAATGTCCGTCCGTATTCTTTCAGTTTAGCCCGCACTTCCCACGCCTTTCCGACCAATACGATACTCTTATCCTTCCGGTACACCTTCAATCGAAAAGCACCTCCCTCTCATGCATGTATGATAAAATATATGAGGCATAATAGAGAGACAGAACGGGAGATGACATGATGAAACATTTAGAAGAAAAAACACTTGCGAAAAAAAAGCTGTATGACGGGAAAGTCATAGATCTTTACTTAGAGGATGTAGAGCTCCCGAACGGAAAAACAAGCAAGCGGGAAATCGTCAAACATCCGGGAGCGGTGGCCGTACTTGCGGTGACCGAGGAAGGAAAAATTATTTTGGTGAACCAGTTCAGAAAGCCGCTGGAACGGACAATCGTTGAAATTCCGGCCGGGAAGCTTGAAAAGGGGGAAGAGCCGGAACATACGGCGTTAAGAGAGCTCGAGGAAGAAACGGGATATACGGCGGAAACCTTGACGAAAATCACCGCTTTTTATACATCACCCGGGTTTGCTGATGAAATCGTGCATCTCTTTCTTGCGGAAGGGCTTTCGCCGCTGGAAGAAAAACGAGAGCTGGATGAGGATGAATTTGTCGAAGTCATGCAGGTCACGCTTGAAGAGGCCGTGAAGCTGATTGAATCCCGCAGGGTGTATGACGCAAAAACGGCGTACGCGATTCAGTATCTCCAGCTGAAAGCAGCGCTGAAGGAAAAATGATGAAAACCATCTATGCGGATCTGCATATTCATATCGGCCGCACCTATACGGGAAAACCGGTCAAAATCACCGGGGCCAAAACGTTGACGCTGCACCGGATTTTAGAAGAAGCCAGTGAGGGGAAGGGAATTGAACTATTGGGCATCATCGACTGCCATTCCCCGGAAGTCATAGAAGAAATCGAGCGCGGAATTGATGAAGGCGGATACCGTGAGCTGAAAGAAGGCGGCATCCGGTATCGGAATACGACGCTTCTGTTGGGCAGTGAGCTTGAAATCTATGATCACACATGCCGCGGGGCGATTCACGTTCTCGTCTTTATGCCGTCTCTTGCCGAAATGAAGATGTTTTCTGAGTGGCTTGCAAAAAGGCTTAAAAATATCCAACTCAGTTCCCAGCGCATTTATGAAACCGGTTTGAATCTTCAAAGGAAAACAAAGGAATTGGGCGGGCTGTTTATTCCCGCCCATATGTTCACCCCGCATAAAAGCCTGTACGGAAAAGGAGTCATATCTTCTTTGACAGAAGTTTTCGACCCGTCGCTCATTGACGCGGCGGAACTCGGGTTAAGCTGTGACACCGACATGGCTTCGCGGGTAACAGAACTTGATCCGTATACATTTTTAACAAATTCTGATGCGCATTCCTTAGGAAAAATCGGCAGAGAATATAATGAAATGCTTCTTAAAGAAGCGAATTTCACGGAATTTTCGCTGGCTTTAAAAGGGAAGGACGGAAGAAAAATCACGGCGAATTACGGGCTGAACCCGAAGCTCGGGAAGTATTACCGGACGGCTTGCGACCGCTGCGGCAGCCCGGTTGAAAAAGGAGCTTCCGCATGTCCGGAGTGCGGGGGGAAAACAATGACAAAAGGGGTCAGTGAACGGCTGGAGGAACTGAGCGGACCGAAAAAAAGCCGCATGCCGCGGCCGCCGTATATTCATCAAATCCCGCTGCAGTTCATTCCCGGGGTCGGGCCGAAAACGTTAGAAAAACTGAAGCGGGCCTTCGGGACGGAGATGGCGATTCTTCATCAGGCGCAAGAAGAGGAATTGGCGCGTGTCGTCCAGCCTAAAATAGCGGCTGTCATTCATAAAGCGCGTACCGGGCAGCTCGTCCTTGAGGCCGGGGGCGGAGGGACGTACGGCAGAATCAAGCCGTAAAAGCCGGTTTTTAACGGAGCTCCTCCTGCACCTTCTTTTTCGTGCGGACAAACGCAATCAATTCGATGATTTCATCCTGATTCAGCGGCTGTCCGTCAACGGTCAGTGTGCCGCGGCCTTGTGCGGCGTTTGTTAATTCGATGGTCTGGGCAAACGGCTCCGCCTTTTTTTCAGTGCGCCCGAGTAAATCGTCGCACGTCGTGTCAAACAGATCGGCAAGCGTGCCCAGCGCCTCGAATGACGGACGCCGGTATCCTGATTCATACCCGGCGTACGTGCTTTTGGCGATGCCGAGACGGTCAGCCGTATATTGAAGAGACCAATTTTTCTTTTTTCTCAGTTCAGTTAAACGATCTAAATTCATATTCAAAACCGCTCCTTTTCACTTGAGCAAATTATATCATATCGATATGCAAAAGTGTACGCGAATTGAATAATAATCACTTGATTAATTTCATTCGTCTGTCTATAATTTGATTAAAAGTATGCGAAAAGCGAATGCTTAACACATCTTGAGAAATGGATGAAGAGGTGCAGGGTATGAAAAAATTATTGCTGTTAACAACCGGAGGAACAATCGCCTCAGTCGAAGGAGAAAACGGGCTTGCACCCGGGGTGAAAGCAGACGAATTGTTAACCTACGTATCAAAACTTGATAACGATTACACGATGGAAACCCATTCGTTAATGAACATCGACAGCACAAATATGCAGCCTGAATACTGGGCCGAAATCGCAAATGCTGTCAAAGAAAAATATGACGCATATGACGGGTTCGTCATTACGCACGGGACAGACACAATGGCTTATACATCAGCGGCACTGTCTTATATGCTTCAGCATGCTGATAAACCGATCGTCATTACGGGTTCGCAAATCCCGATTACATTTCAAAAAACCGATGCCAAAAAAAATATCACGGACGCGATCCGCTTCGCATGTGAAGGGGTGGGCGGCGTATACGTCGTATTTGACGGCAGAGTCATTCAAGGCACACGCGCCATTAAATTAAGAACGAAAAGCTATGATGCATTTGAGAGCATTAACTATCCGTATATCGCGTTTATTACCGAAAACGGAATTGAATACAACAAACAAGTGCACATGCCAAAAGACGATGCTTTTACGGTCAATACTTCACTTTGCACGGACGTGTGCCTGCTCAAGCTACACCCGGGGCTGAAACCGGAAATGTTTGACGCATTAAAGGGCATGTACAAAGGAATCGTCATTGAAAGCTACGGCAGCGGCGGCGTGCCGTTTGAAGGAAGAGACATTCTCGCCAAAGTCAATGAAATGATTGAAAGCGGCATTGTCGTCGTCATTACGACACAATGTCTTGAAGAAGGAGAGGACATGAGCGTCTATGAAGTCGGCCGAAGAGTCAATCAAGATCTCATTATCCGCTCCAGAAATATGAACACGGAAGCCATCGTGCCGAAATTAATGTGGGCGCTCGGCCAGTCTCACAACTTGGCTGAAGTCAAAAACATTATGGAGACACCGATCGCAGACGACGTTGTACTGTAAAAACATGACTACCACAAAGAGAAAGTAGGGTTTTAGCATGACAAACGCGCAAAAAGAATATCGTCAGGAAAAAGATTTCCTCGGAGAAAAACAAATTGAAGCTGATGTGTATTACGGAATACAAACGCTGCGCGCGAAAGAAAACTTTCCGATTACCGGATACCGCATCCACGAAGAAATGATTAATGCGCTCGCCATCGTCAAAAAAGCGGCGGCGCTTGCCAACATGGATGTAAAACGGCTGTATGAAGGAATCGGAAATGCGATTGTACAGGCCGCAGATGAAATTCTTGAGGGAAAATGGCATGACCAATTTATCGTCGATCCGATCCAAGGGGGAGCCGGAACGTCCATGAACATGAATGCCAACGAAGTAATCGGCAACAGGGCTCTTGAAATCATGGGGCATAAAAAAGGTGAATACATTCACCTCAGCCCGAACACACACGTCAACATGTCACAATCGACGAACGACGTGTTCCCGACGGCAATCCATATTTCAACCTTGAAACTTTTGGATAAGCTCCTTGATACGATGGCGCATATGCTCAGTGTTTTTAAAGATAAAGCGAAACAATTTGATTCTGTCATTAAAATGGGGCGCACACACCTTCAGGACGCTGTGCCGATCCGTCTCGGACAGGAATTTGAAGCATACAGCCGCGTGCTTGAGCGTGACATAAAGCGAATTAAACAATCTCGCCAGCATCTGTATGAAGTAAACATGGGGGCAACGGCCGTAGGTACGGGACTTAACGCCGATCCGCGCTACATAGAACAGGTTGTGAAGCACCTGGCTGACATCAGCGGACTGCCGCTTGTCGGCGCCGGCCATTTGGTTGACGCCACACAAAACACTGATGCGTATACGGAAGTTTCAGCCGCGTTGAAAGTATGCATGATGAACATGTCGAAAATCGCCAACGATCTGCGCTTAATGGCTTCAGGTCCGCGCGCGGGACTTGCGGAAATTTCATTGCCCGCCCGTCAGCCGGGATCATCCATTATGCCTGGGAAAGTCAACCCTGTAATGGCAGAGCTGATCAACCAAATCGCCTTCCAGGTCATCGGGAATGACAATACGATCTGCCTCGCTTCAGAAGCGGGCCAGCTGGAGCTTAACGTAATGGAGCCGGTACTCGTATTTAACCTGCTTCAATCCATCAGCATCATGAATAACGGGTTCCGTTCATTTACCGACCATTGTCTGGCGGGAATTGAAGCCAACGAAAAACGTCTGAAGCAATACGTGGAAAAAAGCGTCGGCGTCATTACAGCGGTCAATCCGCACCTCGGGTATGAAGCGGCTGCGCGAATTGCCCGTGAAGCAATCATGACGGGGCAATCTGTAAGAGATCTTTGCCTTCAAAATGATGTACTGACAGAAGAAGAATTGGATATCATTTTGAATCCGTATGAAATGACAAAACCGGGGATTGCCGGAAAAGATCTATTAGAAAAATAAATTTTAAAGCAACAACAGCCGCCTTTTCACGTTTTTTAGTGAATAGGCGGTTGCCATACAAAGGGATGAGGCAGTATAGTATAATTTGTTATATCATTTGATGAAAGCGTTTTAGCTTTTTTCTTCTAGGGGGATTTTCTTGTGAAAGAGGCCAGATTGCCAAATTTATTGGAAATTATTATCTTATTATTCGGGTTTTTAGCACTTGTCTTATCGTTCACAGTGTTTTTAGACCTGCCGATCCAGCTAGCTCTATTAATATCCTGGTTTTTCGCTATTATTCTCGGAGTCAGGCTGGGATATTCATATAAAGACTTGCAGGCTTCGATTGTCACCGGGATATCAAACGGTCTTGAAGCGGTATTGATTCTCGTTTCGGTCGGTGCGCTCATCGGGACATGGATTGCCGGCGGCGTTGTGCCGACGTTAATTTATTATGGTTTAGAGTTTATTAATCCTCATATTTTCCTTCTGGCTACACTGGTTATTTGTTCCGTTATGTCCGTTGCGACCGGAACGTCGTGGGGAACCGTGGGAACCGCAGGGATCGCCATGATTGCCATCGGAGAGGGAATGGGTATACCGCTTCCGATCGTAGCGGGAGCCGTTTTGTCCGGGGCTTACTTCGGAGACAAGCTTTCACCGCTGTCTGACAGTACGGTGCTTGCCTCCACGCTTTCTAAGGTGGATGTGCTGTCACACGTCAGAGCGATGATGTATCTGTCAATTCCGTCCTATATTATTACGGCCATTCTGTTTACCGTAACGGGATTTATATACGGCGGAAAAAATATTGATCTCGACAAAGTGGAATTTTTAAAATCTTCATTGCAGAAAACATTTGACATTCATATATGGATGCTCATTCCGGCTGTTGTCGTCGTTGTCCTTCTGATTTTGAAAAAGCCGTCTATGCCCGTTATTATCATCGGTGCTTTGCTTGGCGCAATCTGGGCTTCCGTCTTTCAGGGAATGAATTTTGCTAGTGCCATCGCGACTGCTTATAATGGTTTTTCTATTAAAACGGACGTCGAATTTTTAAACGGCCTGTTAAACCGCGGAGGCATTACCGGTATGCTGGATACGTTAGTCGTTATCCTGTTCGGTCTCGGTTTTGGAGGAATTCTCGAGAAGCTCGGCGTATTAAAAGTGATTGTCTCAACTTTTGAGAAAAAGCTGACCACACCGGGAAATGTGACGCTTTCGACATTGATCGTCGCCCTTTTAGGAAACATTTTCGGCTGTGCGATGTACGTGTCATTGATCCTGACGCCGAAAATCATGGAGAACAGTTATGATAAACTGAAACTTGACAGAAGAGTTTTATCCCGGAACGCAGAGGTGGGCGGCACGCTTACTTCAGGGATGGTGCCGTGGTCTGATAACGGCATCTATATGGCCGGCATTCTCGGCGTATCCACATTTTCTTATCTGCCGTTCATGTGGCTCAGTTTTGTATCTATCGGACTGGCAATATTGTACGGATACACGGGGAAATTCATTTGGTACACGAAAGAAAAATCCTTGCAATCTCAAAAATTGGGTTAGGAGGTTCATTTCATGATTACAAAGCATATGATTCGGACGTTAATGATTGAAACGCCGACTGTTCCCGGAAATCTCGGAAAAGTGGCAACCGCCATCGGAGTGATGGGCGGAGATATCGGGGAAGTTGAAACCGTTAAAGTCGGCCCGAACTACACAATGCGCAACATCACGGTGCAGGCCGAAAATGAAGAGCAGCTGCAGGAAATCATTCAAGCCATTGAAGCTCTCGGTGAAGGCATCCGGCTTCATACAGTCTCAGATGAAGTGCTCTCTGCTCATGAAGGCGGCAAAATTCAGATGAAAAGCAAAATGCCGATCCGGACACTGGCTGAGCTTGGGCGTGTTTATACACCGGGTGTCGCCGATGTGTGCAGACTGATTGAAAACGAGCCTGAAAAAGCGTCCATCTATACGACAATCAGCAATTCTGTCGCCATTGTCACCGACGGAACGGCGATTCTCGGCCTCGGCAATATCGGCTCTGTCGCCGGAATGCCCGTAATGGAAGGGAAAGCCGCGCTTTTTGACCAGCTGGCGGGTATCAGCGGAATTCCGATTTTGCTCGATACCTCTGATCCGGAAGAAATCATTCGCACGGTAAAACATATTTCCCCGGGGTTCAGCGGAATTCTGCTTGAAGATATCGGTTCGCCCCACTGCTTTGACATTGAAGACCGCCTGAAAGAAGAACTGGACATTCCGGTTATGCACGATGACCAGCACGGCACGGCGGTCGTCACGCTCGCCGCCGCCATTTCCGCTTGTAAAAGCGCCGGTCTTGATTTAAAAGAAGCGAAGGTCGGTCAGATCGGTCTCGGCGCGGCAGGCGTCGCCATCTGCCGCATGTTTATGGCATACGGAGTCAAAGCGGTCTGCGGAACGGACAAGTCAGAAGACGCAATGAACCGCCTCGCTCAGTACGGAGGTCAGCCGCTTGGAAGCATCAAAGAATTAATGGACACGTGTGACATTGTGATCAGCACCACAGGAGTTCCGGGTCTCATTAAAAAAGAGGATGTCAGAAAAGGACACGTCATTCTGGCTTTATCTAATCCGAAACCGGAGATTGAACCGGAAGAGGCATTACAAGCCGGAGCCGCTTATGCAGCTGACGGCCGTTCGGTCAATAATGTTCTCGGCTTCCCGGGGATTTTCCGCGGCGCGCTGAACGCCAAAAGCAAGAAAATCGACCATGAAATGCTTGTGGCGGCCGCAGAAGCCATCGCCTCTTGCACGAAACACGGCGATCTCGTGCCTCAGCCTTTGGATGCGGACGTGCATCAAGCCGTATCAGCAGCCGTAGAACGGGCTGCGGCAGGAAAATAAACAACTCTTACAGTACCGGACATGTGCCGGTGCTGTTTTTTTATCATGAATAGGAAGCGGAATTCTTAGGCAGGCTAACAGATAGCAAAAGACGGAATAAAGAGGTGTCGATGTGGATTATTTTCCGCTGATCCATACAAATATTTGGGATGCTGTGATCGGCGTGCCGGTCGTCTTATGCGTCACACAGCTGATCAAAGTGTTCTGCCGGGTTCCGGGCATATTCGTTCCCACGATTGCCCTTGCTGCCGGAAATGTTGTGTCTATCGTTTTCGGTCATCATGAACACGTGTATGCGGGGATTTTTATGGGGTTTTTTTACGGATACGCCGCAATGGGGAGCTATTCATCTGCCAAAACGTCTCTGCGCGCTTACCGGTCGAAACATGAGCCGTATTCATGAACACATCCGGATTTTTTTGTTATGATAAAGAAAAGGGAAAAAGGAGCGGTTGGCACATGGCGAAGAGCAAAACGAAAAAAATGCGGGAGCATCTCAAAAGAAACGGGATGCGTGACGCAGTCCTGTCAAGGGGGACGGCGCCGTCTTTCAGCACCCATGAAAGAGTAACGAAAACCAAAAAAGACAGGCTTGAAAGAATAAAGCATAAAAAAAGGAACCCCTATGATCACCGGAGTGATGACGGGGGTTCTTTTTTTATGCCCGAATCTCGCGCCTTTCTATGATTTCTCTGTCATGTTTTCTCTTTTCTTTCATACAATCTACTAAATCAAGTCAATAGATTAGCGGGAGGAAAGCGGTATGAGAAAACAATCGTACAAAGAACTGTTTTTTCGCCATGTAAAGGATCATCTGTCACTTTATATATTTGTGTTCGTCTTGTTTTTGATGGGGGTCATTTTCGGGGCGATCATCGTCAACAGCATGACCATCACGCAGAAAGAAGATTTGTATTACTATTTAAGCAAGTTTTTCGGACAGCTGTCTGACGGAAAGCATGCCGGCGCTTCAGAAATGTTTTGGCAGGCCGTCTTTCATGATGTGAAATATTTGGGGCTGATGTGGATTCTCGGTATTTCCGTGATCGGTCTTCCGGTTATTTTCATTATGGTGTTCTTAAAAGGAATCGTGGTCGGCTTCACGGTCGGTTTTTTAGTGAATCAAATGGGGATGAACGGGTTTTTCCTGTCATTTATTTCGGTTCTGCCGCAAAACATCGTTCTCATTCCGGCGTATCTTATCATGGGGACATGCTCCATCGCTTTTTCACTGAAACTGATCCGGCAGCTGTTTGTCAAACGCAGCCTTCATGACGCACCGATCCAATGGTTCGGACGCTACGCCTTCGTGCTGATTCTCATCGTTTTCTTCTCGGTCATCGCCTCGCTGCTCGAGGCGTACGTGTCTCCGCTGTTTATGGAAAAGCTGTCATCACGCATATTTTAGAATGATTATCACAAAATAATACTTTTATTTATCAGTTTATAATAATTATAGTTGGAACTCTGCGCGTATTTTGTTATAATGAGTCATGGAATGCGGCGTAGGAGGGAAAGACATGGAAAACCGTATTGATCGAATTAAAAAGCAGCTGCACTCGTCAAGCTACAAGCTTACGCCACAGCGGGAAGCAACGGTAAGAGTGCTGCTTGAAAACGAAGAAGACCATTTAAGCGCAGAAGATGTATACCTCCTCGTAAAAGAGAAATCTCCTGAAATTGGTCTCGCTACAGTATACCGTACATTAGAATTATTAACAGAATTAAAAGTCGTTGATAAAATTAACTTCGGGGACGGCGTATCCCGCTACGACCTTCGCAAAGAAGGCGCGGCTCACTTTCATCACCATTTGGTGTGCATGGAGTGCGGAGCCGTCGATGAAATTGAAGAAGATCTGCTTGAAGACGTTGAAGAAGTGATTGAACGTGATTGGAAATTTAAAATTAAAGATCATAGATTGACTTTTCACGGAATCTGCCACCGCTGCCGCGGGGATGAAACAGAGTAAAAGCCTACGAACCTTTTCTGCCAGGAAAGGGTTTTTTGCTGTTTTTATGTATAAAAGCCTTTGAAATTGGCATAAGGTGTACTAACAGCCGCCAAAAGAAAGGGTCGATCGAAAGATGGGCAGATTCCTAAAAACAGCCGCGGATACGATCAAAGTGTTTATTCTGTTCACAGGTTTTACCGCGCTGTTCTATTATGCTATGATATGGGTGAATTCAGAGTATGAAAACTATCATCGGTACGATAAACCGGAAGGCTCCGCCGTCAAAGTGGCCAAAACGGAACATGAGGAGAAAGACGGCTGGTTCGGCCGATTGATCTTTTTTTACCAAAACGGGGAGTAGATCAAGAGTGAAGGATCAAATTAAGGATTTCATCCATTATGTGAGGGTTGAAAGAGGGCTGTCCCAAAATACGATGATGTCCTATGAGCGTGATCTGAAAAGTTATTCTCTCTTCTTAACTGAAACCCTTCAGATCACTTCATGGAATGATGTGACCCGTCTTCATATTATTCAATATTTAAAGCATATAAAGGACTCCGGGAAATCCGGCAAGACGTCTGCGAGGCATTTGGCGTCAATCCGGTCTTTTCATCAATTTCTGTTAAGGGAAAAAGCCGCGGATAAAGATCCTTCGGTACATATTGAAACACAAAAAACAGAGCGGACGCTTCCGAAAGTATTGGCGCTTCAGGAAGTTGAGCGGTTATTGG
Organism: Bacillus sp. L75; assembly: GCF_003676355.1. Classification (NCBI taxonomy): domain Bacteria; kingdom Bacillati; phylum Bacillota; class Bacilli; order Caryophanales; family Bacillaceae; genus Bacillus; species Bacillus sp. L75. The sequence goes on from NZ_ML064906.1 coordinate 53,538, forward strand.
ACACGCCTAAGCTTGACAGCCCGTTCGGCCTCAGGGATAAAGCCATGCTTGAACTGCTGTACGCGACCGGCATCAGGGTCAGCGAGATGATCGAGCTGAAATTATCCGACGTCCATTTGACGATGGGATTTGTCCGCTGCTTCGGAAAAGGGCGGAAAGAGCGGATTGTGCCGATTGGTGAAGCCGCTTCTCATGCGATAGAAGCATACATTGAAAAAGCCAGAGGGAAATTATTAAAGAAAAACGTAACCGAAGCGCTTTTTCTGAATCATCACGGCAGGCAGATCAGCCGTCAGGGATTCTGGAAAAACCTGAAAAAAATCGCACTTGAAGCGGGGATTAAAAAAGAGCTGACACCGCACACGCTCCGGCACTCCTTTGCAACGCACCTGCTCGAAAACGGGGCGGATCTGCGCGCCGTGCAGGAGATGCTCGGACATGCCGATATTTCCACGACGCAAATTTATACGCATGTGACGAAAACAAGGCTGAAGGACGTGTACAAACAGTATCATCCGCGCGCTTAGGAGCCGCTGCCAGAGGGGCCGCGGCTTTTTTTGCCGGATTGGCGGAATACAGAGAAGGTTCTAATTATTTGAATCGGCATTGTCAACAAGAATGTAAACGGTTTATACTTGAGTTGTCTGACCTCTGTAAGCTACAATGGACAGATGGAAGAAAAGGAGGCTTTTATGATGTCTGAATACAAATATAACCGGGTATTTTTGATCGTAATGGATTCTGTCGGAATCGGTGAAGCGCCGGACGCCGCCGATTTTAATGATATAGGCGCAAATACGCTCGGACACATCGCAGAGCACATGAACGGCTTACATATGCCCCATATGGCGCAGCTCGGTCTCGGACTGATCGGAGACATTAAGGGCGTGGAAAAAACGGAGCACCCTCTTGCGTACTACGGAAAAATGCAGGAGGCGTCAAACGGGAAAGATACGATGACGGGGCACTGGGAGATTATGGGCCTCTACATTGAAAAACCGTTTAAAGTGTTCCCGGAAGGATTTCCGGATGAACTTCTTCAGGAACTTGAGCGGCGTTCAGGACGGAAAATCATCGGAAATAAGCCGGCTTCAGGCACGGCGATTCTGGACGAGCTCGGAAAAGAACATATGGAAACGGGTGCGCTGATCGTTTATACATCAGCAGATTCCGTACTGCAGATTGCGGCTCACGAAGATGTCGTTCCGCTTGACGAACTGTACAGCATCTGTGAAACGGCCAGAGAACTGACGCTTGATCCGAAATACATGGTCGGCCGGATTATCGCAAGACCGTTCGTCGGAGAACCGGGCAGCTTCAAACGCACGCCGAACCGTCATGATTATGCGCTCAAACCGTTCGGCCGCACGGTAATGAACGGAATGAAAGACAGCGGATTAGACGTCATTTCCATCGGCAAAATTTCTGATATTTATGACGGAGAAGGCATTACATCTTCCCGCCGCACGGTATCTAATATGGATGGCATGGACAAAGTGATTGAAACGCTCGGTGAAGAGTTTACGGGTCTGAGCTTTGCCAACCTCGTTGATTTTGACGCGCTGTACGGACACCGCCGCGATCCGGAAGGGTACGGTAAAGCGCTCGAGGAATTCGACGCGAGGCTTCCGGAAGTGTTTGAGAAAATGAAAGAAGACGATCTGCTTATCATCACTGCGGATCACGGCAATGATCCTGTCCATCACGGCACAGATCACACGAGGGAGTATGTGCCGCTTCTTGTGTACAGCAAAAAGCACAAACACACTGAACAGCTGCCGCTTGCGGATACATTTGCCGATATCGGCGCAACCATTGCGGATAATTTCAAAACGGAAAAGCCGGAATACGGAAAAAGCTTTTTATCAAGATTACAGTAGGGGGACTTTTTTTGAAACAAAAGATCGAACGTGCTGCTGCATTTATTAAAGAACACGTGAAAGAAACACCAAAGATCGGTCTGATTTTAGGGTCAGGGCTCGGCGTATTGGCCGATGAAATTGAAGGAGCTGTCAAGCTTACATATGAAACGATCCCTGATTTTCCGGTCTCAACGGTAGAAGGCCATGCCGGCCAGCTTGTGATGGGAACGCTTGAAGGCGTGCAGGTCATCGCGATGCAGGGCCGCTTTCATTACTATGAAGGCTACTCAATGGATCAGGTCACATTTCCCGTCCGCGTGATGAAGGCGCTCGGCGTTGAATCTCTTGTCGTGACGAACGCAGCCGGCGGTATCAACACTGAATTCCGCGCCGGCGATCTGATGATTATTACAGACCACATCAACTTTACGGGCACCAACCCGTTAATCGGGCCGAACGAAGCTGAATTCGGACCGAGATTCCCGGACATGTCAGAAGCCTATGACAAAGAGCTGTCAGGCTTGGCTGAAAAAACGGCCGATGAGCTGGGCATTCCTGTTCAAAAAGGGGTGTATACAGCTGTTACGGGGCCGTCTTACGAAACGCCTGCTGAGGTTCGGTTTTTAAGAACGATGGGTTCTGACGCTGTCGGCATGTCGACCGTGCCGGAAGTCATCGTCGCCAACCACGCGGGGATGCGCGTGCTCGGCATCTCATGCATTTCCAACGCGGCGGCAGGTATTCTTGACCAGCCGTTATCCCATGAAGAAGTAATGGAAATGACGGAAAAAGTAAAAGGCGGCTTTTTGAAGCTTGTAAAAGCCGTAGTCGCACGATCTCAAAAATAAGTCAGCATCAGTCAGCTGTTTCTTCGGAAGCAGCTGTTTTTTTGTGCCCTCAACACGAAACATTTTCCAGATGAGGCGTATAAAACCACCGGATTTGGAAAAAATAAAAAGGATTATGAAATGGAGGGCTTTGGAGATGAAACGTCTTATATCCACTTTGTTGATTGGCATTTTATTAACGGCATCAGCACCGTCCGCTTTTGCAAAGCCGGACGGAAAACATACATCGGAGCTCGCTCATGAAGCCAAAAGCGCCGTGCTGATTGAACGCGATACGGGAAGCATTCTTTATAACAAGAACAGCCGGGAGCGTCTGGCGCCGGCAAGCATGACAAAAATTATGACCATGCTTTTAATCATGGAAGCGCTTGACAAAGGGAAAATAAAGATGAGCGATAAAGTCAGGACGAGTGAACATGCCGCGTCCATGGGCGGATCACAGATTTTCCTTGAACCCGGAGAAGAAATGACGGTAAAAGAAATGCTCAAAGGAATTGCGATAGCTTCCGGAAATGACGCATCCGTCGCAATGGCGGAGTATATTGCCGGTTCAGAAGAGGATTTCGTCAGCCGGATGAACAAAAAAGCAAAAGAATTGGGATTGAAAGATACCTCCTTCAAAAACCCGACGGGACTGCCTGAAAAAGACCATTACAGCTCTGCTTATGACATGGCGAAAATGGCGAAGGAATTATTAAAGTATGATAAAATCACTCAATTTACGGGAACGTATGAGGATTATTTAAGAGAAAATACAGACAAAAAGTTCTGGCTCGTCAATACAAACCGGCTGATCAAATTTTATCCGGGCGTAGACGGCGTGAAGACGGGCTTTACAGGCGAAGCGAAGTATTGTTTAACCGCCACCGCTAAAAAAGGAAATATGAGGGTCATTGCTGTTGTTTTCGGAGCCAGCACTCCGAAAGAAAGAAATGCCCAAGTGACCAAAATGCTTGATTACGCCTTCAGCCAGTTCAAAACACACCCGCTGTACAAACGGGATCAAATCGTCGGAACGGTAAAAGTAAAAAAAGGAAAACAGAAACTGATCAAGCTGACCACATCTGAGCCGATTTCTCTTCTGGCCAAAAAGGGAGAGAACATGGACAAAGTAAAAAAAGAAGTGAAAATCAACGGCAATGTAACGGCTCCGGTTAAAAAAGGAGAGGTGCTCGGCAGCCTCGTTCTGAAAAAAGACGGAAAGGTGCTCGTTGAAAGCCCGGTCACGGCAAAAGACGACATGGAAAAAGCGGGTTTTCTCACTTTTCTGAAGCGGACGATGGGAGATTGGACTAAATTTAAATAATCGTGGCGAACGGGCACTAGTTTTGTCATAGTGAAGGAATTGCTTTCCCGAAAATCGAAACACTCATTATCCGATCATATCAAGGAGGAATGAGCATGAGCCTTGGAATTGACTTTCATGTCAAAGAATCCGTGCTTTGTATTCGATTAACAGGTGAACTCGACCATCATACGGCAGAATCATTAAAACAAAAGGTTACTGAATCGCTGGAGGCTGACGGCATCCGTCACATTGTGCTGAACCTTGAAGATCTTACCTTCATGGACAGCTCCGGCCTCGGCGTGATTTTAGGGCGTTATAAACAAATTAAACAGCTCGGCGGAGAAATGGTCGTGTGCGCGATTTCACCCGCGGTGAGACGTCTGTTTGACATGTCCGGCCTGTTTAAAATCATCAGGTTCGAACAATCAGAACAAAAAGCGCTTTTAACGTTGGGGGTGGCATCATGAAAAACGAGATGCATCTTGAATTTTCAGCCCTCAGTCAGAACGAATCGTTTGCGCGCGTAACAGTTGCTTCTTTTATCGCACAGCTCGACCCGACGATGGATGAGCTGACGGAAATCAAGACCGTCGTATCAGAAGCGGTAACAAACGCGATCATCCACGGCTATGAAGAAAACTGCGACGGAAAGGTGTACATCTCCGTTACGCTGGAGGATCATGTCGTCTATCTGACCATACGTGACGAAGGCCTCGGGATCACGGATCTTGAGGAAGCGCGCCAGCCGCTATTTACGACAAAACCCGAGCTTGAACGCTCCGGAATGGGCTTTACCATTATGGAAAACTTCATGGATGATGTCACGATTGATTCCTCGCCGGAGATGGGAACGACGATACGCTTAACAAAACACCTATCAAAAAGCAAAGCGCTTTGTAATTAAGGAGATTTGTTATGGATGTGGAGGTTAAGAAAAACAGCAAAAACGCGCAGCTCAAGGACCATGAAGTTAAAGAATTAATTAAAAAGAGCCAAGAGGGCGACCAGCAGGCAAGAGACCTCCTCATAGAAAAAAACATGCGTCTTGTGTGGTCCGTCGTTCAAAGGTTCTTAAACAGAGGCTATGAGCCGGATGATCTGTTTCAGATCGGCTGTATCGGATTGTTAAAATCCGTTGATAAATTCGATTTGTCCTATGATGTCCGTTTTTCAACTTATGCCGTGCCGATGATTATCGGAGAAATCCAGCGCTTCATCCGCGATGACGGAACCGTCAAAGTATCAAGATCTTTAAAAGAGCTCGGCAATAAAATACGCCGGGCGAAAGATGAACTGTCAAAAACATACGGAAGAGTGCCGACCGTCCAGGAAATCGCGGACCATTTAGAAATTGATGCGGAGGATGTGGTGCTTGCGCAGGAAGCGGTGCGGGCGCCTTCATCCATTCATGAGACCGTGTATGAAAATGACGGGGACCCGATCACCCTGCTTGATCAGATCGCCGATCATTCAGAAGAGAAGTGGTTTGACAAAATCGCCCTCAAGGAAGCGATCAGTGATTTGGAAGAACGGGAAAAACTCATTGTCTATCTGAGATATTATAAAGATCAGACACAGTCGGAAGTAGCCGAACGGCTCGGGATTTCCCAAGTCCAGGTATCGAGGCTGGAGAAAAAAATATTAAAGCAGATTAAAGTGCAGATGGATCATACGGAAAGCTGACCTTTTACGGGCCGGCTTTTTTTATTTGTGCATCGGTGGTAATTTATGGTCTTTTGCCGCTGATGAATGAGAACAAAAGTGAACCGCATACTACATATATAACCACCCGAAAGATGGTGATGCAAGATGGAAAGACGAATATTTCTCAGACTTCGCCACCGCGTGAAGGCTCATACCGGAGATATCATCACAATCGGCGACGCCGCGCAGATCGCGGGACAGCAAAAGCTGAAAAAAAAACTGTCGGCACTGCCGCTGTATAAGGTCACGAAAAAAGACAAAAATATCGTCGTGCTGGACATCATAAAAGTGCTGAAAACCATTCATACCGCTTTTCCCGCTCTTGATGTACAGACCGTCGGCGGCGCTGAAACGATAGTGGAAATCCATTACCAGAAAAAGCAGCTGTCAGCCGTTTTGTTCGTCGGTGTCTGGCTCCTGCTTTTTATCGGTTCATGTCTTGCCATTATGAATTTTCATGAAGATGTCAGTATGAGAGAAGTTCATATCGCCTTATATGAAATCATAACGGGCGAACGGAATGAATATCCGTATCTGCTTCAGATTCCATACAGCATCGGCCTCGGTCTCGGTATGATCGTCTTTTTTAATCACATCTTCAAAAAACGCCTGAATGAAGAGCCAAGCCCGCTGGAAGTCGAGATGTTTAATTATCAGCTTGATCTCGATCATTATGTCGCAATGCACGAAAATGAAGAGACGATGAAAGATCTGCATGATCGTTAGCATTCTTTTCGTTATGTTTGTCGGGCTTGGCGGAGGGCTGACCGTGGGAGCGGGCTTTGTGGCTTTTTTAACCGTTATGGGAATCATCCCCCGCCTTATGCAGCTGACAAAAACAATGCGCTTTGTACAGGCCTACGAAGGAGCTGTTATTTCAGGAGCTGTGTTCGGCGGCTGGGAAACCTTAAATATGAATCATTTTTTTTTATCTGAATGGCTGGCCGTTCCGGTCGGGCTTTTGGCCGGCATGTTTGTCGGCATGCTGGCCGCCGCGCTTACAGAAGTGCTGAATGTGCTTCCCATTCTTGCCAAACGGATCGGCTTCGGCAGCAAAATCATCATATTGCTGATGGCCATTGTGTTCGGCAAAATAGCCGGCTCTTTATTTCATTGGCTGTATTTTATCCATCATTCATAAGGAGGAACCGACATGACAAACTTAAAAGAAAATTACAAAACAAAAGTGAAAGACTATCAGCCGAAACCGCCATATGTTTGGAATTGCGTCAAAGCCTTTCTGATCGGCGGTTTGATCTGTCTGATCGGGCAGGCTCTTCAAGACTTTTACATCCACTTTTTTAATTTTAATGAAAAAACAGCGGGCAACCCGACGGCCGCCACTCTTATTTTAATTTCCGCCCTTTTGACCGGATTCGGCATTTATGACAGACTCGGGCAGTTTGCCGGAGCGGGTTCAGCCGTGCCGGTGACGGGTTTTGCAAACAGTATGACAAGCGCCGCTCTGGAACACAGAAGTGAAGGACTCGTGCTCGGAGTAGCGACAAACATGTTTAAATTGGCGGGAAACGTCATTGTATTCGGCGTCGTGGCAGCCTATATCGTAGGCCTGATACGGTTTGCTTGTGAAAAACTGTTTTCGTAGGAGGAGAAAAAATGAAATTGACCGGAAAGCAAACCTGGGTGTTTGAAAACCCGTTATTTGTAAATGCGGCGGGGACGGCAGCCGGACCGAAAGAAAAAGACGGCCCGCTCGGTTCGCTGTTTGATAAGACATACGATGAAATGCATTGCAATCAGAAAAACTGGGAAATGGCGGAACGTCAGTTAATGGAAGATGCCATCAACTCCGCTTTGCAAAAACAGAACTTGAAAAAGAGCGATATTGATTTGTTACTCGCGGGGGATCTTTTAAATCAAAATGTGACCGCCAACTACGTCGCCAGACATCTGAAAATTCCGTTCCTCTGTCTGTTCGGCGCCTGTTCGACATCAATGGAAACGATTGCTGTCGCATCCGCGCTCATTGACGGCGGTTTTGCGAACCGGGCGATCGCAGCCACGAGCAGCCATAACGCGACGGCAGAACGGCAATTCCGCAATCCGACGGAGTATGGCGGGCAAAAACCGGATACCGCCACTTCAACGGTCACGGGGGGCGGGGCGGTCATCATCAGCCAAAACCCTTCTGATATCAAGATTACAAGCGCAACAGTGGGAAAAGTAAGCGACCTCGGAATAACAGATCCGTTCGATATGGGATCCGCCATGGCGCCCGCTGCCGCCGACACAATCAAACAGCACCTGCAGGACTTAAACCGCACGGCGGATGATTATGATCTGATTTTAACGGGAGACCTTTCAGGCGTCGGCTCGCCGATCGTGAAAGATTTGCTCAAAGAAGAAGGCTATCCCGTGGGAACGAAACACGATGACTGCGGTCTTCTCATCTATACGCCGGACCAGCAGGTGTTTGCGGGCGGAAGCGGCTGCGCCTGCTCCGCGCTTGTTACGTACACACATATTTTTAACCAATTAAAAGCGGGGATTCTAAACAGGGTACTCGTTGTCGCGACAGGAGCGCTTTTGAGTCCGACAATGATCCAGCAGAAGGAAACCATTCCGACCATCGCGCACGGTGTGGTATTTGAGCGGGCGGGAGGTGCATCATAAATGGAATATCTGTTGGCTTTTGTTTGCGGGGGAATCATATGCATTATCGGTCAGCTGCTGCTTGACATTTTTAAACTGACACCCGCCCATGTGATGACAACTTTTGTCGTCATCGGCGCCTTGTTAGATGGGTTCGGAATTTATGACAAATTTATCGAATTCGCGGGCGCGGGCGCAACGGTTCCCATCGTCAGCTTCGGTCACAGCTTATTGCACGGCGCCATGCATCAAGCTCACGAGCATGGATTTATCGGGATCGCCATGGGGATTTTTGAACTTACTTCCGCCGGTATATCTTCAGCGATTTTATTCGCATTTCTTGTAGCCGTTATTTTTAAACCGAAAGGATAATGCCGATGACGAAACGGAAGGTCATTCTTGTGACAGACGGGGACGTGTACGCCGCCAAAACAATTGAATATGCCGCGGAAAAAGCAGGCGGACGGTGTATTTCCCAATCAAAAGGCAATCCGTCAACGAGAAGCGGCCCCGAACTTGTTCAGCTGATTAAAGCCGCGCCGAATGACCCGGTGTTTGTCATGTTTGACGATTCAGGCCTGCAAGGGGAAGGGCCGGGCGAAACGGCGCTGAAATATGTCGCCTCACATCAGGACATTGAAGTGCTGGGGGTGATTGCGGTCGCTTCTAAGACCCATCAGGCTGAATGGACGAAAGTCGATGTCTCCATTGACCGTGATGGAGAAGTGACGGAGTTTGGCGTCGATAAAACCGGAATGAGAGAAATGGACGAGCACAGAATGAACGGAGATACGGTGTATTGTCTGGATAAATTGGACGTTCCCCTCATTGTGGGCATCGGCGACATAGGAAAGATGGGGAGAAAAGATGACATATCCAAAGGCTCGCCGATCACGATGAAGGCGGTCGAATTCATTTTAGAAAGGAGCGAAAGCCATGCCGGAAAAACCGGAAAACATGATCAAGGTGTACCGGGATCCTAGAAAAAATGAACAATTTTTTAAAGACCGCGTCGGTATGGGAACGAGCTATGATGTCGGCGTCCGCAAAGTTCGAGTATTAGACCGGGAAGTCCAGATTTACTTTGTCAACGGATTAACCGATACTTTGTTTATCATTCATTTAATGGAACAGCTCGTCGACGTCAATAATTATGACGAGAATGCGGATGAAGCGATTGACGTTGTTGAAAACAGGCTTGTCAATCAGCAGGTCCAAAAAGTCAAAACGCTCGACGAAGCAACGGATCAGGTGCTTTCCGGACTTGTGGCGGTTATCGTTGAAGACGCGGGCTTCGCCTTTATCGTTGACGTCAGAAGTTATCCCGGACGCACACCTGAAGAACCGGATACGGAAAAGGTCGTCCGCGGTGCAAGAGACGGTTTTATTGAAAATATCGTCATTAATACAGCATTGATCAGAAGACGAATCAGGGACGAAAGGCTCCGCGTCAAAATTACGAAAGTCGGCGAGCGCTCTAAGACCGATCTTGCGATTGTGTATATAGAAGACATCGCGGACCCGGACCTTGTCAGCATCGTCGAAAACGAAGTGAATGCGATTGACATTGACGGATTGACGATGGCTGATAAAACGGTGGAAGAATTCATCGTCAAACAAGGCTACAATCCGTTTCCGATGGTCAGATACACAGAGCGGCCGGATGTGGCAGCCAATCACATTTTGGAAGGGCACGTCATCATCGTCGTCGATACGTCACCGAGCGTGATCATAACGCCGACAACGATATTTCACCATGTTCAGCATGCGGAAGAATACAGGCAGGCGCCTTCAGTGGGCACATTTTTAAGATGGATCAGGTTTTTCGGTATTATTGCTTCAACCGTTCTGCTTCCGATCTGGTTCCTCTTTGTTCTCGAACCGTCTCTTCTGCCTGAAAGATTGGATTTTATCGGTTTAAATAAAAATACGCACATCCCGATCATTCTGCAAATCTTTTTGGCCGATTTGGGGATTGAGTTTCTCAGGATGGCCGCGATCCATACGCCGACCGCTTTATCCACCGCCATGGGTCTGATTGCGGCGGTGCTGATCGGTCAAATCGCTATAGCGGTGGGGCTGTTTTCAGCAGAAGTGATTCTGTACGTATCGATCGCCGCCATCGGATCATTTACCACGCCGAGCTATGAGCTCAGCCTCGCCAATAAAATGATACGCCTCATCTTAATGGTGCTCGTGGCCATTTTCCAAGTAAAAGGCTTTGTGATAGGTTTTACATTGCTGCTGATCATAATGGCGAATATCCGCTCGTTTCACACGCCGTATTTATGGCCGTTTTTACCGTTTAACGGCAAGGCGCTGTGGCAGGTGCTCGTCCGGACGACAGTGCCGGGAGCCAAAGTCAGACCGAGCATTGTTCACCCGAAAGACCGTCAAAGACAGCCAAGCGGTTCATAATCGCATTGAAACCGACAGAAGATTATGATATTGTATGTCTTAACTTATGCGGGACTTGTATAAGGACAGCTCAAAAGAAGCTGTCCTTTTCACCCATATGCGGATCAGAAAGAGGGAATGAGCATTGTTCTTACATGGCACAAGCAGACAAAACAAACTAGGTCATTTGGAAATCGGAGGTGTGGACGCGCTGTATTTAGCGGAGCATTACGGCACGCCTCTTTATGTTTACGATGTGGCTTTAATACGTGAGCGCGCTAAAAGCTTTAAACAGGCATTCATTGATGCGGAATTAAAGGCGCAGGTCGCGTACGCGAGCAAGGCGTTTTCTTCCGTTGCGATGATACAGCTCGCTGAGCAGGAGGGGCTCTCATTGGACGTTGTATCCGGCGGAGAGCTGTTTACGGCGGTTGCGGCTGGTTTTCCGGCTGACAGGATTCACTTTCACGGCAATAACAAAAGCGAAGAAGAGTTGAAAATGGCGCTCGATCATCAAATCGGCTGCATTGTCGTTGATAATTTTTATGAAATATCCTTACTCGCGGAACTGTGCCGCAAATCAGGGCGCACAATGGATGTGCTTCTGCGGATCACTCCGGGGGTAGAGGCGCATACGCATGATTATATTACGACGGGACAGGAAGATTCCAAATTCGGTTTTGATCTGCATAACGGGCAAATAGAAAAGGCGATTGAACAAGTATTACAGTCAGACCATATCCGCCTTCTCGGCGTTCACTGCCACATCGGATCGCAAATTTTTGATACGGCGGGCTTTGTGCTGGCCGCAGAAAAAATCTTTGCAAAACTGAATGAATGGAGAGAATCATTCGGCTTTGTCTCTGAAGTGCTGAATTTAGGGGGCGGCTTTGGCATCCGCTACACGGAGGAGGATGAACCCCTTCATCCCGCCGTTTATGTGGAAAAAATTATCGAAGCGGTAAAAGAAAACGCAGCGCTGCACGCTTTTGACATTCCGGAGATCTGGATTGAACCGGGACGCTCGCTCGTCGGAGACGCCGGAACGACGCTTTATACCATCGGTTCGCAAAAAGAAGTGCCCGGCACCCGTAAATATGCAGCGGTTGACGGGGGCATGAGCGATAATATCCGTCCTGCGCTGTATCAGGCGAAATATGAAGCCGTATCGGCAAACAGAATCGGAGAACACCACGATAAAACGGTATCCATCGCGGGTAAGTGCTGTGAAAGCGGTGATATGCTCATTTGGGATATAGACCTTCCGGAAGTGAAAGAAGGCGATCTTCTCGCCGTTTTCTGCACGGGAGCATACGGATACAGCATGGCTAACAACTACAACCGCATTCCGCGTCCCGCCGTCGTTTTTGTGGAAGACGGCGAAGCGCATCTTGTCATTAGAAGGGAAACTTATGAAGACATTGTAAAACTGGATCTGCCGTTTAAGACGGGGGTCAAACAATAAATAAAAAAGAGACCGGAACAATGGCGTCCGGTCTCTTTTTGCATTCAGCTGTTGTTAGAACTTGATCCGCTGTCTCCTGTAAATACAGACACGATCGCATTCCAAATCGAAGCGAAGAAGTCAATGACTTTTTGAACAAAGCTTTTGCCTTCATCGGATTGAATGAACTTCGTGATTTTGTCTTTTGCCTTGTCAAGCTGGCTGCCGACTTGGCCCCAATCAATCTTGGCATTTTTCATTTTATTAAACAATGAAACGAGCTGGTCTTTTTGAGCGTCAGTCAGTGTAATGTTAAGGTTTGAAGCCGCATCATCGACCTTTTTCTCAATTCCTTCTTTTGTATCGGGCACACCGTTTTTCGCGAAATCATCTTTAATGTTTGCGATGAGCGCGGAGGCGTTTTTATCCCCGATTTTATCCCCGAGATTTGAAGTGGTGACAAGCTCTTGGTTGGCGACCTGTTTTACATCTTCTGAAATCGCTTTGTCTGATGAGACTTCATATGCCTTGATGATTCCCGTTAATGCTGCGGTGCCTGATACCTCAAACGGCGCCGTCACGTATACTTTCGCATCTTTCACTCCTGCTGTCATCAGGGCGTTTAAGTACATTTCATCCGTGATGGAATCGATATTATGGGTCTTAACGTCAAGCCCGGACCCTTTCTTTGCCACCGTGATGGATGATGAAGAGATGGCTCTTGTGCCGATTTGGGCATTCGATATATATTTTCCCAGATATTCATGTTCTTCTTTATTCGTGACCGTCACTTTTGTCGCGTTATCAGGGACATTTAATTCGTCAAGCACTTTCTGACGGTTTTCGTTTGACAGATCCGCCCCCAGTGTGACGATGACATCTCCGACTGCGGCATCGGCCAGGCTGATTTTCGGTATTGTGCACAATACAACGGCCGCCGCCAGCAATCCAATCCACATTTTTTTCAAAGCGGTTAACCTCCTTCTTTTCACAAATGCCGTTTTGAAGCGGTTTGTGAGGGCCTGCGTGAAGCAGTTCCGATACATAGACGGCTGTGAAGCTGTTCTGGTTTCATTTTCTTTCTGCGGAAGCGGGGAGATTCGTTTTCCGGCTGAAGGTGTGGTATAATAGCCGCGAAAAGAAGAGCAGAGGCCTCTTCCTTCAAAAGAATATCAAAAAGAAAGCCGGCTTACAATTGAAATTCATATTGAAGAAGGCTTTGACAAAAAACAATACGGAAGTAGGAATGAGAATGAAAACTGGTTATATCGAAATGGAAAACGGCAGCAGAATCGAATTTGAACTTTATCCGAATGAAGCGCCTAATACAGTCGCTAACTTTGAAAACCTGGCGAATACGGGCTTTTATGACGGCGTTATTTTCCACCGCGTGATTCCGGGCTTTGTGAGCCAAGGCGGAGATCCGACTGGGACAGGCATGGGCGGAAGCGGAAAAACGATCAAATGTGAAACAGAAGGCAATCCGCATAAACACGAAGCCGGTTCTTTATCAATGGCGCATGCCGGTAAAGACACGGGTTCAAGCCAATTCTTCATCGTACATGAGCCGCAGCCGCATTTAAACGGCGTTCATACTGTATTCGGAAAAGTGACAAGCGGTTTAGAGCATGCGAAAAACATGTCTAACGGAGACAAAATGAAAGAAATCCGTGTAGAAGGATAATGACGGAAAACCCGCCTTTTTCAGGCGGGTTTTTTTATGTATATGAAAATTCTCATGTGTAAATCATGAAAAAATACATATATGAACATCAGTGATCATTCTGGTATAGTGAAAAAGACCGAGTACAACAATGAAAAGAGGTAGAAACGTTGGTTCAATTGGCAACCGTTTTATTTGTCATTATCATTCTCGCACTTATGATTTGGTTCAGGGTGAAAAAGGGAAACAGGCCGATTAAAGGCGGCGGCTTCGGCATCATTCTCCCGCTTTTGATTATCGCCGTCATTTTTACATTCAGCATCAGCCAGCTCATGAATATCCCGGGAAAGCCGTTTCATTTTCCCGCTCTTTGGGAGCTCGCCATCGCCGGACTGTTAGGCGCGGTATTCGGCGTCATCATGCTGTCGCAAACCGCCTATGAAATCCGGGAAGACGGTTTTGTCTACTCCAAGCGGAATAAAAACTTTAAATATGTCATTATCGCGATTATTGCGATCCGTATCGTGCTCAGCCAATATTTCAAAAACATTGACGCGGCGGAATTCGCCGTTTTAACGATGGAACTTGCTTTTGTGTATTTGTGTATTTGGCGGATCGGAAGCTTCGTGAAATACCGTAAAATCAGCAGATCCGGCTTATAAAATGAAAAAAATGGATGAGGTGCGGGGCTTATTTGCCCTCTGTGCTAGGGATTCATGGTAAAATAAAAACGACCATGGCTAATGGGAGGAAATCACTTGAAATCAGAAAAAGAAAAAACTTCTAAAAAAAGCGCCGTACTTGATTGGGCGAAAGCCATTATCATCGCTGTCGTTCTGGCACTGCTCATCCGAAACTTTTTATTCGCCCCTTATCTCGTTGATGGAAGATCAATGGATCCGACGCTGCATGACCGCGAGAGAATCTTTGTCAATATGACGGTCAAATACATAAGCGACTTCAAACGCGGCCAGATCGTCGTTCTGAACGGAGAAAACGAGCACTATGTCAAACGGATTATCGGACTTCCCGGCGACACGGTGCAAATGAAAAACGATCAGCTGTACATCAACGGCAAAAAAGTGTCCGAACCGTATTTAGCGGCAAACAAGCACAAGGCGAAGCAAGAAGGCTATGACCGGCTGACAGAAGACTTCGGCCCGGTGAAGGTGCCGGACGACAAATATTTCGTCATGGGTGATAACCGCAGAGAATCTATGGACAGCCGCAACGGCCTCGGTCTCTTTACGAAAAAACAAATAGCGGGCACATCAAAATTCGTCTTCTTCCCGTTTAATGAAATTCGCAAGACGAAATAAACCGTACAGGCAGTTTTCTTATAAGAAAACTGCTTTTTTATATAAATTTATCTTTCCACCCTCAAAAACAGAACATAAATTCGTATATCTATTTAATAGATAGAAAGTTTTACAGATACATGAAACATCTTCCCTTTATGAAACGTTATATGAATAACTCACGCAGGGAAGAACGGTTTTCTATTCATGAACAAAAGGAATATGACATAGTAATGAATAGATTGATACGGGCTGGAGGTAGAAAAATGGGAAGAATTAAAACAAAAGCAGCCATTTTACTTGTACTGCTGCTGTTATTAGCGGGCGGTTATATGGTCATAAACGATATTGAACTGAAAGACGTGCCGACTGCAATCGGACAAACCCTGTCCCAGGAAAAAGAAGAATATACAGTCAAAACATATAAAATTACGAAAATCGAAGGAACTGAGTACCACGGTACGGCAGAAAACGGCACAAAAATTATTTTTAACGGCGACAAGCTGAAGCAGGATCTCTCCGATGTGAAAAAGGGAGATAAGATTAAAGCGTATTTCAGCAAATCAAACCGGATTGACGGCTTATTGAAGGTCGTCAAAGTGAACGAATAAATAAAGGCGCCTTTTATGGGAAAAGGGCGCTTTTTATTTTTCTGAATAATTAGGTGCAAATTCATTGCGCCTGCCGCAAAGGATGTTATAATAGCGGATAAGGACAAAAAAATATTGATTGTATCCTTCGGGGCTGGGTGAAAATCCCGACCGGCGGTAATAAGGCGTTTTGCGCTTTACAGCCCGTGACCCGTATGCATCTGTATACGGTGGATTCAGTGAAAAGCTGAAGCCGACAGTGAAAGTCTGGATGGGAGAAGGATGAGAGAAGCTATGCAAAAAATAAACTTACTGTATAGTCTTATTTCCTATGGATTAAAACTGGCAAAGCCCCGAACTGTGTAAACATTCGGGGCTTTTTTGACGCCAAATTGCGTGGAAGAAGGGAGGGATAACGATGGAAGAATATTATATGAATACGGCAATAGAACTTGCCAGACGCGGTGAAGGACAGACACAGTCCAATCCTCTTGTCGGCGCTGTCGTCGTCAAAAACGGACAGATCGTCGGAATGGGCGCCCATTTGCAATACGGAGAAGCGCATGCCGAGGTTCACGCGATTCATATGGCCGGCAGACACGCAAAAGGCGCCGATTTGTATGTGACGCTGGAGCCTTGCAGCCATTACGGAAAAACACCGCCATGCGCCGAACTGATAATAAAGTCGGGGATAAAAAGGGTGTTTATCGCTGTGAAAGATCCGAATCCGCTTGTAGCCGGAAAAGGCATCGGAATGCTGGAAGCAGCGGGCATCGAAGTGAAAACCGGACTTCTCAGGCAGCAGGCAGAAGAGCTGAATAAAATGTTTCTTCACTTCATGCGGACCGGACTTCCGTATGTCACCTTGAAAGCGGCCGCGAGCCTTGACGGGAAAACAGCGACTGAAACCGGTGACAGCAAATGGATTACATCAGAGGCGGCAAGGCTTGATGCCCAGCAATACAGGAAATCGCATCAAAGCATTCTTGTCGGAGCAGGCACAGTCAAAGCCGATAATCCGAGCCTGACCTGCAGGCTTCCTGATGCGGTGAAGCAGCCGGTCAGAGTGATTCTCGATACAAAGCTGACCATTCCTGAAACGGCAAATGTGCTCACTGACGGCGCTGCGCCGACATGGATATTTACGGCCAAAGGTGCAGACGTGCAAAAGAAAGACCGGCTGACCGCACTCGGAATAAAAGTTATTCCGCTGGAAACAGACCGCATTCACGTCCCTGAGGTGCTCAGTATTCTCGCTGAAAACGGCATAATGTCGGTTTATGTGGAAGGCGGAGCATCCGTACACGGAAGTTTTGTCAAGGAAGGCTGTTTCCAAGAGCTTCATTTCTATTTCGCCCCTAAATTAATCGGAGGAACGCTTGCTCCCAGCTTGATCTCCGGTGAAGGTTTTCAATCAATGAAAGATGTCCCCCATTTACAATTCACACAAATCACCCAAATCGGGCCGGATATAAAACTGACGGCCATACCTAAAGATGGAAAGGATGGTGACGATGTTTACAGGAATCGTTGAAGAAACAGGCACGATCCAAGCAATCAAAAAGACAGGCCTTTCCATGGCATTAACCATCGCCGCTTCAAAAGTGACAAGTGATGTGAAACTTGGCGACAGCATTGCGGTAAACGGCATCTGCCTGACCGTAACCGGATTTTCTGACAATCAATTTACGGTTGATGTCATGCCGGAAACAGTGAAAGCCACTTCGCTGAACGGCTTGTCAAAAGGCAGTAAAGTAAACTTGGAAAGAGCGATGTCCGCCAACGGGCGGTTCGGCGGCCACTTTGTATCAGGGCACGTGGACGGAACGGCGGAAATTACGCGGATCGAGAAAAAAAGCAACGCGGTCTATTACGATTTAAAACTTTCGCCGGAACTGACAAAAGCGCTCGTATTGAAAGGTTCAATTACGGTAGACGGCGTGAGCCTGACGATTTTCGGTTTATCAGACGAAAGCGTGACGGTATCCATCATTCCGCATACCATCTCAGAAACGATTTTTCAGACGAAAACAGTCGGATCGACCGTAAATATTGAGTGTGACATGATCGGCAAATACTTATACCGCTTTTTGCACAAAACAGAACAAACGAAAAGCAATCAAACTATCACGGAAGCCTTTTTAAGCGAGAACGGCTTTTAGAAAGGAAGATCGATATGTTTCATCCGATAGAAGAGGCGTTAGAGGCGCTGAAAAAAGGTGAAGTCATCATTGTTGTCGATGATGAAGACAGAGAAAACGAAGGAGATTTCGTAGCGCTGGCTGAGCATGCCACGCCGGAAGTGGTGAATTTTATGGCGACCCATGGGAGAGGCCTGATCTGCACGCCGCTGTCTGAAGACATCGCCGGCCGGCTGGATCTTCACCCGATGGTCGATCATAATACGGACTCACATGAGACCGCGTTTACGGTCAGTATTGACCACAGGCTGACAAAAACGGGCATCAGCGCGCAGGAACGATCCTTTACCATTCAGGCGCTGTTGAACGAAGAATCTGTGTCTGACGATTTTCAGCGTCCGGGCCACATTTTCCCCTTAATCGCAAAAAAAGGAGGCGTCCTGAAGCGGGCCGGCCATACGGAAGCAGCCGTTGACCTTGCAAAAGCCTGCGGATCTCAGGGAGCGGGCGTCATTTGTGAAATTATGAATGAAGACGGCACTATGGCCAGAGTGCCGGAGTTAGCCGAAATCGCCGAACGCCACCAGCTGAAAATGATTACGATAAAAGACTTAATAGAGTACCGTTACAACATTACGACCCTTGTGAACAGAGAAGTTGATATTACGCTGCCGACTGACTTCGGCACGTTTAGAGTTTACGGATATACAAACGAGGTTGACGGAAAAGAACATCTCGCCTTTGTCATGGGGGATGTCCCGTTTAACAGCGAACCCGTTCTTGTCAGAGTGCACTCAGAATGCCTGACGGGCGATGTGTTTGCATCCCATCGCTGTGATTGCGGACCTCAGCTTCATGCCGCGCTTGCGCAAATTGCTGAAGAAGGCCGCGGCGTTCTATTGTATTTGCGCCAGGAAGGCAGAGGGATCGGTTTAATCAATAAGCTGAAGGCGTACCGATTGCAGGAACAAGGGTATGACACGGTTGAAGCGAACGAAGCGCTCGGCTTTCTGCCTGATCTGCGCAACTACGGCATCGGCGCCCAGATTCTCCGCGACTTAGGGGTTCAGCATATGAAACTTTTAACCAATAACCCCCGGAAAATCGCCGGCCTCGAAGGATACGGTCTCAGCATTTCAGAACGGGTGCCGCTTCAAATGGAAGCGAGTGAGCATAACAAGCAATATTTACAGACCAAAATGAAAAAACTTGGACATCTGCTTCATTTCTAAAAACAAATCTCACAAAAAAGGATGGATAACATATGAATATCATACAAGGAAACCTAGTAGGAACAGGACTTAAAATCGGAATCGTCGTCGGCAGATTTAATGAATTTATTACGAGCAAGCTGTTAAGCGGAGCGGAAGACACGTTGCTTCGCCACGGTGTAGAATCAAACGACATTGACGTCGCTTGGGTGCCGGGAGCGTTTGAAATCCCGTTTGCGGCAAAGAAAATGGCGGAAACGAAAAAATACGATGCCGTCATTACGCTCGGCACGGTTATCAGAGGAGCGACAACGCATTATGACTATGTCTGCAATGAAGCGGCAAAAGGCATCGCCCAGGCGGGAACGGCGACGGGCGTCCCGGTTATCTTCGGCATCGTGACGACTGAAACCATTGAGCAGGCCATCGAACGAGCCGGAACAAAAGCCGGAAATAAGGGAGCGGATTGCGCAGTATCTGCCATTGAAATGGCAAATTTAAACCGTTCATTTGAATAATTTGTTGAAAAGCGTTTAAAACAGCGGCGAAAATGATATAATGTGAGGAAACGGATCGCCTTTATGTATCCGTTTGATAGGACATGAATGGACATTTTGGATATAGAGGGGTTTTTATGTTAATTCGTTATAAAAAATCGTTTGAAAAGATTGCGATGGGTCTTCTGTCATTTATGCCGAATGAAAAAGATCTCAAGCAGCTTCAGCAGACAATAAAGGACTATGAAACGGATACTGGCCGCCAGCTCTTTCTTTGGAAAGAGGATGAAGATATCGTCGGAGCGATCGGAGTCGAAAAAAAGGACTCAGAAGTTGAAATCCGGCATATCAGCGTGAATCCTTCTCACCGCCATCAAGGAATCGGAAAGCAAATGATGGACGCCTTAAAACGTCTGTTCAAAACGGAGGCACTCGTTCCGAATGAATTAACGCAAAGCTTTTTTGAACGCTGTCAACATCAAAAAGATCAGGATATCTCATATAATAACTGACAAATGCTCCCGGAATCTTCACGGTTTCGGGAGCTGTTTTGATATAGAAAAAGCAGGGCTGACCGTCAGCCTCTGCTTTTTTTTCTTCTCTCAATTTCCCGTTCGCGTTCCTTAATGACATCCGTCCTGTCCCGCAGGCGGTGTTTATGAATAAGAAAGGTATCTGATACGCCGTCTTGCCCCCATGTATAGCCCTTTCGGCGGCATTCGGCAAGACATGCTTCTTTCAGGGCTTCATCTGTAATCGGCAGCATAACACTTCTGTAAGGCACGCCCGCTTCTATATCGTCTGACAGCGTTTCTATCAGCTCAATCAGCTTCGGGTGGCTGAGACCGAGAGAACAGACCGCCTGCTTTTCAGACCGGAGAATACGTAAGCTGTTGGCAATCAGCCGTTTCGCCCCGGCTTCATTTCCCCTGCGCTGGTGATACAGAGCGACGGCAAGCTGAATCAGGCCGACCCAATGAATGCTCCGCTTTTCAGCCGGGCTTTCTTTCCAATATTCCTCTAACAGTTCATGACACTCAAAATAATCTCTTGATGCGTGAAATTCGGCCAAAAAGCCGATATAAGCTTTAGGATACAAGCCGCTTCCTCCTTTTATGCTAAAACCAGTGTACCACAGCGCTATGAAAAGGAAAAAAAGAGCGGCTTGGTGTCTGAAGCCTGAGGAACTAGCAGATGTAAGATGCTCCTACGACAACGAGCAAAATAAACAGAACGACAATTAATGCAAAACCTCCGCCGAAACAAGCTCCGCTCATGTGAAATCAGCCTCCCTTTGTTTCAAGTTTACACGGCTATCATATGTGCATCCGCCTTTAAAGGTATAGGCGTATATCTTCTTTTTCAGTATTTTCTAAATAACGGAGGACGTGTATAAAAGTATTGGACGAGAGCATTTCGGTGGATTATACTAAAGGGTAGCCAGTTTTTCCGGCAATGAGAGTGATATTGAAAATGGTGAGATAATGGTAGAATATCAAGTGAAAATTGATACGTTTGAAGGCCCATTGGACCTGCTGCTTCATCTGATTAACCGTCTTGAAATCGACATATACGACATACCCGTGGCAACCATTACTGAACAATATTTATTATATGTACATACAATGCAAGAGCTTGAACTTGATGTCGCCAGTGAATATCTGGTCATGGCGGCGACGCTTCTCAGCATTAAAAGCAGAATGCTGCTTCCGAAACAAGAGGAAGAGCTGTTTGAAGACGAAATGCTTGAAGAAGAAGACCCTCGGGACGAGCTGATTGAAAAGCTGATTGAGTATAGAAAGTATAAAACCGCTGCGAAGGATTTAAAAGAGCGGGAAGAAGAAAGACAAAAGTCATTTACAAAGCCGCCGAGTGATTTAAGTGAGTATGCAAAAGAAATCAAACAGACGGAGCAGAAACTGTCGGTGACCGTTTATGACATGATCGGCGCGTTTCAAAAGGTGCTTCAGCGTAAAAAAATCACGCGGCCGAAAGAAACGACCATTACAAGGCAGGAAATACCGATTGAAGACAGAATGAACGAAATCGTAAAAAGCTTAAAAACGGCGGGGAGAAGAATAAACTTCACGGAGCTTTTTCCTTCTCGGCAAAAGGACCATCTCGTCGTGACGTTTTTAGCAGTCCTGGAACTGATGAAAAATCAGCAGATTATCATTGAACAGGAAGAAAACTTTTCAGATATATACATTACGGGGAGTGAATCCATTCATGGCGCTTGATATCGTGAATTGGAAAGCGATTGTGGAAGCCCTGCTGTATGCGGCGGGTGATGAAGGGCTGACCAAAAAGCAATTGGTGACGGTGCTTGAAATAGAAGAAGCGGAACTGGCCGGAATCATGGAAGAAGTGGCCGCTCAGTACAAGGAAGACGACAGAGGCATCGAGCTTACCGAATATGCGGATACGTATATGCTTGGAACGAAAAAAGAATTCGTGCCTTATTTGAAAAAACTAATCGAAGTGCCGTCAAAAGGGCTGTCACAGGCTTCTTTGGAAGTGCTGGCGATCGTTTCGTACAAGCAGCCGATCACACGGGCGGAAATTGAAGATATCCGGGGCGTGAAGTCTGAGCGGATTCTGCACAGCCTCGTGTCAAAAGCGCTGCTGTGTGAGGTGGGCCGCGCCGACGGTCCCGGCCGGGCGATTTTATACGGCACGACACCGGTATTTCTTGAACAATTCGGCTTAAAAACATTGGAGGAGCTCCCGCCGCTTCCTGAAAATGCGGAGGAAGACGTTCTCCAGGAGGAAGCCGATTTATTCTTTGAAAACTTCAACCAAACTTTTGAGGATATTAAATAATAATCGTTTTTCATCATACGATAGTAGGGAAAGGCCATTGATGAATGACGCAAATGACGACGTACAAGAGAGGAAGGAAACGGACGGAAATGGGAAATTCGATTGTGAGGGCCCATACTGAAGAAACTGGTGAATTTTTAGCCGAGGTTGTCACGATGGTCAGCAGCTATTTAAATCATACAACTTTGCCGGAGATGCGGGCTCAAGGAGAGGCGGATGAAGCATACTGCCGCGACGTGCTCAGTGTGCTGAGGAGGATGACCGTCTTTTGCGAAGGCGCCCAGGAAGCCTGCAGGCGGCTTTTAATGCAGGAGCCGTTTCATGAGGCGAGAGCGGAAAAAACGCTGTATAAAGTATATCATCAGTGCGTGGAGGAGTTTTTCATGCCGAAAAAGGATACATGGTACGAAAACAGCCGCGCCGCTTATACAGGCCAAAGCGCGATTGAATTCTACCAGCAAGTGCCGGACTCGCTGCGGAGCCTTCTGCTTTCGCTCAGCAGTGAATTTCTGCGCATGCGGGAAGAATTGGCGCAATATGAAGCATCAGGCTCAAATATGGCATCAGTCAGATAAAAACTCTTCCTTTTGGGAGAGTTTTTTTATGTGAAAGTGATGCAATTGGTATTCATAAGTCATGGACATGCGCATAAACTTGTACAAACCCACAACAAGGACGTGAGCATTCATGCGCTTTCTCAAAAAAGCTGCCGTATTTCTTTTGACTTTTGTTATTCTTTTTTCCATTACAGACGGCAATACGGCACATGCCCAAATACATGTCAGCGCAAAAAGCGCGATTATAATCGACGGAGCATCTGGCAGGGTGTTATTCGCCAAGGATGAACATCATAAGCGGCGGATTGCAAGCATTACGAAAATCATGACGGCGGTGCTGGCGATTGAATCAGGGAAGATGGAAGAGACCGTGACGGTTTCCCCGAATGCCGTAAAAACGGAAGGCTCAGCCATTTATCTTCAGCCGGGACAAAAAGTAAAGCTGAAAGATCTCGTATACGGGCTTATGCTGAGATCAGGAAATGACGCCGCTGCGGCAATAGCGGAATATGTCGGCGGAAGCCTTGACGGTTTTGTATTTTTAATGAACAAAAAAGCCGAGCAAATCGGGATGGAAAATACAAAATTTCAAAATCCGCACGGGCTGGACGACCATGAAAATTTATATTCAACGGCGTTTGACATGGCGCTTTTGACTAAATACGCGATGAAAATCAAGGAATACCGGACCGTTTCAGGCACAAAAGTGTATAAGGCGGAAACGATGGACCGGGTATGGAAAAATAAAAACAAGCTTCTGACTGGGCTCTACCGTTACAGCACAGGCGGAAAAACGGGTTACACAAAAATCGCGAAACGGACGCTCGTCTCGACGGCCTCAAAAGACGGTACGGATCTCATCGCGGTCACCATAAATGATCCGGATGACTGGGATGACCATATGAATATGTTTAATTATGTCTTTGATCACTATAGAACCTATGTCGTCGCTAAAAAAGGCGGCATTCCGAAGCTGAAAAAGACGTTTTACGGAAAACACGCTTTTATTGCCCGGGATGTCAAATATTTGTTAAAAGAGGATGAAATCGACGATGTAAAAATCAGCACAACCTTAATAAAACCGAAAAAAGCCTGGAAAAAGGACGCCTCTCTCATTCCTGATGTCGTCGGCCGGATGACTGTTATGCATGATGGGAAAGTGATCGCCAAGATCCCCGTCTATTATGAAAATGAGCGCCATAAAAAACCGAAAAAGCATTTCATTGAGACGTTTACGAGCCTGTTTATGAGCGCGGCGGGCGGTTCGTCATGGTCAATTTAATCTGGGTATGTCTGACGGTAATCGGACTTGTCTTTGCGATGTTTAACGGTACCTTGCAGGATGTGAATGAAGCCGTTTTTAAAGGAGCGAAAGAAGCGGTTACGATCTCGTTCGGATTAATGAGCGTTCTCGTGTTCTGGCTCGGCCTGATGAAAATAGCCGAGCAGTCCGGCCTTTTGGATATATTCAGCAGAATGTGCCGCCCGTTTATTTCTAAGCTGTTTCCCGATATTCCCCCTGATCATCCGGCGATGGGATACATCTTATCAAATCTCATGGCAAACTTTTTCGGACTGGGAAATGCGGCGACACCGCTCGGCATTAAAGCCATGGAGCAGATGAAAAAGCTGAATGGAGGTAAGTCTGAGGCCAGCCGTTCCATGATTACCTTTTTGGCGGTAAATACTTCGAGTATTACATTGATACCGACAACCGTCATTGCCGTGCGCATGGCTTACTCGGCGAAATCACCGACCGATATCGTCGGGCCGACCATCTTAGCGACTTTAATTTCGGGAATCGGCGCGATTTTCATTGACCGCTACTTCTGGTACCGCCGCAAAAGAAAAGGGAGGTAAGCGAATGGAAATGGTGAATTGGGTGTCTTTAGCCATGATTCCGATTATTATCGCCGGTATATTGATATACGGCACGATCAAAAAAGTGCCGACGTATGAATCATTCGTTGAAGGCGGAAAAGAAGGAATTGAGATTGCGTTTTCCATCATTCCGTATTTGGTCGGGATGCTGGTGGCGATTACCGTATTCCGGGCCTCGGGCGCGCTGGATTTTGTCATGGGGCTGTGCAAGCCTTTCTTTACAGCGCTCGGCATTCCCGCAGAAGTCGTGCCGCTTGCTCTGATCCGCCCGATTTCGGGGACGGCGGCGCTCGGCATGACGACAGATCTGATCGCCGTGTACGGGCCTGATTCATTTATCGGCAGGCTGGCCTCGGTCATGCAGGGATCGACTGACACGACGCTGTATGTCCTGACGGTGTATTTCGGGGCGGTCGGCATCAAAAAAATGGGGGATGCTTTAAAGGTTGGTCTTCTTGCTGATTTGATCGGGGTGGTTGCATCAATCATCATAGTTACGTTATTATTTGGAAGCGCCTGAAATCAGGCGCTTTTTATATATCAGAATAACTCTCCTTGAAAAAGCTTGTTTGTTCAAGGGGAAAAAAGTAAGATTATACTTGAGGTGAACGACATGGAAAGACTGCAAAAAGTTATTGCTCATGCCGGCGTGGCATCACGCAGAAAGGCGGAAGAGCTGATAAAAGAAGGAAAAGTAAAGGTGAATGGAAAAGTAATAACAGAGCTCGGCGTAAAAGTGACCGGTTCTGATCAGATTGAAGTAAACGGATTAAAGGTGGAGCGGGAAGAACCCGTGTACTTTCTGCTTTATAAACCGAGAGGAGTGATCTCAGCAGCTGATGACGACAAAGGGCGGAAAGTGGTGACCGACTTTTTCAAAGAAGTGCCGCAGCGCATTTATCCGATCGGCAGGCTTGATTATGATACGAGCGGACTTTTATTGCTGACAAATGACGGCGAGTTTGCCAACAAACTCATGCATCCGAAATACGAAATTGATAAGACGTACGTCGCTAAAGTGAAGGGGATTCCTTCCAAGGAACTTCTGAGAAAGCTTGAGCGCGGCATTCAGCTTGAAGAAGGCAAGACGGCGCCGGCCAGAGCGAAAATGCTTTCCCTGGACAAAAGAAAGCAGACGAGCATCATTCAGCTGACGATTCATGAAGGCCGGAACAGACAGGTCCGCCGCATGTTCGAGGCGATCGGTCATGACGTGCTGAAACTAAAACGTGAAGAATACGCATTTTTAGATTTAAGAGGCCTGCGCACAGGAGACGCAAGAGAATTGTCGCCGCATGAGGTGAAAAGGCTGCGGGCTTTAGCTGAACACGGTAAAAACGCTTTCTAATTTTCACATAACCTTCAAAAATTACAAAACGTGTTGATGATATAATTGAATGGATTTGCAGGCAGGGGAGGGGAGCAGTGTACAATGAACAAAAAACGGCGGCGTTTATTCATTCGGACCGGCATCCTTCTCATCTTACTCTGCGCGCTCGGATATACCATCTATAATGCCGTATACACAAACGGTGAGCGTATATCTGAGGGGTCCAAAGCCCCGAATTTCGCGCTGAAAGATACAGAGGGCAGACTCATAGAACTGAGTCAGTTAAAAGGAAAAGGTGTTTTTCTGAATTTCTGGGGAACGTGGTGTGAGCCGTGCAAGCAGGAATTTCCCTACATGGAGAATCAATACAAGCATTTTAAAGACCTCGGTGTCGAGGTGGTTGCGGTAAATGTCGGCGAATCAAAAATTGCAGTACATAATTTTATGAAAACATACGGCGTCAATTTCCCGGTTGCGCTCGATACTGACCGGCAAGTGCTGGACGCGTACGGCGTATCACCTATTCCGACGACATTTTTGATCAATCCCGACGGAAAAGTCGTGAAAGTGGTGACCGGCACGATGACAGAACGCATGGTTCATGACTATATGAATTTAATTAAGCCGGAGGCGTCTTCATGAAAAAGGTCAAATGTGAATGCGGGCACGTGAATCCAGCCGGGACGGTTTTGTGCGAGTCGTGCGGGAAGCCGCTTGATGATCAAAAATCGCCGCTTGCCGATATGCGGTACGACGGCAGCGCAAGGCGTTCGCAAACATATAATAAAACAATCGTAGATAAGGTATGGAACTTCTTTTCTTCCGTAAAAGTCGGAATATGGCTGATCGTCATTACTCTGGCGGCGTCTGCTTTCGGCACGGTTTTTCCGCAGGAAGCTTATCTGCCGCCGGGCGCCCAGCCGGATACATATTATGAACAGCAGTACGGCATAATCGGCCAAATGTATTATCTGTTGGGATTTCATCACCTGTACGGCTCATGGTGGTATATGCTCCTGATCGCATCTATTGGCATATCACTGGTCATCTGCAGCCTGGATCGGGTGATTCCTTTGTACAGGGCGCTGAAAAATCAAGGAGTTCGGCGGAATCCGGTCTTTTTGAAGAGGCAGCGTCTATACAGCCGGACAGAAACCGAGCTGAGCGGGGATGCGGCTGATAGCCTCAGAACACGATTGAAAAAAAAGCATTATAGAGTGCGAGAACAAGAGGGCAGCATTCTGGCGGAAAAAGGCCGTTTTTCAAGGTGGGGGCCCTACGTCAATCATATCGGCCTGATCATTTTTCTGATCGGAGCCATGCTGAGATTTGTACCCGGTATGTATGTCGATGAAACGCTCTGGGTCCGTGAAGGCGAAACCGCCCAGATCCCAGGTACTGACGGCAAATATTACTTAAAAAACAACCGGTTCACGATGCAGACATATAACAAAGACACTGAGAAAAAAGTATTCGCCGACGCCATTGACAGAGCCGGAAACGGCAAAGTCGCCAAATCCTTCACAACGGACGCGGTTTTGTATAAGAGGGAAGGCGACATTGTATTCGGTGAAAAGCCGAAGCTTAAAAGAGTCAAAGAAAACAATATCCGCGTCAATGAACCGCTGCGCTTTGACTCCTATTCTGTGTATCAGGTGGACTATAAAGAAAACCAGCTCGATCAGATGGTATTTCACCTGATCGACCAAAAAACAAAACAGTCATTCGGCAAACTGAAGATCAATCTTCTCGATCCCGACACGGACTATGATCTTGGTAACGGTTACAAAGTGCAGATCGCCAGTTATCTTCCTGATTTTTATTTTAACAAGGACGGAGAACCGAGCACGAAAACGAAGGTTCCTAACAATCCGGCTTTTGTCTTTAAAATCACGGCTCCTGACAAGCCGAAAGGGGAGAAAAGTTTTGTTGCGATTCAGCAGACTGTTGAAGGTTCCGAAAGTAACAAGTACAAATTAAAATTCGACCATGTGGAAACGAAAAACATTACAGGACTCACCGTCAGAAAAGACTTAACCTTATGGGTGCTTGCCGTCGGCGGCGCGATCTTTATGATCGGCGTCATTCAAGGAATGTACTGGCAGCACAGAAGGATCTGGATCAAAACAGGTGATCATGAAGTGCTTGTGGCGGGACATACGAACAAAAACTGGTTCGGTCTGAAAAAGGATATCGAATTTGTTCTTAGCGGGACCGGGATTCAAGAGCCGGCCGATCAAAAAGAATTGGCCAAAAATCAGGCCTAGTGAAAAAGGAGTGGTGTCATGGCGGAGCTGAGCGCAAATTTTCTTTATGCTGCCTTTTTGATTTATTTAATTGCCGTCCCGGTTTTCGGCGGCGCCATCCGGGGAACAAAAGGTGCTAAGGACGGTAAGGGCCGCTGGTCGGCTATCGGAATCACGTTAACCATTTTCGGATTTCTTTGTCATCTCGGCTACTTCATTGCGAGATGGTCGGCAAGCGGACATGCGCCTGTCAGCAATATGTTTGAATTTACGACGTCATTCGGCATGATGCTTGTTCTCGCTTTTATTATTATTTACTTTATTTACAGACTGCCTTCATTAGGCATGTTCACATTGTCTATCGCGCTTTTGCTTATCGCATATGCAAGCATGTTTCCGACAGACATCACGCCGCTTATTCCGTCACTGCAGAGCAATTGGCTGTACATTCACGTCACGACGGCGGCGCTCGGGCAGGCGATTCTTGCGATCAGTTTTGTAGCCGGCGTCATTTTCCTGTTAAAGCATGTCGACCAATCCAGACCGGGCAAAAAAACGTTCTGGCTTGAAGTCATCATGTTTATACTCGTGACGACCGTGGCATTTATCGCCGTCACGTCGGCATTCCGGCTGGCGGACTACAAAGCTGAATTTAATTGGGTGGATAAAAAAGAAGCCAAAAGCGTCATGATATATGATATGCCTGCGCTTGTCGGCCCGCATGAGGGAGAACTGCTTACGGAAGGCGCAATGAAGCCGCTTATTGAGCTTCCAGCCATTTTTTCAGGCAGAAAGGTCAATACGGTGATCTGGTCGTTTGGCGCAGGTCTCGTTTTATACGGTGCGCTCAGGCTGATATTCAGAAAGAGAATCAGCGCTCTTATCAGCCCGCTCGTCAAAAATGTGAATCTGGACTTGGTCGATGAAGTCGGCTACCGCGCTGTTTCCATCGGTTTTCCGGTATTCACACTCGGCGCGCTTGTGTTTGCGATGATTTGGGCGCAGCTTGCATGGACGCGTTTTTGGGGCTGGGACCCGAAGGAAGTATGGGCGCTGATCACCTTTTTATTTTACGCAGCGTATTTGCACTTGCGGCTGTCAAGAGGCTGGCATGGCGAAAAGTCCGCGTGGCTTGCCGTCATCGGCTTCGCCATTATTATGTTTAACTTAATTTTTGTGAATCTCGTGCTTGCCGGACTTCATTCGTACGCATAGATGCAAAAAGCCGATACAGTTCTCAAGCTGCCGCACAGTTTGTTAAAATGAAAGTAACAGAAGGAAAGCAGGGGGAAAACGATGGATCAAACAAATGAAACTAAAATATTAGTAGTAGATGATGAAGCCAGAATTCGACGCCTTTTAAGAATGTACCTTGAACGGGAAAACTATGTGATTGAAGAAGCGGAAAACGGCGACGAGGCCATTAAAATGGGGCTGGCATCAGATTATGATCTGGTGCTCTTGGATTTAATGATGCCGGGAACGGACGGAATCGAAGTATGCCGGCAGCTCAGAGAAAAAAAAGCGACGCCGATTATCATGCTGACGGCAAAAGGGGAAGAAGCCAACCGCGTCCAGGGGTTTGAAGCGGGTACGGACGATTATATCGTCAAGCCTTTCAGCCCGAGAGAAGTGGTGCTTCGGGTAAAGGCGCTTTTAAGAAGGGCTTCCCAAACATCTTATCTGACAGCCAATACCCCGACAAAAAATGTGCTCGTCTTTTCGCATCTATCCATTGATCACGATGCTCACAGGGTGACTGCGGACGGCACGGAGGTGAGCCTGACGCCGAAGGAATATGAACTGCTGTACTTCCTGGCGAAAACACCGGACAAAGTGTACGACAGGGAAAAGCTTTTAAAAGAAGTGTGGCAGTATGAATTTTTCGGAGACCTCAGAACGGTGGACACCCATGTCAAACGGCTCCGTGAAAAATTAAATAAAGTGTCCCCGGGAGCGGCGAAAAAAATCGTCACCGTATGGGGAGTCGGATACAAATTTGAGGTAGGCGCTGAATGAAGTTTTGGAAAAGCGTAGTAGGAAAGCTTTGGTTTACCATTCTTTCACTCGTGTTAATTGTTTTATTTATTTTAACGGTGCTGCTTCTGGAATTTATAGAAAATTACCACGTTGAAGAAGCGGAAAAAGATTTAACGCAGCTTGCCGACAAAATTGCGGTCATAATAGAAAATCATGAAGACCAGCCGCTTGCCAGATCCATCACGTGGGAACTGGCGGACAATTTAACGAGCATCGCGATCATTCAGGATGATAAGCATGTCTGGTATTCGCCCAATGACGATAATCATTTATCCTCTATTACATTAGAGCAGATCAAACATGACCGGGATCTGCACAAGGCGCTGACAGACCGCAAAAAAGTAAGCAAACGCGCGGTCCCCAACAATGCCGGTTCGGATAACGAACGGCTGATCGTCGGAGTGCCGTATGAAAAAGACGGCAAAAAAGGCATGGTCTTTTTATCCCAATCGCTGCTTGCCGTCAAAGATACGACGAAACATACGACACGCTATATTTTTCTTGCGGCGGGCATTGCCATCGTCTTGACAACGTTTTTCGCGTTCTTTTTATCCAGCAGGGTGACATATCCCCTTCGGAAAATGCGGGAAGGCGCCCAAGACTTGGCGAAAGGAAAGTTTGATACAAAAATTCCGATTCTGACCCAAGATGAAATCGGGGAACTGGCCATTGCCTTTAATCAGATGGGACGGCAGCTCAATTTCCATATTAACGCGCTGAATCAGGAAAAAGAACAGCTGTCCAATATTTTAAGCAGTATGGCAGACGGGGTCATCACCATTAATATCGACGGCACCATTTTGGTGACCAACCCGCCGGCCGAACGTTTTCTGCAGGCATGGTATTATGAGCAGAACATGAACATTAAAGAAGGAGACAACCTTCCCCCTGAAGCAAAAGAGCTATTTCAAAATGCAGTGAACACGGAAAAAGAGCAAATGATTGAAATGACGCTTCAAGGAAGGTCATGGGTTTTATTGATGTCGCCTCTTTATGCGGAATCACACGTCCGCGGCGCCGTGGCCGTGCTCCGTGATATGACCGAAGAGCGCAGGCTGGATAAATTGCGTGAAGACTTCATTGCCAATGTCAGTCATGAGCTCAGAACCCCGATTTCTATGCTGCAGGGATACAGCGAAGCAATAGTGGACGACATTGCAAGCACCGAAGAGGAGAAAAAAGAAATCGCGCAGATCATTTATGATGAATCTCTTCGCATGGGCCGGCTCGTCAATGATTTGCTGGATTTGGCCAGAATGGAATCCGGACATACGGGCCTGCACTATGAAACGGTAAACCTGCATGAATTTCTGGAGAAGATCTCCCGCAAATTTTCCGGGGTAGCGAAGGAAAAAGGCGTTTCGCTCACAGAGGACATCTCAGTGTCTCAGCCGGAGTGTGTCTTTGATGAAGACAAAATGGAACAGGTGTTTACCAACCTTATAGATAATGCGCTGCGCCATACGGAGTCAGGCGGAAGCGTTCATATCGCGGCTCAGACCGTAAAAGACGGACTGAAGATCGATATCAAAGATTCCGGCTCTGGAATACCGGAAGAGGACCTGCCTTTTATTTTTGAACGTTTTTATAAAGCGGACAAAGCAAGAACAAGAGGCAGGGCGGGAACCGGACTCGGGCTCGCCATCGTAAAAAATATCGTGGAAGCCCACGGCGGCTCAATTGCGGTTCACAGCAGCATCGACAAAGGGACGACGTTTACATTTTATATTCCGACAAAAGTGCAGGATGACGTCTGAAATTGACGAACAATCTTGTTCCATACGAAACACCCGCATGTTCTGCGGGTGTTTTTTATTTGTTTCTCCTTTAAAAATTTAAGAATATGTTAATATAAATTCCCTTCCAAATTCCAGTTTCTCGTAATATAGTTGTAATGTAACTTTTCAACGCATTTTTACGACAAAAAAGTGAACGGAGGGGTTTCCCATGGAAGAAACCTTTCAGATATTATATGATGCATACCATCAAGATTTATATCAATTTTTATTTTATATGGTAAAAGATAAGTCGCAGGCTGAAGATTTGACGCAGGAAGTGTATATCCGCGTCTTGAATTCCTATCATACATTTGAAGGAAGAAGCAGTGAAAAAACATGGCTGTTGTCCATCGCACGCCATGTGGCGATTGACTGGTTCCGCAAGCAGCAGACGATCAGACAGCGTATTATGGGTACGTTTGATTGGGATACACAAGATGTCAGAGATCAGCATTTGCTTCCGGACGAACTCGCCGTACAGCATGAAAACGTCCGGGAAATTTATACCGCGCTTGATCATTGCACTATTGATCAAAGAGCTGTTATTATCTTGAGATTTATTCAGGGATATTCCATTCAGGAAACAGCCGCCGCTCTCCGCTTCTCGGAAAGCAAAGTCAAAACGACCCAACACAGAGGGCTCAAAATACTTCGGAAACAGATGGAGCTTTTGAGGGAGGAGCTAATGGATGATGAAGTCATATTGGAACGAAGAAAGAGTAGAGGAGTTGTTAAGACAACTTCCGGCGGTTAGAGATCATCGTTCACCCGAGGCCATTTACCGGAATATTGAAACGGGTAAACCGTACAGGAAAAAACCGGCCCGAAGCTGGATCGGCCCCGCCGCAGCCGGCGTCTGCGCATTGTGCATCGCTCTGATTATATCTCCTCACCTGATGACAAACAAATCTTCCGGTGATCTTACCGCTGACAGCCGCCAGACAGAAAAAGCCAGTCAGTCAGCTTCTGTCAAGCCGCCGGATCAGAAGACGTTCGTCGTCTCAAACCAAAACAAAAACAATTACATTACTTTGGCATTTGCCGATTCAGAAACATCCGCCGTCATTCCGGTCAGTTTTGAAAAAAAGAAGCCGGATGAATCGGTTTCAGAGGCTTTATCCGAAGCGGAAGACCTAGAAGTGCCCGAATCCTTCCTGTCTGTGCCGAACCTTTTGGACGGTGTGCAGGTAACGGCGGATAAGAAGGATTTGCTTGTGCAGGTAAACGGACGGCTCTCTATCGAATCAGTTGCCGATGCTGACTTATTGAAAAAGATGCTGAAAGAGACTTTGACATGGAGCCCTTACGAGCGGATTAAATTGAAAAAGGTTCAAAACGGAGCCGGACAGGATTTTTATAAATCTTACGGCATTTCCGCTGAGATGTCTGTACATAAACAGACAAACCGGGCGTATTTTTCTTACAGCGACAGTCTGGGACAAGAGTATCTCATCCCGTCTGAACAAACCTATTATTCAGTATATCAGGCTATTGACGGGATGAAGACAACAGATGAAGGCTCACAGACTGCGAGCATTATAGAAGCAGATGCGATTGCATCGGTATCGGAAAGGGAAGACGGCGAGCAGCTGCGGATTCAATTGTCCGAAAAACATAAGGTTGAAGATTCGCTGGAAGGGATTTTAATGATCGAAGGGCTTCTGTTAACTGCGAAGGAATTCGGTTATTCTGAGGTGCTGTTCACACATGCGCATACAAAGAAAATCGGTAATTATGATGTGACAAAACCTATCGCTGTGCCTGCCGCGCCTAATCCGCTTCCAAGCCATTAAACGTAAAAAAACCCAAAACATATGAATGTTTTGGGTTTTTTGTTGGTTACGGAAGGTCAATCAGTTTAACGGAAACAATATCCTGAATTGAAGTCAGCTCATTGACGACTTTATCATCTAAATGTTTATCAAAAGAAAGCATCATAATGGCTTCTCCGCCTTTTTCTTTACGGCCTACCTGCATGGTAGCGATATTGATATCGTTATCGCCGAGGATGCGTCCTACGCGTCCGATTACACCGGTCGTATCCTGGTGCTGGATATAAACGAGGTGGCCGGCAGGATTTAAGTCAATATTAAAGCCGTTCAGTTCAACGATTCGTTCACCGAAGTGAGGGATATACGTAGCCGTTAACGTAAATGTGCTCCGGTCTCCGGTTACTTTTACGCTGATGCAGTTATCATATCCTGATTCATTGGAGGAAATCTTCTCGCTGAAGCTGATTCCGCGTTCTTTTGCTACACCGCCGGCGTTCACTTCATTGACCGTTGAGTCTACACGCGGTTTTAAGAAACCGGACAGCAGGCTTTTTGTAATAAATGAGGTTTCAAGTTTGGCGATGGTGCCTTCATATTGAATCGCAACATCTTTGACGGGTTCCTTCATACATTGTGACACGAGACTTCCGATTTTATCGGCAATTTGGTGATAAGGCTGGATTTTTTTGAATTCATCTTTCGTCATCGCAGGCAGGTTGATCGCTGACATGACAGGCAGACCTTTTGCAAACTGCAGCACTTCTTCAGAAACCTGTGCAGCGACATTCAGCTGTGCTTCTTTCGTTGAAGCGCCTAAGTGAGGTGTGGCGATCACCAGCGGATGGTCGGGAAGCTTTGATTCAACTGGCGGTTCCACTTCAAACACGTCAAGGGCAGCGCCTGCGACATGGCCGCTTTCCAGCGCTTCCAAAAGCGCCGCTTCATCAATAATGCCGCCTCTTGCGCAGTTGATAAGACGGACGCCTTTTTTCGTTTTGGCAATGGTTTCTCTGTTAAGCAGTCCTTTTGTTTCCTTTGTTAAAGGCGTGTGGACGGTAATGATATCCGCGCTTTCAAGCACTTCTTCGAATGTCCGGCTGTTTACGCCGATTTTACCGGCTCTCTCTTCGGTTAAGAAAGGATCGAATACATGAACCGTCATACCGAACGCTCTGGCGCGCTGGGCAATCTCGCTTCCGATCCGGCCCAGACCGACAATGCCTAAAGTCTTTCCGTAGAGCTCCGCCCCGACAAAAGCCGTCCGGTTCCATTCTCTTGATTTTACTGAGATATTGGCTTGCGGAATGTGTCTCATTAATGAAGAAATCATCGCGAATGTATGCTCTGCCGTTGAAATGGTGTTTCCATTCGGCGCGTTTATCACGATAACCCCATGTTTTGTAGCCTCATCAATGTCGATGTTGTCTACGCCGACACCGGCTCTGCCGACGATTTTTAAAGAGGTCATTTTTTTAAACAATTCTTCGGTTACTTTCGTGGCACTGCGGACTAACAGGGCATCAAAGGTATGTAATTCATCTTCTGCATCCGCGACGTTTTTTTGAACAATTTCTATAAAGTCTGATTCCATCAGCGGCTTTAAGCCGTCATTGCTCATCTTATCTGAGACCAAAACTCGAAACATTGTTAGATTTCCTCCTAGTTTAGCTGACTAAATATCTGATAATTTATCATATTCTCAATAGAGTGTCAATGTGTATTGACGCAGTAAAGGAGAAAAGGAAACCGCTGAATCAGCTTAAATTGGGCTTCCCCAATATTTTATTTAAATTTGAGCAGTTCTCTATACAATTGCAATTTGATCATATATAATGTGAATAAATTCATAAGATCAATCTTCGGGGCAGGGTGAAATTCCCTACCGGCGGTGATGAGCATCATGCTCTAAGCCCGCGAGCTGCTTCGGCGGCAGGATCCGGTGAGATTCCGGAGCCGACAGTATAGTCTGGATGGGAGAAGATGGAGGTTCAGCAGACGTTTTGATGCTTATATCAAACGTTTCTTTGCCAAGCCTTAGTAAGCTCCCGCTTTTTAACAAAAGCGGGTTTTTTATTGGGGCGCAAAAGAACCTTTCCTCTTTTCGAGAGATTTGATCGAAAAGGAGAGAGCATTGTGAAAGTAAAAAAATTAGTTGTCATCAGTATGCTTAGCAGTATTGCTTTTGTGCTTATGCTGTTAAATTTCCCGTTTCCGGGGCTGCCGGATTACTTGAAAATTGATTTCAGTGACGTTCCTGCAATTATCGCCATTTTGGTTTACGGGCCTGCGGCGGGGGTTGCGGTTGAAGCGATTAAAAATATTCTGCAGTATATCATTCAAGGAAGCATGGCCGGCGTGCCTGTCGGGCAGGCAGCCAATTTTATCGCGGGAACGCTGTTTATTCTGCCGACGGCGTTTATGTTTAAAAAGCTCAATTCGGCAAAAGGGCTTGCAGTGAGCCTGCTGGCCGGAACCGCGGCGATGACCGTGCTGATGAGTATTTTGAACTATATTCTTATCCTGCCCGCGTATACTTGGTTTTTACATTCACCGGCACTGTCAAACAGCCAGTTAAAAACGGCGGTTGTCGCAGGAATTCTGCCGTTTAACATTGTAAAAGGCGTTATCATCACCATTGTCTTTACGTTCATCTTTACGAAGCTGAAACCTTGGATTGAACAAAAACGCAGCATCCAGACACAATAACCACTCCAAAGCGCCCGCTCTGTAAAACACAGACCGGGCGCTTTTTTGATTGTTTGATCACGCAAAAAAAATAAGACTCCGGCCGATAACAGCCGGAGTCTTATTCAGGACGAAAAAGCTCCTCTCACGGGGAGGGCTTTTTTATTCGTATTTCAGCGGGTCGCCTTCGAACGGTTCATCCGCAACTTTGATTGAATCAGTAGGGCATCCTTCAAATGCGTCAATCATATCTTCTTCCAGAACTTCCGGAACTTCGACGACGCCTTTATTTTCGTCAAGCGTAACGAACGCAATGCCTTCATCATCATAATCATAAATGTCTGGTGCCGCAGCTCCGCAGGCGCCGCATGCAATACACGTATCTTTATCTACAATTGTGTACTTTGCCATGAATAAAACCTCCCAGATTGTTCGTGTTGGAACAAATGGTTTACCTTATATATTTTTAAATATAACACCTATTCCTCTTACTTATTGTAATGATGTTAGTGTCAAATTTCAACAGAAAAATGATTGAGAATGCTTATCACATAAGGGATTCTCTTTAGCACTTCCCCCTAAAAGATGACTTTAAACGTCAAATTTATATGAAAATCTGTTAAAATAAAAAGAACCAAAAAACGAAACTTGTCACAGAAGAAATGTAGGTGTGTTTAGATTGGCGATAAACTACTTTGATACCGTGGTTCTCGACTGTCTGGACAAAATAGACGGCGAACGGACTCCGAGTGCTGTGTTTCATTTATTAAAAGGAAAAAAGTCGTCTCAAACCATTCAGGATGCCGGCTTATTTCAGATCGCTAAATATTTCGGCATGGCTTCACATTGTGAACGCGGCGATATTGCGGCTTCTTTGCATAAACTCACCGAGAACTCATACATTACAGCCGGAAAAGAAGAGGGAACGTGGAAAGTGACTGCGCGCGGCGTTCAAAAGCTTGAACGGGCGTTTGCCGAGCGGCCTTGGCCGAAGCACTGCCACGGCGCGAATTATCAAACGCCTGCTGTCACCCTGTGGAGGCGGCTTTCCCTGCTCATTCAAGTCCTGTCAAACAAAGAGCATCAATGCAGTCAATATATCCCGGTTACAAACGATGTGCAGACGCTGAGATGGGTCAAACGGTTCATGCGGAAAAACATAGACGCTAAAGAGCTCTCCGTCCAAATGCATGAGACGCTGTTTCACCTTCTGCAAGGCGTAAGTGAACGGCAGGCGCTTATTTTTGTCTATTCTTTAACTTCATTCAACAGAATCGGCAAAACGAATAAGCAGCTTGCTCTCCAGCTGAACGAAGATGAATGGTATGTGTCCGTCCAGTTTTGGGGAGCGGTACATTATGTTATTCAATCGCTTCCGCAATGTGCATATCCCGCTCTGCGCGAGCTGTTGTCCGATCTGCAGGCGGAAAGCGCGCTGACACAGTCTGCCAGAAAAACCTTTGAGCTGTTGGAAAAAGGGTTTCCGATTGAACGGATCGCCGCGGTCAGAAATTTAAAAACCGCCACAATCGAAGATCATATCGTAGAAATATCATTGCATCAGCCTGCATTTTTTACAGAACAGTATCTTTCTGAAGAGGAACAGCGTATGATAACGGCATTTGCAAAACAGCATCAAACGAATAAAATTAAACGGATTCGCGAAGGAATGCAGATGCGCTTCAGCTATTTTCAGATCAGGCTGGCGCTGGCAAAGACGGTGAATCAGCATGACTGAGCTGCATAAAGCTTTATCCAGGTATTTTGGTTTGCATTCCTTTAAAAAAGGGCAGGAAGAGATTATGACTAGCGTGCTCCAAAAAAAAGATACGATCGCCATGCTTCCGACCGGCGGGGGAAAATCATTATGCTATCAGCTCCCGGGTTACATGATGGACGGGCTGGTGCTGATTATTTCACCGCTTCTATCATTAATGGAAGATCAGGTGCAGCAGCTGAAAGCGAAAGGAGAAAAGCGGGTTGCTGCATTAAACAGCATGCTGAATTCCGCAGAGCGGCATTTTATCCTCAGCAACATCAGCCGGTATAAATTTCTCTATATGTCTCCTGAAGCCCTTTCTTCACCTTATGTGCTGAACCGTTTGAAAAATGTCCCGGTCAGTTTATTTGTTATTGATGAGGCTCATTGCATATCAGAATGGGGACATGATTTCAGGCCTGATTACTCGAAGCTCGGGCCTTTCAGGCAGGCACTCGGAAAGCCGCCTGTATTGGCGCTGACCGCAACAGCGACAAAAGAAACGCTCAGAGACGTGACGGATGTGCTCGGACTTGAGCATGCGGTGCGTCATCTTTATTCAGTCAACCGGCCGAACATTCTCCTGGCGGCAGAACATTTGGCTGATAATACCGAAAAAATAAGCAGGCTCACGGAGCTTGCCGAAAAGCTTGAAGGCCCGGGTATCATATATTGTCCGACCAGAAAATGGGCGGAAGAGCTTGCGGCTGAGCTGAACGAAAAAACGGGAAAGCGGACGGATTATTATCACGGCGGAATGGATACAGGCGACAGGATTTTAATCCAGCAGCAATTTATCCATAACCAGCTTGATTGCATTTGCTGCACCAATGCGTTCGGCATGGGTGTGGATAAGTCAGATATCCGCTTTGTCATTCACTTTTATCCTCCCCAAACGGCCGAGGCCTTTATGCAGGAAATCGGCAGAGCGGGACGCGACGGCAGCCCGAGTGTCAGTATTTTGCTGAGGGCGCCCGGCGATACCGAGCTTCAGCAGCAGATTATTCAGACAGAAAGCCTGTCTGATTATGACCTGGAAGGCATTCTGGCCGTCATACGGGATGCCGGTACGGGTGATGAACGAAAGCTTCGGGACGTTCTGATCAATAAGGGAGTCCAGGAAACACAGGCGCGAACGGCCGTCCATCTGTTTCTGCAAGGAAAAACCACAAAAGACCAGCTGCGGGAAGAACTGACATACCGTGTGGAAAAGAAGCTGCGTAAAATGAATCGTTTTTCGGCGTTATTAGAGCGGAAAGAATGTATAAGAGAAGCGCTGCTGTCTTATTTTGATGAACCGTATGAGCCTGATGGTCAAACCGGACAATGCTGCAGCAGCTGCGGACTTGATCTGGCTCCGTACGAGCAAAAAGGAGAACGTAAAAATATGGAACGGTTAGAAGATTGGAAGCTGGAATTAGGCCGGATTTTCGGATCAGAGTCTGCGGGTGAGTTCAGCTGAGACGGCAAAGCGAATTGATCCGGCAGCTCTCAGACCGGGAGATTGTGATGCAGCTGTACGCCACCCAATTGCTCATATTGGCGGTTTCAGCTGTTATCGGCTTTTTCTTTTTTACCGACATTCACGATTTTTTAAAGCTGTGGCATATACGTGACGATAATATCATATGGTACGGTGTAACTCTTGCCGTCCTTGTCATTTTTGCCGATCTGGCGGTGATGAAATGGTGTCCTTCGCATTTATATGATGACGGCGGCATTAATGTATTGCTTTTTAAGAACAGGCCGGTTCTGCACATTTTGTTTTTGACGCTTCTCATTTCGTTCAGCGAAGAGATTTTGTTCAGAGGCGTTCTGCAGACACATATCGGCTTATGGGCCGCCAGCTTCATTTTTACCGTGCTTCATTTCAGATACTTGGCGAAGTGGCTTCTGTTTATGATGGTTGCGGGCATCAGTCTTTTGCTGGGGCTTATCTATGAATGGACCGGCAATTTATTCGTTCCGGTTACAGCGCATTTTATTATTGATGCGGTATTTGCCTGTCAGATCCGTTTTCAATATGTTAGGAGGGGTTTGCATGACGGAAATGTCAAGAG
Organism: Bacillus sp. L75; assembly: GCF_003676355.1. Classification (NCBI taxonomy): domain Bacteria; kingdom Bacillati; phylum Bacillota; class Bacilli; order Caryophanales; family Bacillaceae; genus Bacillus; species Bacillus sp. L75. The sequence continues at coordinate 94,025 of NZ_ML064906.1, forward strand.
TTGAAAGAAGAAAAGCTCAGCTGCGTGCCGAGCAGCAGGTTGCCGCGGCCGCGGATGAACAAATTGAATATCTTGAAGACAGCCTCCCGACAAGACAATCTGTAAAAGAGGAGCGTAAAAAAAAGGAAGAGCAGGTGAAGGAAAAAACCAAAACAAAAACGCCGCTGTTCACTTTTCTGACCGTCCTGTTCATTATCGTAACAATCGGTGTCTTTTTCGGTCTTCTTTATATGACGAACAGCAGCAGATTTGACCCGAAGGACTATGAAGATGTCTTCATAGACCACAGTGAAAGCGCGCCTGCCGTTATTCCGAAAGGCGCTCAGAAAGAAACGTCAGAAACCGCTCTTTTAGAACAACCGAAAAAAAAGTCTGACGACAAAGATAAGAAAGAAGCGGCTGCACCTGAAAAAACGAAAGAAAAACCAATTGAAAAACCAAGTGAAAAAACACCTGAAAAAACGGAAACGCCCTCAGAAAAACAAGTAAAGCCGACAGACACCGATTACGCGGAGACAAAACAGCAGTCTCCGCCGGCTGTCCGTGAAAAAGCGGCTCCGGCTGAGGCGAGTGATCAAGCCGGGACTGTCCCAAAAAAAGTGCGGACCGTACAGCATACTGTACAGCCGAAAGAAACGCTTTACCGCATTTCAATGAAATATTATAAAAGCCGGGCGGGCGAAGAAAAAATCCGCAGCTACAACGGATTAAACGGAAACGACGTGTACACCGGCCAGGTTCTGAACATTCCGCTGTCTGATTAAAATAAATGCATGTTTTCACCGCGTTTTTCATATAGTGTACCAATGAAAACGGACAAGGTGTGAAGCGCATGGATTCTTTATGGAAGCAATTAGACCGATTTGCTGACGGACCGACGAAACAAATGCTTCAGGCGCTGGTGAAACGGAAATTAAAATACGAAAATTATGCCGCACAATGCCGAAGATGGCAGTGGGCGTCCCTCGTTTGTTTTTCCCTGATGTGCATACTGCTGATGTTTAAAAGCTTTAATGCCCCCCAAGCCTCTCCGCAGCTGATTCTGCAGGAAATATTAGGCCATACGGTTTACTTGTGCTGGATTATGGCTTCCGCTTTTGCGTATTGCACTTCTTATTATTTCAAAAAAAAGGAAGAAAAAGCTGAGGGTGAATTTCATAAACTGAGGTGTGAAATTATCCAAAAAAGCACGGATTTATGGCCCCAGCCTGAAAAATGGAGGGCGAGAGAATCTGTTTTTCACTTGATGAAACATCGGTATGATATCAATCTTTATTTTGAAAGCAAATAAAATGAGGCGTTTTCCGGAAAGGATAGAAACGTCTTTTTTTGTTTGTCCGTCTAATATAAGACAATGACAGAATGGAGAGTGCGTTTATGAAGCTTACAGCGGGAATTCTCGGCTCATTGGCGGGAGCGGCTGCGGTTATGGCGGCCGTTATGTACAAAACGGCAAACGGCAGCCATCTGAAAACACATACATTTACGCTTGATAAAATGAAGGGGATGAAGCCGCTCACCATCTTTTTTATATCTGACGTGCACCGCCGTTTAATTGATGAAAAGCTTCTCCGCGAAGCGGCAGGTTATAAGCCGGATGCCGTTTTGCTCGGCGGTGATTTGGCGGAGGGCGGAGTTCCTTACGCCAGAATTGAAGAAAACATCAAACGTCTGACGGCTCTTGCGCCTGTCATGTATGTGTGGGGAAATAATGATTACGAGGTCAGCCAGCAAAAACTGCTCTCTCTTTTACGGGCATATAAAGTGATCCCGCTGAGAAATGAATCGGTTCAGTTTGCTTATAAAGGGGAAACCGTTACGATCTGCGGCGTGGATGATATCAGGATGATGATGGATGATTACGATGCTGCAATCAGATATACGGATGCTGACAAAGTAAACCTCCTGCTTTGCCATAACCCCGACATCCATGAGCAGATGAGGGAGTCAGACGGGATTGACGCTGTGTTCAGCGGCCATACGCATGGCGGCCAAATCCGTTTCGGCCGGTTCGGGCCGTACGAATTGGGCGGGACGGGAACGGTAAAAAAAGCGCATTACCTGATCAGCAACGGCTACGGGACGACAAAAGTTCCGCTGAGGCTCGGGGCGAAACCGGAGACGCATATGATTACGCTGTGCGGACCGGATGAGCCGTCTTCCTGAAACAAACCCGGCCGCGGTGATAAAAAACGGCATTCTGCTTGTCTTCCCGCTGTACACGGTGTAAACTGATAACAAATTAAGAACCTATGACTCATTTATTCATATACTGTGTTATATGATTTGTGTGCAAGAAGAGGCAGGAGGGAACATTATGCGGCTTGAGCGTCTGAACTATAATAAGATTAAAATCTTTTTAACCCTCGACGATCTGACTGATCGGGGACTGACAAAAGAAGACCTCTGGAAGGACTCGTTTAAAGTCCACCAGTTATTTAAAGATATGATGAATGAAGCAAATACAGAGCTCGGCTTTGAAGCGAATGGTCCGATCGCGGTGGAAGTATATTCTCTTCAGGCACAAGGCATGGTTGTGATTGTAACGAAAAATCATGACGCGGACGCAGAAGATGACGAATATGACGATGATTATATCGAGATGCAGGTCAAACTTGACGAAAGCCCGGATATTATTTATCAGTTCCATTCGTTTGAAGATATCATTCAGCTTGCCGGAAGCCTTCACCGAATCGGGATTACCGGCGGCACCGTCTACCACTATGAGAACCAATACTATGTAAGCCTTGAAGACCTCGGCTCCCGTTCCGCCGAAGGCGTCATCGCGGTGCTGGCTGAATACGGACACCCGGCGACGATTACGATTTACAGGCTCCATGAGTACGGAAAACTCATCATGGACGGCAATGCTGTGGAGACCATCCAGAAACATTTTTCATAAAAAAGATTTGAAACGGCAGCTGTTTTCAGCGGCCGTCTTTTTTTAAGCGAAATAATGGAAAAATCATTGTCTTTCTTCTATGCACGGAGATATTGAAGGTGTATACTAGTCACTGAAAGGGAGCATGAGAGAAACAGAAGATTTTAGGAGGTTAACTCAAATGGCAGCCGATCGATTCACCGGTCATAATGAAGAAGACAAACATGATGTATTAAAATCAACCCAAACCGTAATACATAAAGCTCTGGAAAAATTGGGGTATCCAGAAGAAGTGTATGAACTGCTGAAAGAGCCGCTCAGATTATTAACGGTTAAAATTCCTGTTCGGATGGATGACGGGTCTGTGAAAATATTTACAGGCTATCGTGCGCAGCACAATGATTCCGTAGGTCCGACAAAAGGCGGCATTCGTTTTCACCCGAATGTAACGGAAAAAGAGGTGAAAGCACTTTCCATCTGGATGAGTTTAAAATGCGGAATTATTGATCTTCCTTATGGCGGTGGTAAAGGCGGAATTGTTTGTGATCCGAGAAATATGTCATTCAGAGAGCTTGAAAGGCTGAGCAGGGGATATGTCAGAGCAATCAGTCAGATTGTCGGACCGACTAAAGACGTCCCGGCACCTGACGTATTTACAAACTCACAGATTATGGCTTGGATGATGGATGAATATTCAAGAATTGATGAATTTAACTCACCCGGCTTTATTACGGGAAAACCGCTTGTACTCGGCGGATCCCACGGCAGGGAATCAGCGACGGCAAAAGGCGTTACCATCTGCATAAAAGAAGCGGCCAAGAAAAAAGGTCTCGATATTCAGAACGCGCGCGTCGTCGTACAAGGTTTCGGAAACGCGGGCAGCTATCTGGCCAAGTTTATGCATGACGCCGGCGCGAAAGTTGTCGGAATTTCTGACGCGTACGGAGGCCTTTACGATCCGGACGGTCTTGATATTGATTATCTGCTTGACCGCAGAGACAGCTTCGGAACGGTGACGAAGCTTTTCAATGACACCATTACGAATCAGGAGCTGCTTGAGCTGGACTGTGATATACTTGTCCCGGCGGCGATCGAAAACCAAATTACAGAAGAGAACGCTGACCGCATCAAAGCGAAAATCGTTGTAGAAGCGGCAAACGGACCGACGACACTGGAAGGAACGAAAATCCTGACAGACAAAGGAACGCTGCTGGTTCCCGATGTTCTGGCGAGCGCCGGCGGTGTAACGGTTTCTTATTTCGAATGGGTTCAAAACAACCAAGGCTTCTACTGGAGTGAAGAAGAAGTCGAGGAAAAACTGGAAAATATGATGATAAAATCGTTTAATAATATTTATGAAATGTCCCAAAACCGCCGGATTGACATGAGGCTTGCGGCTTACATGGTCGGCGTGCGGAAAATGGCGGAGGCTTCGCGTTTCAGAGGCTGGATATAAACCAATCGTTTGCATAAACAAAAAAAATCTCCTATGATAATATAGGAGATTTTTTATATGAGTGGAAACTTATGATGGAAATGCCAATCGCAGGAGTTGAAGGACATGACAGAAGAAAAAGCAATTATAATAGGCGGAGGTCCTTGCGGATTATCGGCGGCTATACATCTGAAGCAAATTGGCGTGAACTCGCTTGTGATCGAAAAAGGGAATGTCGTAAACAGCATTTATAACTATCCGACCCACCAAACTTTTTTCAGTTCAAGTGAAAAATTGGAGATCGGCGATGTCGCCTTTATTACGGAAAACAGAAAACCGGTCCGCATACAGGCTCTCTCTTACTACAGAGAGGTTGTCAGAAGAAAAGAGCTGCGCGTAAACGCCTTTGAAACGGTGGAGCGCGTAACGAAACAGGAAGACGGCCGTTTTCTTGTAGAAACATCAAAAGACCGCTACCTCACTCCGTTTTGTATCATTGCGACAGGATATTATGATCATCCGAATTATATGAACATACCGGGTGAAGGGCTTCCTAAGGTATTTCATTACTTTAAAGAAGGCCATCCTTATTTTGATAAAGATGTTGCTGTGATCGGCGGGAAAAACTCAAGTGTGGATGCGGCTTTGGAACTGGTGAAGTCCGGTGCGCGCGTCACGGTGCTCTACAGAGGACATGAGTACTCCCCGAGCATCAAGCCGTGGATTCTGCCTGAGTTTGAGGCCCTCGTCAGAAACGGCACAATCCGGATGGAATTCGGCGCTTGTCTTGAAGAAGTGACGGAAGATGAAATCATTTTCCGCTCCGGCCGAAATGAGACGGTCCGGCTGAAAAACGATTTCGTATTTGCCATGACGGGATACCATCCCGATCACGGTTTCCTCGAAAAAATCGGTGTGCGGATTGATGCGGAATCAGGCCGGCCGTTTTTCCGGGAAGAAACGATGGAAACAAATGTTGACGGTGTTTTTATCGCCGGAGTCATTGCGGCTGGAAATAACGCCAACGAAATTTTTATCGAGAACGGCCGTTTTCACGGCGGCTTGATCGCAAATGAAATATCAAAACGGCTGGGTGCAGAGAGCATATGATCATTCATATGCTCTTTTTTAAAAAAATTGAAAGATGTAAAAATATGAACAACATGGTACGATAGATATAGGAATATAAAGGAAAGAGGTTGCCTGATGTTTGCAATCATCTCTGCAGGAATTGCTCCCGGCATTGCGCTGTTAAGCTATTTTTATTTAAAAGATCAGTATGACAATGAACCCGTACATATGGTGCTGAGGTCTTTTTTTCTCGGGGTTGTTCTTGTGTTTCCGACCATGTTTATCCAATATGTTCTTGAAAAAGAGCATGTAGGGGGAGGAAGCTTTTTCGTTTCGTTTTTGTCTTCGGGATTTCTGGAAGAATCGGTGAAATGGTTCGTTCTGATGATCAGTGTGTATCCGCATGCTCATTTTGATGAGCATTATGACGGAATCGTTTACGGGGCCAGTGTGTCTTTAGGATTTGCCACGCTTGAAAATATTCTGTATCTATTCGGCCACGGCGTTGAGCATGCTTTCATCAGGGCGCTTCTGCCGGTCTCCTGCCATGCGCTGATCGGAGTGATTATGGGATTTTATCTCGGAAAAGCCCGCTTTTCGCAGAAAAAAGCCCGTGTCAAATGGCTTGTGATTTCGCTGGCCGTGCCTTCATGTCTGCACGGTTCTTACGATTTTATTCTTACCGCCCTCAATCATTGGGTATATTATATGCTGCCGTTTATGCTGTTTTTATGGTGGTTCGGGCTGCGAAAGGCAAAAAAAGCACGCTCCGTCAATATGATCCAAGTGTGAAGAAACCGCGCGTCGCGTGCGGTTTCTTTTTTATGCCTTGACAGGGGATAAGAAGGAAACGTGCATAAAAATAACCTCGTGACAGACAATACGGGTACACTTTAAATTTTGCAGTAGGAGGCTTGAAGAGATGAAGTGCAAAGGAGCCTTTATGGCATGTCTCATTCTATTTTCTTTCGCCGCCGCTTTCTTCGATCATCATGAAACGGTTCATGCGTTTTCAAATCAAGTGATTCAAAGAGGCGCGACGGGTGATGATGTTATAGAATTGCAGGCCCGTCTTCAATATAACGGATTTTATAACGGGAAAATCGATGGTGTTTACGGCTGGACCACATACTGGGCCGTGAGAAATTTTCAGGAGAAATTCGGCATGAAACCGGTTGACGGCCTCGTCGGCGCAAAAACCAAACAGGTGCTGATTTCAAAATCAAAATATTACCGTGAATATGTAATGGAGCAGATCCAAAAAGGGAATACGTTCACTCATTATGGCAACGTCCCATTGGAAAACCAAACAAAACCGAGAGCCGGAACGCAGAAGCCGGCGGGAACGAATAAGCCTGCTCAAAAGCCGCAAAACAATACAGGCGGTCAGTCAAATCAAAAGCAAAATACGACAGCGGCCAATATGCCTGGCGGTTTCTCAAACAACGACATCAATCTTCTGGCACAGGCTGTGTACGGGGAAGCACGCGGTGAGCCGTTTGAAGGGCAGGTTGCCATCGCCGCGGTTATTTTAAACCGTATTAAAAGCCCGTTATTTCCGAATACGGTGGCCGGCGTCATTTTCGAACCGCTCGCGTTTACCGCCGTTGCCGACGGCCAAATATATATGCAGCCGAATGAAAGAGCAAAAGAAGCGGTTCTTGATGCGATCAACGGCTGGGATCCTTCTGAAAACGCGATTTATTATTTCAATCCTGATACGGCGACAAGCAAATGGATTTGGGGACGTCCGCAGATAAAAAGAATCGGAAAGCACATTTTCTGTGAGTAAAAGTACGCAAAATGAGGTGTTAACATGATTAGAGGAATCATTATCGCTGTTCTCGGTGTCGCGATCGCCGCAACCGGATACTGGGGATATAAAGAGCATCAGGAAAAAGATGCGGTCCTTCTGCATGCGGAAAATAATTATCAGAGGGCTTTTCATGAATTGACGTACCATGTAGATCAGCTTCACGACAAAATCGGGACGACGCTTGCGATGAACAGTAAAAAATCTCTGTCTCCGGCGCTCATTGATGTATGGAGAATAACATCTGAAGCTCATAACAATGTGAGCCAGCTGCCCCTGACTCTCATGCCTTTTAATAAGACGGAGGAGTTTTTATCCAACATAGGAGATTTCAGCTATAAAACATCCGTCCGGGATTTAGACCAAAAACCGCTTGATAAGAAAGAATATACAACACTGAACAGCCTGTACAAACAGGCGGAGAACATTCAAAACCAGCTCCGCAGCGTTCAGCATCTCGTCATGAGCAAAAATTTACGGTGGATGGATGTTGAGATGGCGCTCGCCTCTGACAAAAAACAAAGCGATAATACGATCGTCGACAGCTTTAAAACAGTCGAAAAAAATGTAGGCGCTTTTTCTGAAGACAGCATCAGCCCCACATTTACGGGAGCAAATACAGAACGAAAAGGTTTTACGCATCTGAAAGGAAAACAAATTACGGAAAAAGAAGCGGTCAAAATCGCGCAACGGTTTGCGCCTGATCATAATTATTCAATTAAAGTGGTCAAAAGCGGCAGGAAGACGAATCGGGACGTATACAGCATCCGCATGAAAGACGCCGACAACAAGTCTTTTATCTATATGGATATTACCCAAAAAGGCGGACATCCGGTCTATTTGATTCAAAAACGGGCCGTGAAGAAACAAAAGATCAGCCTCAATGAAGCATCTAACCGGGCCGTCGCGTTTTTAAAGAAAAATGGATATGAAACAAAAGGCCTCGAAATTGATGAAAGCGCGCAATATAATAACATCGGCGTCTTTTCTTTTATCCCCGTGGAGAAAAATGTCCGCATTTATCCGGAAGCCATCCGAATGAAAGTGGCGCTGGATGATGGTGAAGTCGTCGGTTTTTCCGCGCGTGATTACCTGGCGGCGCACCGCACGAGAACGATTCCGGCTCCCGCTTTGTCAGCTGATGAAGCGAAAGCGAAGCTGAATAAAAATGTTGAAGTGCGGGAGACCCGGCAGGCGCTGATCACGAATGAGCTCGGTCAGGAAGTGCTTTGCTACGAAATGCTCGGGACGATCGGGAAAGACACATATCAAATGTTCATTAATGCGGACGACGGAAAAGAGGAAAAAATAGAAAAGTTAAAAAGTGCAGAACCTATATATAAAGACCTATAAAAATAAAGGAGGAAAGGACTAAAAGTCTTTTCCTTTTTTTCGTTACATGCTTTAATAAAAGCATAAATAATGAAAGAGTGAAGGCCCATGATAGCTGTCGGAGATTATATTTGGATTGAATACATAGAGAACAATGAGCCCAAAAAAGCGAGGAGCAAAGCAGTAAGCGTTGAAAACGGCGAACTGCACATCTCATATCCCGTCGATCTGGATTCGGGACGGACGGTCTTTTTGCATAAAGGATTGGAAATAACAGCGGAATTTATGGGGAATGGCCACGTACCGTATCAATTTAAAAGCATAATCAAAGGAAAGAAAAAAGACCCCATCCCGATGATCGGATTGGACATCCCCCCTCAGGAGGAAATGAAGCGGATTCAAAGACGCCGATACGTCCGTGCAGACGCAGTATTGGATGTATCCGTCAAAATGGAAGCGAAAAAAACCGCTTTCCAAACGGTTTCCTCTAATATCAGCGCCGGCGGAATCGCTGTTGTGATGCCTGAGCATATTTCCGCGGAACCAGGTGAAAAGCTGTATGTCTCATTTTCTCTTCCCGGCAAGGAAAATACAGCCGATATTACGGCCGAGGCTGTTACCCAGCGGATTTTTTATGATGAAAAGGCGGATAAACAAAAAATGACGCTTGAATTTGCAGAAATCGATCCCGCTTCACAGCAGCTTTTACTCCAATATTGTATGCGCGCGCAGCTGCAGCAGAGAAGAAACAGTCTGTCGGAATAAACAGCAGCGCACTTTTCCATACTAATCCTAATGGAGGTGCGCGTGTATGAAAACGTTTGAACGTCTGCTGGTCAAATTGGTCTGCATTCAGCTTATCATTTTGGGCGCGGTGCAATTTTTGCTTCATTATCAGCCTATTGAACCTTATATTTCGAAAGCTGTGAAATATGAGGGAGTTGATAAAATGGAGAAAAAAGAATGGATTGAAACGGTAAAGCGGTAAATCAGCTCAATTTTTTCGCCCCTTTTCCGGCAGTTCATGATACAATCCATAGAGGAGAAAAGAGCAAGGAGAGAGATTATGGACAAGAAATTATCAATTGCGATCGACGGGCCGGCCGCTGCCGGAAAAAGCACCGTTGCTAAAATAGTGGCTGAGAAAAAATCATATGTGTACATTGATACAGGAGCGATGTATCGTGCCATTACATATACGGCGCTCAAGCAGAATGCCGATTTAACTGATGAAGCCGCGCTTACAGAGCTGCTGAAGCGTACGGAAATTGAGCTTGTATCCGCTCCGGAAGGACAAATCGTTCTGGTAAACGGAGAAGATGTGACAGAAGAAATCCGAAAAGACGAAGTCAGCAACCAAGTATCAATCGCCGCCAAGCATAAAGGCGTCAGAGAAGAAATGGTCAAAAGACAGCAGCAGCTCGGACAAAAAGGCGGTGTCGTCATGGACGGCCGTGATATCGGTACTCACGTGCTGCCTGATGCCGAAGTGAAAATTTTTCTGCTCGCGTCCGTAGAGGAAAGAGCGAAGCGCCGATATGAAGAGAATAAGAAAAAAGGCTATGACGTGAATTACGAGACGCTCATTGAAGAAATTGCCAGACGCGACAAACTCGATTCAGAGAGGGAAGTTTCCCCGCTGCGCAAAGCGGAAGACGCGATTGAAATCGATACGACGTCACTCAGCATTGCCGAAGTCGCAGGAAAAATTCTGGAGATCGTCGAACAGAAATCACGTTAACTTCGGGTGGAGCGCTTTATAATTTTTTTCGAAGACAAGATGTTATTGCTTGACAAACCAGTCCATTTATTAGAAGTTAATACTAATAAAACTTTTTATTGATCATTCAAAATCTTTTTTGGATGATTCTTTAATACATATTCGGCTGAAAAGCGGACATTCACATGTTCAGCTTTCAAACCGTATTAATTAAGCTGTGTAGGTTTGGACCAAGGAGGTTATTCAAATGACAGAGGAAATGAATCAAATTGATGTTCAAGTGCCAGAGGTTGGAGATGTAGTAAAAGGGATTGTGACAAAGGTAGAGGACAAGCATGTAGATGTCGAAATTGTCAATGTCAAACAGTCCGGAATCATTCCAATCAGTGAATTATCAAGTCTTCATGTAGAGAAAGCATCGGATGTCGTAAAAGTTGACGACGAGCTTGACCTGAAAGTAACAAAAGTGGAAGACGATGCTTTGATTTTATCTAAACGTGCCGTTGATGCTGACCGCGCTTGGGAAGACCTTGAAAAAAAATTCGACACAAAAGAAGTGTTTGAAGCTGAAGTGAAAGATGTGGTGAAAGGCGGTCTCGTCGTTGATATCGGCGTTCGCGGCTTCATTCCCGCATCACTTGTCGAAGCTCATTTCGTCGAGGATTTCACTGACTATAAAGGGAAAACCCTCTCTCTTATCGTCGTTGAACTCGACCGTGATAAAAACCGGGTGATTCTGTCACACCGGGCTGTAGTGGAAAAAGAACAGACAGCCAAAAAGCATGATTTTCTCCAAACGCTTGAGGTTGGAAGCGTGCTTGAAGGAAAAGTGCAGCGTCTGACTGATTTCGGCGCATTTGTCGACATCGGCGGAATTGACGGGCTTGTTCATATTTCGCAGCTGTCTCATTCACACGTCGAAAAACCGTCTGACGTGGTGGAAGAAGGTCAGGACGTAAAAGTGAAAGTACTGTCCGTAGACCGCGATAACGAACGTATTTCTTTATCTATTAAAGAAACGCTGCCGGGACCTTGGAGCCAGATCGGCGAAAAGGTAAAACAGGGAGATGTGCTTGAAGGAAAAGTGCAGCGCCTTGTAAGCTTCGGCGCCTTCGTTGAAATTCTTCCGGGCGTGGAAGGACTTGTGCACATTTCGCAAATTTCCAATAAACATATCGGAACGCCGCATGAAGTGCTTGAAGAAGGACAGACTGTTAAAGTGAAAGTGCTTGACGTGAACGAAAGCGAAGAGCGCATTTCCTTAAGCATGCGTGAGCTTGAAGAAGCGCCGAAAGCCGATCAGGAGGACTTCCGCCAATACCAGGCGAAAGAAGAGCCGAGCACCGGCTTCCAGCTTGGCGATTTAATCGGAGACAAGCTTAATAAATTAAAATAAATTGGTGATAAAACGTGACACGAGCAGAACGAAAAAGAGAACATATAAATCATGCGCTGTCTACCGGCCAAAACCGGGAAACGGGGCTTGATGATATTACGTTTGTTCATGTCAGCCTACCGAACCTAGCATTGGAAAAAGTGGATATATCAACGAAAATCGGCGGACTCACAAGCAGTTCGCCGATTTTTATCAATGCGATGACAGGCGGCGGCGGACAACTTACATACGAAATTAACAGATCGCTGGCAAGAGCCGCGCGCAAAGCCGGCATGCCGCTGGCTGTCGGTTCGCAAATGTCAGCTTTAAAAGATCCCTCCGAACGGTGTTCTTACGAGATCGTCAGAAAAGAGAATCCGGATGGGCTGGTATTTGCCAATTTAGGCAGCGAGGCGGATGCCGAGCAGGCGAAAAGGGCAGTTGATATGATTCAAGCAGATGCCCTCCAGATTCATTTAAATGTGATTCAGGAGATCGTCATGCCAGAGGGTGACAGAAGCTTTACTGGCGCTCTCGGCCGTATTGAGCGGATTGCGGCGGAAGCGGGAGTTCCCGTTTTTGTCAAAGAAGTCGGCTTCGGAATGAGCAGGGAATCGGCACGGCAGTTATTTGATGCTGGCGCAGCAGCAGTTGATGCCGGCGGATACGGAGGTACGAATTTCTCTAAGATTGAAAATATGCGCAGAGAGAAGGCGCTTCATTTTTTTAATACGTGGGGAATTTCCACTGCCGCAAGCTTAGCGGAAATCCACTCGCTCTCCGCTGATCAATCAATTATCGCATCCGGCGGGCTGCAAAGCGCCCTGGATGTCGCCAAATCGATTGCCCTCGGCGCTTCCGGCGCGGGAATGGCGGGCACTTTCCTGAAAGCTCTCACCTCTAAAGGAGAAGAGGGCCTGTTTGACGAGATGACGGCGCTTTTACAAGAGCTGAAAATGATTATGACCGCCCTCGGATGCCAATCGGTTTCCCAATTGCAAAAGGCGCCTTTGGTCATAAAAGGTGAGACACATCACTGGCTTTCTGAACGGGGGATTGACACGTCCCGTTTCAGCAGACGTTAAAAGGCATGCGAACCCGCATGCCTTTTTCTGTTTTTTACGATTTTCTTTTTCGGAATTCCCCGTTTTGCTCAAGGCTTGTCGCTCCTTTATGGTGAATCGAATCATCGCGATCAGATTCCACCCGTCGGGAGGCTTTCAGTTTTTTCTCCTGTCTGTCTTTTCCCATCCTTATCCGCTCCTTTCAGTCATAATTGGTTTAAAAAATGCGTTCCCGCTCCATACTGGTCAGAGGAGGAGCGATTATGGAACCGTTTTATTATTACTGGTCAATGTGGTTTTTATGGATACTTGCGACTTTTATTTTTGCCAAAACAAAAAGCCGCTTTTACGTATCAGTCTTTATTTTGACTAATATGATGGCAAGCATACATCAGATTACGGCTTATTTTACGCTGAACGCGGCATATGTCATGTTTTTTGCTGCGGCATTTGTTTATGCGGGAAGCCTCGGCATGCATAAACGGCTCCGTAATATTGTGATTCATCTGACGGCGGCTGCGGCGTACGGCTTTATTTTTCTTTTTGCATTATATGACCCTGTTTGGTTTATCATAAAACCTGAATGGGCGGCGGTTATACTGCTTACCGTTATTACGCTTTCCGTTGAGGGGCGGTTCCCTGAGAGGCTTTGTCTTTTTGTTCTCGGCATGTGCCAGGGGGAGCTATTGTATGCTGCGGTCATCCGCAACATTGCGGGTGCAGCAGCCGTCGGTGATTATAAATGGCTTTCAGGCTGTTCGGCGGGAGTGATTCTTCTCGTCGGGCTGACTACATATGAACAGCTTGCGGCGCGCATCAGCCAAAAAAGCAAAAAGCAGGGCAAAGGAGCGACAAAAATGTCTTGAAAACAGACGGAGACTGTTACATGAATGCGAAACATTTTGAAGAATACATTGTGATCTCAGTGAAAACTGATATAATAAATGAGTTAAGCCCTTCTGTTTGAAGGGTTCTTTTCATAGCGAAGATGATTTTTAATAACCGGTTGAACAATTTTTTGTGAAAATGTAAGCGGCTGGATTGAAAGGAAGGGTACTATGGGTAAACCTGTCGTAGCCATTGTCGGAAGACCGAATGTGGGAAAATCCACAATCTTTAACCGGATTGCGGGTGAAAGAATTTCAATAGTAGAAGATACCCCCGGAGTGACGCGGGACCGGATATACAGTTCGGCGGAATGGCTGAATTATGATTTTAACCTGATTGATACGGGCGGAATTGATATCGGAGACGAACCGTTTCTGACACAGATCCGCCAGCAGGCTGAAATCGCCATGGACGAGGCTGATGTGATCATCTTTATGGTGAACGGCCGTGAAGGTGTGACGTCTGCGGATGAAGAAGTGGCAAAAATACTGTACCGGACGAAAAAACCGGTCGTATTAGCCGTAAATAAATTAGATAATACCGAAATGAGAGCGAACATCTATGACTTTTATGCGCTCGGCTTTGGAGAACCGTATCCGATTTCGGGCACACACGGTTTAGGATTGGGAGATTTGCTCGATGCTTGTGCCGAGCATTTTAAAAACATTCCGGAGACGAAGTACAGTGATGATGTCGTTCAATTCTGCCTGATCGGCCGCCCGAATGTCGGAAAATCATCCCTTGTCAATGCGATGCTCGGCGAAGAGCGGGTTATCGTGAGCAACGTAGCCGGAACGACTAGAGACGCTGTGGATACGGCGTTCACCTACAATCAGCAGGAATTTGTAATCGTTGACACGGCGGGAATGAGAAAAAAGGGTAAAGTATATGAAACAACAGAAAAATACAGTGTGCTTCGGGCGTTAAAAGCCATTGACCGCTCAGACGTCGTCGGCGTTGTGCTGAATGCAGAAGAAGGCATCCTTGAGCAGGACAAGCGGATCGCCGGATACGCCCATGAAGCCGGGAAAGCCGTCGTCATTATCGTAAACAAATGGGATGCCGTTGATAAGGACGAGCGCACGATGAAAGAATTTGAACAGAATATTCGGGAGCATTTCCAATTTCTCGATTATGCGCCGGTGCTGTTTATGTCGGCACTGACGACAAAGCGGATTCATACACTCATGCCTGCGATTATTAAAGCGAGTGAAAACCACTCTCTCCGCGTGCAGACAAATGTCTTAAATGATGTCATCATGGATGCGGTCGCCATGAATCCGACTCCGACGCACAACGGCTCCCGTCTGAAAATTTACTATGCGACTCAAGTCGCTGTTAAGCCGCCGAGCTTCGTTGTTTTTGTCAACGATCCGGAACTGATGCATTTTTCTTATGAACGCTTTTTAGAAAACCGAATCCGGGACGCTTTCGGATTTGAAGGTACGCCAATTAAAATATTTGCAAGAGCAAGAAAATAAAAAGGTGTGATACAGAGATGAAAAAAGTGGCAATGCTTGGAGCGGGAAGCTGGGGCACTGCACTTTCTTTAGTGCTGGCTGATAACGGACATCAAGTCATGATGTGGGGACACCGTGCCGAATTGATCGATCAAATCAACGAACTGCATGAAAACAAAGATTACCTGCCGGGGGTGGAGCTATCAAGTTCTATCATCGGTACAGCTGATTTAAGCGAGGCTTTAAAAGGAGCTGACTTCATCATTGTGGCAGTTCCGACAAAAGCCATTCGGGAAGTGCTGAAAAAGGCTCTGCCGTACATCCCGAAACAATCGATTTTTGTTCATGTCAGCAAGGGAATTGAGCCGGATTCGCTTCTCCGCATTTCAGAATTAATGGAAGAGGAGCTGCCTGAGGAGTACAGAAAAGACATCGTCGTGCTTTCAGGGCCGAGCCACGCTGAGGAAGTCGGATTAAGACACCCGACGACTGTTACATCATCTTCAAAAAATATCAAGGCTGCAGAAGCGGTTCAGGATTTATTTATGAACCAGCATTTCCGCGTCTATACCAATCCGGATATGATCGGTGTTGAAATAGGGGGAGCGTTAAAGAATATCATCGCTCTTGCAGCGGGGATTACAGACGGATTGGGATACGGAGATAATGCAAAAGCGGCCTTAATCACCCGAGGTCTTGCTGAAATCGCCAGACTCGGCACAAAGATGGGCGGAAATCCGCTCACCTTTTCCGGCCTGACCGGCGTAGGCGATTTAATCGTGACGTGTACAAGCGTTCATTCCCGAAACTGGCGCGCCGGCAACCTGCTCGGCAAAGGATACAAGCTGGAAGCTGTCCTGGATAAGATGGGGATGGTTGTTGAAGGCGTGCGGACGACGAAAGCTGCGTATCAGCTGTCTCAAAAATACCAAGTGAAAATGCCGATCACAGAGGCGCTTCACCAAGTATTATTTAACGGGCAGAAGGTAGAAACGGCCGTAGAATCCTTAATGGCCAGAGTGAAAACCCATGAGATGGAAGACTTGGTCAACACATTCGAAAACCGGGTGAAGTGACAATAACATGCCGTCAGCATATTCTGAAGTGACGAAAGTCCAAAACGCAGAACTCTCCGGCTGAAATCGCTTAAAACATTTGCTGATTTAGGCAGAAGAGGATGCAGACGTATGCATCTGCGCATACTATAGCATCGAAGTCCAAGAGAGTGTATCTCAGACGTACAGGTGAATATAGTCAACTTGACTGAAGCAAAGTCCCCCTCTTTGCTTCAGTTTTTTTGTTTTTTCAATAGATGGAAAACCTGTTGATCTTTTCAACATTTGTATATTAAAATGAAATATAACGCTTACAATGATGGGACGGGGGGCACGAACGTGAGTGTGGCATTGATGAAAATGTGGTTTGCGCTTGGTGCTATGGGATTAATGTTTGTTGCGGTGGCCTCTATTTATGTCAGCAGGTACAAAGTGAAAAACAAACTGATAAAAGCAGCGGTTTCTTCACTCGCTTATGCCTGCATGGTCATCTCGGGATTGATCGTGTTAATGGTCGTTTTCAGCGGGCCTGTCAATGAATAAAGCAAAAAGGGGGCGCGGAATGCATAAGTTAAAAATGGCCGTCATAACGGCAATGGCGGTGCTTCTGCTGTCCGGCTGTCTGTACCCTGAAGCGGAAAAAACTGAAAATAAAGTATCTTACAAACATCAGCTTCAGCAGGTGCAAGCGGCAGTGGATGAATTTAAAAAGGCGAACGGCGGACTTCTGCCGATTCAGACAAAAGATATGAAAACACCGCTCTATCAAAAATATCCGATAGATTTTAAGCGGCTCGCGCCCAGATACATAGAGGAGCCGCCGGCCTCAGCTTATGAAAGCGGAGGAATGTACCAATACGTGCTTGTCGATGTGGAAAATAAGCCGACCGTCAAGCTGGTCGATCTCCAAATGGCGGAAGCAATCCGCGACATGAAGCTGCGTGTCAAAATGTATCAGGAAAAGCATACATATCCTCCCTATGAGGACGCCGTTTCAAAAGGGCTTTTCACTTTAAATAAAAAAAAGCTCGGCATGAAAGACTCTCCTTCAGTCAAAAGTCCGGTTTCAGGCACGTCTCTGCCGCTTTTAATCGGCGCTGACGGAGAAATCTATGCCGACTATCGCGTCGATCTCGCCCGCTGCCTGAAGGAAAACAAAAAGAAAATCAAACCGGGCGCGGAAATTCAAGATATTTTATGGAAAGAGACTCCTTTCGTCCCGGCCTTTTCAGTCACATACACCGTAAATGAAAAACAGGAACCCGTTTTTTTAGAAAGTCAAACGAAACAGGAATGAACCTTTTTCCCGCGCATACAAATAGGGAGAAAGGTTTTTTTGATTTTGATAGAAAAGACTGCCTGAAAATTTTCTAAAGATGTCATATTGAAATAGGACAACGTCATACACATATAGTGTCCTGTATTTGATTGGAGAATGGTGAATGAAAAATGATAAGGATAGGAAGTCCGGGAGGGGATCACTTGGAAAAGGTCGATATTTTCAAGGATATCGCTGAACGAACAGGGGGCGATATATACTTAGGAGTCGTTGGCGCTGTCCGTACAGGGAAATCTACATTCATTAAAAAATTTATGGAGCTCGTGGTGCTCCCGAATATCAGCAATGAGGCCGATCGAGCGCGGGCGCAGGATGAGCTTCCGCAAAGCGCAGCAGGAAAAACGATAATGACCACAGAACCAAAATTTGTCCCGAATCAAGCCATGTCCGTTCATGTCGCGGAAGGACTTGATGTCAACATCCGTCTTGTGGATTGTGTGGGATATACGGTTCCCGGGGCGAAGGGATATGAGGATGAAAACGGCCCGAGAATGATCAATACACCTTGGTACGAAGAACCGATTCCCTTTCATGAGGCAGCGGAAATCGGTACGAGAAAAGTCATCCAGGAACACTCCACAATCGGGGTCGTCATTACGACAGACGGCTCAATCGGCGATATTGCGCGGGGCGATTACGTGGAAGCGGAAGAAAGAGTCATCGACGAGCTGAAGGAAGTCGGCAAACCGTTTATTATGGTCATCAACTCGGTAAAACCGTACCACCCGGAAACAGAAGCGCTCAGAGCTGAATTAAGCGCGAAATATGATATTCCCGTCCTCGCCATGAGTGTTGAAAGCATGCGGGAAACAGATGTGTTAAGCGTCCTCAGAGAAGCGCTTTACGAGTTCCCTGTGCTGGAAGTCAATGTCAACCTTCCGAGCTGGGTCATGGTGCTGAAAGAAAATCACTGGCTCAGAGAGAGCTACCAGGAATCAGTGAAAGAAACCGTAAAAGATATTAAACGCCTGCGCGATGTCGACCGGGTTGTCGGCCACTTCAGTGAATTTGAGTTTATTGAAAGCGCCGGATTGGCCGGAATCGAACTTGGCCAGGGTGTCGCAGAAATTGATTTGTATGCGCCGGATCATTTATATGACCAGATTTTAAAAGAAGTGGTCGGCGTTGAAATCCGCGGGAAAGACCACCTGCTTGAATTAATGCAGGACTTCGCCCACGCGAAAAAAGAATATGATCAGGTATCAGATGCGCTGAAAATGGTGAAACAGACCGGCTACGGCATTGCCGCCCCGGCCTTAGCCGATATGAGCCTTGATGAACCGGAAATCATCAGACAGGGATCAAGATTCGGAGTAAGGCTCAAAGCGGTCGCTCCGTCCATTCATATGATCAAAGTGGATGTGGAAAGTGAATTCGCGCCGATCATCGGGACGGAAAAACAAAGTGAAGAACTTGTCCGTTACTTAATGCAGGACTTTGAAGATGATCCGCTTTCTATCTGGAACTCCGATATTTTCGGCAGATCATTGAGCTCTATCGTAAGAGAAGGAATCTCCGCAAAACTGTCACTCATGCCGGAAAATGCGAGATATAAACTGAAAGAAACGCTGGAGAGAATTATTAACGAAGGCTCAGGCGGCCTGATCGCCATTATTTTGTAAGCTGAAGGACCTCTTCCTGAAACGGGGGGTCTTTTTTTATTCTTTTTAGATACTGGAAATCAATCAAGGATTAGGAGGAAAAAAGCAAAAAAAGGAATATTTGTTCGGTGAAACACGTGAAAACCTTGACGAGCAAGGGATTGAGGCTTTAAAATGCTTGATATGGCTTTTTATATGTGTTACTCTACATACAGAAAATCTTCACTTTGTTGGACAAACATTCCTCAAAGTGTCTGTTTTCTTTTGAAAAGCCGTTTACTTGTCTGTTCTTCCCTGCTTTGATTTTTTATCAGACAGGTTTAGAATCAGGCTGAACTGTGAAGAAATGATAATAAACTGCTGATTTGATACCCTTTTGGGAGGAGGTGAAAGGCATGAACAAGACAGAACTAATCAATGCGGTTGCTGAAGCAAGCGAATTGTCTAAAAAAGACGCTACAAAAGCAGTTGATTCTGTTTTTGATACGATTTTAGATGCACTTAAAAACGGTGATAAAATCCAACTGATCGGTTTCGGTAACTTTGAGGTGCGCGAGCGTTCTGCACGTAAAGGACGTAACCCGCAAACAGGTGAAGAAATCGAAATCCCTGCAAGCAAGGTACCTGCTTTCAAACCAGGTAAAGCTCTTAAAGACGCTGTTGCAGGAAAATAATTGTGAATATAGATCGTGTATGCATCTGATACATACACTTTGTTTCTTCACAGAAAAGCCCCTTGATAAAGGGGCTTTTCATATTTAAGCAGCCTCGGTCACCGGGCAGGACTTTCGTTTTGCTTTTGGCGCGGCAAATGTGCTAGAATCGAAATTAAATGTATTCAATGGTGGAGGACACAGACAATGAAAGAAGTTAATAAAGAACAGATTGAACAGGCGGTTCGCCAGATTTTAGAGGCGATTGGAGAAGACCCGGACCGGGAAGGGCTTTTAGATACGCCGAAACGCGTGGCAAAAATGTACGCGGAAGTATTCTCGGGATTAAACGAAGACCCGAAAGAACACTTTAAAACCGTTTTCGGAGAAGACCATGAGGAGCTTGTTCTTGTAAAAGATATCGCGTTTCATTCCATGTGTGAACATCACCTTGTTCCTTTTTACGGAAAAGCGCATATTGCCTACATTCCGCGCGGCGGCAAAGTGACAGGCCTGAGTAAATTGGCGCGGGCGGTGGAAGCCGTCTCAAAACGCCCGCAGCTGCAGGAGCGCATCACTTCAACGATTGCAGAAAGCATCGTAGAGACCTTAGATCCCCACGGCGTCATGGTTGTCGTCGAAGCTGAGCATATGTGCATGACGATGAGGGGCGTAAGAAAGCCGGGTGCAAAAACAGTGACTTCCGCTGTAAGAGGTATTTTTAAAGATGACGCAGCGGCGCGTTCCGAAGTGTTAGAACATATTAAACGTGCGGATTAATAATGATAGAGGGTGCAGATATGAATTCAAAGCATTCAAGTGATTTTGTCGTCATTAAAGCGGTCGAGGACGGCGTGAACGTCATCGGTTTAACGAGAGGAACGGATACGAAATTTCACCATTCCGAAAAACTGGACAAAGGCGAAGTGATTATCGCTCAGTTTACTGAGCATACCTCTGCCATCAAAGTGAGAGGCAACGCCCTCATCCAGACCGCTTACGGAGAAATGAAGAGCGAAAAAAAATAAGCCGGCTGTTTCCCGCTTTTGCCAAATGCCCGCAAACGGCGGGAGAATACAGCCAATTTCTTTTTTTTATGCTATAATGATACCTGCGTATAATAATGACGAGTAAATCTCATACATATTAGAATAAATGTGAATTTGGGGACAAGGGTGATATTTTTGCAAGACATCTACGGAACTTTAGCGAATCTAAATACGAAATTAAAACAAAAGCTGTCTCATCCTTATTTAGCGAAACATATTTCTGCGCCTAAAATCGATGAGGATAAGCTTCTTCTTTTTCACGCTTTGTTTGAAGAGGCGGACATTAAGAACAACGACAGAGAAAATTACATAGTAACTGCGATGCTTGTCCAAAGCGCCCTTGATACCCACGATGAAGTGACAACAGCCAGAGCGTTAAAGCGAGACGAAAATAAAAACCGGCAGCTCACCGTGCTTGCCGGCGACTATTTCAGCGGACTGTATTATTCGCTTTTATCTGAAATGAAGGATATCTATATGATTCGGACGCTCGCTACGGCAATTAAAGAAATCAATGAGCATAAAATCCGTCTGTACGATCGGTCTGTCAATGACTTGAATCAATTGATCGAAAGCATGGCGATTGTGGAAGCGGCCCTGTTTCACAGAGTGTCAGACCACTTTAATCTTCCGCGCTGGAAAGAGCTGGCGAGTGATTTTTTTGTATATAAGCGGCTGATGAACGGCAATGCTATATTTCTCGATGTCATCGGCAATATTGTAAAGTCAGGAAAATCAAAGGCTGACATAATGGAAGATAGCTTCCGAAAGGCAAAGCAAAGCATTGAAACGCTGCTGCCGCTCAATTCACCAATCCAAAACCTAATGCTGAACCGGCTTAAAGCGATCAGCCAGGACAAAACATATCATCAGAAAGTGGAAGAAGGGTAATCAACATGCAGGAGTCAAAAGAACAGCGCGTACACGGCGTGTTTGAAAAAATCTATAAAAATTATGACCAAATGAACTCTGTTATCAGTTTTCAGCAGCATAAAAAATGGCGCGATAAAACGATGCAGATCATGAATGTAAAAGAAGGCGCAAAAGCGCTTGATGTCTGCTGCGGAACTGCTGACTGGACGATTGCCCTCGCAGAAGCGGCCGGAAAAAGCGGCGAAATCAAAGGACTGGATTTCAGCAAAAATATGCTGAGCATCGGTGAGAAAAAAGTGAAAGAGGGCGGTTACAGCCAAATTGAGCTTTTGCACGGAAATGCGATGGAGCTTCCTTTCGCTGATGATTCTTTTGATTTTGTCACCATCGGCTTCGGGCTGCGGAACGTTCCCGACTATCTGACCGTGCTGAAAGAAATGCGGCGGGTCGTCAAACCGGGCGGACAGGTCGTATGTCTGGAAACATCCCAGCCGGAAATGTTCGGATTCAGACAGGCATATTTTCTTTATTTTAAATACATCATGCCTTTCTTCGGAAAAATGTTTGCGAAGAGCTATAAAGAATATTCTTGGCTTCAAGAATCGGCAAGAGAATTTCCCGGTATGAAAGAACTTGCCCGTCTGTTTGAAGAAGCGGGCCTGACGAATGTCAAATACCATTCGTTTACCGGCGGAGTGGCTGCTACGCATATCGGTTGGAAATGATGAATATACAGATGTTTGGGTGAATGATATGAAATTTAAAATGGCCTATTCTTTTTTAAATGACGATATTGATGTGATCGAAAGGGAGCTTGAGCAAACGGTGCGGTCAGACTATCCCTTGCTGAGTGAAGCCGGGCTCCACCTGCTCCAGGCGGGCGGCAAGCGGATCCGCCCTGTTTTCGTATTGCTTTCCGGCATGTTCGGCGACTATGACATTAATAAAATAAAATATGTTGCGGTGACGCTGGAAATGATTCATATGGCGTCCCTCGTGCATGACGACGTCATTGATGACGCCGAGCTGCGGAGGGGAAAACCGACCATCAAAGCCAAGTGGGACAACCGCATCGCCATGTATACCGGTGATTATATGCTTGCGGGCTCACTTGAGATGATGACGAGATTGGATGAGCCGAAAGCCCACCGGATCCTGTCCAAAACCATCGTAGAAGTATGCCTCGGAGAAATTGAACAGATCAGAGATAAATACAATATGGAGCAAAACCTCAGAACCTATTTGCGCCGCATTAAACGGAAAACGGCTCTTCTCATTGCCGTCAGCTGCCAGCTCGGCGCCATCGCTTCGGGAGCTGATGAGAAGATTCACAAAGCATTATATTGGTTCGGTTATTACGTGGGCATGTCCTATCAGATTATTGACGACATTCTTGATTTCACCTCAACGGAAGAGGAACTGGGAAAACCGGTCGGAGGGGATCTGCTGCAAGGAAATGTCACTCTGCCCGTTTTGTACGCGCTCCGTCAGCCTGAATTGAAAAATCAGCTGAAATTAATTAACAGTGAAACAACACAGGAGCAGCTCGCCCCCATTATTGAAAATATTAAACGCACAGACGCGATTGAAAAATCAATGGCCGTCAGTGACAGGTACTTAAAAAAAGCGTTTGAAAAACTGAATACACTGCCGAGAGGACGTGCGCGCTCATCATTGGCCGCCATCGCCAAATATATCGGCAAACGGAAATTTTAAATTCCTTTTTACGAACAAGATGTGAACATTCTCCGCCCTGGATTGATTAATTGTCAGAAAGATGTTACGATTTCGGTGTGCAACTTGAAAGCCTATACATAATGATGGGGTGGAGAATCTTATGGAAAAAACTTTTATCATGGTAAAACCGGACGGCGTACAGCGCCAGCTGATCGGAGAGATTTTATCCAGATTTGAGCGTAAGGGCTTACAATTGGCAGGAGCCAAGCTAATGCAAGTTTCAGAACAGATGGCTGAAACCCATTATGCTGAACATAAAGGGAAGCCGTTTTTCGGCGAGCTTGTGGAATTCATTACATCAGGACCCGTATTTGCAATGGTATGGGAAGGGGAAAATGTAGTAGAGATCACAAGACAGCTGATCGGAAAAACGAACCCGAAAGATGCACTGCCGGGCACAATCCGCGGTGACTACGGCATGTTTGTCGGCAAAAATATCATTCACGGTTCAGACTCCTTAGAAAGCGCTGAGCGGGAAATTCACATTTTCTTTAAACAGGAAGAGCTTGTACCGTATCAAAAATTAATGGCCGACTGGGTGTACTAAGCCGTCAGCCTTTCTTTTTCTCGCATTATGAAAAGGTTTACATCATTTATGAAAGACAGAGGCTGCGCTGCCCTGTCTTTTCGTTTCTCACAAATCAGCCCGCGGGCTGATTTTTTTATTGAAATCGTACAATTTCGACAGAAAACAGGCTATACTAGGACAAAAGACAGCGAGATTGGGAGAGAAGCAATGGAGCCTTACGACATTTTTATCACCAAGTGGAAACAAATAACCGGCGTTGATTTATCTTTATACAAAGAAGCACAGATGAAAAGGCGGCTGACGTCCCTTTATGAAAAGAAGGGGTTCAGAGATTTTCAGGAATTTGCCGCCGCTTTGGAAAAGGACAAGCTTTTATTAAACGAAACATTGGACAGAATGACGATCAATGTTTCTGAATTTTACCGAAATTATAAACGGTGGGAAGTTCTTGAAACCTCAATTCTCCCATTAATAAAGCATAACAAACCGTTAAAAATATGGAGTGCGGCCTGTTCAACGGGAGAGGAGCCCTATACTTTGGCGATGATTCTCAATCAGCAGACGGGACTGGCCGGATTTGATATATTGGCGACAGATATTGATGAAAAGGCGCTAAGCAAAGCCAAGCGGGGCATCTATCAGGAACGCTCGCTGCAAGAGGTGCCGGCTTCCGTGAAAAGCCGTTATTTCACTAAGCAGGCTGACAACAGTTATCAAGTAAAACAAGAGATTCAGAAAAACATCCGGTTTAAGCGGCACAACCTGCTTGCCGACAGCTATGAACAGGATTTTGATCTGATCGTCTGCCGCAACGTCTTTATTTATTTTACTGAAAAAGCAAAAGAAGAGCTGTATGTGAAAATGGCGGGCAGTCTGAAAAAGAACGGAATTCTGTTTGTCGGCAGTACAGAACAAATTTTCAGCCCGGAAAAATTCGGCCTTGA
Source organism: Bacillus sp. L75 (assembly GCF_003676355.1). NCBI lineage: Bacteria > Bacillati > Bacillota > Bacilli > Caryophanales > Bacillaceae > Bacillus > Bacillus sp. L75. The sequence continues at coordinate 118,844 of NZ_ML064906.1, forward strand.
GAGCACTGATACATTTTTTTATCAAAAAAGATAGAAGACATTTAATGAAAACTTGTGGTATAGTTTTACTTAAAAGCGTTAATGCGATGAAGGGAGAAGAAAGAAATGAGATACTTAACAGCCGGAGAATCACACGGTCCGCAGCTGACGACAATTATAGAAGGTGTGCCTGCGGGGCTTTATATAACTGAAGAAGACATTAATTTTGAGCTTGCCAGACGTCAAAAAGGGCACGGCCGCGGACGCCGCATGCAGATTGAAACGGACAGAGCGAAGATCACAAGCGGCGTGCGGCATGCCCGGACACTCGGTTCACCGATCGCGCTCGTTGTAGAAAATAAAGACTGGACCCACTGGACAAAAATTATGGGCGCCGCACCGATTACAGAAGAAGAAGAAAGTGAAATGAAACGCCAGATTTCAAGACCGAGACCGGGACACGCAGATTTGAACGGTGCTATTAAGTATAATCACCGTGATATGAGAAATGTGTTAGAACGATCTTCCGCGCGTGAGACAACGGTTCGCGTGGCTGCCGGAGCCGTCGCTAAAAAGATTTTAGCTGAGCTTGGCATTAAAGTCGCCGGACATGTCCTGCAAATCGGCAGTGTAAAAGCAGAGAAAACCGATTACACATCCATTGAGGATCTCAAACGGGTAACGGAAGAATCACCGGTCAGATGCTACGATGAAGAAGCAGGCCGTCAAATGATGGCAGCCATTGATGAAGCGAAGGCAAACGGCGACTCGATCGGCGGAATCGTTGAAGTGATCGTCGAAGGTATGCCGGTCGGTGTCGGAAGCTATGTCCACTATGACCGTAAGCTGGACAGCAAGCTCGCTGCTGCCGTTCTGTCGATTAACGCGTTTAAAGGCGTAGAGTTCGGCATCGGTTTTGAAGCGGCCGGCAAAAACGGCAGTGAAGTTCATGATGAAATCGTATGGGATGAAGAGAAAGGCTATACACGCGCCACAAACAGGCTCGGAGGATTAGAAGGCGGTATGACGACGGGAATGCCGATTGTCGTCCGCGGCGTTATGAAACCGATCCCTACTTTGTACAAGCCGCTGAAAAGCGTCGACATTGAAACGAAAGAACCGTTTACAGCGAGCATTGAACGTTCAGACAGCTGCGCGGTTCCGGCAGCAAGTGTAGTGGCTGAAGCAGCAGTGGCCTGGGAAATCGCAAATGCCGTCGTAGAACAATTCGGGCTTGACCAGATCGACCGAATTAAAGAAAATGTTGAAAACATGAAAAAATTATCGAGGGAATTCTGATGAAAGAGCTTGAGGTTCGGACAGCTTCCTCCGCATATCCCGTGTATATCGGTGAAGGTATAAGGAAACAGGCCGCTGCCCTTTTGTCTTCACTGAACAGGCCGCTGACAAAGATCCTTCTCATCATCGATGCTGAAGTTGACCGGCTTTACGGTGATGAGATGTTCCGGCTTTTAAACGAAACATGGCCCGTGAAAAAAGTGATCGTTCCAAGCGGAGAAGAAGCGAAATCTCTAAAAGAGTATGAACGGATTCAAACGAAAGCGATCGCTTTCCATATGGACCGCTCCTCATGTATGATCGCCTTCGGAGGCGGCGTGACGGGTGATTTGGCCGGCTTTTGCGCAGCAACTTTTATGCGCGGAATTGATTTCATTCAAATGCCGACAACACTGCTTGCCCATGACAGCGCGGTCGGCGGCAAGGTGGCCGTCAACCATAAACTCGGAAAGAACTTAATCGGTGCGTTTTATCAGCCGAAAGCGGTGATTTACGATACGGAGCTTCTGAAAACCCTGCCGGAACAAGAGCTGAGATCGGGCATGGCTGAAGTCATCAAACACGCGTTTATCGCCGATTATGCTTTTTTAGAAAAACTTCTCACGTTTGACACGTTGCAAGGACTGACAAGCGCTGAGCTGAATGAAATGATTTATAAAGGAATTTCAATCAAATCGGCCGTCGTGCGTGAGGACGAAAAGGAAGAGGGGATAAGAGCTTTTCTGAATTTCGGCCATACGCTCGGCCATGCCGTTGAGGCGGAATACGGCTACGGACGGATTACACATGGAGATGCGGTCGCCCTCGGCATGCAGTTTGCCCTTTACGTGAGTGAACAGGTTGCGGGTTGCAAGATGAACAGGAAAGAACTCACACAATGGCTGATTGGGCTCGGCTACCCGGGAAGCATCAGACAAGATATTGAAACGCCGGTTCTCTCCGCCCGGATGATGAATGATAAAAAAACGCGCGGAGGCATGACACAGTTCATCGTGTTAAAGGAATTAGGCGAAGCGCGGGACTGCATGCTTTCAAAAGATGAGCTCGAAAATTTGCTGAACAAATGGCGAATGGAGGAAACAGCATGATGATACGCGGCATTCGCGGAGCAACAACGGTGGAACAAGACACCGAACAAGAAATTTTAGAAAAAACACAGCAGCTGCTTGAAAAAATCATTGAACAAAATGGATGCAAGCCGGAAGACGTTGTACAGATCCTATTATCCGCCACGCCTGATATCCATTCCGTATTTCCGGCAAAAGCGGTCCGCCGCCTTTCCGGGTGGCAGTACGTCCCGGTGACGTGCATGCAGGAAATGGATGTCACCGGCGCTCTGCAAAAGTGTATCCGTGTCCTGATGACGGTTCAGACGGATACGCCTCAGGATGAAATCAAGCATGTCTATTTAGAAAAAGCCGTTGTGTTAAGGCCGGATTTATCATTGACAAAAAATACTGACATGTAATACGATAAACAAAGCTTAGAAATACACAAGAGTGTGTATAGAGCTGGTAAGTAAGACATTGAACAGTTGAGTTTAGAATAGGGTAGCAGAGAATGAGTTTAGCTGAGCTGAGATAAACACGTTTTTATTCTGCCCAAAAGAAGCCTTTCTTTTGGGTTTATTTCTTATACGCAAGACTCCTCTCACTCTTCATCTCATTCTCCTTACCGTAAGGAGGAGAATCATGAATTTACAATCGGATGTTTCTTTATTTTTAAAGGACAGTCTGACACACCGCACCATTCCAATCGCAGAGACTTTTACGGTCGACACGATCACACCCATTCAGATGGTTGAAAAACTGGACAGAAACATTACGTATCTTTTAGAAAGCAAGGATGAGTCGTCAAGCTGGTCGAGATACTCTTTTATCGGCCTTGATCCTTTTATCACGATTAAAGAGAGTCATAACACATTCACTGCCGCTGATCCAAATGGGCATACGCTGTTTGAAGCCGGAGAATTAAAAGCCGTGCTTGACTGGATGAATGAGAGCTTCCGCATTAAAACACCCGAGCTTGATATCCCATTTTCGGGAGGGGCGGTCGGTTATCTGAGCTATGACATGATTCCTTTGATTGAGCCTTCCGTGCCAAGCCACGCGAAAGTAACAGATTTCGAAAAATGTATGCTGTTTGTCTGCCGGAAAATCATCGCGTACGACCACGAAACGAAACAAGTGCATTTCATTCAATATGCGGCGCTTAACGGCCGGGAGACGGAGGAAGAAAAGCGGGCCGTTTTTAAAGAAAATTGCGCGGAGCTTCGTAAGCTTATCGGTATTTTGACAGAATCGAAAGATATGAAAGAGCCGTTTTTTTCTAAAGAAACGTTTGACACGCCAAGTTTTGCCGCTGTGACATCCAATTATACGAAAGAAGAGTTTATGGCCGGCGTCAATAAACTGAAAGAATATATAAAAGCGGGAGACATTTTTCAAGGGGTGCTTTCGCAAAAGTTTGACATTCCGGTATCCAAACATTCATTTGAGCTGTACAGGGTGCTCCGCATCGTCAATCCTTCACCTTATATGTACTATATCAAACTGCCTGACAGAGACATTGTCGGGAGTTCGCCTGAACGTCTGATCCGCGTGCATGACAGGCACCTGGAAATTCATCCGATTGCCGGAACGAGAAGAAGGGGCGCCGGAAAAGAAGAGGATGAACGCCTGAAAAAAGAGCTGATGAATGACGAAAAAGAAAAAGCTGAACATTACATGCTCGTCGATCTTGCGCGCAATGACATCGGCAGAGTTGCGGAGTACGGTTCCGTAGCCGTTCCGGAATTCACAAAGGTCGTTTCTTTTTCACATGTGATGCACATCATCTCTGTTGTAACCGGCCGTTTAAAACAGGGCGTCCATCCCGTTGACGCGCTGATGTCCGCATTCCCGGCAGGAACACTCACGGGCGCTCCGAAAATCCGCGCGATGCAGCTTTTAAATGAATTAGAACCGACTTCCAGAGAAACCTACGGCGGATGTATCGCTTATATCGGATTTGACGGGTCGATTGATTCGTGTATTACCATCCGCACCATGAGTGTCAAAAACGGTACGGCGTCGGTGCAGGCGGGCGCGGGAATAGTCGCCGATTCCGTCCCGGAAGCCGAATATGAAGAAAGCTGTAACAAAGCGGGGGCGCTTTTAAAAACGATTCAAATCGCAGAAGACATCTTTTCTGGCGGGGAGGAGAAGACGGATGAACAAATTTCTGCAATCGTGCGTTAATGGCCGTACGCTGAAAACTGGAGAAGCCGAAAAGCTGATGGAGATGATGATGAACGGGGACATGTCGCAGTCTGAGATCGGCGGGATTTTATCGGTATTAGCCCACCGAGGTGAAACGGCGGAGGAGCTTGCCGGATTTGTAAAAGTGATGCGGGCGCGGGCACAGACATCAGGTGGCTTGGCGGATGTCGTTGATACGTGCGGAACAGGCGGAGACGGGATTTCTACGTTTAACATATCCACGGCAGCGGCGATTACAGCTTCTGCTGCCGGAGCTAAAGTTGCCAAGCACGGAAATCGCTCCGTTTCGTCTAAAAGCGGCAGCGCGGATGTGCTGGAAAAACTGGGGGTTCCCATTCAAGCCACTCCAGAAAGCGTTAAACGCAGCATTGAAATGAAACAAATGGGGTTTTTGTTTGCGCCGCTGTTTCATTCGTCAATGAAGCACGTCGCCGCCGCAAGAAAAGAGCTTGGCTTCCGAACCGTATTTAATCTGCTGGGCCCGCTCAGCAACCCGCTGCAGGTGAAGCGGCAGGTGATCGGCGTCTATTCATTTGATAAAGCGCGCTTGATGGCAAGCGCTCTGGAACAATTTGATGTCAGACACGTCATGCTTGTGTCGGCCCGTGACGGATTAGATGAATTGTCCCTCTCAGCACCGACCGATATCATTGAACTGAAAAACGGTGAACGTCTGGAATATTCCGTTTCACCTGAACAATTCGGTTTTACAGAAGGTTCACTAAAGGATATTCAAGTGAGTTCATCGGAAGAAAGCGCGCTCCTCATTCAGAATATTTTTGCAAATAAAGCTCCGTCATCCGCTCTGCATATTACCGCCTTAAATGCGGGCGCGGCCATTTATACGGCAGGTCTTGCAAACGATCTGAAAGAAGGAACGAAAACCGCCTTAGAAGCGATTCAAAACGGAGATGCCAAAAGGCAGCTCGAACGTCTGAAACAGAAAGAGGAAGAAATGTATGCTTGATCAAATCATTCAGCAGAAAAAAGAAGAAATCAAATCCATCGTGCTGCCGGAAACCTGTCAAATTGAACGGAGATCCTTTAAAAAAGCGCTCCTGGACCCGAACCGTTTTATCGGGCTGATTGCCGAAGTGAAAAAAGCTTCGCCGTCTAAAGGATTGATTAAAGAGCATTTTGTTCCGGAAACGATTGCGGCGGATTATGAAGCGGCTAAAGCCGACGCCCTTTCAGTTCTCACGGATACCCGTTTTTTTCAGGGGAGAAATCAATTTCTGACAGATGTTAAACAAACCGTGTCTCTTCCCGTGCTGAGAAAAGATTTTATTATTGATTCCCTTCAGGTGGAGGAATCGTTCAGGATCGGCGCCGATGCCATTTTGCTGATCGGGGAAGCGCTGGAACCTTCAGAGCTTCATGAGCTTTATCTGGAAGCCAGCGAGAAGGGCATGGACGTTCTCGTTGAAGTCCATGATGAAACTGTGCTTGAACGGATTTTACAAGTGTTTCAGCCGGACATTCTCGGCATAAACAACCGGGACTTAAAAACGTTCCGTACTTCTGTTTCGCAAACGGAAAAAATAGCGCAGCTTGTGCCGGACGGCTGCCTGCTGGTCAGCGAAAGCGGCATCGGTTCTTTGGCTGACCTGCAATTCGTCAACAAGCACGGGGCGCAGGCTGTATTGGTCGGAGAATCCTTAATGAGAGAGGATTCGCAGCAAAAGGCGATCCGCGGACTGTTCGGGGAGTGATGATATGAAAAAGCCTGAGGTAAAGTACTGCGGGATACGATCGAAGCGTGATTACGAACTTGCGGCAGCTTCAGGAGCGGATTATCTGGGATTTATTTTTGCCGCAAGCAAACGGAGAGTAACGCCGGATGAGGTCCGGAAATGGAAAGAGCAGGTCCGGACAGACAAGAAACATGCCGGAGTATTTGTAAATGAAACGATAGAAAACATCGCGCAAATCGCCTCTGATCTGGCACTTGACGCCATCCAGCTTCACGGTGATGAATCGCCTGAGGATGCCCTCCGTCTCCGTCCGCTTGTGCGCTCGGAGATATGGAAAGCGCTCCATCACGGGGAAGGGACGCTTCGTCAGATGGCTCAATTTGCACCTGCTGTCGACGGATATGTCATTGATTCTTCAGTAAAAGGAATGAGAGGCGGCACGGGAATCGCGTTTTCATGGGCTCGTGTCCCCTTGTACCGAAAGCAGGCTCAAAATGCAAACAAGCGCTGTTTTATCGCGGGCGGCGTTAATCCTGAAACGATTACCGGCTTACTGAGATCGCGTCCGTGCGGTATAGATCTTGCCAGCGGAATTGAAAAAAACGGACAAAAGGATCAAACACTGATCCGGCTTTTAGAAGAAAGGATGAACCACTATGTATCCATATCCAAATGAAATCGGAAGATACGGCGAATTCGGCGGCAAATTTGTCCCTGAAACATTGATGCGGCCCCTTGAGGAAATCGAAACGGCTTTCAAAGAATTAAAGAATGATCCCGTTTTTCATGCCGAATATAAAAAACTATTGTTTGATTACTCCGGAAGACCGACCGCATTAACGTTCGCAGACAGGGTGTCAGAGTATTTGGGAGGGGCGAAAATCTATCTGAAAAGAGAAGATTTAAACCATACCGGCTCTCATAAAATTAACAACGCGTTAGGCCAGATTCTGCTTGCCAAAAAGATGGGCAAAACGAAAATCATCGCCGAAACCGGTGCGGGACAGCACGGTGTGGCTGCCGCGACAGCCGCCGCAAAATTCGGTTTTACGTGTACAGTTTTTATGGGTGAAGAAGACGTTGCACGCCAGTCGCTGAACGTATTCCGGATGAAACTGCTCGGCGCGGAAGTGGTGCCGGTCACAAGCGGCAACGGCACGCTGAAAGATGCGACGAATGAGGCGATCAGGTACTGGGTCCAGCATTGTGAAGATCATTTCTACCTTATCGGTTCTGTAGTGGGGCCGCACCCGTATCCGTATATCGTTCGCGAATTTCAGAAAATCATCGGCGAGGAAGCGAAAGAACAGCTCCGCCGGGTTGAAGGAACGCTCCCGGACAAGGTTGTTGCATGTGTCGGCGGCGGAAGCAATGCGATGGGCATATTTCAGGCCTTTTTAGACGAAGATATTGAGCTGATCGGCGCCGAGGCGGCGGGAAAAGGAATTGATACGCCGCTGCATGCGGCAACGATCGCAAAAGGGACGCTCGGGGTGATTCACGGTTCAATGACCTATTTAATACAAGATGAATACGGGCAGATTATCGAACCGTATTCCATTTCAGCCGGCCTTGATTACCCGGGGATCGGCCCTGAGCACGCCTATCTGCATAAAAGCGGCCGTGTAACGTACGAAAGCGTGACAGACGATGAAGCGATTGCCGCGTTGCGTCTGCTTTCTGAAACAGAAGGTATTCTTCCGGCTATTGAATCTGCCCACGCCCTGGCAAAAGCGTTTGAAATGGCAAAAGACATGGATAAAGACAAAATCATTCTCGTCAGTTTATCGGGAAGAGGAGATAAAGACGTTCATACGCTGATGAATGTTTTGGAAAACGGGGTGGAGACACATGTTTAATCTGCGAGATTCTGAAAAATTATTTATCCCTTTTATTACGGCTGGCGATCCGCTTCCTGACATTTCTGTTGAGCTGGCAATATCATTGCAGAATGCAGGCGCTTCTGCCCTTGAAATCGGCGTTCCTTACACAGATCCGCTTGCGGACGGACCCGTCATACAACGGGCTTCAAAACGGGCTCTGGAAAACGGAATGAATATCGTAAAAGCAATTGAACTTGGCGGCAAAATGAAAAAAAACGGCGTTCATATTCCAATTATCCTCTTTACGTATTATAATCCTGTGTTACAATTAGAAAAAGAATACTTTTTCGCTTTACTGCGGGAAAACGACATAGACGGTCTGCTTGTACCCGACCTTCCATTAGAGGAAAGCGCCCTTTTACAAATGACATGCAAAAAGGAGAACATCGCTTATATCTCTCTGGTTGCGCCGACAAGTGAAGACCGGTTGAAAATAATTACTGAACAGGCCTGCGGCTTTGTGTATTGTGTATCCTCTTTAGGAGTGACGGGCGTACGCAGCGAATTCGACCCGTCTGTATACTCTTTCATACGTAAGGTGAAAGAATTCAGCTCTGTTCCGGTGGCTGTCGGTTTTGGCATTTCAAACCGCAAACAGGTTGACGGGATGAATGAAATATCTGACGGTGTCGTTGTCGGCAGCGCGCTTGTCAAAAAAGTTGAAGAGCTTAAAACAAAGCTTGTGAATCCCGGAACAAGAGCTGATGCGCTTCTTGAATTTGAAGAATACGCAAAGACGTTCGGACGACTGTACAGTGTAAAATGAGGTGACTGGATTTGCAGATTAAAGAACAGCTGCGGCAGCTGAAACCGTATCAGCCGGGCAAACCAATAGAAGAAGTGAAAATGGAATACGGGCTTGAGAAAGTAGTAAAACTCGCTTCTAACGAAAATCCGTTCGGCTGTTCACAGGCCGCTAAAGATGCGCTGCATCAGGAGATTGAGCAGCTTGCGCTGTATCCCGACGGTTACAGTGCCGCTTTGAGAACACGGCTCAGTGAGCATCTGCAGGTCAGTGAATCTTCGATCATTTTTGGCAACGGCTCTGATGAGCTTGTGCAGATTATCTGCCGTTCTTTATTAAATGATCAGGCAAACACGATTACCGCCGCCCCGACTTTCCCGCAATACAGACACAATGCGGTGATTGAAGGCGCTGAGGTGCGCGAGGTTCCGCTCCGCAGTGACGGCGCTCATGATTTGGACCGGATGCTGGAAGCAATTGACGGCGAGACGAAAATCATATGGGTATGCAACCCCAATAATCCGACGGGGACATATACTTCTGAGCAAGAGCTAATTGCCTTTTTAAACAGAGTTCCCGAGCATATACTCGTTGTACTTGATGAAGCGTACTACGAGTATGTTACGGCGGAAGATTACCCAGAAAGCATTCCGCTTTTAAAGCAATATCCGAATGTTATGATCCTCCGCACCTTCTCTAAAGCGTACGGACTTGCCGCGCTGCGCGTCGGATACGGCATTGCGGACGAAGCACTGATCCGCCAGATTGAACCGGCGAGAGAGCCGTTCAATACGAGCAGAATCGGTCAGGCTTCGGCACTGGCAGCGCTTGATGACCAGACATTTATTCAGGAATGCGTCGAGAAAAATAAAGCAGGCCTTAAGCAGTATTATGATTTTGCAGAAACTCACGGATTAACTTGTTATCCTTCACAAACCAACTTTGTGCTCATTGATTTTAACCGCCCGGCGGATGAACTGTTCCAAGCCCTGTTGGAAAAAGGATATATCGTCCGCTCAGGACAGGCGCTCGGATTTCCGACAGCGTTAAGGATTACGGTCGGTACGAAAGAGCAGAATGAGGAAATTCTCACAATTTTAGCTGAAATATTATAAGAGGTGATCAGGCATCACCTCTTTGCTCTATTAAAATAGTTGAAAAAGGAAATGAGTGAAATGAAGGATACTATATTGCTTGCGGGGATCGGGCTGATCGGCGGATCGATCGCATTGGCCATCAAAAAGGAGCATCCGCATAAACGGATTATCGGTGTGGATATTTCGGAAGAACAGCTCACTGCCGCGCTGAAGCTCGGAATTATTGACGAGCGGGCCGGCTCATTTACGGAAGGGGCGCAGCAAGCGTCTGTTGTCATTATCGCCACGCCTGTCGCCCAAACGCTGAAAATGCTCGATGTGCTGGCCGCATCAGACATCACCCATGAACTCCTGATTACGGATGTGGGCAGCACGAAACAGAAAGTCGTCAGCTACGCCGACAAAGTGCTTCCGGCTCACTATCAATTTGTCGGCGGCCATCCGATGGCGGGATCTCATAAATCCGGGGCCGCTGCCGCGAAAGAATTTTTATTCGAAAATGCGTTTTATATTTTAACACCCGGAAAATCAACTTCTAAAGAGTCAGTAACGCATCTGAAGGAACTCTTGAAAGCGGCAAACGCCCACTTTGTGGAGATGACCCCCGAGGAGCATGACGGCGTAACGAGCGTCATCAGCCATTTCCCTCATATCGTTGCTGCAAGCCTCGTACATCAGGCTCATCATGCTGAAGAAGATTATCCGTTTTTGAAACGTTTCGCAGCCGGCGGTTTTCGGGACATCACCAGGATCGCCTCAAGCAGCCCGGCGATGTGGAGGGACATACTTCTTCATAACAAAGATAAACTGCTTGACCGCTTCAAAGAATGGAAACGGGAGATTGACACGATCGAATCTTATGTAGAAAATGAAGATGCGGACAGCCTGTTCGGATATTTTAAAAAAGCGAAAGATTATCGCGACGGTCTGCCGCTCCGTCAAAAAGGAGCGATCCCGTCCTTTTATGACCTTTATGTCGATGTTCCCGATCATCCGGGGGTCATTTCGGAAATTACGGCGATATTGGCAGAAGAAAAAATCAGTATCACCAACATCCGCATTATCGAAACAAGAGAAGATATTAACGGAATTCTCAGAATCAGTTTCCAGACTGATGATGACCGGAAGCGTGCGGAAACCTGCATTCAATCCCGCGCCAAATATGACACATTTTACGCTGACTGAGGTGGAAAACATTGAAAAGAGAAAAAGTGACGTCTTTAAACGGTGAAATTCATATTCCGGGGGATAAATCCATCTCCCACCGTTCTGTTATGTTCGGAGCGCTTGCGGAAGGAACCACAACGGTAAAAAACTTTTTGCCCGGAGCCGATTGTCTGAGCACCATTGCCTGCTTCAGAAAAATGGGTGTCTCCATTGAACAAAACGGAAGTGATGTAACGATATACGGGAAGGGCATTGACGCACTTTGTGAGCCTGACAGCCTTCTTGATGTCGGAAATTCCGGCACGACTATCCGCCTGATGCTCGGCATTTTAGCCGGACGCCCATTTCACAGTACGGTAGCGGGCGACGAAAGTATTGCAAAGCGCCCGATGAAGAGGGTGACGGAGCCTTTAAAACAGATGGGAGCCGCGATTGACGGAAGAGCGGACGGAGGATTTACGCCTTTATCCGTAAGAGGCGGACAATTGAAAGGCATTGATTACGTCTCCCCTGTTGCAAGCGCGCAGATCAAATCCGCCGTGCTGCTTGCCGGATTGCAGGCTGAAGGGACGACGACCGTCACTGAGCCTCATAAATCAAGAGACCATACGGAACGGATGCTGAACGCTTTTGGCGCCGAGCTTGCGGAAACGGAGACGAGCGCTTCCGTAACGGGCGGTCAGAAGCTTCAGGGGGCTGATATTTTCGTGCCCGGCGATATTTCTTCAGCGGCCTTTTTCCTCGCGGCAGGCGCTGTCGTTCCCGGAAGCCGGATTGTGCTGAAAAACGTCGGCCTGAACCCGACACGCACGGGAATGATTGATGTCTTAAAGCAAATGGGAGCTTCACTTGAAGTGATTCCTTCAGAAGCGGACAGCGCAGAGCCTTACGGAGACCTGGTTATTGAAACCTCAGCTCTGAAAGCGGCAGAAATCGGCGGAGAAATCATTCCCCGTTTAATTGACGAGATCCCGATTATCGCCCTTTTGGCAACGCAGGCTGAAGGCACAACTGTCATTAAAGACGCTGCGGAGCTGAAGGTGAAGGAAACGAACCGGATCGACACCGTCGTATCAGAGCTCCGGAAAATCGGCGCAGACATTGAACCGACTGAAGACGGCATGAAAATACACGGCAAAAAAACGCTTGCGGGCGGAGCCGATGTGTCAAGCCACGGTGACCACCGCATCGGCATGATGCTCGGTGTCGCTTCATGCCTGACAGAAGAGCCGATTGACATCTGTGATACTGAGGCAATCCATGTCTCATATCCGACATTTTTTGAGCATTTAGATCAATTAGCCAAAAAAGCCTGAAGACGATTCTTCGGGCTTTTTTCTTCATGTGTCATAAAACTTTGGGCTTTGACATAGCTTGTCTTAAACAGAAAATAACAGAAAGGGGGAATGCGTTTTCGTTACAGAGACAGCCGGAACAAATTGCGCTGTTTGCGTATAAAGATGCCGTCCCCTTTTTTGCCGTTTTCCTCTTAATCATTTTCTGATAAACTATAATGCCGGGTAAAGCATCTTATTTGCGGGCAGGCCCTGTCTGAATTATGATAAGAATAACCCGAATAAAAACCCTTTTCATTGGTTGATGAGGTATAGGAAAAGAAAGGACCGGTCTGATTTGAATACATTGATCCAAGAAGCCATAAAATTAGTTGAAGCAGGTGAAACCGAAAAGGGACTCGAAGCGCTTTCAAAAGCTGAAACGCAGCTTCATGACGAAGACAAAGCCATTGCAGCCCAGCTCTACTATGAATGGGGAAACGCCGAAAAAGCGTTAGCGCTGATCAGTGATCTGCATGACCTTTATCCGGATGAGTCTGAGCTGACGAATTTTTACGCCGAATTGTTAATAGATATTGATGAAGAAGAAAAAGCTCTTGAGGTGCTGGAGACAATTTCTCCGGAAGACCCGTCTTACGCGGAAAGCCTTCTTTTAATGGCTGATCTGTATCAGATGCAGGGCTTATTTGAAGTAAGTGAGCAAAAGCTGTTACAGGCGAAAGCGATGTTACAAGATGAACCTGTTATTGATTTCGCTCTGGGGGAATTATACTTTACTCAGGGATCATACGCAAAAGCCGTTCCTTACTATGAAGAGACGGCAAAAGAACGGCACGAAATCGGCGGCGTAAATGTTCATCAGAGGCTGGCTGAGTCATTGAGCGCGGCGGGTGAATTTGAGGAAGCGATTTCATGGTATGAAAAAGCGGCGGCAGAACATACAGAACCGAATACGATTTTCGGGTACGGGTTCACAGCCTATCAGGCGGGAATGGTCAAAACAGCCATCAAGCAGCTGTCTGATTTAAAAGGGCTTGATCCTTCCTATTCATCGCTTTATATGCCGCTTGCAAAAAGCTACGAGGCAGAAGGCATGTATGAAGATGCATTAAAAACCGCTAAAGAAGGTATTACTTACGATGAATACAATAAAGAGCTTTTTCTCTATGCGGCGAAAATGGCGTTAAAGCTCGGCAACGCAGAAGAAGGCAAAAAGCTTCTTCAGGAAGCGCTGGCGCTCGATCCGGGTTACGTGGAAGCGCTCCATACGCTTTTAGCCGTCTATCATAAAGAAGAAAGCTTTGAAGAGATTATTGATCTGATTCAGGAAGTCCGCGGCTACGGAGAAGAAGATCCGAAATACAATTGGTATTTGGCGGGTGCTTATACAGGCCTTGAGCAATACGCTGAAGCGAAAAAAAGCTTCGAAGCTGCGTATCTCCATTATCAGGATGATCGGGATTTCTTATATGAATACGCTCACTTCTTATTGGAAGAGGGTCTCCAGAAAGAAGCGCTGCCGCTTTTAAAACAAGTGCTTTCAATGGATGGAACAAACGAAGAGCTTGAAGAAACAATCTTACGGATAGAGGATGAATTTTTAAGATAAGCAGGATTTTGAACCATGCTTGCTGAATGTATAAGTGATGTCAGATTATACGATCGATAGAGGAGGGAATTACATGCAGACCCCTGTTTCTGTCAATGAAAAAAAGGATTTTATCCGTTGGTTTTTAAATCATTATCAGCTTAAACGCCGGGAGTGCGTCTGGATTTTAAATTATTTAATGAGTCATGATTCATTAATGGAAAAAGTCCATTTTGTAGAACAAGCTGAATTTTGCCCGCGAGGCATTATCATGTCTACTCATTGCGTTGATGAGGTGCCGTTTAGGTTTTACAAAGAAAATGTCATGACTACGGACGCGGAAAAATCTTTTCACGACATCCGGTTAAATAAACAGCAGGATTTATTTATCCAGCTGAATTTCCGTTCGGCCTACAGCTCACCGGAATATGCCGCTGTTCTTGAATCAAATCCGCATCTGCCGAAAGACCTGTTTGAAAATAAACAGGATCAGGGGATGGCCGAAAAAATATTAGAACACGCCATTTCCACTTTCCAGCGGGAAAAGCTGCTTAAAGATATCGACGAGGCGCTGGACCGCCACGACAAAGAAACATTTGAAAAGCTTTCCCGCCAATTGAATCAGCTCACATAAATGACAGCCTTGCAGAATATGCAAGGCTTGTTGCGTAAAGAGGAGGAACGAGACATGAGATGGAGGGCCGCTGATGCCGATGCCTATTTACAATCTGCGGATTACATTGATACCGCTGTCATTCCGTTAATTTCCATAACATCTTCAGGAGGCTTAAAAGAGGCCGTTGAACAGGGGGAAAGCACCCAATTGCTTTCTGAAGAGCTTGAGCGCCAATTGAAGGGACGGGTATATTTATTCCCCTCTTATACATATGTTGATATAGACCAATCACAAATCGCTCTGCTTCAAAAACTCAAAGAAGAGGTGATGACCAACTTTCGGCACGCCTTGTTCCTGACGGCAGACGAAAAATGGAAGGATTCTGAAATAGGGTCTGATGTCATATACATACCTGCCGTTCCGTTTGAACATATGAAAGACTCTTTAAAGAGAAAAATAGCGGATGACAAGTGCGGAGAAATTTTGAACGTTTTGTTACAGAAGTGGAACAATTCTTAAAAACACCAGGCATCCCGCAAAACACCCGTTTTGCCTCTGTTGACCTTGCTGAAAGATTCATATATTATGAGGGTGTCAAATCTCAGAATTATTTTCTATTTTAGTTAATTTTTGGTCAATCTTTAGGGGGGGGAAGAGATGGGCGGAAAACAAGATATATCAAGAAGACAATTTTTAAACTATGCGCTCACCGGCGTGGGGGGTTTTATGGCCGCCAGTGCGCTTATGCCTATGGTCCGTTTTGCGCTGGACCCGGTATTAAAACCGACAGGAGATCAAAAAATGGTGCAGGTTGTCAGTGTGGATGAGCTGACGAAGGAGCCGAAGCGGTTTGACTTTAAAATTCATCAAGTCGACGCCTGGTACGAATCGGAAGAATCCAGGTCAGCCTGGGTTTACAAGCATGGGGATGAAATTATAGCGCTTTCTCCGATCTGTAAGCATTTGGGCTGCACCGTAAACTGGAACAATGATCCTAAAAATCCGAACAAGTTCTTTTGTCCCTGCCATTACGGGCTGTATGAAAAAGACGGCACGAACGTTCCGGGCACGCCGCCGCTCGCGCCTCTTGACCGTTATGAGCAAAAAGTAAAGGATGGCTTTTTGTATCTTGGAAAAGCAAAGCCTAGGGGGGAAGGGTGACATGCTGAACAAAATTTATGACTGGGTGGATGAACGTCTCGATATTACGCCGATGTGGCGGGATATCGCCGACCATGAAGTGCCGGAACATGTAAATCCCGCTCACCATTTCTCGGCTTTTGTCTATTGTTTCGGCGGTTTGACGTTTTTTGTAACCGTTATCCAAGTGTTGTCCGGGATGTTTTTAACGATGTATTATGTGCCGGATATAAAAAACGCGTGGGAATCTGTGTATTATTTGCAGAATGAAGTCGCTTTCGGGCAGATTGTAAGGGGTATGCACCATTGGGGTGCAAGTTTAGTCATTGTGATGATGTTTTTACATACGCTGCGGGTTTTCTTTCAGGGAGCTTATAAAAAGCCTCGGGAATTGAACTGGATCGTCGGTGTTCTGATCTTTTTTGTGATGCTCGGTCTCGGTTTTACAGGGTATCTGCTCCCATGGGATATGAAGGCGCTGTTTGCGACAAAGGTAGGTCTTCAGATTGCGGAGGCGACGCCATTGATCGGAGCGCAGGTGAAAACTCTTCTTGCCGGCCACCACGATATTGTCGGCGCCCAAACGCTGACGAGATTTTTTGCGATTCACGTATTTTTTCTCCCTGCCGCTTTGTTTGCACTCATGGGCGCCCACTTTGTCATGATCCGCAAGCAGGGAATTTCAGGACCGCTTTAATACAAATCTGATA
Source organism: Bacillus sp. L75 (assembly GCF_003676355.1). NCBI lineage: Bacteria > Bacillati > Bacillota > Bacilli > Caryophanales > Bacillaceae > Bacillus > Bacillus sp. L75. The sequence goes on from NZ_ML064906.1 coordinate 135,317, forward strand.
TAAAAGGGAGGGGATGACATGCACCGGGGGAAAGGAATGAAGTTTGTAGGAGATTCAAGGATACCGGCTGAAAAAAAACCGAATATACCGAAAGACTATTCAGAGTATCCTGGAAAGACAGAGGCGTTTTGGCCGAACTTCCTGCTGAAAGAATGGATGGTCGGGGCCGTTTTCCTCGTCGGATTTCTCGTTTTAACGATTGTGCACGAGCCGCCTTTGGAACGGGTGGCGGACCCGACGGATACAGGGTATATTCCGCTGCCGGATTGGTATTTTCTATTTTTATACCAGCTATTAAAATATGAATATGCCGCAGGGAGCTACACCGTTATCGGCGCGATGATTATACCGGGTCTTGCCTTCGGGTCGCTGCTTTTGGCTCCGTTTCTCGACAGGGGGTCTGAAAGAAGGCCGTGGAAGCGTCCGGTTGCGGTCGGCATGATGCTTTTGGCGCTTTGCGCTACGGTCTTTTTAACGTGGCAGTCAGTCGCGACGCATGACTGGGCGAAGGCGGAGGAGCAAGGGAAAATCAAAAAAGAAGCCGCCATTGATACTGAATCAGACGGTTATAAGGTATTTAAAGAACAAGGCTGTATTTCCTGTCACGGGGATAATCTTCAAGGCGGAAGCGCCGGTCCGTCCCTGGTCGATAACGGGCTGAGCCCGGAAGAAATTAAAAAAATCGCCGTTAAAGGGAAAGGGCAGATGCCAGCCGGTATTTTTAAAGGGAATGACAAACAGCTTGATCAGCTGGCGAAGTTCATTTCTGAAACGACAGCGAAATAACGATTGTGAAGTAGACAATAGCAGGATATACTTTTATGAAAAGAGCTGACCGGATGTCAGCTTTTTTTGCATGATACATACTTTTTACGGACTGAGAGTTGATGGTATGAGGTGGATTTCTTATCTTTTAGGGTTGCGCGGCATGCTTCTGCTTGTTCTTGCCGTTAATTTTATCGGTACGGTGTACGGCTATTATTGGTATGTGCCTCAGCTTGCGGACACGCCGTTCCGATTTCTGATATTTGTGCCTGACAGCCCGACGGCGACGTTTTTCTTCCTGTTCGTGCTTCTGGCATTTCTCATGGGAAGAAACGCGCCGCTGTTTGAAGCGCTGGCTCTTGTAACCCTTGTAAAATACGGGCTGTGGGCGGTCGGAATGAATGTCTTTGTGCTGGTCAAAATGGGGCAGATGCCTTTGGAAGGGTACATGCTGATTGCTTCACATTTTGCCATGGCCGTTCAAGGCGTTTTATACAGCCCGTATTTTCGGTTCCGGTTATGGCATCTTGCCGTTGCCGCTGTTTGGACGCTTCATAATGATGTCATTGATTATCTTTTCGGCATGATGCCCCGCTACTCAATGCTCAATGACTATATGCAAGAGATCGGCTATGCTACATTCTGGCTGAGCATATTTTCACTCGGCCTTGCATACTATTTGGTGATTTCTAAAAGACGGATAAAGCTTGACTTACACTGATAGAATCTTGGTCTAACCTTGTCCCGCTCCTCATATTCTGTAAAGAGAAGGAGTGGGAGGGACCTCTATGAAACGAAAGCTGACGATCTGTCTTTTACTTGCTCTTATGTGTTTCATCACAACTGCCAAAGCTGAAGATGAGGGCGGTCTCAAGGAACTGAACGACCTTTCGGATACCGTTTTCCAAATGACGCGGCATTCGCAGTATGATGAGGCTCTGCAAGTGCTTGGCTACTTTAAGAAAAAAATGACACACGTAAACTCACTGAGCGGCGCCGAAGTCAGGCAGGTGACTCTGGGTTTCAATGATTTAGTGCGCGTTCTGAAACAGGCAGACGCCTCAGATACCGAAAAAATCCGGGCAGCCGCCCAGTTCAGGTTGGTAATGGATGCGATGGAAGACCACTCCGATCCGCTGTGGGGTTCGCTTGAAAGACCGATTATGGCGACATTCAGCGCCTTAAAAGAAGATGTCAGCGGAAACGGAAGTGAAAATTTCAATGAAAAGTGGAATGAATTTATATCATTATATGATTTAATTTATCCCAGCCTGACAATGGATGTGTCGGCCGGCCAGCTTGATACGGTGGCGAAACATATCGAGGTGATTGAGCAGGACGGGTTTCAGCAGATGACAAAAGGAACAAAGCTTGAGCGTCTGACGCTCCTGCAACAGGATTTAAAGCGGGTTTTTGACAAGGTGGAGCGGGATGACGCTGACCCTTCGCTGCTCTGGGTCATTCTGACAACAGGCGGTATCATTATTACTGCGCTGACATATGTCGGCTACCGAAAATACAGAGCGGAAAAAAAGAAAGAGAAAAAGCGTGAGTATCCTAAGTCTAAATAAACACAAATTGCTGTAAAGGAGCTAAGCCAGTGAAAAAACTCATCCAGCAATTGGCTTCAAAACACCTCCCGCAGCCAATCAGAGGCAGAAAAGGGGCGACAGACGAAGGACCGCGAAACCTCGCGCGTGACTTCCAGAATCCTGACATGCTCGTTCCCCCCTCAACGGATGCAGGAACGGTTCAAAACTTGAAATTCTCATTTTCTGATACGCATATGAGGCTTGAAGACGGCGGATGGTCCAGAGAGGTGACGGTCAGGGAACTGCCGGTATCCAAAAACATCGCGGCGGTGAACATGAGACTGAAGCCGGGAGCTGTGCGGGAGCTTCATTGGCATAAAGAAGCCGAATGGGGATATGTGATTAACGGAGGAGTCCGTTTAACTGCGGTCGATCAAAATGGAAGGAATTTTATTGACAACGTAAGTGAAGGGGATCTGTGGTATTTTCCTTCCGGCATTCCTCATTCCATTCAAGGATTAGAGCAGGGCAGTGAGTTTTTGCTCGTCTTTGATGACGGCTCTTTTTCAGAAAACAGCACCTTTTCAGTAACGGACTGGTTTGCCCATACCCCGCGCAGCGTGCTGGAGGCGAACTTCGGTGTTCCCGGATATGACTTGGCCTACATTCACAAGAAAGAGCGTTACATGTTCCAGCTGGAACCGCCTCCCCCGATTGAAAAGGCAGCAGTTTCTTCCCCGGAAGGCTCCGTTTTGGAGCCGTTCAGCTACAAGCTTTCCCGGCAGGAGCCCCTTGTTACCAGCGGGGGAAGAGTAAAGATTGTCGATTCAAAAACGTTTAAGGTGTCAAAAACGATTGCCGCAGCTCTCGTGGAAGTCGAACCCGGAGGCATGAGAGAATTGCATTGGCATCCGAATACGGACGAGTGGCAGTACTATCTTTCAGGAGAAGCGAAAATGACGGTGTTTGCGGCGGAGGGAAGAGCGCGGACATTTAACTATCAAGCAGGTGACGTAGGATATGTTCCTTTTGCAATGGGACATTATGTTCAGAATACCGGTGACACCGTGCTTCGCTTTCTGGAAATTTTCAAAAGCAACCGTTTCGAAGACGTCTCCTTAAACCAATGGCTGGCACTGACGCCGCAGCGCTTCGTCGAACAGACGCTCAATGTCAGTCCGGCATTCGCCCGCCGATTGAAAAAGAAAAAATCACCGGTTGTCAAATGGAAACACAAACAGTAAAGGCGGCAAAAGCCGCCTTTTTATTATCGTCTGATCGGATTTTTATTTTCATCAAGCGTAAATCCTTCGCCGAGCACATCATGAACGTCGCTTACTGCAACAAAGGCGTGCGGGTCAACGGAAGTGATGACGCTTTTCAAAAGCACAATTTCGTTTTTCGGAACGACGCAGTAAAGAACGTCCCTGTCTTCTTTTGTATAGGATCCCTGTCCTTTTAAAACGGTGACGCCGCGCTCCATCTCTTCAATGATTTTTTGCTGGATCAAATCGTTTTTCGAAGAAATAATCGTTGCCCCTTTTGCGGCATAGCCGCCTTCCTGGATAAAATCAATCAATCTCGCAGCGACAAAAACGGCTACAAGCGTGTACATCGCTTCCTTGTAAGAAAGATACGTAAACAAAGAAAGCAGAATGACACAGGCGTCAAAGGCAAACATCGTCCGGCCCATCGGGATTCCGAAAAACTTGTTGATCAGCCTGGCGATGATATCGACCCCGCCCGTCGTGCCGCCGTATTTAAAAATAATGCCGAGACCCGCGCCGATAAATACACCGGCGAACAAGGCGGCCAGCGCTAAATCATGCGACAGCGGCATATGAATTTCGTAACGCTGAAAAACACTCAGAAAAACAGAAAGAGAGACGGTGCCGATCAGGGTATAGACAAACATCGTTCGGCCGAGCATACGCCAGCCGATGAAAAAGATAGGAATGTTCAATACCAGGTTGGAAATAGAAGGGCTGATGTGGAATAACGCATATAAAAGCAGCGTAATGCCGGTAAATCCGCCTTCCGCCAAATTGTTCTGCATATTAAAGTGAACCAGTCCGAATGAAAAAACAGCAGCGCCGATTAAAATAAAGCAAATGTTTTTGATTCTGATTTCTCCAAGCATTGCATCAAACCCCTTTTCCTTCCATAAGATTGCGTAAATATTATAGTGGATACAAAAGAAAACAGCAAACTGCCGTTTTTAACATTTGTCAAATGTACTTGAATTAGCTAACATGGAAGAGATGACAGGAGGTATTCGCACAGTGAGTGACAAAACGATGAAAGACTTACAAGCTGAGGTCGATGAATATATCGGCCAATTCAAAGAAGGCTATTTCAGCCCGCTTGCCATGATGGCCCGTCTCACGGAAGAACTGGGCGAACTTGCAAGAGAAGTCAACCATTATTATGGGGAAAAGCCGAAGAAAACGACGGAAAATGAGAAAAGCATGGAAGAGGAAATGGGCGATGTGCTGTTCGTCCTGATCTGCCTCGCCAACTCCCTTGATATTTCATTGGAGGAAGCTCATAACCGCGTCATGCATAAATTTAATACACGTGATAAAGACCGCTGGACTAGAAAAGAAGAAGGAAAGTAGGAGAAACCATGTCAAATGAAACCATTAAAGTCGTCATTGCCGGACCAAGAGGCAGAATGGGCCAGGAGGCCGTAAAACTTGCCGTCCGCACGCCTCATTTTGAGCTTGTCGGCGCCATTGACCATACATACGATCAGCAAACATTGCGGGAAGTGATGTCAGCTGATTCAGACGCTCTTATTTATACGGATATCCGCGCATGTTTCCAAGAAACAAAACCGGATGTGCTGATCGATTTGACAACGCCTGAAATCGGCAAAAAACATACGAAAGCCGCTCTTGAACACGGCGTCCGCCCCGTTGTGGGAACGACCGGATTTTCTGAAGCGGATTTAGAGGAGCTTCAAGCCTTGACTGAAGAAAAAGGAATCGGCGCCATCATCGCTCCGAACTTTGCATTGGGCGCGGTGCTGATGATGAAGTTCTCACAAATGGCCGCCAACTATTTTGAAGATGTAGAAATCATTGAGCTTCATCATGATCAAAAGCTGGATGCCCCGAGCGGAACGGCGCTGAAAACAGCGGAAATGATCTCAAGCGTCCGTACAGAAAAGCAGCAGGGCCATCCTGATGAAAAAGAAATTCTGCCAGGCGCCCGCGGTGCTGAATTAAACGGCATCCGCCTTCACAGCGTGCGTCTGCCGGGCCTTATCGCCCACCAGGAAGTCATGTTCGGCATGGACGGCCAGACGCTGAAACTGCGCCATGACTCCTATAACCGGGCTTCCTTTATGTCAGGAGTGAAGCTGTCAGTGGAGCAAGTGATGAAAATCGACCAGCTTGTATACGGACTCGAAAATATTATCGACTGAATCGGCAAGGGGGAGAACATCAAATGAAAATCGCTTTGATTGCTCACGATAAGAAAAAGCAGGATATGGTTCAGTTTACGACCGCATATAAAGATATACTGAGCCATCATGAGTTATACGCGACAGGTACGACAGGCCTGAAAATCCAGGAAGCGACCGGATTGTCCGTTGAACGTTTTCAATCCGGCCCGCTCGGCGGAGATCAGCAAATCGGCGCATTGATTGCGGCAAATGCCCTGGATCTCGTCATTTTTCTGCGCGATCCGTTAACTGCGCAGCCTCATGAACCGGATGTCTCGGCGCTGATCCGGCTGTGTGACGTATACGCGATCCCGCTCGCCACAAATATGGGGACAGCGGAAATCCTCGTCCGGACGCTGGACGGCGGGGCATTTGATTTCCGCAATCTTGTGCGCGGAGGAGAGCCGAATGTCTGAACACGTTGATATTCTGGCGTTCGGCGCCCATAGTGATGATGTCGAGATCGGTATGGGCGGCACGATCGCAAAATTTACGGCTCAAGGAAAAACCGCGGTGATATGCGATTTGACCGAGGCCGAACTATCATCCAACGGAACGGTAGGGATAAGAAAAGAAGAAGCGGCAGAGGCGGCACGAATTCTCGGCGTAAAAGAGAGAATCCAGCTTACGTTTCCCGACCGCGGGCTTTTGAAAAGTGAGGACGGCATCCGCCGGATTGTCAGTGTCATCAGAGCCTGCCGGCCGAAAACCGTTTTCATCCCTTATCCGAAAGACCGCCATCCTGACCACGGCAATGCGGCGGCTTTGGTCGAAGAAGCGGTGTTCTCGGCGGGAATTCATAAATACAGAGATCACCAGGAACTGCCGGCTCATAAGGCTCAGCGCGTATACTATTATATGATCAATGGGTTTCACCGTCCGGACTTTGTAATCGACATAACGGAAACCATCGATCTGAAAAAAGAAAGCCTGCACGCCTATCAAAGCCAGTTTATTCCTACGGCGCAGTCAGTGAACACACCGCTGACCAACGGTTATATTGAAATGGTGGAAGCGCGGGAAAGACTGTATGGCAAAGAAGCCGGGACGGGGTATGCCGAGGGTTTCTTTTCAAAACAGCTTCCCGTTTTGAATGATGATGTTTTTGGGGGCGGACAATGAGACCATTAAAAATAGGGATTACATGCTACCCGAGTGTCGGAGGCTCGGGTATTATTGCGACGGAACTCGGCAAGCTGCTTGCAGAAAAAGGGCACCAGGTTCATTTCATCACATCAAGCATCCCGTTCAGATTAAATACATATCATCCGAATATTCATTTTCATGAGGTGGAAGTCAACCAATACGCGGTATTTAAATATCCGCCTTATGACCTTACGCTGGCGAGCAAAATCGCCGAGGTTGCCGCGAGGGAAAATCTTGATATCATTCACGCGCATTATGCGCTGCCGCATGCGGTATGCGCTTATCTTGCCAAACAGATGCTCAAGCGCGACATCGGCATCGTGACGACGCTTCACGGTACGGACATCACCGTTTTAGGATATGATCCGTCATTAAAAGATTTAATCCGTTTTGCCATCGAAGCGTCCGACAGAGTGACGGCGGTATCAACCGCGCTTGCCGGAGAAACATATGACTTAATCAAGCCGGATAAAAAAATTGAAACCATCTACAACTTTATTGATGAACGTGTTTATCTTAAGAAAAATACAGAGAGTATAAAAGAGAAACATGGCATTTTGCCGGATGAAAAAGTCGTCATCCATGTCTCGAACTTCAGAAAGGTAAAACGTGTTAAAGATGTCATCCGCGTTTTCCGTAATATCGCAGCCAAAACAAAGGCGAAGCTCCTGCTTGTCGGCGACGGGCCGGAAAAGTGCGTCGCTTGGCAGCTTGTCGAAAAATACGGTTTGCAGGATCAAGTGCTGCTCCTCGGAAACCAGGACAGGGTGGAAGAGCTGTATTCCATCAGTGACCTTAAGCTCCTTCTTTCTGAAAAAGAAAGTTTCGGACTCGTACTTCTGGAGGCGATGGCCTGCGGCGTGCCGTGCATCGGAACAAATATCGGCGGAATACCGGAAGTGATTAAAGATCAAGTAAGCGGTTTTCTGGTGGAAGTCGGCGATATTCAGGCGGCATCTGAAAAAGCGCTTGCCGTTTTAGAAGATAAACAGCTCAGCAAACGATTGACTGATCATGCGCTGAAAATGGTGGAGACCGCCTTTTCTTCGCAAAGAATCGTCAGTCAGTATGAACGGATTTATGACGAATTGGCAGGACCGGAGTGATCTTATGGAACAGGAATTTGTCAAAGCCCTCCCCATCCTTCATCATCTGATGAAGGCGGGCCATCAGGCGTACTTTGTCGGGGGAGCCGTCAGAGACAGCTATATGAAACGAAAAATAGGTGATGTGGACATCGCAACCAGCGCTTCGCCGAATGAGGTGGAGCGTCTCTTTAAGCGGACTGTCGATGTAGGAAAAGAGCACGGCACCGTCATCGTCCTGTGGGAAGATGAAACCTATGAAGTCACCACTTTTCGTGCCGAATCAGAATATAAGGACTACCGGCGCCCTGAAGCTGTGCGGTTCATTACTTCTTTATCAGAAGACTTAAAGCGGAGAGACTTAACGATTAATGCGATGGCGATGTCTGCCGAAGGAGAGCTGCTTGATTATTTCGGAGGCGCACATGATATCGGACAAAAGCTGATCCGTACGGTGGGTAATCCTGAAGACCGTTTTCGGGAAGACGCTCTGCGGATGATGAGAGCGGTCCGCTTTATGAGTCAGCTCGGCTTTCTGTTAGAAAAAGAAACAAGAGAGGCCGTCATAAAAGACAGGGAGCTTTTGGCACATGTATCAGTAGAACGAAAGACCGTCGAGTTTGAAAAGCTGCTGCAGGGCGCTTCCTCACAAGAAGCGATTCAAACGATGGTGCAGATAGGTTTGATACAAGAGCTGCCAGGCCTTTCCGGTTATGAGCAGCAAATGCTTGAAGCAAGCGGCTTTCCTTTTTCTTCTTTAGATGCACGCGAAGAACGCTGGGCAGCGCTGTTATTGTTTCTCGGTCTTTGTCCGAAAAGCGCCGAGGCGTTTTTAAAACAATGGAAACTGCCGGGAAAAGTCATAAAAAAAGCGGTGCAGATCATAAGCGTTTATCCGGCGCAGCTGGAAGCGGAAGCGATGTACCGGGCGGGAGAGGCGCTGTTTTCAGCCGTTAAAATCGGGATGCTGAAAAAGCATAAGACGATTGATGAACAAAAGCTGAAAAAGGTTCAGAGCCTGTATGAGCAGCTGCCGATCAAAAGCCTTCGAGACCTCGACATTTCAGGCGCTGATCTGATGGAGCTCAGAAACCGCCGCGCGGGTAAATGGGTGGCCGAAGAACTTCGCCGGATCGAAGAAGCGGTATTGGCAGGGAAGCTCCCTAACCGAAAACATGATATAAAGGAGTGGCTCGCATCATGGGATCAACATTAAGAACCCGATTAATTGATTTATTTTCTGAGGCGGGTGACGGCTTTATCTCCGGGCAGAAAATTAGTGACGCGCTCGGCTGCTCGAGAACCGCCGTTTGGAAACATATAGAGGAGCTCCGCAAAGAGGGCTATGAAGTTGAGGCGGTCAGACGAAAAGGGTACAGGCTCATTAAAAAACCGGGGAAACTCAGTGAATCCGAAATCCGTTTCGGGCTGAAAACAGAGGTTTTGGGCAAACAGCTTCATTACCGGGACGTCCTGCCGTCCACCCAAAAAACCGCTCATGAACTTGCCAATGACGGCGCGCCGGAAGGGACGCTTGTAGTCGCCGATAAACAAACGGCAGGCAGAGGAAGAATGGCCAGAGTATGGCATTCACAGGAGGGAAACGGGATTTGGATGAGCCTCATTCTGAGACCCGACGTTCCTTTGCAAAAAACGCCGCAGCTCACCCTGTTATCCGCCGTTGCGGTCGTACAGGCCATCGAGGCTTTTACAGGTGTACAGCCCGCCATTAAATGGCCGAATGATTTAATGATTCACGGCAAAAAAGCCGTCGGGATTTTAACTGAGCTGCAGGCAGAAGAAGACCGTGTCCGTTCGGTTATTCTCGGGATCGGGATCAACGTGAACCAGCAGGAAACCGATTTTCCCGGCGAGCTTCAGGACATTGCGACAAGCCTCAGCATGGAAGCCGGCGAAAAAATTGACAGAGCGGGTCTGATACAAGAGATTCTGCTGACTTTTGAAAAACGCTATCAGGATTACTTGAACCACGGCTTTACACCGATCAAGCTGCTATGGGAAAGCTATGCGGTCGGACTGGGGAACGAGCTCAGAGCGAGAACGCTGCAAGGGACGTTTTACGGGAAATCGCTCGGCATTGATGATGAGGGAGTTCTTCTCTTGGAAACGAGAGACGGTATAAAGAAGATCTATTCTGCCGATATTGAGCTCAATTAATCTTAGTTGGTACAAGCCTCGTGAATTTGGTATACTTCCTATGGGCAGTATCATAATGAACTGCACCTGATCAGCAGAACAGAGATTACGAAAAGTCTGCCTTGATCCAAAAAAGGACTGGGACAGAGGGATGACATTCGCCGAAGGTTAAACAAGTGGGGATCCTTCTTATTTTACAGAAGGCTTTTTTGCTTGCGAAGAATTGGCGGCTCATCTCCTCACCGTTTAGAGGAGGAGAAACAGAATGAAAACAAAACTGGATTTCGTGAAAATGAAGGAAAACGGAGAGCCGATCGTGATGCTGACCGCTTACGATTATCCGCAGGCAAAGCTTGCGGAACAGGCGGGAGTCGACATGATTTTAGTCGGGGATTCGCTCGGAATGGTCGTGCTCGGACTCGATTCAACAGTCGGTGTAACGGTCAGTGACATGATTCACCATACAAAAGCGGTAAAACGCGGTGCGAAAAATACGTTTATCGTAACTGACATGCCGTTTATGTCTTACCACCTTTCAAAAGAGGATACATTGAAAAACGCCGCGGCCATTATTCAGGAAAGCGGCGCGGACGCGTTAAAGCTGGAAGGCGGAGACGGCGTTTTCGAATCCATCCGCGCGCTGACTCTCGGCGGAATTCCCGTCGTTAGCCATTTAGGCCTCACACCGCAGTCTGTCGGCGTATTAGGCGGATATAAAGTGCAGGGAAAAGATGAGCAAAGCGCGAAAAAGCTCATTGAAGACAGCATCAAATGCGAGCAGGCGGGAGCGATGATGCTCGTGCTTGAATGTGTGCCTGCTGAACTGACTGCTAAAATAAAAGAAGAAGTATCCATTCCCGTCATCGGAATCGGAGCCGGTTCAAAAGCGGACGGCCAAGTCCTTGTCTATCATGACGTCGTCGGCCACGGCGTGGACAGAACACCGAAGTTCGTGAAGCAATACGCCAAAATCGACGGCACGATTGAGTCGGCCCTCAGCGATTATGTCCGTGATGTGAAAGAACGGGTTTTCCCGGAAGAAAAGCATTCCTTTCAGATAAACCAAACTGTGCTGCAAGGCTTGTACGGAGGAAAGTAAGCGATGAAACAACTGACAGAAACTCAACAGCTGAAAGAATTGATTGCACAATACCGCTCAGAAGGCCGGACGATCGGATTCGTCCCGACAATGGGTTTTCTTCATGAAGGACATCTGACGCTGGTTGAAAAAGCAAGCAAAGAAAACGATATTGTGGTGATGAGCATCTTTGTCAATCCGACTCAATTCGGACCGGGCGAGGATTACGAAGCATATCCGCGAGATTTAAAGCGCGATGCCCGGCTTGCAGAACAGGCGGGGGCAGATGTTTTGTTTACGCCGTCTCCAAGTGATATGTACAAAGGCGAGCAAAATGTTGCCGTGCAAGTGAAAAGGAGAACTGACGTGTTGTGCGGCGCCTCCCGCGTCGGCCATTTTGACGGAGTGGCCACTGTGCTGACGAAGTTTTTCAATCTCGTTAAACCGACCCGCGCCTACTTCGGCCTGAAAGATGCCCAGCAGGCAGCGGTTGTGGACGGATTGATTGAGGATTTCTTTATGGATATCGAATTGGTTGCAGTGGACACGGTCAGAGAAGAAGACGGACTTGCCAAAAGCTCTCGCAACGTCTATCTGACTGAGCAGGAACGCAAAGAAGCGCCGATGATCTATAAAGCATTGCAGCAAGGTGCCGAACTGATCAGAGACGGTGAAAGAAATCCGGAAACCGTTATAAAAACCGTCACCGATATCATCGAAAACACAAGCGGCGTCATTGATTATGCCGAACTGTACGCTTATCCGGAGCTGACTCCGCTTAAAACATTAAACGGCAAGGTCATTCTGGCCTGTGCCGTCCAATTTTCTAAAGCCAGACTGATTGATAATATCATTATTGATATTGATGAATGGGAGAGATCATAATATGTACCGCACTATGATGGCCGGAAAACTGCACCGCGCTACCGTGACGGAAGCCAATTTAAACTATGTCGGCAGCATTACGATTGATGAAGATCTTTTAGATGCCGTCGGAATGCTCGCTAATGAAAAAGTTCAGATTGTGAATAATAATAACGGAGCGAGACTTGAAACGTATATTATTCCCGGTAAGCGGGGGAGCGGCGTCATCTGTTTAAACGGAGCAGCTGCCCGTCTCGTCCAAGAAGGAGATAAAGTCATTATTATTTCTTATCAAATGATGTCTGATCAGGAAGCAAAAAGCCATCAGCCGAAGGTGGCCGTTCTGGATGATCAGAATAAAATCGAGCAGATGCTGGGTCAGGAGCCGGCACACACGATTTTGTAAAAGAGCCCCCTTCATGGGGGTTTTCTTTTAAGATTTAGGGGCAAAAGCTGTTTTTCCGCTCCATTTCTCAACAAAACGTGTTACACTTTTCTCGTATGCAAGAATTGAGGTGTCCATTTTAATGAACAAACAACGGTTCGTTGTCATAGATGTCGAAACAACAGGAAATTCGCCGAAAAAGGGCGATAAAATCATTCAAATCGCAGCGGTTGTCATTGAAAATGGACAAATAACTGAGCGGTTTTCAAAATATATCAATCCGAATCAGGCCATCCCGCCGTTTATTGAACAGCTGACCGGAATTTCGTCCGGAATGGTTGAAAATGAACTGCCGTTTGAAGAAGTCGCGGAGGAGATTTTTCATCTGCTTGACGGCGCGTATTTTGTTGCCCACAATATTCATTTCGACCTCGGATTTGTCCGGTATGAACTGAGCGAAGCGGGCTATGAGCTGCCGGATTGTGAAGTGCTTGATACGGTTGAGCTTTCGCGTATTGTTTTCCCGGGGTTTGAAGGATATAAGCTCGGTGAGTTGTGTGCGGAGCTGAATATTGTTCATGACCGCCCTCACCGCGCAGACAGCGATGCGGAGGTTACGGGACTGGTCTTTTTAGACATTTTACATAAACTGAAACATTTGCCTTTACCGACATTAAAGCAGCTTAGAAGGCTTTCACAGCATTTTATCAGCGATTTGACGCTGCTTTTGGATTCTTTTATACATGAAAGCAGGCCGGCGGAAGAAAAGCGCTGCATTCCATACGCCTCTTTTTCAATTAAAGAGCCCGATCACATTCCGGTTTCCCGTCCGGTGAATGCGGCCATTGATCTTGAAAAGTGGAACGAAGAAAAAGAACAGATCTTATCCGGCATCATCCCCCGCTATGAAAAGCGGAAAGGGCAGCTTTCGATGATGGATGAAGTGCTTGGCGCCTTCCGCAATCGGGAGCATGCGCTGATTGAAGCGGCGCCCGGCATCGGAAAAACGATCGGTTATCTCGTTCCGGCTGTTTTATTTGCCAAAGCGGAGCAAACTCCCGTGATTATCAGCACGTACTCTACTCTTTTGCAGCAGCAGATCATGTCTAAAGATCTTCCGCTTTTGGAGCGTATGTTTCCTTGGCCGGTCAAAGCCGCTATTTTAAAAGGGAAATCACATTATCTGTGCCTGCCTAAGTTTGAACATATTCTGCATGAGGAAGATGACAACTATGATGCGGTTTTGACGAAAGCGCAGCTTCTCGTCTGGCTGACGGAGACTGAAACGGGCGACGCCGCTGAGCTGAATCTTCCATCAGGCGGCAGATTGCTGTGGGAGCGCATGGCTTACGATGAGAATTCTTTTTTTAAAAAAGGGAAGGACTCGGCTGCCGGGTTTTATGAACGGGCTAAAGAAAAGGCGCAGGCCGCAGATCTGATTATCACAAACCATGCTTTGCTGTTTTCAGATCAAAGCAGTGAAACGAAAAAACTGCCTGCAAGCGGAACGGTCATCATTGATGAAGCGCATCATTTCGAACGCGCTGCCAGCGAGCACCTGGGGAAGAGAGCTTCATACATCGGACTGCACACAAAGCTCAGCCGAATCGGAACCTTAAAGGAACACGGACTGTTAAAGCGGGTGAGAAAACTGTTTTATACGTATGAACTGCCGGCGGAAAGTTTTTTTGACGCCGATGAGTGGATGAAGCATATTCAATCGGAAAGCGACGCATTTTTCAGTTCAGTGCATTCTTTTGTCAAACGAAGAAAACCTAAAGACGATCTGAACCGTCTCGTTTATAGTCTCAATCATAAAAGCCAGGATAAAGGGTTTCACATGATAACGGACGGAGCGGAGCGGCTTTGTGCGATGCTGGATCAGCTGCTTGACATGTTTTCAGTACAGGAGAAACTGTTACATCAAAAGCTTGATCAGATGAAAAGCGGAGCGGCTTTTTTAGCGGCCGAATATGTAAAGTGTATCAGGGGGCTGAAAGAATATCGCGATACGTTCAGCAGGCTGCTGTTTGAAAATGATGAGAAAGAAGCCGTTTGGGTTGAAATTGACGCGAAGGGCGCAAAAAATGCCGTCAGCATCTATGCGCAGCCTTTGGAGCCCGGTGAAATGCTGGCAGACCAGTTTTTCGCCCGCAAAAAAAGCGTTGTGCTCACATCAGCGACCTTAATGGTGGAGCATTCTTTTCAATTTATGATTGAAAGGCTCGGACTTGCGGATTTTTATCCGCGCACCAAAAGCATCCCGTCTCCTTTTTCTTACGATGATCAGATGAACGTCATCATTCCGAAAGAGATGAAATCCGTTAAATATGACGGAGAGCGGGAAGTCATTGAGCATATTGCCAAGTATGCAGAAATCATGTCAAAGGGAAAACAGCCGAAGATCCTTGTCCTGTTTACGTCTCATGATATGCTGAAAAAAGTGTATCAGGAACTGAAACTCAGTATGGAGATATCAGGCATTCAGCTTCTCGCCCAAGGTATTTCGGGCGGGAGTCCCGGTAAATTAATGAAAACCTTTAAAACGGCAAGCAGGGCGATTTTGCTCGGGACGAATCATTTCTGGGAAGGTGTTGATTTTCCGGGGGATGAATTGTCAACCGTCATGATCGCAAGACTTCCTTTCAGGGCGCCTGACAATCCGCTTCATGCCGCAAAATGCGAATTTGCCAAGAAGCAGGGGAAAAATCCGTTTCAGACGATTTCCCTGCCTGAGGCCGTGTTAACGTTCAGACAGGGGATCGGGCGCCTGCTCCGTACGGCGGGAGACAAGGGAACAATCGTTCTTTTAGATCAGCGTGTAAAGACGGCGGGATACGGACGGCTGTTTCTTGAAGCGCTCCCGACTTCATCCCTTTTGGAGCTGACGGATGCCGAACTCGGGGCTTATGTCAGCCAAACGGAATAAAAGCCGCATAAACGCGGCTTTCGTGGTGTGGGATGAGGAATTGTTTTTATAGTAAAAGCGGGTTCATGCCGCCTTGTGATTTTATTATGCCGCGGGCGCATCCCGTTATGACTAACAAAATTTGTTCGACCGATGGAGGGTATAAAAATGGAAAGCAAAATTGAAATTCTGTCAACGATTAATGTGGAGCATTCAGATGATTTATATAAAATCGTCGATACATTAAACCGGACTTTGAAACGGGACAATCTGATGTTCGGCCTTGCGCTCGACGAAGAAAATCAAAATGAAGCGGTCTTCACCATTTATCGCACATAGGTGAAAAAGATGAGAAAAAAAGCATTAATATTTACAGCCGTATTTGGTATTATTTTTTTAGCAGTTCTTTTATTTTCGGCCAGCATTTTTAAATCTGCAATGGCCCAAAAAGAAGAAGGCCACGAAACAGCTGCCGCAGCCGCTAAAGAAAAAACGGATCTGACAGATGCTGAGAAAGTGGAGACCTTTGTCGGCAAACAGAAATATTATGTTGTTACCGGGACGGATAAACATGGAAAAGATATGTATGTATGGGTTCCGGCCGACAAAAAAGCAAAAATTCTCTCAAAAAAAGCCAGTGACGGCATTTCAAGCGGCAAGGCTGCCAAGATCGTTCGGGACGAAGGGCTTGTTTCCAAGCTGAATGGTGTTCACCCGGCGAGAGAAAACAATGTTCCGTTATGGGAAGTGACCTATATCAACAAAAGCGGGCAGTATAGCTTTAGTTATGTGGACTTTACAAGCGGCAAGATTCTCAAAAACATCACACCGTGAGACGTATTAGGGGGAGTTCAAGTTGAAATTGGCAAAAAGAGTATCCGCATTAACACCGTCTGCAACACTTGCAATTACTGCAAAAGCGAAAGAGCTGAAAGCAGAAGGCCATGATGTCATCGGCCTCGGAGCAGGAGAACCGGATTTTAATACGCCTCAGCACATTATAGATGCCGCGGTGCGTTCCATGAATGAAGGCCATACGAAATATACGCCTTCAGGCGGTCTGCCGGCGCTGAAAGACAGTATCGCAAAAAAATTCAAAAACGACCAGGGGATTGAATATAAGCCGTCAGAAATCATTGTCTGCACCGGAGCGAAACACGCTCTGTATACATTATTTCAGGTTATTCTCGATGAAGGGGACGAAGTGATTATACCGACTCCTTACTGGGTCAGCTACCCTGAGCAGGTGAAACTGGCAGGGGGGCGTCCCGTCTATGCAGAAGGGCTGGAATCCAATCAGTTTAAAATTTCACCGGAGCAGCTGAAGCAGGCTATCACCGAGAAAACAAAAGCGCTCATTATCAATTCACCGAGCAACCCGACAGGTGTTATGTATACGAAAGAAGAGCTTGCGGAACTCGGAAAAGTGTGTCTGGAGCATGGCATTCTGATCGTTTCCGACGAGATTTATGAGAAGCTTACATACGGAGGAAAAAAACACGTCTCAATCGCACAGCTTTCAGATGAATTGAAAGAGCAGACGATCATCATTAACGGCGTGTCGAAATCTCACAGCATGACGGGCTGGAGGATCGGCTATGCGGCGGGTTCGGAGACGATTATTAAAGCGATGACGAGCCTTGCGAGCCACAGCACATCAAATCCGACGTCTATCGCTCAATACGGCGCTATTGCGGCCTATAACGGTCCGGCTGAGCCGCTGGAAGAGATGAGACAGGCATTTGAGCACAGACTGAACACCATTTACGCTCAGCTCAGTGAAATTCCCGGATTCACCTGTGTCAAGCCTGAAGGGGCGTTTTACTTGTTTCCTAACGCCAAAGCGGCCGCAGAAAACTGCGGATTCAAAGATGTCGATGAATACGTCAAGGCGCTTCTGGAAGAAGAAAAAGTCGCCATCGTGCCGGGTTCGGGTTTCGGTTCACCGGATAACGTCCGCTTATCTTACGCAACGTCACTTGATCTTTTAGAAGAAGCGGTCGAAAGAATCCGCCGCTTCATGGAAAAACACAGCTGATTCTGAAAAAGCGGCTTTTAAAGCCGCTTTTCACTTGCATTGACCCCGTTAGAGTAGAACGGGTATAATAAAGTGATGAAAAAAGAGATTCAGGCAGATTCCTGAATGTCTTTCTTGTTCTGGAGGGAAAGAGTTTGAAAACAACAATCAACCAAGTGTATAAACACACAGGCGAGGAAGTAACGATTGGAGCTTGGGTCGCTAATAAACGCTCAAGCGGTAAAATCGCATTTTTACAGCTGAGAGACGGTACAGGCTTCATTCAGGGAGTTGTCGTTAAAGCTGAAGTAGAAGAAGACATCTTCCAAATCGCGAAATCAGTGACACAGGAAACGTCACTTTATGTAAAAGGAATTGTGAAAGAGGACGAGCGTTCACCGCTCGGCTATGAGCTTGCTGTTACATCCATTGAAGTCATTCACGAAGCGACTGATTATCCGATTACGCCTAAAGAGCACGGTACGGAATTCTTAATGGATCACAGACATTTATGGCTCCGTTCGAAACGCCAGCACGCAATTATGAAAATCCGCAACGAAATCATTCGTGCGACTTATGAATTTTTCAACAAAGAAGGCTTCGTGAAAGTTGATCCGCCGATTTTGACGGGAAGCGCTCCCGAAGGCACGACTGAGCTGTTCGCGACGAAATATTTTGATGAAGACGCCTTCTTGTCTCAAAGCGGCCAGCTGTATATGGAAGCAGCTGCAATGGCGCTCGGAAAAGTATTCTCTTTCGGACCGACGTTCAGAGCGGAAAAATCGAAAACGAAACGCCATCTCATCGAATTCTGGATGATTGAGCCTGAAATGGCATTTGTTGAATTTGAAGAAAACCTTGAAGTTCAGGAGAATTATGTTGCATACATCGTACAAAGTGTGCTGGAACATTGTAAGATCGAGCTGAACACATTAGGTAGAGACACATCGAAGCTTGAACAAATCAAAGCGCCATTCCCGCGCATTACGTACGATAAAGCGATCGAATTCCTGAAAGAAAAAGGCTTTGACGATATTGAGTGGGGAGATGACTTCGGTGCGCCGCATGAAACAGCGATCGCAGAAAGCTATGACAAACCGGTGTTTATCACTCATTATCCGACGTCATTAAAACCGTTTTATATGCAGCCTGCCAAAGATCGTGACGATGTCGTGTTATGTGCCGACTTAATCGCTCCGGAAGGCTACGGGGAAATCATCGGCGGTTCAGAACGCGTTCATGATATGGATTTATTGGAAGAAAGATTAAAAGAACACGGTCTGGATTCAGATGCTTACAAATGGTATGCTGAACTCAGACAATACGGTTCTGTTCCGCACTCCGGCTTCGGCCTCGGACTTGAGCGGACAGTGGCTTGGATCAGCGGAGCGCCTCACGTGCGTGAAACGATTCCGTTCCCGAGACTTCTGAACCGTCTGTATCCGTAATAGTTATGAAAAACGAAGTCTCCTGCAAGGGAGACTTTTTCTAAGTAAAGGGGAAAGCTCCCGGAGATAACCTTTTACAGTAAGAGGTGTAAGGATGAAAAAACAGCAATTTATAGATATGCAGGAACTCGGCATTTCAAGCATTCCCAACCTGCTGCTGACACATTACCGGCAGCTCGGGCTGAATGAAACCGAATTGATCCTGCTTTTGAAGATTAAAATGCATTTGGAAAAAGGCTCTTATTTTCCGACGCCGTTTGAACTTCAGTCAGGCATGTCCATCTCTGCTGAAGAATGTACAAGCTGCCTGAGAATGTTTATTCAAAAAGGTTTTCTGTTTATTGAAGAATGTGAAGACCATAACGGCATAAAGTTTGAAAAATATTCTCTGCAGCCGTTATGGGCGAAGCTGTATGATTACATGCAGCATTCTCAAAATGAAACGCAGGAAAGAACGTCAGAAAGAGAACAAAAAAGCCTGTATACCATCTTTGAAGAAGAGTTCGGAAGACCGCTGTCGCCGCTTGAATGCGAGACGCTGGCCATATGGCAGGACCAGGATCAGCATGATGCGATTCTGATTAAGCACGCCTTAAAAGAAGCCGTTTTATCGGGGAAACTCAGTTTTCGCTATATTGACCGGATTTTATTTGAATGGAAAAAGAACGGCTTCAAAACGGTTGAGCAGGCGAAGGCGCACAGTCAAAAATTCCGGCGTGTTCAAACGAAACAAAATGATCCGCAAAAAGAGTATACGAGGCAGGTGCCTTTTTATAATTGGCTGGAACAATAACATGAGAAGGGGAGAAACGTGTTAAATTTAAAGCAGATTGAATATTGTCTTGAAAAAATCGGCGATATGTTTCCGCACGCAGAATGTGAACTTGTCCATTCAAATCCTTTCGAACTGGTTGTGGCAGTCGCACTATCCGCGCAATGTACGGATGCTCTCGTCAACAGAGTGACAAAAACGCTATTTCAAAAATATAAACGGCCCGAAGATTATCTTTCCGTATCGCTGGAAGAACTCCAGCAGGATATTAAATCAATCGGTCTGTACCGTAATAAAGCCAAAAATATTCAAAAGCTGAGCAAAATGATCATCGAAGAGTACGGCGGAGAAGTGCCGAAAGACCGGGATGAGCTTGTGAATCTGCCGGGTGTCGGACGGAAAACGGCAAATGTGGTCGTGTCTGTTGCTTTCGGCGTACCTGCGATCGCAGTAGACACTCATGTGGAGCGAGTCTCTAAACGGCTTGGTATCTGCCGCTGGAAGGACTCTGTTTTGGAGGTAGAGAAAACATTAATGAAAAAAGTGCCGAAAGAGGATTGGTCTGTTACGCATCACAGATTAATATTTTTCGGCAGGTATCATTGTAAAGCGCAATCTCCCCGCTGTGCGGAATGTCCTTTGCTTCCGCTATGCAGAGAAGGGCAGAAGCGTGACAAAAAAGGGCTGGTGAAACGGTGACGGCGATTGACATTCTGGCAGGCTATGAAACATACCTGCGCAGCCTTACGGACTTGGAAAGCCTTGAGATCAAAACGGCGCTGCGCCGCCATCCGCTGTATATGGATTTCAGCGGTCAGCCAACCGTGCAGCCATGGAGGGAAAGGGGCGAATATGTCCCGTTTCTGTTTCAAGTTTGGAATGAAACGAAAGAAACGCTGCTTCCCGTTTTTCAAACAAGAAAATCGAGATGTGATCAAAATGACATGCTGAAGGGAATTGCCTGTCTGATTGCCGCTTTTCACTGGACGGCAGGGGAGCGGGTCACATCACTCGATTGGTCTGTGCTTGAAACAAAGCATTTTCCCGCCGAACCGATCAATTGGGCGGAGCGAATGGCGTTTATTTTAACAAAACCGACTCAATTTCACTCCTTTATTCAGCTGGATGAATTGATGACGGAGATGAAGAAACAATATCATAAATATGAAGTCATGAACAAAAGTTAAAAACCTCCTTTTCTTATAAGGAGGTTTTTTTGTATGAAAAAAATCCTTCACCTGTTTGAGGTGAAGGATTTCGTCCGCCGCTAATGAGCGGAATTTGACTGGATGGTTGACGAATTGGACTGCCCGTTGATATTTGAAGATGAGTCTTGGTTTTTGTCCGTTTGACCGCTGTCAGGTTTATTTGAGCCGTCTGAACCGGAATCGGAATCATTATCAGGGCCGTTATCTTGCTGTCCGTTGTTATCGGTCCCGTTACCGGGCTGATTCTGATTGTTGTTATCTGTTTGATCCTTATCGGATTGATCCTGATTTTTATCCGGGTCATCAGTTGGTGTTTGATCCGATCCGTCAGACGTATCTGTTTGATTGTCATCTGTGTTTGAATCATCGGTTTGCGTCTTGTCCTTATCTTTATCTTCATCAGATTTCTGTTCATCGTCAGTCGCTTTATCTTTATCTGCATCGTCTTCTTCATCTTTCGGGACTTTGAAAGATGCTGATGCCGTATCGCTTTTTCCGTCATC
Source organism: Bacillus sp. L75 (assembly GCF_003676355.1). NCBI lineage: Bacteria > Bacillati > Bacillota > Bacilli > Caryophanales > Bacillaceae > Bacillus > Bacillus sp. L75. Next base: position 156,636 of record NZ_ML064906.1, read on the forward strand.
GTTTTCCGCTGTCACCTGGAAGCTGTATGTGGAGCCTGGTGTGACATCTGAGACGACGGCTTCTTTTGCCGAACTGTTTTGAATGTCACTGTAGCTTCCGCCGTCAACGGATTGTTTGACATTGAATGTTGCATCACCGTCATAATCCCAGCTTAAGGTTAATGATTTTTTATCTTTGTCGTATTTCACTTGCAATCCTGTCGGTTTATCGGCTTTTTCTTTCGTGTACGTTTTAGAAACGGCAGTTGGCTGCGTTCCTTTCACGAAGTACTCCGTCACTTTTTTATCATCCGGCGTATTCGGTCCGGCTAAAGCGGCAGGATTCGAGCCTTTCTCAACTGTTTCTTTTACGACGCTGTCAGGCTGCTTGAAGCTTCCTTTACCGTCATCAACGTAAGAGATCAGCTTTTGGAAAATCCGTTTTGCGACTTGCTGGTCTGCAGAAGACAGTGATTTCTTGCCTGCTTTGTTGCCAGACTCAACTCCGGTCCAAACCGCCGCTGTATATTGAGGGGTGTATCCGACAAACCAGGAGTCTGGGACTCCGCCTGGAGCAATGTTATATTTTTGAATGTCCTCTTTAGTAAAGTTGGTCGTACCCGTTTTACCGGCGACTTCCACGTTCGGCACCTGAGCCAGTTTACCTGTTCCTGATTCGACAGCTGATTTGAGCATATCGGTAATCATAAACGCTGTGTAGTCGCTCATAGCACTTTTCGGTTTCGGTGTTAAATCAAGCTTAGTGCCGTCATTAAATTCAATCGATGTGACCGCGTGCGGTTCGTTGTACGTTCCGTTATTTCCGAACGCACTGTAGGCGCCTGCCATGGTCATAGTAGATACACCGCGGTTACCCTCACCAAATCCCCCGATAGAGTAGGGTTCATATACTTGATCTTTGTTTAATCCCAATCCTAAGTCGTTTGCGAAGTCGACGGCATTATCTTTTCCTGCTGCTTGGTATGCTTTTAAAGCAGGAATATTACGTGAGTCTGCGAGGGCCTCTCGCATAGATATCTGACCTCTGTATTTATTGTCCCAATCATGAATCGGTGTGCCGTCAGAGTACGTATAAGCTGAGTCGTCAATCTGCTCGTAAGTCGACCATTTTTTATTTTCAATGACCGGCCCGTAATCAAGAATCGGTTTTATCGTTGAACCGGGCTGGGTTTTACCTTGTGTTGCATAATTGAATCCCCCGGCAGTTCTGTTCCGTCCCGGTCCGATGGCACGGATTTCTCCGTTTGTCGTATCAAGGAGCGTGACGCCTCCCTGCATGCCTTCCGAAAAGCCAACCGTGTCTCCGTTCATCAATTGATCAAGATAATCTTGTGCCTTCGTATCAAGAGTCGTGTAAATTTTCAGTCCGTCAGTTGAAATATTGACGTCTTTCTTTTCTTTTGTCTCAATTTCTTTCATAACTTCTTCGACAAAAGCGCTGTATTTATTTGTGTCCTTTTTATCGTATTCCTTTTGGCTGACGACGCCTTCATCTTTCATGGACACTTTCTTTGCTTTTTGGTAGTCAGAATTTGAAATGAATCCTTGTTTTTCCATTAAGCTGAGAACAATGTTTCGGCGTTTTTCGGAAGCCTTCGGATTTTTAACCGGGTTATATCCGGTCGGGCTTTGCGGCATTCCGGCAAGCGTCGCCGCCTGTTCAACCGTAAGCTTGCTCAAATCTTTTACGCCGAAGAATTCTTCAGCCGCTTTACCGACGCCATAGGCACGCGGTGAGAAATAAATTCTGTTTAAATACATTTCTAAGATTTCATCTTTAGAATAATGGCGCTCCAGCTGCAGTGAAAGCCACACTTCCTGTGCTTTCCGTTTAATCGTTTTCTGATGGGTCAAAAGTGAGTTTTTCACAACCTGCTGGGTGATTGTGCTTCCTCCCTCTGAACCGAATCCATCCGTAAAGTTGGCGACCAAGGCGCCTCCGATCCGGATCGGGTCTATACCGTGGTGCTTATAAAAACGGGCGTCTTCAGTTGCGATAAATGCTTCTTTCACAACATCGGGTATATCCTTAATCGGGACGTAGGTTCGTTTTTCACCGCCCACTTCCGCGATTTCTTTGCCGTTTTTATCGTAAATCGTTGAAGAGTAAGGCGTTTTCAGCTTGGCTTCGTCCAAAGACGGCGCGCCGGAAACCAAAACGGCAAATGCCGCCGCTCCGCCGACTATGCCCAGGACAAACAGAATAACCAAGGACAGTACAATCTTTTTGAATAAACCGCCTTTACGCTGTTTCTTGCCTTTTTTCGGTGAAGAGGGCTTAGTGCTTTTCGTCTGCCTTGCCTTACGGCGTTCTTCACGGCTCGTAAATTGATCTGACATAACATCTCAACCTTTCGTTTATCAACCTTTCGCTCAGTCTACTGTTCCTGCGAAAAATAAAGCTGTTCAATAATACTAATATAATCAATTCTCGGTGAGTATCCAAGGGAAATCGGAAAGGAAGCATCTTCTAATTCGTCTTTGCGAATTGATTTTCTGCCATTGTTCTCCTTTCTCTCCCAAAAGACAAACAGCTTGTCGGCTTCGAGGAAATAAACCTTTCCGAAAGCGGATATAATAACAAAACAAATGCCGTCTTGTCTGACCACCTGCTTCATATGCTCAATCTGATGATCATGAAAATTCTGCAGGGGAAATGCCGTTTTGTTTTTTGTTTCTTTTGCCTCAAAATCAATGTAGCGCCCTTTATAAATGCCGTTGTAGTCAGTTGTGGAAGACTGTTTAAAATAAGCTTCCTTAATGACTGCGGCGCTTCTTTTCGGATAGTGGACGTTTACAATCTGGACGGGTGTCGGCTTTTTGTGAATGACAGCAATTTGGTTAGCCAGATAATACTTATTCGTTTCATTCAGGTCGTCTTCGAGGGTCATGCCGCGATTACTGTATGAATGGGACCGTTTCTGGCTGTTTTGGGATGAAACCGTTTTGTTCGGCTGAAAAGTTTTTCCATTCGGGTACCGAATCACTTTTTCCATCCTCCTTATCAAACTAATAGTGACGGAAGTGAATGAACGTGCATAAACGACAGACCGTAACCGCCATTCTTCGCCTGATCGAAAAAGAGACGAAAATAAAAAATGCCGATAATATTTCCCGGACGAATGCCTATAAAGCATATTATGACCGCCATCCTGAGATCAAGTGGCCGCTTTTGGCATCGTTTGTGTCCCGCAATGCGGGCTGGTCGATGACTGATTTAAGAGGCGTCCTTTATCAGGAGGGCCTTGACAGCAGTCAGAAAAACTGGTTTTTCCTTTCGTATGAAAGGGCGAATTGGCTGATTTTTTCTGATGCCTATCCTCAGCTTCTGGTCTACCAGTGGTCAAAACAAATCGGCGAACCTCTTTTCCGTCATCTTCCTTATTTCCGCGTCTCGGCTTTTATGCAGGAAGAATGGTTCCGCTTTTGGCGTGACGGAGATACGGAACGGCTCATGTATGCTCTTATTATAAATGAACAAAACACTATCCAAGCACCTATTATACAAAATCCTTCGTTTAAAAAGAATGTTTTTGGCACGATTCCTTTTTATTTAAGTGATTGTTTTCACTTTAATACGGTGATATTCCCTTCATTTGACGGACATTTATACGGAATTTCCGTCAAACGGTTTTCAAAAACCGAAGAAAGAATTACGCTCGGAAAACAGCTGGCCCGCCTTCTGTTCAGCCCTGATCTTCACGCTTCTTTTTACCGTTTTCTTGATACCGTTCCTCATACCGGTTCACGCTTTGATATGGAGAAAATGATCGGCATCAAAAAAAGAACATCACCGATGCTGAGGACAACCTATCCCATTGTTGCCCACCCATTAGACGGCGAAAGGGCGGATTGGTTTCAAAAAAGGTTAAGAAAAGGGGCTTTCTTACAGGAGAAAATGCCGAAACAGCTTGAACTGACGGACTGGTACTTCCAGAAAAGACGGGAGCTCCATGCGCTCTTCGCGGTTAAAGAGTGGCTGAAGAAATGAAAAAGCCCGAAACCGTTCGCTGGGGTTTCGGGCTGCTGATGTGTTACGTGGAAGGGCGGTTTGGGCCGCCTAATTTTTTATCAAGCGTATCAGTCGTTTTTGCTTCGGTTTTTTGCTGTTTACCTGCATTTTTCGGTCTCGTTTTCATACGGCACCTCCTCAACTGTATCGTTTGCATTAACGTGCCGGTTCATACAAAGTTTGCGGCACTTTTTTGTCGAAAGGCACGCCTTTTAGGATAATCTCTGTTTGTTTGCCGAACTGCTTCTAGTTTTGTCATGTGCAGAGGAGAGCGGTATGAAAACGAGAATTATATTCTAAAGAGACGCAAGTGATAAAAGGGAGGAACATGAATGTCTGTTTACACGAGCAAGGCTGATATTCTCCGTCTGCTTTCTGATATTGAAATCCGGATTTCTGCTGCTGAAAAGACGCTTACCCAAGCAGTCAGATCCTGTCAGGCGGAAGCTGAAGAAATCAGACAGGAGAAACTTTCCCGCCTTGAGGAAGAGGCGCGGGAGCTTCATGTTTGTATTGATGACCTGTTTTTGGCTGACCGGCGTAAAAAGGATTTGCCGAGAGCCTGCCGGATCAGCTGATTTTATGCAAAAACTTTGGTACCATATGTACTGAGGTGAGTCCGTTTGCAGACACAGTCGTTATTGGAGCTGACAGAACAAATGATAGAGGCGGTTCTGGAAGCCGAAAAAAGGTATCAGGATGGAAAAGAGTCAGGCCGTTCATATGATTTTTTTGAGATTATAAAACCCGATGTTGAAAAAAGAGACCGGCTTTGCGCGCTTTGGACAGAAGCAGCACTTGCGTTTATTCGGGAAAACCGTCCGAAATACGTTCATCACGCACAAATTCAGGCCGTTACAGAAAATTTCGGAGAGCTGATGCTCCAATCATATGTTCATCATATTCATAAAAAAAGATACAGGGATTTAACTGAATCTGTTTTATATACGCTTCGTATATTAAGGGATGAAATTGAAAAAGAAGGCAGCTGAAAACGGCTGCCTTCTTTTATATAAAGGGGTCGGGTATGTTATTCATACGCCGGGTTTTCTGCTCCACTTGCTTCGAGAACCTTCATACTGTTTCGAAATTCGGTTGCGGTGAGATGGCCTTGAATATAGAGGAATTTTGCAAAGTCCATCAGTTTATCTGCACAATCTGTTTCATATTTTTTCACTTCAGCAAAACGCTTTCTTAAGTATGATACGTTCATAATGGTGCATCCCCTCTCATGTATGTTGAGATTATGGTAACATAACGATTCGACTTTTTTCTGTTTTTAAAAAATTAAGACTTTCGACAGCATTTGACAAAAATCAGAATCACCGAAAGCACATAACCACGGCGGAATTCATACATATATAGCAGAAACTTAGTGAGAGACAAGGGGGAATGTCATATGCAATGGAGAGCGCAGCCATATCAAAATATGTACCAGCAGCCGGCGGGATATTTCTACCCGCAGCAGATACAGCCATTACAGCAGCCGAGTCCGCAGCAGATACAGCCATTACAGCAGCCGAGTCCGCAGCAGATACAGCCATTACAGCAGCCGAGTCCGCAGCAGATACAGCCATTACAGCAGCCGAGTCCGCAGCAGATACAGCCATTACAGCAGCCGAGTCCGCAGCAGATACAGCCATTACAGCAGCCGAGTCCGCAGCAGATACAGCCATTACAGCAGCCGAGTCCGCAGCAGATACAGCCATTACAGCAGCCGAGTCCGCAGCAGATACAGCCATTACAGCAGCCGAGTCCGCAGCAGATACAGCCATTACAGCAGCCGAGTCCGCAGCAGATACAGCCATTACAGCAGCCGAGTCCGCAGCAGATACAGCCATTACAGCAGCCGAGTCCGCAGCAGATACAGCCATTACAGCAGCCGAGTCCGCAGCAGATACAGCCATTACAGCAGCCGAGTCCGCAGCAGATACAGCCATTACAGCAGCCGAGTCCGCAGCAGATACAGCCATTACAGCAGCCGTATCCGCAGCAGATACAGCCATTGCAGCAGCCGCCCTATCATCAGCAAGGGCAGTACCCGCAGCAATTTTATCCGAATCAGGAATACGGTCATATGCAGCAGCCGTTTGCTCCCTCTCCTCCTCAGGCAGGCATGCCCGGGGGGCAGCCGGGGTTTGTGAATCCTTACCCCGTTCCCAGACCGAATCAGCAGCAGTCTTCCCAATTCTCAGGCATACTCTCCCAGTTTAAAAAAACGAACGGACAGTTTGACTTTAATAAAATGATAGATACAACGGGGCAGATGGTAAGCGCCGTAAATCAGGTCGGATCGCTGGTGAAAGGCTTCACCAGTATCTTCAAATAAAAAGCATGAATGATATCCATCATTCATGCTTATTTTTTAGGGAAAAAGAGGGTAAGCGTCTGTTCATTCCAGGATGTTTCCATATCTTCTTCACTCACCTTATACGGGAGGACAACGGTTCTTGTCATGCTTGAAGACACATGGGATGAATGAGCCTGTTTATGATCGTAGCGGATTGTAACGTGAAGGTAGCACCCCTTCGTTTCCACCAGCATATCACCGTCACGGAATGTCTCGGGAACGCTGATATCAACCGCGAGGCCCGTCGGCTCTTCTCTGACGTCAATCGTCACTTGCGCTTCAGTAAAAGCCGAATTGACAAGGTGCTGAAAACCCTGCATCAATTCTGCGAAGGGACCTGAGTGAAAAAATTGGTCCATCGCATGGCTGATGATGTCCTCATTTCTTTGCGGATCAAGTTTATCGTTTTGTGATTGATCCATATGACCACCGCCTTTTTACAAACAGACTATGCGATGTTATGCCGTATGGTTAAGAATTGAAGGAAAAAAGAAAGTATGGTTAAATAGTGGAGAATAAACTGGTAACGGATTCACATTTAGGAAGGGGAGCACAACACATTGCTGAAAAAATTATTCGGATTGGGAGACAGCCGGAAAAAGCCGGCCGAGGAAGTGATTTTTTCTCCGGCTGACGGAGCGGTGATGGATTTGGCTTCAGTGCCGGATCCCGTATTTTCACAAAAAATGATGGGGGACGGGATTGCCGTCGAGCCTGCAAACGGAGACATTGTTTCACCGGTTGAGGGAGAAGTGATTCAGCTGTTCCATACAAAACATGCTGTCGGCATCCGCACCCTTTCCGGAGCGGAACTTTTGATACATGTCGGTTTGGATACCGTCAATATGAACGGCGAAGGCTTTGAAGCGCATGTAAAAGAAGGAGACAAAGTGAAAACAGGCGATCTGCTTTTAACGTGCCGGCTGGATTTAATAAAAGAAAAAGCAAGCAGCACCGTCATCCCTATGGTGATTATGAATGGCGATGCCGCAGAACCTTTGCAATTTGCAGGCGCAAATGAAGCGAAAAAAGGACAAACAGAGCTTTTTAAGATAAAAATGAAGTAGGCAGGGGCTGATTCCCTGCTTTTTTTCTTGTGCAGGATTTTCATCTAGCCAGGCAAACAAATATTCGGTAAACTGTACCTCATAAAGAGGTGTGAACGATGAAGAAAAAATCATTGAGCGAACTGATTCAGGAATTAAAAAATCATGAAAATATTGTGCATTGGCATGAAGAGGAACCGCGGGAGGCGAAAACCATGCCGATGCCGGAGCAAGTAGATCGGAAAATTCGGGCGGCTCTCGAAAAGAGGGGGATCGAGCGGCTCTTTACACATCAATACTCCGCTTTTCAGACGGTTCAAAACGGAGAAAGCATTGTGGCTGTCACACCGACGGCCTCCGGAAAAACACTGTGCTATAATCTTCCGGTTCTTCAGTCTATCGCGGAAGATGCCTCAAGCCGCGCGCTTTATTTATTTCCGACAAAGGCGCTCGCGCAGGATCAAAAAAGCGAGCTGAACGAAATCATAGACGAGACGGGCATGGACATTAAAAGCTTCACCTATGACGGAGATACGTCCCCGGCCATCAGGCAGAAAGTCAGAAAGGCCGGGCATATTGTGATCACAAACCCTGATATGCTTCATTCAGCCATTCTTCCCCACCATACAAAATGGGTGAGTCTGTTTGAAAACCTGAAATATATCGTCATTGATGAATTACATACGTACCGCGGCGTATTCGGCAGCCATGTGGCGAACGTCATCCGCCGTTTAATGAGAATCTGCGCTTTTTACGGAAGCACGCCGTCATTTATCTGTACATCCGCCACAATCGCCAATCCGAGGGAATTGGCGGAGCAGCTGACGGGAAAATCAGTGCGCCTGATTGACAATAACGGCGCCCCGGCCGGAAGAAAGCACTTTGCTTTTTACAATCCTCCGATTGTAAATAAACCGCTGCATATTCGAAAAAGTGCCACCGTGGAAGTGAACGAACTTGCCAAAACTTTTTTAAAAAATAAGATCCAGACGATTGTTTTTGCCAGAAGCCGTGTTCGGGTTGAAATTATTTTAAGCCACATTCAGGAGATCGTAAAAAAAGAAATCGGTGCGAAGTCTGTCAGAGGTTATCGCGGCGGATATCTTCCGAAAGAAAGAAGAGAAATAGAGCGGGGGTTAAGAGACGGAAGCATTCTCGGCGTTGTCAGCACAAACGCGCTGGAGCTCGGCGTTGATATCGGCCAGCTTCAGGTCTGCGTGATGACGGGGTACCCGGGCAGTGTCGCGAGCGCATGGCAGCAGGCGGGCCGAGCCGGGCGGCGGCAGGGAGAGGCGCTTATCGTGATGGTGGCGAACTCTGATCCGATTGACCAATATATTGTGCGCCATCCTGATTATTTCTTTAAACGCTCGCCTGAATCTGCAAGGATCAATCCCGATAATCTCATTATATTGGTCGATCACCTGAAATGCGCCGCGTATGAGCTGCCTTTCAGAGCCGATGAAACATTCGGAGAAAATGATGCAAGAGACATTCTCGAGTATTTAGAAGAAGAAGGGGTGCTTCACGAAAACCGCGAACGCTATCACTGGGCGAGCGAATCTTTTCCCGCCTCCAACATCAGTCTCCGTTCGGCGTCACAGGAAAACGTGGTCATCGTTGACCGGTCAGAGACGGCTGATGTAAAAATCATCGGAGAAATGGACCGCTTCAGCGCGATGACGCTTCTTCATGATGAAGCGATTTATCTTCATGAAGGGGTGCAGTACCAGGTTGAAAAGCTTGATTGGGATCATAAAAAAGCGTACGTGCGAAAGGTCGATGTCGAATATTATACAGATGCCAATTTAGCGGTGCAGCTGAAAGTGCTGGACATTGACAGAACGGACAGCAGAAAGAAAACGGCCTTACATTTCGGCGATGTAACCGTGAACGCACTTCCGACAATATTTAAAAAAATTAAAATGACGACATTTGAAAATATAGGATCAGGGCCGATTCATCTTCCTGAAGAAGAACTGCATACCAGTGCAGCCTGGCTTGAATTAAAAGAGACGGATTCGGAGATCGGCGAAAAAACGCTTGAACAGCTGCTTTTAGGCATTGCCCACGTCTTGCAGCATATCGTGCCTGTATACGTCATGTGCGACCGAAATGACGTGCATGTCGTGCCGCAAATCAAAGCCGCACATACGGGACTTCCGACAATCTTTCTGTATGATCATTATCCGGGCGGAATCGGACTTGCCGATGAAGTATATAAGCGATTTGATGAAATCAATGAAGGGGCTGAGCGCCTGATCAGACAATGTCCATGTCAAGACGGATGTCCTTCCTGCATCGGCTCCGAAATAGAAGGAATAGATGGAAAGAAAGCGATACTCCGGCTCTTGAATTACGTGTAAAAGAAAAGGGGGACGAAAGATGTCCTTGAAAAATAAATTAAAGCGGATGAAAAACCACCTGAATGTGCCGGAAGCTGAAAAAAAGCCGGCAGCTTCACAACTTTCGGTCCCGGATATTCAAGTCCCATTTAGAGAAGAATGGGAGGCATTCGGAGTGAAGCCTTTCTTTTTTGAGGATGAATACTGTCTTATCCGCGAAACCGTCTATCCGCTTTCGCACCGCCACGGACGGTACAGCTTCAGTGAACTTGATGACGTCATGGCATTATGGAATAAAGGCGGTTTGACACATACTTTATCAGCAGAAGGATACGAAAAAAGCCAGCTGTTCTTCTTTGATACTGAAACGACCGGCCTCGGCGGCGGGGCCGGCAATATGATTTTTTTGCTCGGTCATGCAAGAGTGTATGAAGACCGTGTCGCGGTTAAACAGCATCTGCTTCCTAAACCGGGAAACGAGACGGCTCTTTACAAAAGCTTTTTAAGTGAGGTTGACATTACGTCCCTTGTTACGTATAACGGAAAAGCCTTTGACTGGCCGCAGGTAAAAACTAGGCATACATTGCTGCGGGACAGGCTTCCGAAGCTTCCTGACTTCGGTCACTTTGATCTTCTGCACGGGGCGAGACGGCTTTGGAAACATAAATTAGAGCGTGTATCGCTTTCGGCGGTTGAAAATGAAGAGCTTGCTTTTAAAAGGGACGAAGACACACCTGGTTATTTGGCGCCGATGCTGTATTTTCAATTTTTAAAGGCGGAGGATCCGGCTCTTTTAAAGGGAGTGCTCTCGCATAATGAACAAGATGTGCTTTCCCTCATCGCTCTTTACATCCATATGTCAAAAAAGATTTTTGCATCTTCTGATCAGACGTCAGAACGTCAGGAAGCATACGCCATGGCGAAATGGTTTATCGCTCATAAAGAAACCGATCGGGCTGTTTCACAGCTGGAAGCGCTGCAAGGCAAAGACTTTGAAGATTCGGATCGGGCCCTTTTTGACTTAGCAATGCTTTATAAAAAACAAAACCGCAGGCAAGACGCCGTGCCCCTTTGGGAGAAACTGACGGGCTCTGATCTTCACATATGCAGACACCAATCAGCGGTAGAGCTGGCGATCTATTTTGAGCATCACGCAAAAGATTATAAAAAAGCTCTGCAGGCCGCACAGCAGGCGGCAGAAGACGGGGAAATATCGGAAAAAGAAGCCGAGAAGCTCCATGTGAGAATTGCCCGGCTTAAGAGGAAATATCCTTCTTGAAATATTGCCCGGGAAAGCGCAAAAGCCGAGCTGTTTCGCCAAAAATATTTTTTTCTGAATCCGCATCGATTTTGTTGTAGAATGGTGCCGCATCTTGTAAAATAGCGTTAGTTATTTATAGGGGAGAGTTGGTATGTATAAAGGTGTTTTTTACTTGTTCTTTGTCGTGGTTTTTTTGATTGCGTTTGTATTTTCGAATTTTAAAGACAGCTTGCTGACACACTTTTAAATTGGGTGATTGAATTAGAACATGCACCCTCTTTTCTTCATAACCTAACAGTGTAATATAAGTTAATGGAGAGGGGATTTAGCATGTTTCATCATCATTGTTGCAGACCAAACGTGATGCCGCCGATTGTCCATCCGACTCATTGCTGTGAACACCATTGTTTTTCTAACACAGTTGTGCCGCATATTCATCCGCAACATACAACTAACGTAAATCACCACAACTTTGAGCACGTTCATTACTATCCGCACACTTTTTCAAATGTTGACCCGACAACTCACCAGCATTTTCAGTGCGGAAGCCCTTGCTGCGATCATTAGTATTGAACGCTTAAGCAAGATCGGTTAGGATATCAGCAAATCAAAATGGGGCCCGATGGGGAGCCCCATTTTTTAAGCAGGTGATCAATTGAAAGTATTAGCCGTAACAGGATACAAGCCGTTTGAACTCGGAATTTTTAAACAGGATGACCGGGCGCTTGTTTATATAAAAAAGGCGATAGAAACCAGACTCAGAAGCTTTATTGACGAAGGCTTGGAATGGATTCTCATATCCGGACAGCTGGGGACTGAGCTTTGGGCGGCTGAAACGGCGTACGATCTCAGAGAAGAGTATCCGGAATTAAAGGTTGCCGTTATCACGCCTTTCTACGGCCAAGAAGAAAAGTGGAAGGAACCGAATAAAGAAATGTATGAAGCGGTGCTTGCTCAGGCAGATTATGAGGAGAGCCTGACGCATCGGCCGTACGAAAGTCCGCTCCAATTCCGGCAGAAAAACGCGTTCTTTATTGAAAAGTCAGATGCGCTTTTGCTTTTATATGATCCTGAAATGGAAGGATCGCCGAAATATATGCTGCAGCAGGCAGAAAAACGCCGTGAAACAGACGGATATCCGATTTATTCGATTACGATGGATGATCTCCGTGCCGCCGTTGAAGAAGAAGATTTCTTTACATAACACGTCAGAGAATATTTGACAACGGGACGTGTTTCTGAATAAAATATAACATGATGATTCACGATATGAGGTGAAAAAGATGCTTGCTGATAAAGTAAAGCTTTCTGCGAAAGACATTTTGGAAAAAGAATTTAAAACAGGCGTTAGAGGTTACAGACAAGAAGACGTTGACAAATTTTTAGATATGATTATTAAGGATTATGAAACCTTTCATCAAGAAATTGAAGAACTGCAGCAAGAAAATCTGCAGCTGAAAAAACAGCTTGAAGAAGCAAGCAAAAAACAGCCGGTGCAGTCCAATACGACCAACTTTGACATTCTGAAAAGGCTGTCCAACCTTGAGAAACATGTATTCGGCAGCAAACTTTATGACGAATAGGGCAGATGCACTTGTCAAATGAGACAAGTTGCTTTATAATGAACAAGTGTTCTTAACGTTCGGGTAATCGCTGCAGATCTTTGAATCTGTAGAGGAAAGTCCATGCTCGCACGGTGCTGAGATGCCCGTAGTGTTCGTGCCTAGCGAAGAAATAAGCTAGGGCAGCCTTGATAGGCTGACGGCAGGAAAAAAGCCTACGTCTCCGGATATGGCTGAGTATCCTTGAAAGTGCCACAGTGACGAAGTCTCATCAGAAATGGTGAGAGTGGAACGCGGTAAACCCCTCGAGCGAGAAACCCAAATTTTGGTAGGGGAACCTTCTTGAAGGAATTGAACAGATAGAAGGACAGAATGCTTTCTGTAGATAGATGATTGCCGCCTGAGTACGAGGTGATGAGCCGATTGCAGTACGACGGAACAAAACATGGCTTACAGAACGTTAAACATTATTGATATGACAAATTAGAGCTCTCCTTTAAAGGGGAGCTTTTATCTTGAATGAGACGAAAGCTTAAAAGAGACAGGGTGATACGATGAAGAAGTACACACTAATAGCGACGGCGCCGATGGGAATTGAAGCGATCGTCGCCAAAGAAGTGCGTGATTTAGGTTATGAATGCAAAGTAGACAACGGAAAAGTCATTTTTGAAGGAGATGCGCTTGCGATCTGCCGCGCTAACTTATGGCTGCGGACGGCTGACCGCATCAAAGTACAGGTCGCCGAGTTTCAGGCGAAAACGTTTGATGAGCTGTTTGAAAAAACAAAAGCGATTGACTGGCGCGCGTACATTCCGGAAAACGCAAAGTTCCCCGTTATCGGAAAATCCGTGAAATCAGTGCTTGCCAGTGTGCCTGACTGCCAGCGGATCGTCAAAAAGGCGATAGCGGAAAAGCTGAAACTTCAATCAGGAAAACAAAATGAATGGATTGAAGAAACGGGCCCCGAGTATAAGGTGGAGATTTCCCTTTTAAAAGATAAAGCCGTGCTTACACTGGATTCATCAGGAACAGGCCTTCACAAACGGGGATACAGGGTTGATCAGGGAGGAGCTCCGATTAAAGAGACGCTCGCTGCCGCGTTAATTCAGTTAACCAACTGGACGCCTGACCGTCCGTTCGTCGATCCGTTCTGCGGTTCCGGCACGATCGCCATTGAAGCCGCTTTAATCGGACAAAACATTGCTCCCGGTTTTAACCGTGATTTTGTTTCAGAAGACTGGGAATGGATCGGAAAAGAACTGTGGGACAAGGCGCGTCTTGAAGTGGAAGAAAAGGCGAACTATGATCAGCCGCTGCAGATCTTTGCCAGTGACGTAGATCACCGGATGGTAAACATCGCCAAAGAAAACGCAGAAGAAGCGGGACTCGGTGACCTGATCGAATGCAAGCAAATGCGGGTGCAGGATTTTACGACGAAACTCGAATACGGCGTAATCGTCGGAAACCCTCCGTACGGCGAACGGCTCGGCGAAAAAAGGGAAGTCGAGCAGATGTATAAAGAAATGGGCCGGGCATTTGAATCTCTTGATACATGGTCTGTCTACATGTTGACGTCAAATGAACAATTTGAAGAGGTCTACGGAAGAAAAGCAACCAAAAAACGGAAGCTCTTTAACGGTTTTATCAAAACGGATTATTATCAGTACTGGGCTAAAGTGCGGCCGCAGCGGAAAAAGCCGCAACAAAGAGAAGACGCCTGAAACAGCGTCTTCTCCGGCATCTTTACGTTTTATTCTGCCATTACCAGCGGTGCGCTTTTGCGTTGCTCCGTAAAATAATGTTGGTCTGGGACATTTCGGTGTGGCCGTTCACTTGCGATTTAGAGCGTTTCGGCCGCGTCCAATTGTGATGAAACAATTCAGAATGCTGATCTAATCGATCTTTATAACTCATGTAACCATCACTCCCGGATAGAATAATTTTGTGAAGATGGATATTCGATCGAATATCTGTTGTAGTTTGTGCAGGTCAGGTGCGGATCATTCAGAATGGCATGTATAGAAAGTGAAGCATCGGCATAGAATGATGATTATTTCTATTTGAGAGGTGATCTATTTTATGCTGAACAGCGAGCACTTCAGTAAAATACAAAAGGCGTTAGACGCAACTGCTTTCCGGCTGGAGGAAGCCGGAGCGGAGTTCGGTCCTTCCGCCATGACACACGCACAGGAAGAACTTGAAAATGCGGTAAAACATACACATTCAACAGACCATCCGTTCCTATGTACACATATCATTGACCGGAAATGATAATGGCAAAAACTTGGCGAGGCCAAGTTTTTTTGTTGTATTGAAAAGGGTTAAATGATATTATAGATGGTCTGAATGCCGAATAGTTAGGGGTTGGAGTTGGGTGACAACATCACGTTTGCCTTTTGCTTTAACAAAAGAAAAGAATTTTTACGAAGAATTGAACAATTGGATTGGTGACGTGTTTTACGATATCCTTCCCGAGAAAGGCTTTGACCTTCGGGATGAGCAGGTATTTATGGCGTTTCAGCTTGAACGGGCATTTAAAGAGAAAAAAGTCATGTTCGCTGAGGCAGGAGTCGGTACGGGGAAAACGCTGGTGTATCTGCTGTTTGCCATCAGCTATGCCAGATATACGGGTAAACCGGCCATTATCGCATGCGCCGATGAAACGTTAATTGAACAGCTTGTCAAAAAAGAAGGCGACATTTCCAAGCTGACAGAACATTTGGATCTGCAGATTGATACACGGCTGTCCAAATCCCATGAGCAGTATTTGTGTCTGAAAAAGCTTGAGAAAACGATGCAGCGTTCTGATGATGAAAAGTGGCTGGATCTTTATGAGTCGCTGCCTTCATTCGTACACGAGTCACAAGCGATGCAGCGCTTTTATCCGTACGGCGACCGCAAACAGTACGCTGATTTGACGAATGAAGAGTGGGCAGGCGTCAGCTATGATTCCTTCCAAGATTGTTTAACTTGTGATATGAGACATAGATGCGGTTTAACACTTTCGAGAGATCATTACAGAAAATCAACGGATCTGATTGTTTGCTCCCATGATTTCTACATGGAGCATGTATGGACGGAAGAATCACGCAAAAGGGAAGGACAGCTGCCGCTTTTGCCGGATCACAGCGCCGTCGTATTTGATGAAGGACATCTGCTGGAATTCGCCGCGCAAAAAGCGTTAACGTATCGTGTGAAGCAGTCGACGCTTGAGCTGTTTTTAGAGCGTCTGCTTCAAAATGATATCAGAGAGGAATTCGCCGAACTGATTGAAGATGCCCTTGCCGCAAACGATGAGTTTTTCTATGTGCTGTCAGAGGAATCGAAGGAAATCGCCGGCTCTCACCGATTGGACATCCAAAACGACCAGCGTGTTAAGCGTGCGGCTGACGAACTGTGCCGTCTGCTCGATAAAATCGGCGAGGCGCTCGTATTTGAATCGGAAATGTATACGATCGATAAGTACGAGCTGTCAGTTGTAGAAGAATACGTCGAACAAATGGCATATTCGCTGTCGCTGTATCAAAAGGATGCCATCAGCTGGCTTGAAACGCGGGATACAGACTCAACGTTTGTCGTTATGCCGAGAACAGTAGCCGAAGTTTTGGGAGAAAAGGTCTTTTCTAAAAAGATTCCTTATATCTTCTCATCGGCCACTCTTTCTGAGGGCGGTTCATTTGATTATATCGCTGACAGCCTCGGAATCCGTGATCCTTTATCATTCACCGTTGAATCTCCGTACGATTACGAGGAGCAAATGTCTGTTGCGCTTCACGGTGACATGACGTCTGAGCAGAAAACAGCCGAAACGATTGAAACCATTAAGAAGAATGAAGGACGCACCCTCGTTCTTTTCCCTTCCTTTGAAGACATGAAGGAATTTAAAGAACAGGCTGCCGCGTGGGAGCTGCCGTATCCGATATACTACGAAGGTGACGAAGAGATCTCCAGTCTGGTCGAAAAATTCCAGCGGGATGAAGAATCCGTGCTTTGTTCCGTCCACTTATGGGAAGGTCTTGACATTCCCGGTGACTCGCTCCGGAATGTGACCATTTGGGCGTTGCCGTATCCGCCTCATGATCCCGTGTTTACCGCAAAGCGGAACGGAGCGAAAAAAGATCCGTTTGAGGAAGTTGATCTGCCGTACATGCTCTTGAGAGTCCGGCAGGGAATCGGCCGCCTCATCCGTTCTAATCAGGACAGCGGAACCATATCCATTTATGCGGGCGGAGAAAGTGAACGGGTCTTGGCCGAAGTCAAAAAGATCTTGCCTGTTACACCGAAAATCGTATAAAAACAAAAGCTGCAGGATTCTTATCCTGCGGCTTTTTTAAATCCGGGAAGTTGACTTTATCACGGCATTCCATTAGCCTGTAATTGATAGTGAAAAGGGAGGGGAACGGATATGGATTTACATACATATGAAAAAGAGTTTTTTGATCTGTTAAAAAGAGTATCCCACTATGTCGAAGCCATTGCACTTATGCATTGGGACTTAAGAACGGGAGCCCCAAAAAAAGGCTCTGATGACCGGGCGGAAAGCATCGGACAGCTGTCGGCTGACGTTTTTCAAATCCAGACATCCGACCGGATGAAAGAGCTGATCGACATCCTTCTCGCGCATGCAGAGGAGCTGCCTGAAGATACAGTGAAAGCGGCGGAACTTGCGAAAAAAGATTATGATCATAATAAAAAAATTCCTGAAGATGAGTATAAAGAATATGTCATTTTAACATCGAAAGCTGAAACGGCTTGGGAGGATGCAAAGGCTGCCTCTGATTTTTCTATGTTTGCTCCGTACCTTGAGAAGCTGATTGATTTTAATAAGCGGTTTATTTCGTATTGGGGCTATGAAGATCATCCATACAACGCATTGCTCGATATTTTCGAACCGGGTGTTACGGTAAAGGTGCTGGATCAGCTGTTTTCTGAATTGAAGGAAGCGATTATTCCGCTTATCAAAAAAGTGACGGAATCCGGCAATAAACCGGACACTTCCTTTATAACGAAAACGTTTTCGAAAGAACAACAAAGAGCCCTCTCCTTGTATTTCTTAAAAGAGTTCGGGTATGATTTTGACGGCGGCCGCCTGGACGAGACGGTGCATCCGTTTGCAACGACAATCAACCGGGGCGATGTGCGGGTGACGACCAGATATGACGAAAACGATTTCCGCACGGCGATTTTCGGAACGATTCATGAATGCGGGCATGCGATCTACGAGCAGAATATTGACGAAGCGTTGAGCGGAACGAACTTATCTGACGGTGCATCCATGGGAATTCATGAATCCCAATCGTTATTTTATGAAAACTTTATCGCCAGAAATCAACATTTCTGGACCGCCTATTATGAAAAAATGGTTGAGGCTTCGCCTGATCAATTTCAAGATGTGAAAAGAGAGGACTTTGTACGCGCCGTAAATGAGGCGAAACCGACATTTATCCGAATTGAAGCCGATGAGCTGACGTATCCGCTTCATATTATCATCCGTTATGAAATTGAAAAAGCGATTTTCAGCAATGAAGTGACAGTGGAAGAACTGCCTGCATTGTGGAATCAAAAATATCATGATTATTTAGGCATTACGCCGCCATCTGACGCAAAAGGCATTTTGCAGGACGTACATTGGGCGGGCGGCGATTTCGGCTATTTCCCTTCCTATGCGCTCGGATATATGTATGCGGCACAGCTGAAGCATACCATGCTTGACGATCTGCCTGAATTTGACCAATTAATAGAACGGGGCGATTTTGAGCCGATCAAACAATGGCTGACAGAAAAGGTTCATCAGCACGGAAGACGCAAAATGCCGCTTGACATCATAAAAGATGCAACGGGAGAAGAGCTGAACGTTCAATATCTCATTGAGTATCTCGTCGGCAAATATTCAAATTTATATTTATAAACGAAACGCCCGGCATACACCGGGTGTTTTTCTAAAAATTCTAAAAACACGAATAATCGAAACCGATTCTTTGTAAAAGTTCGGAAACATTCAAATTTCACTATGCAAAAGAAGTGTATCTTGTTATAATTTGATTAATATAATACGAACACTCATATAATCGCGTGGATATGGCACGCAAGTTTCTACCGGTCACCGTAAATGTCCGACTATGAGTGAGCAATGGAACGGCTTTATTCGGCCGTTGCGTGTAGATCATTCGGCATTGCTTGCTCTTTTTTTGGAGAGCGGGCAATGCTTTTTTTATTTTTTATAAGCGGGGGTAATCATTGTGGAAGCATTAAAACGAAAAATAGCAGAAGACGGAATTGTTCTTTCTGATCAAGTGCTGAAAGTGGATTCTTTTTTAAACCATCGAATTGATCCAGTTCTCATGCAGCAGATCGGCCGGGAATTTGCGCGCCGTTTTGAAAAAGACGAGATAACCAAAATCGTCACAATTGAATCTTCGGGCATTGCCCCTGCGGTGATGGCCGGCCTTGAACTCGGCGTTCCCGTCATCTTTGCGAGAAAAAGGAAGTCTCTCACATTAACGGATGATCTGCTGACGGCATCCGTCTATTCTTTCACGAAAAAAACAGAAAGTCAGATTGTAATCTCCGGAAATCATCTGTCGAAAGATGACCGCGTGTTAATCATTGACGACTTTTTAGCGAACGGACAGGCGGCAGAAGGACTTTTATCCATTGTAAAACAAGCAGGCGCAGCGGTTTGCGGGATCGGAATCGTCATTGAAAAGTCATTTCAGCCGGGAAGAGATGAGCTGATGAAAAAAGGATGCCGGGTCGAATCACTGGCGAGAATTCAATCGCTTGAAGACGGAAAAGTGACATTTGTACAGGAGGTCCGTTCATGAAAAACGGCTATGCCAAAACACTTTCCCTCGGTATCCAGCACGTGCTTGCCATGTATGCCGGCGCCGTCGTCGTTCCCTTAATTGTAGGAGCGGCATTGGGACTGAACGCAGAACAGCTGACATATCTCGTATCAATTGACATTTTTATGTGCGGGGCGGCTACGCTGCTTCAAGTATGGAGGAATAAATGTTTCGGCATCGGCTTACCCGTTGTGCTCGGCTGTACGTTCACCGCGGTAGCGCCGATTATTTCCATCGGTAAGGAGTACGGGATTTCAGCCATTTACGGGAGCATTTTGGCATCGGGTCTGCTTGTCATTCTGCTGTCGTTTTTCTTCGGCAAGCTCGTATCCTTTTTCCCGCCTGTCGTAACCGGATCTGTCGTGACGATTATCGGGATGACCTTAATGCCGGTCGCGATGAATCATATTGCCGGCGGGGAAGGCAGCAAGGATTTCGGTGATCCGGCTAACCTTGCCCTCGGATTTACGGTGCTCGTCATCATCGTGCTGCTTTATCGGTTTACAAAAGGATTTTTGAAATCCATTTCGATTTTAATCGGCATTGTCATCGGGACGGCCATCGCATATTTTATGGGAAAAGTGCAATTTGACAATGTGGCGAATGCTGACGCAATTCAAATGATTAAACCGTTTTACTTCGGGACGCCGACATTTCATGCGGCACCGATTATTACGATGTCCATCGTTGCCATTGTCAGCCTTGTTGAGTCAACCGGCGTCTATTTCGCTCTCGGTGACCTGACAAACCGGCGCCTGTCTGAACGTGATTTAGCAAAAGGCTACCGCGCGGAAGGCCTGGCGGTATTCATCAGCGGCATTTTTAATGCTTTTCCGTACACGGCTTATTCCCAAAACGTCGGCCTCGTGCAGCTGACAGGAATTAAGAAAAACGCGGTTATCGGTGTCACGGGCGCACTTTTAATGCTCTTCGGCCTTTTTCCGAAAATCGCAGCCTTCACGACCATAATCCCGTCTTCCGTACTGGGAGGCGCGATGGTGGCCATGTTCGGCATGGTCATCTCCTACGGCATTAAAATGCTCAGTCAAATTGACTTTAAAAAGCAGGAAAACCTTCTGATTGTCGCGTGTTCGGTCGGATTGGGACTCGGTGTAACCGTCGTTCCCGATATGTTTAAGCACCTGCCGTCTTACTTAAATCTGCTGACCACAAACGGAATCGTCGCCGGAAGCTTTACCGCCGTCCTTTTGAATATTATTTATAATATGATTCCCAAAACGAAAAAAACCCTTGATGTGACAAGGGTTCAAGAGGGTTAGTTATTCGTTTTTCTTAAAAAAATAACATTTTAATAACATTTCTTTATGAAATCCCGAGATCGAGGATGCTTCCGAAAGTTTGCTGAACTTTTTGTGAGGCATCCTCTTTCATTTTATTTGTAACGTGGGTATAGATTTTCATTGTTGTTTTCACATCATCGTGGCCGACTCTTTTCATCACGGTCGCAATATCGACACCTGCTTCAGCTAACATACTGATATGTGAGTGTCTGAATATGTGAGGAGTCGCATGTTTTTTTATGGATGTTTTTTTTAGAATTCTTTCCATCCGATATATGATGCTTTTTGGCAGGTAAGGGTACCCGTTTGCTCTTGCGAAAATAAAGTTTTCATTATGGTATTCAGATAATTTTGTTTGTGATTGCAAATGCATCTTTTTCACTTTCGTTTTATATGCTTTCAGCATGGCTATAATTTGATCGTCTATAACAATTGTTCGAATTGATCCAGGTGTTTTGGGTGGAGTTAATTCATACTCTCTCATGTTATTACTTTCTGAATAAATGGTTTTGGTTATCCGGAGTTCTTTTGTTTCGAAATTGATGTCAGACCATTTGAGGGCACATAACTCCCCGGATCGCATACCTGAAAAAGCAAGTAAATAAAATCGTTCCAGATCCATGTGTAGACCGTGATTTTTAACTGCTAAAAGAAATTCCTCGATCTCCGATTTTTCGAGGTATTTTTCAGCTATGTTGTTATTTTCAATTTCTTCAACGGTTATTCTTTTTTTAGGCACTATAGCATCTGCAATAGGATTGCTTTTAAGAAACTTTACTTTAACAGCATACTTAAATATCATGCCTGCTGTCGTATGTACTCCATTCATAGTGCTTCGTGAATACCCTTGTTCTGATAGTTTGTTAAGTATTTTTTGATACTGTCTCAAGGTTATTTTATTGATGATGGATTTGGCAATGTAGGCATTTAATATTTTTATCTCTTCTCGTCTGATTCGGACAGTGTTCTTTTTCTTCCCTGTTAACATATACTCTTCCAGCCATTCGGCTGCGACTTGATCAAAAGTTACCTTTTTCACTCTTGATTCATCGATGCCATCTTCATTTAAAGCTGCTATTGCATCACGGACTCTTTGCTCGGCTTCTTTTTTTGTTTTGCCCCGCCGCGGAATTTGCTTTCGTTTGCCGGTGACTGGGTCACGAGGGCCTTCTCCAACTGCTAACCATTTTTTACCCTTGATTAATTCTTTGGTATACATTCTTTCACCTCTTAGACTAAGTATAGGAGTTGTTTTAAATACAAATGAAATTAATAAGTAGGGGGAGGAGAGTTGATGCATTCTGAAAAAGAACTTATGTTCTGGTGTTTTGTTTAAAGAAAAGCCCTAAAAGGGCTAATCAAAATTTTAAAAAAAGGACTTTTCTCAACGACTCGATTTTTACTGATGAGATTCCGTTCAAGTCCGGATCAGTTTCAGATGAGAATAAGATTGAAAGCCCTTGAACCATAAGGGATTAGGAACATGGTGAAATTATCCTTTCGGATCGGGTTCATTTGCATTTCGGTTCAAGTTCCGATCTTATTAGTAAACAGAAATAACTTAATAAACAATAAAGAATAATTACTTTTCCTCTTTTTTGTTTTTGAAATTCTCTGCAATCATTTTTTCAATTCCATCAAGTCGCCTTAGAGCATCTGCAAGATATTTATCTTTTTCATCCTCCGTCATCAGTTCCTGTCCTTCGACATTATCAAAACGAACATCATTCTGCTTACGGAGTTCTTTAGCTTTATCTTGGTAGTACTCTTGACCTCTTAACAAGTAATCTGTAGAGACTTCAAAGAAATCAGCTATTTTAACTAATGTTTCATAGTCTGGCTGTCTATGGCCTCTTTCATAATTAGCATATGTGCCCCTGTGAACGCCAACCTTTTCAGCCATTTGTTCTTGTGTTAACTTCTTGCCTTTACGGAGTTGAATTAACCGGTCTTTAAACATAATTTCACCTCATTCATTAAACATTATAACGTGTCGAAATGAAACAAATAAAGTTTTGTGTCAAAACGACGAAAAAGTTATTGACATTGTTTCTAATGGACGATATCATAAAAACAAATGATTCGTTTCGACGCAAATAGGGGGTGAATCTATTGAGGAAATGGTTGATAGACATCCGTGGAGACAAAAGCCAACAGGAAACAGCTGAGGAAATTGGTATCTCTAGAGGTGCTTACGCGAACATTGAATTAGGTAAGAGAAATCCTTCAGTAAAACTAGCAAAGAGAATTGCTAACAACTTTGATGTCGATTGGACGCTTTTTTTTGAAGAAAATGTCGTCGTTTCGAAACAAAAATCAAACACAGCATAGGAGGTACCAAATATGTTTACCATGCAATACGATGATAACTTCATTGATCAAATTGCAGCAAAAATTGCTGAAAGGGCAACAGATATGTTAGTCGAGCGGCTGGGGGCGTTGAATGAGCTACCTCACATCTTAACCAGAGAAGAAGCGATGAAAGTACTCAGATGCGGCCAAACAAAAATGTCTGAACTCATGTCGCGACCTGATTTCCCGGTAAATGATGAGTTCGGCAAGAAAATTCCAACCCAGCTGCTATTTAAATGGATTGAAAGAAATACCCGTTGGGTGGAGGAAAATACCCAGTATTTCCGTAAGGGGGCAACCGCATGAATCAAATTGTTTTTATTGAAGGCGATCAAGTTGTAACCGATAGCCTGACTGTTGCTGAGGTGTTCGGAAAGCGTCATGATCATGTTTTACGTGATATTAAAAACCTAGATTCTAGCAAAGAATTTAATCTCCACAATTTTGGGGAGGTTGAATATAAGGACAATAGGAATCGCACTTATAAAAAATATCTCATCAAGCGTGACGGTCTTACATTCTTAGTTTTTGGTTACACAGGTGCAAAGGCAGCGCTGTTTAAAGAAAAGTATATTTCGGAGTTTAACCGAATGGAAAATGAGCTTCAGAAACTAAAGCAGCCGTCTTATATGATTGATGATCCAGTCAGCCGAGCAAAGCGATGGATCACCGAACAGGAAGAACGGCAACAGCTTGAACAAACATTGAGAATTCAGGAGCCGTTGGTCAGTTTTGCTGAATCGTGCATGGCGTCTGAAAAGTCCCTGCTTGTCAGAGAGGTTGCAAAACTTGCATCCAAACAAGGCATTGTTATTGGTGAGAGGCAGTTGTTTCAGAAATTACGAGATTGGAAGATGATCTTCTCCAACAAAAATGAGCCTTATCAAGAATATGTGAACCGCGGTTACTTTGAAGTAGCACAGGGAGTTCGAGAAGTAAGCGGAAAGTCAAAAACGTGGCTCACAATGAAGATTACACCAAAGGGACAAGCCTACATCATTAACAAGTTGAAAAAGCAACAGGCGAGTTAGTGTTTTCATTACTTAAATTTTATCAGTAAAAAACTGAATATATCAGGAGGCAAACATATGGAGAACAACCCATACAATTTGCGAAATTTACCGCAGATTATGCGTGGTGTCCGAAAATCGGCGGGCCTTGCACAGTATCAAATCGGTAATTTAATTGGGGGAAAGGATCAACGATATGTTTCTGATGTGGAAAATGGCTTTAGCAAACTCACTCCTGAACTATGCATTAAGTGGTTTGAAGTGTGTGAAGCCTATGAACATATTGATCTCGTGCATTATCTTTTCCGTCTGCACCCAACAGCGGCTGCGCCCATTGATCCTGCATTAAATGAAAGTGCAAGTGCCGCGGTAATCAATATGGTCCATCAGTTGGAAGAGGCCTTGGAAGCAACAAAACATCTAGCCCGTTGGCTGGCAAGTGACAGGCCGGGTAGGAGGGCAGGGGAACTGCCAATGGGTGATATTAAACAGATTTTCGATCTTATCCCGGCAAACAAGACACTCATTTATTCACTAGCCCGCGGACACGGTTTAAAGATACAAGAACTAGCTGATAGGTGGACAAGAAAAGCGCTAGTTGATCAAGTAGCAATGGCAAAACATGAGGAGAGGCAGGCAATTACGATATGAACAACAATCAATTTCTTACATCAGATTTAGAAGCTGCTAAACGGAAAGTGGATTCAGCAGAAGAATTGGCGATTATGCTATGTGAGGCCTTGCGTGATGGTGATTACGAGGAAGCCATTAGCTTAGCCGGAAGCATAAAAGTTTTGACGGAGGATATTAACCGGTTAGCAAACAAAGGCCGTTTGTACGATGTAGCTATGAAAATGCAGCAGCGAGGTATTAATTTAACTGTAATAAGCAGGTGCTCGCAATGAACATTGAAAATCCAATGGTTTTGAACAACTGGCACGATAAAACGTCAGAACCTGAAATAAAAAAGGATTTTTTTGGGGACATCATAATGCCAACAGATGATTATGTAATCGACAGCGGCGAGGTAATTTTGAGGGATAATCTTGAACGGTACTTAAAGGAGCAGCTTGGTTTTGAATTTCAAACATCGCAATAAAAAAGCCCACTCGGCAAAGTGGACTTCGTAAGGCGTTTTGATTATTGATTGGAACCTAATTATATCAAAACGCCTCATAGAAAACAATGGAGGTTTTATAAATGGCAAAATCAATTACAGTGTCATTCAGCGACCGGGCGGACGACCAGGAACGTTTAAGTCAGGTTGGCGGTTCAATTACATTTGATAAGTATGGCCGTCCTGTTTTCAGTTTTCCGTCAATGGACGCATACCGAGAATGGCAGAGGCGCGGCACAAAAGCTTATTTGAGAGAGGTGGCAGCAAAATGAATGGATTGTCTCAGGTAGATTACTCAGATTATATGCCCGCACCTCAACAGGCAACCAACGTGACTACCGAAGCTATGGTCAGTCGTCAAGCTCAAGAGGTACAGGCTGCTATGGTCATTGCTAAGAAATTCCCGCGGGATGTATACGCGGCGTTCGATCGGATTAAGAAAGCATGTGAACGGAGGCTGTTGGCCGAGAACGCGGTGTATGAATATCCGCGAGGCGGCTCAAAAGTATCTGGTCCTTCTATACGTCTTGCTGAAGCGTTGGCGCAGAACTGGGGGAACATTGATTACGGGATTATGGAATTGGAACAGAAGGCAGGAGAATCGTCTGTCATGGCTTATGCCTGGGACCTCGAAACGAATACCCGTCAAACCAAGATTTTTACGGTTAAGCATGAACGGAAAGCGCGCGGTGCTATTACAAAGCTTGATGATCCAAGGGATATTTATGAAATGGTTGCCAATCAAGGCGCGCGGCGGTTGCGTGCCTGCATACTTGGAGTAATTCCAGGCGATATCGTAGATGCTGCGGTTGATATGTGTCAGCAAACATTAATCAGCGGTCATAAAGAACCTTTGGAGGATCGTCTCAGAAACGCTTTATCTCTTTTCAAAAAAGAGTTTGGCGTTACAAAAGAAATGATCCAGGAATACATCGGTAATGCGATCGATGCTTTCACTGAACAAGATTTCTTGAAAATTGGACGCATTTACACGTCCCTTCGTGATGGGATGGCAAAAAAAGAGGATTACTTCAATATCAAGGCCACAGGCGCGACTAAGTCAAAGGCTGAAGAAGAATTTAAAAAACAAAAAGAGCATGATGGGAAGGCAGATGAAAAAAAGAAAAAGGCTGGTGATCCTGCTGATGAGGACGATTCCGGCGCTAAACAAGGAGAATTACTATTCTAACGAGATTGATAGATATTACATGTCAAATTCTCAATATAAGAGCTTTCTGCAATGCGAGGCGGCAACAATGGCCAAGATTAACGGTGAATGGGTGCCGCCGGGTTCAGAGGCTCTCCTCTTCGGTCAATATGTTCATGCCTGGCTTGAAGGGAAACAGGTATTTGATGAATTCAAGAGAAACACGCCATCACTTTTTACACAAAAAGGCCAGCTGTACAAGCAATATCAGTTAGCTGATCTGATGATTGAGGCGATTCAACATGACGAACTCTGTATGTTCGTTCTGGAAGGAGCAAAGGAAGTTATCGTAACAGCTGAACTTTTCGGTGTTCCGTGGAAAGGCAAGCTGGACGTATACAACCCGGCCGGCAGCCGTTTTGCAGATCTGAAAACAACCCGTTCACTTCGAGAAAAGGTGTGGAATCCGGAAATAGGCTATTGCTCGTTTGTCGAAGCATACGGATACATTGGACAGATGGCGCTCTACGCAGAAATGGAAAAGCGTATGACTGGGCGTAACGAGTGGCTTGAGCCTCTTATCGTGGGGGTGTCTAAAGAGGATCCGCCGGATAAAGCAGTCATCAATATCGATAAGGGTCGAATGGAAGTAGAGCTTGAAGAGATTGAGCAGCGTATGGGTCGTATCCTGCAAGTGAAACATGGCGGCGAAAAGCCGGAGCGGTGTGAGAGATGCAAATATTGCCGTGCAACAAATCAGTTAAACAGTATTATTCATTTCTCGGAGCTGATCAGCTGATGGAAAAGGATTTAATTAAGGTTCCGATTCCGCATTGTTATTACTGGCTGGTTAAGACAGTAAGGCGTGATATGAGGAAGGGCTTATATACACGGTATGTAACGGACTATCTGAAGACAAATGAACCATCTTTAGAATTAACAGATATTGATTTTAAGGCTCTAACAGCATTGTGTAAAAGGAAGTAGGTGAGCGATATGGATACGCAAGGATTAGGATATGTCATTTTACCCCGCCTGCCATTTAAAGATTCACGGGATGAGACAATATATGATCATTTATTCAAACGGGCAGAGTATAGAGCAGATCAGGATTTAGAGCTCGGTCAGACAATCATTAAGCTTGTGGAATTAGCAAAGCGTTTTAATTGGTCATCCGATCAGATCAAATACTCGTTAGACAGAATGGTCAAGCAGGAGTATTTAAAACTGGACAGGCTGCCGCAAAAACGCGGCTTTATTGTTACAGTTCTGAATTACGCGGATTACATACAGCTTGGCAATTACAACAAGAAGAAGGACCTTGTCCAAGTGTCGGAAGAAAGAAAGGAAGTTGATGAAAAAGTGAAAAATGTCTTTGAATTATTCGAGAACAAAGTCGCCCGTACTATCGGACCAATAGAAGCTCAGCGAATTGGCTATATGGTTGAAGATTACGGCGAGGAGAAGGTCATGGAGGCTATGAAACAGGCTTTCAGGAACAAAGGCAGCAAGGTTGGTTTAAATTACATTGAAGCAGTTCTATCAAATCCGTTTACGCAGAAGAGAAAGGAGAAAAAACAGCATGATAGCTCACAAAACACAAAGTACGGACATGGCAATGGCGGGCATTCTCAAAAAACTACGGGACAGGTCAGCCCAATTTTCAGCGGAACAGGCCGTCTCAGAAGAAAAGGCTGAATATGATTGTCCTGACTGCAAGGACAAAGGAATCATTGTTTATCGGGTTCACCAAGATACTGAACGGCAGCTGAGAAAAGAACAAAAAACAATGGAGAGTCTTAACACTGATCAAATGGTGAGGGAAGAGGATTACCTAGCAGGAAAAGTGTGCTTACCGGATAAGGCCCGGGAGTGGAAAACCACGTACTCTAAGCAATGTAAGTGCGTGAAACGGAAAAAGATCGCCCGGCTTATGGAAGCCAGCGGTATTACCGAGGAATTTGAAATGCTCTTATTCGGTAATTTCATTACAGACGGCAAGCCTGCCATGATTAAAGACGCATATGAGTGCGCTATGGAATACTTTAAGGATTTTCAAAAGGTTAAAGGAGAACGTTCGAACAGCATCGCCCTCCTTGGCCAGCCTGGCAGCGGAAAAACGCACCTATTAACGGCAATCATGAACAACCTTATTAAGAAAAAGTCTGTTTACTGCATGTATTTCCCTTACGTTGAAGGGATGGGGAATTTAAGAGATAACTTTGATCAACTAGAGTCCAAGCTTGATGCAATGAGAAAAGCGGACGTTCTATTCATCGACGATTTATTTAAACCAGTAAAGGGAGAACCGCGGGCCACAGATTGGCAGGTTGAGCAGATCCAGTCGGTCGTTAATTATCGCTACCTGAATCACAAACCCCTGCTGATTTCATCAGAATTAGATACAGCAGCATTATTAGATATAGACGAAGCGCTCGGGTCTCGGATACATCAGATGTGCCGTAATTATACGGTAATCATCAAGGGAGACCGAATGCAATTAAATCATAGGTTAGGAGAATGGGAATGAGCTTAAAAACGAACATTCAAGGATCCGGAGGGATTTATATGTTCGGCCCGGCTGAACAGACAGGCGGACAGGATCTCACACCGACGATTAGGGTCCTGGAGGAGAAAATAAGGCAATTGGAGCTGGTGAGAAGTGCTTAAAGCAGTTGCGGCGCTGCCAGTCATATTACTGACTGCACCTTACAAGGAAAAGCAGATCGAGCATTGGGAACAGATTGACGGGAGGTAAAAGGCTGTTGAGTTCTATTCAGTTTATTGTTTATGGAGAGCCGATCGCACAAGGACGGCCGCGGGGATCCATTCAAAACGGAAAGGTTAGAATGTACGATCCTGTAAAGTCAAAAAATTTTAAGCAGTATGTGGCACTGGTTGCATCTCAGCATCGGCCGAAGCAGGTTATTACTGGTCCTGTCGCAATGGAAGTCAGAGTATTCAGACCGATGCCGAAAGCTGTATCCGGATCCAAGAGGAAAAAGGAGAACGCTGAAAAAGGCCTTTTACGCCCTGTAACAAAGCCGGACGTCGATAACTATGTAAAAGGTGTCAAAGACGCTTTGAATCATCTGATATACAAGGATGATAGTCAGGTAGTCGATTTGAAGGTCAGTAAGTTTTACAGTGAAGAGCCGCGGGTGGAAGTCATTATAACTGAGATTGTGTCATGACATGTAGCTTTTGTATGGATCCTAAATTAAATAATCAGGAGGTCAATAACATGCAAGAAAACAACAACAATCCTTACGTACCAGGACCGGTAAAGGAATGGAAGATGACGCCGGAAGAACTGGCAGCATATGTCGAAAAACATCCAATCATATACCGAGAGGAACTAAAGCCGTCTCCAGCATTCACAATGAGCGGCTGGGAGAATCCGTACTAAGGATATAAAAAAACACCGAAGCTTATGCCTCAGTGCTTATGATTCGAATTGGTACTTCTATCATAGCACAGGAGGAGTCTAGGTGTACAACCCTAAAGAAATTAAAAATCACGAAGGAAGTATTCAGCAAAGTATGGAGCCTGGGAAAATTCGTATCATCGTTTTAGACGGTACTGAAGGAACAGCGCATGTATTGGATGTCCCAGAGCACGGAAAGACCATCATCCAAACATCAAAAGGAAGCTTTGCGCGAGTCGATCACGAAATAGGGTTCAAGGTGAAATAAACAAATGTAATTATTCAGCAAAGGGGTTTTTGAATTGATGCCATTACAAGTCAAATTACAACGTGTCGTCAAAGCAACGAAAGATGAAGCGATGACCGTCGAACAGGCAGCAGATTATTTGAAAGTTCCCAAACAATATATACCGGTCCTTGTCGCGCGTTCAGATGATTTAAAGATGATTGGTGATGAAACAATTATTGCAAAACGGGATAAAATGAATAGTTGGTTGATATGCACGGTAGTTGTGGTTGTGTTCTTTATAATCTCTGTCCTGCCGGGGATAGGGGGATGAAAAGCAAAACATATCAGTGATTTGTAAAAATAACATCAGTCAAAGTGACCCAAAAGTAAAGGGGATGGATGGTTTCTTTTCTGAATGAACAAACGAAAATATTATGAAATTTTTTCATAATATAGTATGATTTATTTAAAAAGGTTGTTGAAAATGGATTGGATAACGAATCCCTGGATTGTTAGTTTAATAACTGCAATAGTAAGTACTTTTATTGTAAATTCCCTAACAAAGTTTCTTGGAAGAAAAGATTATATTAAAAGAGTTAACAGAGCTAATAATCAAATAATTAATACTTTGAAAGATTTTATATCAGAGGGAGAAAATCCTTCTTTACCTCTTTTGGAGTCACTATCCGCTGCCAATGCTAAATCAAATAAAGTTAAACAACATAGTTTGTATAGCATTAATGATATTTTAGATCTTCTTATTAAAGATATTTCCGAAACTAATTTTCTTTCTATAGATCAGAAAATCGAAATATCTAACAACTTATTAGATCTTAAGAGGGATATTAAAACAAAACAAGATGAAGAATTGGAGTTTAAGCCAATTATAACTGACAAAGGCATAATTACATTTGATAAAGGAATAAAGCAAATTAAAGAAATGGATAAAATAAAAAGAAACATGACTACTACTTCATTGATTTATATAGCCTGTCTAATTAGTTATATGACAATAATGAAATATCCAAAGTTATCTGGTTTTTTTCAGAATAACCTGTCAATGATTAAAGATATTTCGATTGCCATAGTAGTTATAGTCCTAATAAGCTTTATGATTAAATTTGGTTATAGTAAGACTTTAAAAAAGTAAAAAAATTTTATAGTCCAAGACGGAAAGCCTGCGGACACTGATCACTGTACAGAATTACTGTGCTCTGATTAGTGTCCGTTTTTTATTTGAACCAAGGGATGACATGAAGCAAGAAAAGAAATAGCCCAATAAAAACGCGCAAGAGTGTTCTGAGCGGTTTTTGGCGGCAAATGATGGGGCAAGACAGGCAAACACTGAAACGAGGCAAAGGTGATGGGGTTAAGTGCAAGTGAGAGGAGGTATAAAACATGCAAGATTTAATTATTGAATATAAAAGAGCGTTAAAAGAAGCAAGAAAGATGTACCGGTCATTCTCGGAAACACCGGGAGTTGAAATGACAGCTGAACAAAAGAACGATAAGAAGATAATTGGCAGTATGATCAGTGATATTGAATTCACTCTCGAATGGCTGCAGAACGGAAGACAGC
>NZ_ML064907.1:0-178803 GCF_003676355.1 Bacillus sp. L75
CGAGTCCCGTCCGGACCGCCATTTTTATTGTAAACGAAACGATCATGTTTTCGTTTTTTTTGTGTTTTCTTTTAAATGCTGGCAGCTTGGTATCTAACCAAGCTTTCTTTTATATCGTTAAAGTCTTGGATATTGAAACATAATCCGATACACTAGAAAGAGCTGTATTTCACAAGAGCGTCAGAAAGGGAGACGGGAGATATATGGATGAGTTTGATTTGATTCACAGTATTACGCCGCATTCGCATTATCATCCTTCCGTCGATGTAGGGATCGGTGATGATGGTGCGGTTTATACAGCATCACCCCATATGCAGCAAATTGTCTGCCTTGATACAATGGTGGAGAATGTCCATTTTAAATTAGAGTATTCCTCTCCTCATGATATCGGTTATAAGGCGCTTGCTGTTAACATTAGTGACGTGGCGGCGATGGGAGGCATTCCGAAGTTTTATTTGGTGTCTCTAGCGGTTCCTTCTTGCTGGCAGAAAGCGGACGTCCAGGCAATGTATGAAGGAATGGCGGAACTGGCGAAACTATATCAAATGGATTTGATCGGGGGAGATACCGTCTCCGCTTCCGGTCAAGCCGTAATTACCGTTACTGTCATCGGAGAAGTTGAGAAGGATTGCGCTTGTCTGCGAAGCTCGGCAAGACCCGGAGATGTTGTGTTTGTTACGGGGGATATCGGTTCGTCCGCAGCAGGACTGTCTCTTTTATTGGGAGAAACACTCCCTTCTGCTTTTCATACGACTGATTATTTTATCCAAAAACATAAACGGCCCGTTCCGAGAGTTCAGGTCGGCCGCTTCTGCTCTCAGCTTCAGCGCGCGGCTCTGAATGATATCAGTGACGGATTGGCTAGTGAGCTGCATGAAATAGCTGCGGCAAGTTCAGTTACGATAGAAATTAAAGAACAACTTCTGCCGGTGCATCCGGATTTGCCTGAGGCAGATTCTGAGTGGAAGAAATGGGTGTTATTCGGCGGTGAAGATTTTGAATTGGTTGGAACGGTTTCTCAGCAAGAGTGGACCTCTCTGCTTGATTACTGCACTCAATCGGGCATTCCCATTGCGAAGATAGGAGCGGTAACTGAACGGAAGGAAGCATGTGTTCTTTTGACAGCCAATGATCAGAGACAAATCGTCCTTGAGAAAAAAGGATACAATCATTTTAAATAAGACGGGTGACTCACTTTGAAGACATTACAATGGAGAACGAAAAACCCCGAAGAAACGAAAGCCGTAGCCAAGCTTGCCGCTTCTTTGGCAAAGCCGGGAGACATTTTGACACTGGAAGGCGACTTAGGCGCGGGAAAAACGACTTTTACAAAGGGTTTTGCCGAAGGACTGGGAATCACGAAAGTGGTAAACAGCCCGACTTTTACAATTATAAAAGAATACCATGACGGTTCGCTTCCTCTATATCATATGGATGTGTATCGTATGGAGGATGAAAGCGAAGACTTAGGGCTTGAAGAATATTTTGAGGGACAAGGCGTCTGTTTAATTGAATGGGCTCATTTAATTCAGGATCAGCTGCCTGCTGAACGGCTGCAGATCGTCATCACAAGAGCCGGTGATGAGGCAAGGGACATTACCTTTACGGCTTGCGGAACACGGTATGAAACGCTTTGTGAGGAGATAAATAAACATGACAATACTGGCAATTGATACGTCAAATTACACGTTGGGTGCCGCGCTCGTTCGTGACAAAACGGTGATGGCGGAGTATATTACATATTTAAAAAAGAATCATTCCGTGCGGGCCATGCCTGCTGTCAATTCATTGCTGAAGGATTGCGGCCTAACACCGCAGGACCTTACGAAAATAGCGGTGGCGAAAGGACCGGGATCGTACACAGGTGTCAGAATCGGTGTGACGCTGGCAAAAACATTGGCATGGTCGCTGAAGCTTCCGGTTTCCGCTGTCTCGAGCCTGGAGGTGCTGGCGGCTAACGGACGGCACTTTCAAGGACTGATCTGCCCGTTATTTGATGCCCGGCGCGGACAGGTATATACGGGACTTTATGAATATCAGGACGGCCGATTACAATCCGTTCTTCCTGATCAGAATGTCCTTTTGACTGATTGGCTCGGCATGCTGAAAGAAAAAGCGTCTCCGGTTTTATTTTTAGGACACGATACAGCCATTCATGAAGAAACCATTCTGCATGAATTGACATCTCAAGCAGTGATTGGAACGGCTGCACAGCATAATCCGCGGCCGTCAGAGCTGGCGTTTTTAGGCTTGGAAAAAGAGGAAGCGGATGTCCACAGCCTTGTTCCGGATTATTTGCGTCTGGCAGAGGCTGAAGCGAAATGGATGGAATCTCAAAAATAGGGTGATAGGGATGAAAACGAAAACGGCGATTCGAAGCATGCGTCCGGAAGATATTGATCAAATTTATGAAATTGAAACAGCATCCTTTACTTCTCCGTGGACGAAGGATTCATTTTATCATGAGCTTTTGGAAAATCCGTATGCCCACTACCTTGTCATTGAAAAGGACGGCTGTCTGGCGGGGTATTGCGGAATCTGGATTATTATAGATGACGCGCAGATTACGAACATAGCCATTAAGCCGGAATATCGGGGCCAATCATTGGGAGAAGCGCTGTTTCGCTCTGCGATAGAATTGTGCAGAGAAAAAAAGGCAAGAAGGCTCTCTCTCGAAGTCAGGGTCTCAAATCATCCCGCCCAATCCTTATATAAAAAATTCGGTCTTCAGGCCGGAGGAATCAGAAAACAATACTATACAGATAACGGAGAAGATGCGTTATTAATGTGGGTGACATTACATGAGTGAAAAACAAGATATTTATGTATTAGGAATCGAAACAAGCTGTGATGAAACAGCGGCCTCGGTCGTAAAAAACGGGAATGAAATTATTTCAAACGTTGTCGCTTCTCAAATTGAAAGCCATAAACGTTTCGGCGGGGTCGTGCCTGAAATAGCGTCCAGACATCATGTGGAGCAGATTACCCTTGTGATTGAGGAAGCTCTTTTAAAAGCGGAGATGGGCTTTGATGACCTTGATGCGATTGCCGTAACGGAAGGACCCGGACTTGTCGGAGCCCTGTTAATCGGAGTCAATGCGGCAAAGGCGTTAAGCTTTGCCCATCAAATACCGCTAGTCGGCGTCCATCACATCGCGGGCCATATTTATGCAAACAGGCTGATAGGAGAGCTTCAATTCCCGGCGCTTGCTTTGGTTGTGTCAGGCGGACATACGGAATTGGTTTATATGAAAGAGCACGGTTCATTCGAGGTTATCGGTGAAACGCTGGATGATGCCGCAGGCGAAGCTTACGATAAAGTGGCAAGAACGATGGGGCTTCCTTATCCGGGAGGGCCGCAGATTGATAAGCTGGCTGCTGTGGGAACGGATTCCATTCCGCTTCCGCGTGCGTGGCTGGAAGAAGGGTCTTACAATTTCAGCTTCAGCGGCCTGAAGTCAGCCGTGATTAACACGCTTCATAACGCCTCGCAAAAAAATGAGGTGATTCCTCCGGAGGATCTTGCCGCAAGCTTTCAGCAGAGTGTCATTGATGTACTGACGGCAAAAACCTCTAAGGCCGCGAAAGAATACGGGGTTAAACAAGTGCTGCTGGCAGGGGGCGTAGCCGCTAACAAAGGGCTGAGAGCCGCACTGCAGCAGGAATTCAGCCATTCGGGAGATCCCGAGCTTATCATCCCGCCGCTTTCTTTATGCACGGACAATGCAGCGATGATTGCGGCTGCCGGAACCGTTGCTTTTGAAAAGGGGATTCGGGGTTCATACGATATGAACGGACAGCCCGGTTTGGAATTAACATCTTTTGATCGTCTCACGTTGTAAAACGTGAGGCTTTTTTTTTACTTATTAACAGATAATTCTAACATATCCACAGGATTGTGAATATATCCAGAAATCCAGGCTGGATAAGGGGCTGTAAGTTGTTAGTAAAGTGGATAAAGTCAGAAAATTTTGTGGATAGTGTGTATAACACGCTTACTTACATGGCTGACAAGGAGGATAGCTGTGGATAAAAAAGCACCCCTTAAAGAGGTGCTTGACTTTTTCTATTCTTCTGAGGAGAGTTCCTCCCATTCTGCTAATAAGTTTTCGAGCTCTTGATTCAGAGCTTCATTCTCCGCGTGAATGGTCTGTACCTTTTCATGATCCTGATACACGTCAGGATCGCACAGCAGCTCCTCATTGGCGCTGATTTTCTCTTCGGCGGATGAGACGGCTGCTTCAATTTCTTCAATGCGTCTCAGGCGCTGCCGTTCTTTCTTCTTCCATTCTTTTTCTTCCTCGTAAGTTCTTTTCGTATCCTGTTTAACCTTGCCGGCAGGCTGAGCCTGCTCCTTTTCCTGCCGCTTCATTTCTTCCAGTTCCAGCTGCTGGGCTTTTTTCTCGGTGTAATAGTCATAGTCACCCAAATATTCTTCTGCATGATCCGGAGACAGCTCCAGCACCCTTGTGGCGATCCTGTTAATAAAGTAGCGGTCATGCGATACAAATAACAGTGTTCCCGGGTAGTCGATCAGGGCGTTTTCCAGCACCTCTTTACTGTCCAGGTCAAGGTGGTTTGTCGGTTCATCAAGGATGAGAAAGTTTGCTTTTTGCAGCATCAGCTTGGCAAGCGCGACTCTTGCTTTCTCCCCGCCGCTTAACGAGCGGACCGGTTTCAGGACATCGTCTCCGCTGAACAGGAAGTTGCCGAGGCATGTTCTGATCTCTTTTTCCGGCATGTCCGGATATTCATCCCACAGCTCGTCCAGCACGCGTTTGGACGAGGTCAGTTCAGCCTGCTCCTGATCGTAATAGCCGATTGTGACATTGGAACCGTACGTGATCGACCCGGATTCCGGGCTGATCGTGTTCATAATGGTTTTCAGCAAGGTTGATTTGCCGATTCCGTTCGGTCCGACGAGGGCGGCGCTTTCGCCTCTTGTAATGCCGAAGGTCAGGTTTTTCAAGAGCGGCGGCTGGCCGTCATAGCTGATGGAAACATCCTGTACGCGCAGGACGTCGTTTCCGCTCTGTTTTGTAATGTCAAAACGGAAGGCGGCTGATTTTTCATCCCCGAGCGGCTTTGCCATGACGTCCATCCGTTCAAGCTGTTTTCTTCTGCTTTGGGCTCTTTTCGTTGTAGAAGCTCTGGCCAGATTGCGGTCGACAAAATCTTGAAGCTTGGCGATTTCGTCCTGCTGTTTTTCGTACAGCTTCAGGTCTTTCTCATACTGCTCGGCTTTTTGCTCTAAATAGGCGCTGTAGTTGCCGAGGTATTTTTTGCTTTCTGTCCGTGAGACCTCGTACACTTGGCTGACGACTTTATCAAGAAAGTATCTGTCGTGGGAAACGATCAGGATTGCGCCTGAATATCCCTGTAAATAATGCTCAAGCCATGTAAGCGTATCGATGTCGAGATGGTTCGTCGGTTCATCCAGAATAAGCAGATCAGGCTGGGTCAGCAGCAGTTTTCCGAGCGCAAGCCTTGTTTTCTGACCGCCGCTCAGGCTTTGCACTTTCACGGAATCGTCAAATTTTCCGAAGCCGAGTCCGTGAAGGATAGATCGGACGTCCGCTTCATATTGATAGCCGCCTTTATCCTTGAAATCCTGCTGAAGCCTGTCATAGGTTTTCATCAGCGTCTCAAGCTCCGCGGGGGCGGCCGTGGCCATCTTTTCTTCAATAGAGCGCATTTCTTTTTCCATTGCTTTCAGGAAATCAAAAACACTCAGCAGTTCTTCTTTTATGGTAAGCTGGGATTCCAAGCCTGTGTGCTGGGCGAGATATCCCATCGTTAATTCTTTCGGTTTGATTAATTCACCCTTTTCATATGAAAGGTGACCTGCGATAATTTTAAGGAGAGTTGATTTGCCGGCTCCGTTTCTGCCTACTATGGCGATGCGATCCCGAGATCTGACTTCAAGCTTTATATTGTTTAAAATAGGATCAGCGCCAAAAGATTTGGATAGCTGATTAATTTGTAAGATCATCATATTATTTCACCTCTGTTATAATAAGTTAAGTGTAGCTTATCAATCTGCTGTCAGCAAACAATACATCAGAATTGGAACATTATAGGATAAGACATCAGGGAGAAAATAGTGTATGATCAGAAGTAAGGAGAGTTTAAATATGAATGGATTTTCTCATTTTAATGAAGAAGGCCGTGCCCGCATGGTGGATATAAGCGATAAATCTTCAACAGTCCGTACTGCCGCTGCGATATCCAGCGTACACATGAAGCATGACGTGTACAGCAGAATCAAAAACCGCGAGATCGGAAAAGGAGACGTGCTGGCTGTCGCACAGGTGGCAGGAATTATGGCCGCAAAGCAGACGTCAGCGATTATCCCGATGTGCCACCCGCTTTCTTTAAGCAGCGTCGACATTTCATTCGGCTGGGAGGAAAAGGATTCCGAAGCCGTTCTTCATATACAGGCAAGCGTAAAAACGAAAGGGAGTACAGGTGTGGAAATGGAAGCGCTAACTTCCGCTTCAGTCTGCGCTTTGACCGTTTATGACATGTGCAAGGCGCTGGATAAAGGAATGGTCATCGGCCCGACCTGCCTCATGGAAAAGACAGGAGGCAAAAACGGTGATTTTAAAAGAGATGCATCTGAGTATAAAGTGGAGGACCAATCATGAACAAGGATCAATCAAAAATTCCACAGGCGACGGCAAAACGGCTGCCGCTTTATTATCGCTTTTTAAAGAATTTACACGCGTCAGGAAAACAGCGCGTTTCATCCGCTGAACTGAGCGACGCGGTAAAAGTCGATTCGGCCACGATCCGCCGGGATTTTTCCTATTTCGGGGCGCTCGGCAAAAAAGGATACGGCTATAATGTGGATTACCTGCTGTCATTTTTCAGAAAAACACTGGATCAGGATGAAACGACGAACGTCATTTTGATCGGTGTCGGGAATTTAGGGACGGCGTTTCTTCACTATAATTTCACAAAAAATAATAACACAAAAATATCTATGGCTTTTGATGTGAATCAGAGTAAAATAGGAACTGAGGTAGGCGGTGTGCCTGTCTTTGATCTTAATGATTTAGAGCTTCACATTAAGGATGAACCCGTGGCGATTCTTACCGTTCCTGCGGTTGCCGCCCAGTCAATCACCGACCGGCTCGTGTCGCTCGGAATCAAGGGAATCCTTAACTTTACGCCGGCCCGTTTGAATGTGCCGGATCACATTCGAATTCATCATATAGATTTAGCTGTAGAGCTTCAATCATTGGTTTATTTCTTGAAGCATTATTCTGTTTTGGAAGAAATTGAATAGCGAAAGGAGGAGCTGCACATGATCGGTCCTGGAAGCCTGGCGGTTATCGGTGTGGTAGCGGTGATTATTTTCGGTCCGAAGAAGCTTCCCGAATTAGGAAAAGCGGCGGGGGACACGCTTCGTGAATTTAAGAACGCTACTAAGGGATTAGCCGGTGAAGAAGAGGAAAAAAAGAAAGAAGAACAGTAAGATAGGATGACGCGTATGAGAGTGAATCAAATGACGCTTGTGGAGCATATTGCCGAACTTCGGAAACGATTGCTGATTGTGGCGTTATCCTTTACGGTTTTCTTTATTGCCGGCTTTTTTCTGGCAAAACCTATCATTGTGTATCTTCAAAAAGCCGATGAAGTAAAAGAGCTCACCCTTAATGCTTTTAACCTGACGGATCCGCTGTTTATCTTTTTGCAGTTCGCGTTTATCATCGGCATCATTTTGACTTCGCCGATTATTCTCTATCAGATTTGGGCGTTTGTCAGCCCGGGTCTGTATGAGAAGGAGCGCAAAGTAACACTCAGCTATATTCCGATTTCGATCGTGCTGTTTGTCGGCGGTGTGTCGTTTTCTTATTATATTTTATTTCCGCTGGTCGTTGATTTTATGAAGCGGGTTTCGAATGACCTGGATGTCAACCAGGTGATCGGGATCACCGAGTACTTTCATTTTCTGCTGCAGCTGACGATTCCGTTTGGGCTGCTGTTTCAGATGCCGGTGCTGATCATGTTTTTAACGAGACTCGGTGTTATCACGCCGATGTTTTTATCGAAGATCAGGAAGTACGCGTATTTTGTGCTGCTTGTGATCGCCGCGATGATTGCGCCGCCTGAGCTGCTGTCTCACTTGATGATTACCATTCCGCTTTGCATTTTATATGAGATCAGCATTCTTATCTCAAAAGCGGCGTATCGGAAAAGGCAGAACGGCAGCAGCGAATCCGATCAGGACGTATCAGCATAAAAAAAGCCATTTCTCAATGATGAGAAATGGCTTTTCTTTTATTTTTGATTTTTTTTCACTTTAAATGAGAAAGCGAACATTTTAAACGAGATGCTGATATTATAAGCGGCGAAAACCATCAGCAGTATGGAATAAAAAGACCACATGCTTCCCGGAGAGCTTGCGGCCAAATACGTAAAGATACAGCCGACTGCGAAATAAATCAAGCCCCAAGTCATTGGGTTCCTCATACAAACAATCCTCCAATAATTAATTGCATTTGCTCACTATGCTGTTCAATATATTTTTGGGCGGGGCCGAGCTGCATGACCACGACAATGGTATTCATCATGACATGGGCGAATATCGGCACAATAATCCGTTTCGTCTGCACATACAAGAACGCAAAGGTAAAGCCCATGGCCGTATACAGCAGCAGGTGCGTGAGGTCTTGATGCACAATGCCGAAAATGACGGAACTGACTAGTCCGGCGATAAAGAAATTCGTTTTTTCATATAATACACCGAAAATGATCTTCCGGAAAATGATTTCTTCAAGAATCGGCCCGACGATAGAAGAAACGATAATCATGAGCGGCATGGCTTTAATAATGCTGAGAATGGCTTTCGTGTTTTCGGAACCGCTGCCCACATGAAAGACATACTGCTCAATCATCCCGGCGATTCCCTGAGAAAATAAAGCGAGCCATATTCCCGCGACCGCCCAGAGAACGGACATGCCGGCGGATGCTTTCTTCCCGTTTCTTAATGTCTGCTTCGGCGCGGTTCTCAAAATCAAGAGAACGATAATCAGGCAGATAAAAAAGCTTACGACGGAATAAATCCCCTGAGCCATGGTGAGGTTCGCATTCGTAGGGTGTCCGCCCGCATAGCCGAATTTGTACATTAAAGGAATGCCGATCAATGCGGAAAGCTGCATGATAACATATGTCAAAATGATATACCAATACTGTTTTCTCAAATGATATGTACTCCTTTATCCTATAAAATCAACTTATTTGTTCTTATTGTAACACAAGTGAACTTGACGTGAAAAAAGGAGAAAATCAGTGTGAGAGAGAATCATGTAAGCGTGAAAATTTTTTATTCTTATGACTTGAAATTGGAAGTGAGATTCTTTATTATAATAACTGTGTTAGCACTCTTTAGAGCTGAGTGCTAAAATTACATATTCATACTATTGAGGAGGTTATTACATTGTTAAAGCCATTAGGTGATCGCGTTGTCATTGAACTCGTAGAATCTGAAGAAAAAACTGCCAGCGGAATCGTATTACCGGATTCTGCAAAAGAAAAGCCGCAAGAAGGCAAAATCGTGGCAGCCGGTTCAGGTCGCGTGTTGGAAAGCGGAGAGCGCGTTGCTTTAGAAGTAAAAGAGGGCGACCGCATTATCTTCTCAAAATACGCCGGTACTGAAGTGAAATACGAAGGTACTGAATACTTAATCTTACGTGAAAGCGACATTTTAGCTGTAATCGGCTAAGCAAATAAATATTTTTAAAAATTCGAGGAGGTTTCGTTAACATGGCAAAAGATATTAAGTTTAGTGAAGAAGCACGCCGCGCTATGCTTCGCGGTGTCGATGCGCTTGCTGACGCTGTAAAAGTAACTTTAGGGCCAAAAGGACGCAACGTGGTTCTGGAGAAAAAATTCGGTTCTCCGTTAATTACAAATGACGGTGTGACAATCGCAAAAGAAATTGAACTTGAAGATGCGTTTGAAAACATGGGTGCGAAGCTTGTAGCTGAAGTAGCCAGCAAAACAAACGACGTTGCCGGTGACGGTACGACGACTGCGACTGTACTTGCGCAGGCTATGATCCGCGAAGGCCTTAAAAACGTAACTGCGGGGGCTAACCCTGTCGGTGTGCGTAAAGGTATGGAACAAGCCGTGACTGTAGCAATCGAAAACTTAAAAGAAATTTCTAAGCCGATCGAAGGCAAAGAGTCTATCGCTCAGGTTGCTGCGATCTCTGCTGCTGATGAGGAAGTCGGAAGCCTTATCGCTGAAGCAATGGAGCGCGTAGGAAACGACGGCGTTATCACAATCGAAGAGTCTAAAGGATTCACAACTGAGCTTGAAGTTGTTGAAGGTATGCAATTCGACCGCGGATATGCGTCACCTTACATGGTGACTGACTCTGATAAGATGGAAGCGGTTCTTGACAATCCTTACATCTTAATCACAGACAAAAAAATCACAAACATTCAAGAAATCCTTCCTGTGCTTGAGCAAGTTGTACAGCAAGGCAAACCATTGCTTCTGATCGCTGAAGATGTTGAAGGTGAAGCTCTTGCTACACTCGTTGTCAACAAACTTCGCGGCACATTCAACGCTGTTGCCGTTAAAGCTCCTGGCTTCGGTGACCGCCGTAAAGCAATGCTTGAAGACATCTCTGTTCTTACAGGCGGAGAAGTAATCACAGAAGACTTAGGCCTTGACCTGAAATCTACTGAAATCGGACAATTGGGACGCGCTTCTAAAGTTGTGGTAACGAAAGAAAACACAACAATCGTAGAAGGCGCCGGCGACACTGAAAAAATCGCTGCACGCGTCAACCAAATCCGCGCTCAAGTGGAAGAAACAACTTCTGAATTCGACAGAGAAAAATTACAAGAGCGTCTTGCGAAACTTGCCGGCGGCGTAGCTGTCATCAAAGTCGGCGCTGCGACTGAAACTGAGCTGAAAGAGCGTAAACTTCGCATCGAAGACGCACTCAACTCAACTCGCGCAGCTGTTGAAGAAGGCATCGTATCCGGCGGTGGTACAGCGCTAGTCAACGTATACAACAAAGTCGCTGCAGTGGAAGCTGAAGGCGATGCGCAAACAGGTATCAACATCGTGCTTCGCGCGCTTGAAGAGCCGATCCGTCAAATCGCGCACAATGCAGGTCTTGAAGGATCTGTCATCGTTGAGCGCCTGAAAAACGAAAAAATCGGCGTAGGCTTCAACGCTGCAACTGGCGAATGGGTAAACATGATCGAAAAAGGTATCGTTGACCCGACAAAAGTGACGCGTTCTGCTCTGCAAAACGCAGCTTCTGTAGCAGCAATGCTCCTGACAACTGAAGCCGTTGTCGCTGACAAACCGGAAGAAAACGCCGGCGGCGCAGGAATGCCTGACATGGGCGGCATGGGCGGTATGGGCGGAATGATGTAAACCGACAAAAAACCCTTGGTTTACAAGGGTTGTCGGCAACGGATGTCATTTTTAATGCCCTCTTGATGCCATTTATAAATTTTTTGAGGCTTCTCATGAGTTCACTGAACTTGTGAGAAGCTTCTTTTTTTCTGTCTTGCGGGCTTTCGATTAAATTATGTAATCGATTAAAGCTTCAAATTCAAAACAAAAAACATAGCATGTTCATCAATGAAATATTAACAGCTTTTCCTATAGCTTAATATTATATTTGTCTATAATTTTTTGCATGTATTCTTCTACGTCTGGTTTATTTTCTGGGTGTCGTTCTAGATATTGATCAACAATTTTATTTAAATATTTATAGAAATTTTCGTAATCTAAAATTACTTCTTCATCTTCTTTGACTGCTGGGTAGTCGAAATAAAAAGCAATACCTTCATCTCCAAAGTAATCATCTTCCCACTCTTCGTAGTCATCAGCAAATACACACCAGACATTCTCTATACCATAACCTTCCCCGTTGGAAAATTTCTCTAAAATTCGTAAAAAACGTTCATCACCCATCACCTGAAAAAAGTAGTTAATTAAATCTTTACTTTTATTATCCATTTCATTTTCACTCCGAATTATTTAATCATTTAAAGTTGGGAAAAAATTTGTTATTTCTCCAGTTGCTTCATCAATATAACCTTCAAACTTAAGACCATTTTTAGCGTATCCAGTTACTTTTCTCCCGACTACTTCTCCATTTTTCATTGCTTCTTCTCCCCACTGCAACATTTGTTCGTTTGAAATCTTCTCGG
The DNA here is from genome assembly GCF_003676355.1 of Bacillus sp. L75. Classification (NCBI taxonomy): domain Bacteria; kingdom Bacillati; phylum Bacillota; class Bacilli; order Caryophanales; family Bacillaceae; genus Bacillus; species Bacillus sp. L75. Next base: position 12,192 of record NZ_ML064907.1, read on the forward strand.
GATCATAAACTGTCTTTGGAGTACGAACTTTTTTTAGTTCTCCAGGTTTGATATTTCCCTCTCTATCTAATGCAGGTAATCCATATTCAATTTCATAGATACCATCAATTGTGGGGTGTTCCCTTTTTGAAATTATACAACTCTCTAAATCCCAACCCTTCTCAATAAATGCCTTCTCAAAATTCTGTAGGTTATGACCGCCGACAATACCTTTATTTTTCTTTCTGACTATATCTTCTACTTCAACTAAATGGGTATCATATCCTTGCCTAAAAGTAACATTTATTTTGGAAAAAGCATTATTTTTTTCTTCTTCAATTATACTTTTTAACAATGGTGTGTTTTTAACATTGTGAGTATTCTCGATATCTTGTGCAATTCCTACAAGTGCAGGTTCATATCTGTTTTTAAAAAAGGGATTAAAGAAATTGTTGCCTTTTGTAATTCCTTTATTCACATGAGCAGCAGCTGTTCCGCTCTCAACCACTTTACCTACTTTAGAAAGCTTGGCAGTGGTTTGCACTGCGGCACCTGCACCTTTTGGACCAACGATATTACCGACCGCATAACTGATATAATGTGCTCTTGTGTATGCATCGCCATTTATCATTTTATCATTCCATGAATCGACGATGTTTTTCCAAATTACTTTAGGGTAGGAGGGGACACTTAAGACTGTTGTAATCGTTTTTGTAAGTTTTAGTTCAATAGGGAGTTGTGAAAATTCCCATGCGCCCACAACCAAGTCCTTGATGCCATATATCGTATCATCAATCGCATCGTTAAGCCCATCATTAACCCCATCGATGATATCCAATGCCGTTTTACCTGCGTTGATCACACTTTCACCGACAGCCTTCAGCTGTTTTGCTTGTTCAAGCTGTACCACATACTGAAGCTGTTCAGGGGTAAGACTCTCATACCCGACCTTCTTGGCAATTTCTAAGTATTCATCCGGGTCCGTCACTCCGTCAGCCAGTTTCTTCTTCAATTCTTTGATTTCTCGTTCTTTTGCTTCATCTTTCTTGATCTTCAGATAAGCTTCAGTCTGTTTCTCGATATCGCCTTTCTTCTTATGTATGTTACTTTCTCGATAAGCATTGGCATTGTAGTGAATGGGTGTAGCATTCTTGCCCTTGCCTGTAGATTCCTCAAGCTTTTGGAAGTCTTTCTTGATGAATTGCTCGATTGGCTCTGACTGGGCATATTCAGTAACAAGTGCTTCGTCCACGCTTCCTAATTTATCGACTGTTTTTTTACGTTTGTCCTCTGCATCTGCAAGTTCGTCTTTGAAGTCTTCTGTCGAGAACAAATCAAGCGGAAGAATATCATTGATATCAAGCAGGATATCTTTCATTGCTTTCTTTTGTTCAGACATAATGGATTTTGACTTGGTGTAGGCGTTAGCCAGTTCGTGTTCCAGGAAGGATTCTTCTATGTATGCGTCAGACAAGCTGGCGTCCTCTAAAGCGCCTGAAAGGCTTGTTAAAAAAGCAATCTTCATATCAATTAGATCAATCCAATTGTCAGCCACACCAGCGTGATCATGATAAAATGCTTTGATGTTGTCAGCGCCTTTTCCGGAAAACTCACTGTCATCTAAATCAGCTACGGCTTTGAAGGCTTTTTTAAGATTGACCATCTGGCTTCTTAATTCTTTGTATTCTTTTGCACGTTTATCTGCTTCTGAAAGCAGTGTTTTGGCTTCAAATACTTTCATATTCATATCCTTTCATTTAAATAGATCAACAAGATTTTACCATGGGAAAATGAAGAAACAGACGAAATGTGATACAAAAGTGTGAAATGATCAATTTGATCTGTGCCATTTTACCTGTATGAATCACTTTTTGGGAGACTGGCAATGTCGTTAGACGGTTCCAGTTGGATGTAAAGCTGACGGCTTTGATGAATCTAAGAAAAAGCGAAAATTGAAGAAGCGCTATTAATGAAAAGGATCCATCTTTTATTAGGATCTCAGAGTCGAGAAAATTTCTATACCCTGTTTGCTTACATTTGGTGGTGTAATTCTTAAAAAGTACATAAAAGATGTTGACGGAGTATTTTTGAAGTGATAAGATTCAATGGTGATGAAAATCAGTAATTTTAAAGAATTACTTTTTGAAGAGGGCGGGATATGCGACTTGAAGAGATTGTGACGGTTAAAATAGGGAGAAATCTTTCTAGAGGACATGAGAAAAATGATCCGACATTAGTTGCTTATACATATGAGGATTTAATAAATGATTTAGATGGCTCGTTTCTAGACTCACAAGTTAGATCTGGTGCTGAACAATCAAATCATAAAGAAAGCTATTTGAGCAGTGCCGGAGATGTTGTTTTCAGCTTTGTTAGTTCCAAGGCTGGGATCGTGAGTAACTTACATCAGGGAAAGGTCATAAACCAAAATTTTGCGAAACTCATGATTGAACACAATGATTTGGATAGTCGATATTTATGTTATGCATTAAATGAGTCGCACACAATGAAAAAGCAAATGGCTATTTCCATGCAAGGAAGTACTGTACCAAAATTAACTCCAGCGATATTAAAAGAATTGGAGATTGAATTACCAAGTATTGAGAAACAACGGATGATTGGAAATGCTTATTTCTGTTTGAGAAAGCGTCAAGCTTTGGCGAAGAAACAAGCGGAACTTGAAGAGCAACTTTATTTAGAGGCATTGAAGAGATTAGACCAACAATAGAAAAAGTGAGGAACACAACTATGGCTGAATTACACTCAAAATTATTTAGTGCCGCAGACAACTTGCGAAGCAAAATGGATGCATCAGAATACAAAAACTACTTATTGGGATTGATCTTTTACAAATACTTGTCTGATAAGTTATTAGAAAAAGTCGTTGAAATCGCAGATGAATCGCTAGAAGAATACAACACTCAAGAAAAACAAACGCAGTTGTACCGGAATTTATTAGCGGATGAAGAGATCAAAAATGATTTGATCGAGACGTTAGTCGATACATTAGGTTATGATATTGCACCAAAGCATTTATTCAATGTATTAGCCAATCAAGCGAAACAAAATACATTTCAGCTTAATGACTTGAATAAAGCATTTATCGAGTTGTCCACGAAGTATGACCAATTCAACGGTCTGTTTGATGATGTGGATTTGATATCAAAAAAACTGGGATCAGATGATCAACAGCGAAACATTACGATTACTGAAGTATTGAAGAAACTAAATGATGTCAATGTAATCGGTCATGACGGAGATGTCATTGGGGATGCCTATGAGTACTTAATTGGTCAATTTGCCTCTGAAGCTGGTAAGAAAGCAGGGGAATTTTACACACCTCATCAAGTATCTGACATGATGGCGCGTATTGCCGCAATCGGTCAAGAAGACAAAAAATTATTTAGCGTATTCGACCCAACGATGGGTTCTGGTTCTTTAATGTTAAATATTCGAAACTATATTCATCATCCAGAAAGTATAAAATACCACGGGCAAGAGCTAAACACAACGACGTTTAACCTAGCGAAAATGAACTTGATCTTGCATGGTGTGAATAAAGAAGATATGCGATTACGCAATGGAGATACATTGAACAAAGATTGGCCGACAGATGAGCCATATACGTTTGATTCTGTTCTGATGAATCCGCCGTACTCTGCCAAATGGTCTGCGGATGCTACATTTTTAGATGATTCACGTTTCAATCGTTACGGCAAGTTAGCGCCAAAATCAAAAGCCGATTTTGCTTTTCTTTTACATGGGTTCTACCATTTGAAAGATTCGGGCACAATGGCCATCGTCTTACCGCATGGGGTCCTGTTCCGTGGAGCGGCAGAGGGTGTAATACGCAAAAAATTATTGGAAGATGGCAGTATTGATGCCGTGATTGGTATGCCAGGTAACTTATTCTTTGGCACATCGATTCCAACAACAGTCATCATCTTGAAGAAAAATCGCAGCACTCGTGATGTGTTATTTATTGATGCAAGTAAAGAGTTTATAAAAGGAAAGAACCAAAATAAACTTTCCAATGAAAACATTGATAAGATTGTAGAAACATATAAGAAGCGAGAAGACGTTGAGAAATATGCTCACGTTGCAACTTTCGATGAAATCAAAGAGAATGATTTTAATTTGAACATTCCTCGATACGTAGATACCTTTGAAGAAGAAGAACCTGTGGATATGGCTGCGATTGGTGCATCTATCAAAGATATTCGAAAAGAAAAAGCGGAATTAGAGTCTAGCCTATATGACATGATTTCTTCGCTACAATATGATGAAGAAAATGCTGAATGGATCAAGGGTGCGTTAGAGGTGTTTAATCGTGGGAAATAAACGAACACCAGAGATTCGATTTTCAGGATATAGTGGGGATTGGGAAAAGCGTAAGTTGGGCGAGATTTCAGAAAAAGTAACTGAGAAGAATAAAAATAATATCTATTCTGAAACTCTGACTAATTCAGCTGAGTTTGGAATCATAAATCAACGTGATTTTTTTGATAAGGATATTTCAAACGAAAAGAATTTAGATGGTTATTATGTTGTTCGGCCAGATGATTTTGTTTACAATCCGAGGATTTCCAATCTCGCTCCAGTAGGTCCAATTAAGCGAAATAAGTTAGGAAGAACTGGCGTAATGTCGCCTCTTTATTATGTATTCCGTACACATGGCGTTGATAAAATATATTTAGAAAAATATTTCTCATCCAATAGTTGGCATATATTTATGAAATTGAATGGAGACTCCGGTGCACGATCAGACAGATTTGCTATCAAAGATTCTTTATTTCGTGAAATGCCTATTCCGATCCCTTCGATCGAAGAACAAACTAAAATCGGAGACTTTTTTAAACAACTAGACGACACGATCGCTCTTCATCAGCAAGAACTAACCACCCTCAAACAAACAAAACAGGGATTCTTGCAAAAGATGTTTCCAAAAGAAGGGGAGTCTGTGCCGGAGATTCGGTTTCCGGGGTTTGATGGAGAGTGGGAAGAGCACAAGTTAGATTCAATTGTGGATAGAGTAAAATCATATTCTTTATCTCGTGATGTCGAGACGACTGAATATACAGGATACAAATATATACATTATGGTGACATCCATACAAAAGTTGCCGATATAATAGATGAGTTTAGCGATTTGCCAAATATTAAAGCTGGAAACTATGAACTTCTGAAAAAAGGAGATTTAGTATTAGCTGATGCTTCAGAAGATTACCAAGGAATAGCCGCACCTGCAGTAATTACTATAGATGTGCCATACAAATTAGTTTCTGGACTTCATACGATAGCTTTGAGACCGAAGCAAATAGATTCTTTGTTTCTTTACTATTTGATTAACTCCCAAACTTTTAGGAAGTATGGTTATAAGGCTGGAACAGGAATGAAGGTATTTGGAATTAGCGCAACAAACCTTTTAAGGTTCGAAAGTTTGTTCCCAACATTTGAAGAACAAACCAAAATGGGCAACTTCTTCAAACGACTAGACGACACCATCGCCCTTCACCAACGAGGATTAGACGCCTTAAAAGAAACGAAAAAAGCTTTCCTACAAAAGATGTTTGTCTAACGAATAAAGAGGGGGAGAATCATGGCAACGATCCAACATAAAGATGAAACAGAGGTAGAGCGCCGCCTGATTGAAGTGTTAGGCGAAGGGTATAATCAGTGGAATTATCGTCCTGATTTAAAATCGGAAGAAGACCTGTGGGAGAACTTGCGGCAAAAGATTACGCAAAATAACTTATCAGAAATTGGGGAACATCCAATGACTGATAAAGAATTTGACAAGATAAAGACAGAGTTATTATCAAAATCACAGACACCCTTTGATGCTGCAAAATGGCTCAAAGGGGAAAATGGAATTGCTCGAATTACGATTGAACGTGAAGATGTCTCTTTAGGTTCGATGTCTCTGGTGCTGTATTCCAATCAAGACATTGGCGGAGGAATTTCTACATACGAAGTCGTTCACCAGATAGCGAAACAAAAAGCAAACGTTGACGGTCGAGATCGGCGATTTGACGTGACACTTCTCATTAATGGATTGCCCATTGTTCAAATTGAATTAAAGCAGGCAAGTGCAAAAGACGGCGTATTTCAAGCTTATCATCAAATCAAGAAATACGCAGAAGAAGGAATGTTTCGAAACAATATCTTTTCCACCCTGCAGTTATTTGTCATTTCCAACGAACAAACGACTCGCTATTTTGCCAATGCGCTGCCAAAAGATATGCATAAGAAATTGATCTTTAGCTGGCGGACAACGGATAATCGAAAAGTAGAAAATCTCTATGAGTTTGTGAAACAAGTGTTAAACATTCCAGATGCACACCGTTTAATTGCCAATTATACAATTGTGAGTGAAGACCAAGACAACAAAGCTCTAGTGGTGTTAAAGCCGTATCAAATTCATGCCATAGAAGCCTTGTTTACATCCGCCATGAGGCATCAATCCGGCTTTGTTTGGCATGCGACCGGATCAGGAAAAACGTTGACAAGTTTTGTGTCTACCAAGTTATTGGCTCGCAAATCAGGTGTAGACCGTACGATTATGCTGATTGACCGAAAAGACTTAGATAATCAAACGACGACAGAATTCACCAAATTTGCTTCCGAGTATAATACCGGCATTTCTTCTGGTGATGCAATATCGAATAGCTTGATTGTCGGAACTGGAAGTGCGAAGGAGTTAAGTGATACTCTACTGTCTGATGCCAATTCCAATACAGTGATTATTACCACTCGTCAAAAGCTAGAAGCTGCCTTGCGCTATGCCCAAAGGCAAGAGGAGCAAAAAGGTACTCAGCGCTTTAAGAAACTGCTGGGGCAGCATATTGTCTTTGTCGTGGATGAATGCCATCGTGCGATGAGTGCAGAAGGCATGGAAGTCATTAAGGGGTTCTTTCCAAATTCAACTTGGTTCGGATTTACAGGGACTCCGATATTTAATGAAAATAAAAAACAGGCTAAAGGTCGATTAGCTCGTACCACTCGTGATCAATATGGAGACGTTTTGCACTCTTATACCATTAAAAATGCATTGGATGATGGTGCTGTTTTAGGGTTTCAAGTAGAGCATGAAGATACAATTGACCCCACTTCATTAAATAATCATATTTTCGTACAGCTGCGTCATCAAGAAAAATACGCCAATTGTAGTGATGATGAAATCAACGATATGATTGATCAAATGGATGGAATCGAAAAAGAAGCATATCTTGAACCATCTTCGTTCGAGAATGATGAACATATTCAAAAAGTCATTCATAAGATTTTTAGGCCGGATAATGCCTATATTAAATTTGATTTTCAAAACGGCCGCCCGCAAAAATCAGCTATTTTAACAACGAGTTCCATTGATATGGCGAAACGTTACTATCAGGCCATTAAAGAAATGACGAAAGATACAAATTGGCTGACAAAAGAGTTTGCGGGACACCCGATCCGAACAGGGCGTACAATTGAAGATCCTGACTTTCCCCGGATTGCGATTACGTATTCAATGCAAGAAAACGAGGAAGATTCCAAACAAATTCACGATGAAATGAAGGAGATCATCAAGGATTATAACGATTACTATCACACGGCATGGTCGCTAGAAGATATTGAACGATATAACGGAGATATTAACAATCGCTTGGCTCGTAAAAAAGGGGAATTCAAAGAATTTGGGAAACAAATTGACCTAGTCATTGTAGTCGATCGGTTATTGACAGGTTTCGATTCAAAAACGATTCAAACGTTATTTGTCGATCGAAATTTAAGTTATGCCAATTTGATTCAAGCCTTTTCCAGAACCAATCGTACGTATCCAGGAAAGACCAAAGGGTTAATTGTAACATTCCGTAAACCTTTCACAATGGAACAAAACGTAAAGAATGCGACGAAGTTATATTCTCATGCACAAGAGGAATCTAGTCTTGTTTATCCAACGTATGATGAATCGAAGAAACGTTTTAAGAAGGCCCACAAAGCGCTAACTACGTTAATTCCCAATCCAATCGATATTGATGAGCACACATCTCTTGAAACCCGAATTGAGTTCGTGAAAGCATTTCAAGAGCTAAACAATTCTTACGAAGCGTTAGTTACATATAATGACTACAACGATGATATGGAGAAATCAGCAGCACTTCCAGAACAGGTGAAAACACTAGAAGAATATATTGGTATCTATAACACGATTAAAGGTTCACTTATAGATGAAGAGGGTCAAGATGGCCCGGAGCTGGACTTTTCGGACATTGAATTCTACGGAGAAAACGCAGTGAAGATCTATGATATTGATTCAACGTATATTGATCGACTATTAGAAACATACTCGGCCAATAACCAGAATATCCGTGATGAGATCGAAAGCGCACTTCAAAAACTGGAGAAATCAGACATTGTTAAAGATGTATACCGTGAGATGTTAAATGCCATTGATACGAAAAACGTAGATGAAGAGGAAGATATTCTTGTCGTGAAACGAAGCTTTTTCACGAAAGCACGAGACAAAGCAATTCATGAATTTGCAAATACTTGGTTTGTGGAAGAAGATGAACTGCATTTATCTGCAGTTCAATATGTGATAGGGGCAGCTCCTATTCCGAATATCGGGGGAATCATCAATAGCAAGCAATTTGATCGGTACAAAGCCGTACATCCAGATGCAAAACCTTTGAAATACGGACCAGAGTTGAAGCGTCAGTGGAGAAAGACGTTAGATGAAGTCATTGTACCTTTGGATGGCGAGCTGAGATAAAGTCTATATAGGCCAACTACTGCGAATCTTGAGTTGGCCTATTCTGTTTATTATAAAGAAACATCATAAGGTTGATGACAGAACTACTATGTGTACTAGTTGTTTTCTTTAATCACCTTTTCCAATCTCTCAACCTCACCCCGAATCCCAATCCCAGGCTCCCACGAATCAATCAAACGAATCGCCTTCTGATTAGCTTCCTTTGCATTCGTTTTCTCTCCTTTACGATACAACAGCTGTGCCATTCCGTAATAATAGTAGATGAGTTCAACTTGATTGGCGTTATGTTTGTCATATAGCATTTGTTCAAAGGCTTTTTCCGCTTTTGCGAGCTGATCACACTTCACGTAAGCCATGCCGAGGTTGAAATAGGCTTCTATCGTTTTTTCGCCGCCGTATGCGGCGCTGGTTGTGTTTGCCGCTTCGTATAATGTGATGGCTTCTTCGTAGTGAGAGCGGGCGAAACTCAGGTCGCCGCGGACCAGAAGAACCCTGTGCCGGATAATGGGCGAGACGGGCTGATCTTTGATGCCGTCCAGCATTGCTGCCGCTTTGTCCGGTTCTCCGATTTTTAACAGCAGCCTCGATTGCAGGGCGGTTCCCCATACTTTCAAGTCGTCGTGATCCGGCGCGCCTGATTGTTCGAGTATCTTCAGGCCGGCTTCTATTTGCCTGAGAGCTCCGTCTGAATCGTTGACTTCCATCAGCGCCCAGCCTGCCGTGTCGATCCGAAAGTAAGCTTCCCGCGTGTGTTCGCCTGATTGACGGGCGGCATCGGCGGCTTTTAATCCGTATTCGATTCGCAGGGGCAGGTTGATTCTGCTTAGAAAATGGCTGATGCGGATGATGAGTTTAATCAGGATGTCATGTTGTCCGGTTTCGCCCGACCATTCGATGACCTTTAGGATGTTCGGCCATTCCTTTTTCATTTGCTCTAAATTCCGTCCCAACAGATAGCTCCAATAGACAGAATTGGGCCGTTCCCGTTTTAAATGGGTTTCCGCATAATCAATATAATAATGCGCCCAGCGGCTGCGGGCTTCTTTTGCAAATTCGTGATTTTCGGATAAGTGCTGTTCTCCGTAAGCGACAACGGTTTGATGGGCTGCGTATTGAATTCTTCCTTCGCCTCGTTCCGGCTGTATTAAAGCATATGACCGCATTTGCTCAATCGCGTAATGAAACCGCCGGACGTCTAATCCGGCTGCTTGAGCCAAGCTTTTCTCATCAAGGGGCTTAGCGAAAAAGCAAAGCGTCTGCCATAGTTTTCGTGTGTCTTCATGACATCTGTCCCATGTGCGGCCAAAGAGAACCTCAAACAATTCCAATAATGAGTAGCCCGCTTGTTTAAGTTCTTGTATGAGCTGGGGAGCGGGGATATCGTCGTCTGACATGTAAGCGACGCTGAGTGCCATGGCCTTCGGGTTGCCGGCGGCTGCCGAGATGAATTCATTCTTAAGGGCAGGCGATAGCCGCAGCAGCTGCTCCAGCTTTTCCCGTTTTTGCGGGAGGTTGCATGTTTGCAGACAGCGGTGCACTTCTTGATGAAAAAAATCAAGGGCATCCGTTTGTTCAAGGCCGCTCAGCTGGATGGCCGCCAGTTCTCCGAGGCCGTCCCGGTATGTTTGTTTTACGTTTTTCCGTGCCGTAAGGAGGACCTTTACGCCTTGCGGAAGGCCGATGATAAATTCGTGAATGTGACGTTCCGCTGTATCAATGCTGTCAACGATCAGCAATACTGGTTTTTCATTTGAATGAGCGGCTAATGCATTGCGGACGACGAACCGTTTTTCGTTGATTGATTTATCGATTTGTTCGGTGCGTCCGAGCTGATAGGCGATCGTGTTTAAAAAATCGCTGAAGCTCAATCCTTTCCAGTCCGCGCTGATCCAGATGATGCTGTTGAATGCCGGCCAATCTGGTGAACCGCCGGCACAAAGGTAGGCTGCTTCAAGAGCGAGCGTTGTTTTTCCCATGCCGGCCCAGCCTGTGATTAAACAGACCGGTGACGGAGACAGCATCCATTGTCGAATCGCCTCTATATCAAAGCAGCGGCCGATAAAGTTCCCCGTCCGGCGTGACGGTAAGTTATGCGTGACGGACTTTCTTGTAAGCGCATTCGTTTCGTGGCCGGGTCTGTCATGAAACAGCCGCTTTACTGCTTTTTCAACATCTTCATCACTCGGCGCTCCGAATGATCCGTCTTTCCGGAGTATTTTTGCTTTTTTTAGACAAGACGCCGTCCAAACGGGCAATGCGGGTTTGATGACGGGTATGGTGGTGGTTTCCAGAAGATCGGTCAGCCATTCAGAATCCATATCAGTCTTTTCTATAATGATCCAGATCATGCCGAACAGCTTTCCGTCGTCAATTCGTCCGGGAATGTAGTTTCCGCCCATCTGTCCGATCCAGCTTTTGATCGTGTTAGAGGAAACGCCTAATCGGAGTGCGATTTGATCTATATAAGACTGTCCTGTTTTTTCGTTCTTTTTCCTTCTGACTTTATAATCAGGATGAAGTTTCAGCGATTTGACGGCAGGTGCCAGCAGTTCTGCAAAATGTGTCCGGTTTTCAAGTTCAGCCATTAGCCTGCACCTCCTATTAGTACTATTTTATCAATTCAGTGTTTTTTGTATATGAAAAAATAAAAAGTACAGTGCGGCTGTCCTTTTATACAGCAGGAAAGGCTGTTGTACGTATGGAAAAGCAGATAAAATAGGGGCAGTAATAGAGAAAACAAAAATGTATGCACTTACATTTCAAAGCAGAGAAAGGATTTTGCCAAATGACTCACACAGTGCCTCAAAATATGAAAGCGGCGGTTATGCACAACACGAGAGAAATCAAAATCGAAACATTGCCCGTGCCTGACATCAATCATGATGAAGTGTTGATTAAGGTGATGGCTGTCGGAATTTGCGGATCTGATCTGCATTACTATACAAATGGCAGAATAGGCAATTATGTAGTGGAAAAACCATTTATCCTCGGTCATGAATGCGCGGGAGAAATAGCCGCCGTCGGATCGTCAGTCGATCAATTTAAAATAGGAGACCGGGTCGCTGTCGAACCCGGTGTCACGTGCGGACGCTGTGAGGCGTGCAAGGAAGGGCGTTATAATCTTTGTCCGGATGTACAGTTTTTAGCGACACCGCCGGTTGACGGCGCGTTTGTCCAATATATTAAAATGCGTCAGGACTTTGTTTTTTCAATTCCGGATTCACTATCCTATGAAGATGCGGCTTTGATTGAACCGTTTTCTGTCGGCATTCATGCGGCCGCGAGAACGAAGCTCCAGCCCGGTTCTACGGTTGCGATCATGGGAATGGGCCCTGTGGGGCTGATGGCCGTTGCGGCCGCGAAAGCATACGGGGCAGGCACAATCATTGTGACCGACTTGGAGCCGCTGCGGTTAGATGCCGCGAAAAAAATGGGCGCGACGCATGTCATCAATGTCCGGGAACAGGATGCCGGTGAAGAAATCAAAACGATCACGAATGGCAGAGGCGTTGATGCTGCCTGGGAAACAGCGGGGAATCCGGCGGCATTGCAATCCGCACTGGCTTCCGTGCGCCGGGGCGGAAAACTGGCGATTGTCGGTTTGCCTTCTCAGAACGAGATCCCGCTCAATGTGCCGTTTATTGCAGATAACGAGATTGATATATACGGAATCTTCCGTTATGCGAATACGTATCCGAAGGGAATTGAATTTCTCGCTTCCGGCATTGTGGACACGAAGCATCTTGTAACGGACCAATATCCGCTGGAGCAGACGCAAGAGGCGATGGAACGGGCCTTTCAATACAAAAATGAATGCTTAAAAGTGATGGTGTATCCAAATCGCTGAGTGAACGGGGAGGATCTTTGCATTCTCCCTCTTGCTTATCAAAAATGAAAACGGATTCTTGGGGTGGGAAATGATGATTGAAACAGAAAAAGCAGCGGCAGTAAAGACGAAACATCGCGGCCTGTCCTGGATGGAACGGATCGGCTACGGATTCGGCGATATGTCGTACAATATTATCTTTCAGTTTGTAAACGCATACTTATTATTCTACTATACAGACGTCGGCGGCATTAAGCCTGCGGTCATCGCAGCTTTGTTTCTTATCGTAAGGGTGCTGGACGCTATTTTTGACCCGATTATGGGCGTGATTCTAGACAAGACGAATACAAAGTGGGGAAAGGCAAGGCCGTATCTTTTGTGGGTGGCGTTTCCTTTTGCGCTATTTACGTTTTTATGCTTTACGACCCCTCATTTCGGCGAGACGGGGAACATGGTTTATGCGTACATCACTTATATTCTGCTTGGGATGTCCTTCAGCATGCAGACGATTCCGGTCAACAGCTTAACGGGTCGGATGACGAATTCCGTGGAGGAACGGACGGTTCTGACGACGACCCGGATGATTTTGGTTTATATCGGAATTCTGTTATCGATTTCCTGTGCGACACCGCTTGCGGACGCCATCGGCGGGAAAGATCAGGCGTTCGGATTTCAGATGACGGCGCTTATCTATGCGGCGGTGAGCATCGCGTTGAATCTGTTCAGTTTCTTTACTGTGCGGGAACGGATTCAGCCTGAAAAAAGAAAAAAACAAGGAATGAAAAAAACGTTGTCCGTTTTGTTCCGAAACAAGCCTTTGCTCATTTTGGTTTCTGCATTTTTGGCGTTTGCGATTGGGTTTAACATTAAGCTCAGCACGATGGTGTACTATTTTACGTATAACGTCAGCCATAAGGAATTTGTATTTTTAGGAACCGTGTTGTTTTTCGGCGCAGCGCTGATCAGCAATCTGTTTATTCCTTTCTTTTCTGAGAAGCGGGGCCGGAAGCAGGTTATGATCATCACGGCGGCGCTATCGCTGATTTCTTATGCGGGCCTTCAGTTTACATCGTATTCTTCGCTGCCGCTTATTTTCTTTTGGCTTTTCGTTTCGGGATTTTTTACGACGCCTTTAAATACGCTTGCTTGGGGAATGGTTGCCGATTGTGTCGATTATGCGGAATGGAAAACCGGAGTCCGGGCTGATGGCGTGGTGATTTCGAGCATGAGTTTCATCAATAAGCTCGGAGTTGCGTTAGCCGGGTCATTTTCGGCCGTTTATCTCGGAATCGCCGGATATGCCGCGAATACCGATCAGACGGCCTCGTCATTGAATGCGATTAAAAATATGAATGCGCTCATCCCGGGATTGTTCATTCTGCTGTCTATTATTCTTATTTCTTTTTATCCTTTAACTGAAAAAAAATATCAGCAGATGATGTCTGATCTGGAACAAAGGGCTGCCAGATAAGTATACGTAAAATTTAAAATATTCTATGTAAACGGTTGTATTTATGACAGAAAGCACTATACTGAAACTATAATCGAGAATTGATAAATGAGTGTGATAATGTGGGAAGCCAATCTGTTATTTGTATTGGAGAATTGTTAATTGATTTCTTTTGTACCGATGTGGATGTTGATTTGACGGAAGGGCGTAATTTCTTAAAAAGTGCCGGTGGCGCACCGGCGAATGTGTCGGCAGCCATTGCTAAGCTGGGCGGAGACGCGGCTTTCAGCGGAAAAACAGGCAAAGATCCGTTCGGGTATTTTCTGAAGCAGACATTGGACGCCGCACATGTCGATACCTCTATGCTCGTCATGGATGAGAAAGCGCCTACAACGCTTGCGTTTGTTTCATTAAAACAAAATGGGGAGCGCGACTTTGTGTTTAACAGAGGAGCGGACGCTTTGTTCACGCTGGATGATATTGATCTGGAAAAGGTAAACGATGCCAAAATCCTTCATTTCGGGTCAGCGACGGCATTGTTATCTGATCCGTTTTGCTCAGCCTATTTACGGCTGATGTCGATTGCGAAAGACAATGGACAGTTTATTTCCTTCGATCCTAACTACCGTGAGGATTTATGGAAAGGAAGAGTTTCAGAGTTTATAAACACCGCAAAAAAAGCCGTTGCCGTAAGTGATTTTGTGAAAGTCAGTGACGAAGAGCTTGAGATCATCAGCGGTGCGAAGGATCATAAAGAAGGTGTTGCGGTTCTTCATGAGCTCGGGGCCGGCATTGTTGCGGTGACACTCGGGAAAAGCGGTACCCTTCTTTCAAATGGGAAGGATATTGACATCATTCCGAGCATTCCGGTGACATCAATAGACTCAACGGGAGCGGGAGATGCGTTTGTCGGCGCGGCGCTGTATCAGCTGGCGCGCACGGATGAGATTCAGACGGCAGCCGAAGATTTTGCGAAGCTGCGTGATATTGTCTCATTTGCCAATAAGGTGGGGGCGCTCGTGTGCACTAAAATCGGTGCGATTGATGCTTTGCCGAGCTTAAAAGAGGTTGGAGTGACTCTGTAAAATATCGAGGATGCTTCTTGAAAGTCATCGGACTTCGGGAAGCATCCTCTTTATTTAGGTCTGAAACCCTTTTCGATATACGGTATACTTTAGAAAAGCATCCAGTAAATTGAACCGATGTGAAGTACATACAATCACGTTTTTATCAGTTCTGAGTAAAACCAAGTTTCTGCTGCTGCCGTCATGTATAGTGTGACGGCCCATGATATTGAACCGCGGAGGAATGTTTTTCATGAAACATGTTTTTCTTATTGTGCAATGCGCGTTTTCTGTTTTTTGTTTTTTATGTCTCGCCGCTGTGAATTGGTATCAGGGGAGTGAGCTTGTTTCTGATTCGTTTGATTGGAATGATACGGCGAAATTTTCAAAGCTTTTGAATGGGACGGATACGATTACAAGTCCTGAACAGATTTCGCAGCTTGATTTCTTTGTGTATGCTGCGAAACATTATCCGTTAATGAGCGGGTTGATGATCGGGCTGTTTGTTTATTTTTTGTTCTCACTGTATCTGGTCATAAAGAATTTCCGCCGGCACAAATGGGCTGAATGAGACTATTTTCATATAAAAATACATAAATTAAAGAGAAAATGAAACTTTTTTTGAAAAAAACAGTATAGATAACTGTGAACTTGTTACTATTTAATTTTGGGAGGAAAATGAAAAATGAGTATTTTAGGAAGATTTAAAGACATCATGTCAAGCAATATCAATGCGCTGCTGGATAAAGCTGAAAACCCTGAAAAAATGGTTGATCAATATTTGCGGAATCTGAACAGTGATTTAGGAAAAGTGAAAGCGGAGACGGCTTCTGTCATGGCTGAGGAACAGCGGGCGAAAAGAGCGTTAACAGAATGCCAGGCTGATGCCGAAAAGATGGAAAATTATGCGATGAAAGCATTGCAGGCCGGCAATGAAGCTGATGCGCGGACATTTTTGGAAAGGAAAGCGGCTGTTGAATCAAGACTGACCGAGCTGCAGACGGCTTATCAGCTCGCTTCTTCCAACGCGTCTCAAATGCGCAAAATGCATGACAAGCTTGTCGCTGATATCGGAGAGCTTGAGTCGCGAAGAAATGCCATCAAAGCGAAGTGGTCTGTGGCAAAAACGCAGGAGAGAATGAACAAATTGGGGTCCTCTGTGTCAAATGCGGGCCAATCGATGACAGCTTTCGGCAGAATGGAAGACAAGGTCAACCAAGCGCTTGATCATGCCAATGCGATGGCTGAGCTGAACGCGTCTCCGAAAGACGATATTGACGATCTGACGGCTAAATATGACAGCAATCAAAGCAGTGTCGATGATGAATTGGCGGCGCTTAAGCAGAAAATGCTTTTCAGTAAAGATCAATAGACAGCGGGCTGCAGCTTTGTCCGATATAAAGAGAAAGTGAGAGAAACAGAATGATCATTTCTTATAAATGCCCGAACTGCGGCGATGATATGGTCTTTGACAGTTCATCCGGCATGCTGACATGTCACAGCTGCGGGCGGCAGGATCAGATTGAAAGCCTGCCAAAGGAGTATATAACGACGAGATTTTCCGAAAATGAGGCGAACGAGTACCGCTGTGAAAATTGCGGCGCGGTATTAATGACTGAGGCGGAAACGACGGCCACGACGTGCGGGTTTTGCGGAGGAGCCGCCGTTCTCGCCGACCGATTATCGGGAAATCTCGCGCCTTCGATGGTGATCCCTTTTACGATCAGCAAGGAAGAAGCCATGAGCGCTTTTAAAAAGTGGTGCCGAAACGGCCGTCTGACACCGAAAGGGTTTATGACTGCCGATCGGGTGAAGAGCATAACCGGCATGTACGTGCCGTTTTGGATGTTTGACTTAAACAGCAAGGTTCAGGTCAATGCCGTTTGTACGAGAGTGCATCACTATGAAGATGGAGAATACCGGGTGACGGAGACCGAGTATTACAACGCGTACCGCGATATCAATCTTGATTATCTCAAAATTCCGGTCGACGCTTCAGAAAAAATGAATGATGAATTAATGGACAAATTGGAGCCTTACTCATACAGTGAGCTGAAGGAGTTTAATACGGCCTATTTAGCGGGATATATTGCGGAAAAGTACAATTATACCGATGACGATCTCTTTCCGCGGGCGAAGGATAAAATCAGCCATTATATTGATTCTTATATCAGATCCACCTTCTCCGGATATACGACGGCTGACATTACGGATGAGCAGATTCAGACCGATAAAATCAGCAGCTTTTACGTACTGCTTCCGGTCTGGATGGTCAGCTACGACTATGAGCGGGCTGAGCACATTTTTGCGATGAACGGGCAGACGGGCAAGGTTGTCGGCAAACCGCCGATCAGTGCCGGAAAAGTGGCCGCGTGGTTCGGCGGCATAACCGCCGGTGCGTTTTTAGCATTAAGACTCGTCTCACTTATGATAGGAGGCGGTTTTTGATGAAAGTATCGATAAAAAAAGCGTGTCTCTTCTGTTTCGTCCTTTTTCTGATGATGTCTTTTTCTTTACATACATCGGCGTCTGCCGCGGAACAGAAGCAATATGTTTATGACAATGCTCATTTATTAACGAAGGATGAAACGAAGAAACTTGAGGAATTGGCCGGGAAGCTCGGGGCAAAGCGCCATACCGATTTTATCATTCTTACCGCAAACGGAACGGGCGGTAAGGACATCGAGCAGTACGCCGGTGATTTTTATGACAGTCATTTTAGCGGAAGCACGGCGATTTTGACCATTGATATGAAAAAGCGGGAAGTATTTATCTCCGGATATAAAAAGGCGGAGACGTATTTGAATAACAGCCGGCTGAATACGATCAGAAATACGATCTCGTCAGATATTTCCGCAGGCCATTATGAAAAGGCGTTTCAGACCTACATCAAGATGGCTTATAAAGATATGGGGAAAAGCCCGGACGACAAGTCTGACAATCTGCTGCTCACATGGTGGTTTCAGCTCATTATTGCCGCAGCCGCGGCCGGAATCGCCGTCACTGTGATGGTGTACAATTCCGGCGGCAAGGTCACCGTCACCGGCAGCACGTATATGGATCACGATACGTCTGAAGTGCTGAGCCAGCACGACACATATATCCGAACCGACGTTACAAGAGAAAAAAAGCCTGATAAAGATAATGACAATGACGGCGGAGTCACGAGGGGCGGCACGAGTTACAGCGGAAGCAAGGGAAGTTTTTAAATTATATGTAAAGGATTTGAGCATACATGGGTTTTTTCAGAAATCAGTTAGCAAATGTGGTGGAATGGGAAGAATTCAGAGATGACATGGTTTTCTATAAATGGAACAACCGTGAAATTAAAAAAGGCAGCCGTCTGATCATCCGGCCGGGACAGGATGCCATCTTTTTATACAACGGGAAGATTGAAGGGATTTTCCGTGATGACGGCGATTATGATATCGAATCAGAAATCATTCCGTTTCTATCTACACTAAAAGGGTTTAAGTTTGGCTTTAACAGCGGCATGCGGGCTGAAGTGCTGTTTGTGAATACGAAGGAGTTCACCGTGAAGTGGGGCACAAAAAACGCCATCAACATTCCGGCGGCAGGTATGCCGGGCGGTATGCCGATCCGCGCAAACGGCACATTTAACTTCAAGGTCATTGACTACATCGGATTGATTGATAAGATTGCGGGTGTCAAAGACAGCTATTTAGTGGAGGACATTAAAATCCGGATTACGTCTATTCTCGATCAGCTTTTGATGAAATGGATCACCAGAGAAGGAAAAGACATGTTCAATCTGCAGTCGAATTCCTTTGAAATCGGAAAAGGGATTCAAGAAGATCTTGATATGCAGCTGATCGGAGACGGCATGTCGATTACGGGCTTCAATATTATGAGCTTTAATTATCCGCAGGAAGTTCAGGATATGATTACGAAAAACGCTTCTTACGGCATGGTGGGCGATGTGAACCGCTATCAGCAGATTTCCATGACGGACGGAATGTCATCCGGCAAAATGAGCGGAAGCGGCGCCGCCTCAGACATGGCGGGCATGATGATGGGAATGAATGCGGCAAATCAAATGATGAACCAAATGAACCAAAATCAGCAGAACCAGCCGCAGCAAAATCAAAGTCAGCAGAATCAGGGGACGGCACCGGCGAACGGCTCGGAAGGAGCGGCTAAGCCGAAATTTTGTCCGAACTGCGGAACGAAAACGGAAGGCGCGAATTTTTGCCCGAATTGCGGACAGAAGCTTGCCTGACGATATACGAAAAAGAGGCCTTTTTGGGGCCTCTTTTTTTTGTCATGATTTCATTGTTTGAACGATGAGGGATGTCAGCGCTTTAGACCCCTCAGGTATGAGATGGACGCCGTCCGGTGTGAAGTATTCAGGGTGCTGCAATGCTTTTGCGTGCCAATCGACAAGCGTCACATTTTTCCGTGACTCGGCCTGCCGGCGCAATGATTCGTTTACTTTGCTTTCCCACTGCCGCGGCACACGTGTGTTGACAAGATAGATATCGGCTTTTGAAAAGGAGCTGATCAGTGATTCAATTTGGCTGTTTGTGAAATAGCCGTTCGTCCCTAACTCGATGATGACCGCTTTGTTCGGCTGATTAAATGACGCATATTCCGAAGTGAGCTGGAGTGCTTGAGAGACTTGTCTTCCTACCTTTCCGTCGATGGTGACATGAGGGAGGGACTGCCGCAGGTATGACGCAATGTCCAGCATCACCGAGTCACCGATGGCCAGCACGTCTTGCTGAGGCTGTGTTTGTTTTGGATCAGCCGTTTTTTGAGATGACTGTTCCTTTTTCTCTTCGTTTTTCTTTGTATTTGATTTGTCTGTTGGTTCTTTCTTGTTTTTGTCTGACGCGGTATCCGTTTTTTCGCCGCCGTGTTTTTTCTTGCTGTCATCTTCTTTTGCCGGTTGATCGTGATCGGCCGTCTTGTGCGAAGAGGCGGCGGTTTCTTGCTGATCATTTTGCGCGTACGTCCATTGCGGCTGTTTTTTCTCTTCGGCTATTCCTGACAGCCCGCCCGCAAATACGAGAATGGCGGCAAGAATGAGGCCGAGCGACATTCTGCTGATGACAGAGGACGTCTTCCATTCCAAAAAGCGGTTCAGAAACACGCGGCGTAAAAATGGCTGGAAGCCCGCAGTGCGGATCGGCTGTTCAATGAAATGGTAAGATAGCTCGGCAAGAATGAAAGTGGCGCCGATTCTGACGGCGCAGTGCCAATAAACCGGATTTCCGATTTCCTGCACGGGTGTGCTCAGTACGATAACCGGGTAATGCCAAAGATAGATTCCGTATGATCTCGTTCCGATCCAGCGAAGCGGCTTCCATGAAAGAACATGTCCCAAAAAGCTGCTCGGATGGCATAAACATGCGACAAGAACCGCTGCGGTGATGCTGATCAAAAGCATGCCGCCCTTGTACAGGAAGGGTTCATATTCATCCGTGTAAAAGACGCAAAGCAGCAGCGCGGCAAAAGCGGCAAGCTCCGTCCCGTGAAGCAGGTGTTTCATGCTGCTCGGCAGCCGTTTGGAAGATAATCGTTTCATCGGCCACACTAAAGCTAAAGCGCAGCCGATCAGCAATTCAAATGAGCGGGTATCCGTCCCGTAATAAACGCGGCTCGGATCTCCGCCGGGCACATACATCATACTCATTACGACTGCCGAACATAACGCGAGGAACATGACCGCGGCCGCAAGCCGGGCCCGTGTTTTACATATGTACATTCCCGCAAGCAGCAGGAAGGGCCATATGATATAAAACTGTTCTTCAATCGCCAGCGACCAAAGGTTTTTTAATGGCGAAGGGGAGCCGAAGCTGTCGAAATAAGAAAGCTGATGAAAGATAAACCACCAATTGCTTATGTAAAAAAGTGAGGAGACCGCATCCCCGCGTACGGTATGCAGGAGCTCGCTGTTAAACAATACGACCCAAATGACCGTCGTGATAATCATGAGATAAGCCGCCGGCAGAAGCCGCCTGATCCGGCGCACCCAAAAATCACGCAAATCAAGGGTGATGGCATTGCCTTGGGCAGGCAATATAATAGATGTAATTAAATACCCCGATAAAACAAAAAAGACATCAACACCAATGAAACCGCCGTCGGCCCAGTTAAAATTCAGATGATATGCGATAACTGCGAGGACGGCAAAGGCGCGAAGTCCATCCAGTCCGGGAATATAGCGGTGATGCAGTGACTTGTCTGACATGGTATTCCTCCAATAATGTGTGCGGAAATTCTCGCTGTTTTGCGGATGGCTATGGCAGATTTCTGTACAGTCTTCCATTTGTTCCGTTAATTAGACGCATTCGGAAGGGGATTTTGTTTCAGAAAAAATGAATGAAATGCTGTGATTTTCTTAAACTTTTCAGCCCCCGTCCGGCGTCTGATATATGAAAAGGGTCCCTTGTGCATCTTGGCTGTTGCGGGACGAAAGAAAAAATCCATGATCTGCGGATATCATGGATTTTTTTCTTTCTTTATCTGATGTAGCGGTCTCCGACAAGCAGCTTGGAGATGACGGAGGTCGGTATTGTAAACTCTGTAACGCCCATATATCCGGGTGCCGCTTCGTATTCATCAAATGAGATGACAAGTTTGTGCTTATCTGTAATATAAAAATTCTGGTCGGCGCGGATGGCTTTAAAAGGCTCCGACATATCATTATCTTCGACCCAGTATATTTTATTCGGATCTTCTTTCATCTGTTTTTTCATTTGTTCTTTAATATTTTCGCTGATGACTTTAATATAACGGTCATCTTTAAATAAGCTCTTTAACGTAAGCACGGCCTCATTCTTTTTATCAATCGTGATGTAACGGCTTTGCGTATAAGAGGAAGCTTGCGTTTTTTCGATATCACGGCGGATTGAGATCAAATCCGCTGTGTCAGTAACGGTTTCATAATCGCTGTAAATACTGAGGTGGCCTTTTTTGCTTTTTGAGGTCGCCTTCATAAATTCCTGATACAGCTCTTTGCTTTCTTTCATATAATGCCGGTTGATGCTGTCTTCGAGTTTATGATCGGAAAGGCCGGACAGAGCAGGCGTTTTCACATCAATGCTTGATTGGTTCTTTTCTTCCTTCATCTCCGTGAATGTGATGGCTTGGACGACTTTGCCGATGACGGGGATTTTAGACATGGCTTGTGCGGCATCCGGGTTGATATTGACAACGGCGGTAAATAAGACGGCCGCAGCGACTGCCGCGGATGTCGGCCACATCACGATTCGTTTTTTCTTCGGTTTCTGCTGAAGGGCTTTTTCGACAATGCTGTCCAGTTCCTTAGGAATGGGCACACTTTTATACTCTTCTCTTAATTGTTCTAATCTCTTTTCCATTAAGAAAGATCCTCCTTCGTCAGCTGAATGCGCATGAGCTTCAGCCCCCTGTAAAGGCGTGTTTTGACGGTGTTGATGTTTTCCCCCGTGATGTCCGCGATTTCTTCTAATTTCAGGTCTTCAAAGAAACGCAGAATGATAATGGTTTTATATTGATGCGGCAGGTCATCAAGCGCTTCGTGAAGGTCTGTGTCCTTGTAGTGATCTTCCTTTCCTCGGCTTAAAAACTCGATCGTTTCATCATCCATCACTTTCAGTTTTTTCTGTTTGCGGAGAAAATCAATGGCCGTGCGCACTAAAATTTTATAAAACCAGCTTTTGATCACATCGGGGTTTTTGACGGATTCGACCGATGTCAGCGCTTTTTGAATTGATTCTTGAACAATATCTAACGCGTCATCCTTGTTCTTTACGTAACTGTACGCCAGCCGGTAAAAGTCTTCCTTGCGCTCAGTTATGCACGTCACAAGCGACGCTTTGGCTGTTTCGTTCTTCATTGCTTCAAAGGGCTCCTTTTTTTAAAATACGTATCATAGGCTGTTGCCTAAGGATAGACGGGACAGGGTAAAAAATAGTTTGCGCAGAGGGGATCATTTTTAAAAGGAAAAGGAAGGAAAGACGATGAGATGAAAAAAAGAGCCGGAACGGCTCTTTTTCGGATGTGTCTGATATTCAGCTGAACGGTTTAGTTCGGTTTGACTAAGATTTTCACTTGGTTTTTCTCTTTGATTAAAGCGCCGAAGCCTTCTTCAATCAGATCGTCGAGCACGATTTTTTTCGTGACGAGCTTATCTGCTGAGAAGTAGCCCTCTTTCATCAATGCAAGAACGGAAGGGAAGATGTCGCGGTATCCGATAATGCCTTTTACGGTCCGTTCTTTGATGACGATATCGTTCGGATGAATTTCCGCTCCTTTTTCCCAGATGCTGACGATAACCGTTTCACCGGCAATGTTTGTTGACTGGATCGCCTGGCGGAGAACGACAGGAACGCCTGTTACTTCATAAGAAACATCAACGCCGCCGTTTGTGCGTTTAGCGATTTCTTCAACGACATCGTCCGTTTTTGACGGATCAATGATGATAGCGCCGAGTTCTTTCGCTTTTTCCTGACGTTCCGGTGAAAGTTCAACCGCGTAAATATCTGTGGCGCCGGCCGCTTTCAGGGCTTCAATCACAAGCAGCCCGATCGGTCCGCAGCCAAAAACCGCCGCCTTGTCGCCCGCTTTTAATTTGCTTTGGCGGACGGCGTAAAGCGCTACCGCTGACGGCTCAACAAGCGCGCCCTGTTCGTAAGAAAGCTCTTCAGGAAGCTTAAACAGCAATTCTTCGTCAACGGATACATATTCAGAAAATCCGCCGCCGCCTCCAGCTAAGCCTAAGAATCCCATTTGTTCATCAAGGTTATAGGCTCCCTGATGTCCGTGTGTGGCAAAAATCGGTTCCACGACGACACGGTCGCCGACGCTGTAATTTTTGACGCCTTCGCCCACTTCAACGACTTCTCCTGAGAATTCGTGACCCATCGTGACGGGCGCCATTTCGTTTGTTAACGGATGAGGTTTGCCGACCGGAATAAAGATCGGGCCTCCCAAATATTCATGAAGGTCGCTTCCGCAAATCCCGCACCATTTGACTTTAATTTTGACTTTACCCGGTTCTGCTTTAGGTTCATCAATGTTTTCGATTCGAATGTCTTTTTGATTGTGCCATCTTGCCGCTTTCATTGATTATCACTCCTAGTCTGATTGAAACGAGTATAGGTACATGATCAATATGAACCACGGTTAAAAGGAATAAAGTGCCTGCTTCCTAAAGCCTGATTTCTCAAAATATATCATATTATGCAACTATCAATAGGCCTTATAAAAAGTCCATATTGAATGCAGAAATACTCTATGAATATTATAACGCTAATGAATTAAATTTTGTAGTATAATTTACCATGGAATTATATAGAACGGGAAATTGTGCCGTCGTTATGTGCATGTCTCATCACGTTGTAATGAACATGTAAAGTGATTGAAATATTATAATCGTCTTCTTGGTGTATAATTTTGCCTAGAATAAAGAATCAGGAGGACGAAAGCTTGAAGAAGTTATTCTTAGCCTTATTGATTTTAGCAGGAAGCACGCTGGGAGCGATCAGTTACTCTTCTGATGCAAGTGCTAAAAAAGTGAACGGAAATATTACATGGTATAATGGAGTCGGTAAAAAAGGATCTTCCGGTAAAAAACTGGGGCACTGGGATTGCGCGACAAAATTAGGATTTGACGTTCCGAGAAACGGAACGAAAATCAGAGCTTATGCGAAAGCAAAACCGAAAAAGGTTATCACCGTATACAAAAATGATGTAGGCCGTCTGCCGAATGCCGTATTGGATGTCAGCCCGAAAGCGTTCAAAGCGCTCGGATATCCATTAAGCAAAGGAAGAGTATCCGGACACTACAGCTATTAAAATAGACCATCTTAAAAAGCAAGGACACTGATTCTTGCTTTTTCTGATTGACGGAGAGATTGATAATGAAGAAGAAACGATGGATCTGGATGTTGCTGGCTGCCGTTTTGGCGGCGGCGGTCATCGCGTCCGTTTTACTGATTAAAGGAAAAAGCGACGGCGGCGGGAAAGCCGTTGTCTCCGGCGGCCATGACAAGCTGCTTGTTTCCATTACAGACAAAGATCTGATGACGAAATATTACGAGGACGGCCGCGTGCTGTACGAGGAAAAGCTTTCGGCATATCCGGCGTTTGCGCTGGATGACGCCCATCAGGTGCTCTATTTTGTCGGGAATAATGACCAAAATGAGATGCGTCTCTATAAGCTTGATCTGAAGACGAAAAAGAAGACGGTGCTTTATAAAGGAACGGCAAGCGCTGACAGTCTGTTTTTATCAAAGGATCTGACGCACATTTATTTCCGTCTCGGAAAAGCGGATGAAGATATTTTCCGTCTCGCATCTTTTGATTTGAAAACGAAACGTTATGAAAATCTGTATCCCGCCGCCGATGAGAAAGACGACAGTGTGAGCAGCTTCTTTTATAACCGCAGCCAAAACGATTTTGCGCTTCTGCATTATTCCGTAAAAGAGGATTATCAAAAAACGGATGAGGCAAATGAGAAGGGGATTGACCCTGAACCGACGAATATCCGGTTTGCAGCAGGAGCGGGCGAACACCTTCAGGATCTGACAAACCTTGAACAGTTTATCAGCGACGTGGCGGTGTCACCGGACGGAAAGAACCTTGTCTTTACATCTTATACCCAAAAAGGGACGGAACAAAAAGCGTCCATCCGTCTGATGAATGTCAAAACGAAAAAAGATGAAACGATTATCTCAAACGGGAAGGACTTCGCTCCGCTGATTGATGCCCAGCCTCAGTTTTCTAAAGACGGCAGCATCATTTATTTCATGGCGGAAGCAAAAGGCGCTAAGCGTCTGAAGGATGAAACGGGGCGGAATGCGAAGGTCCGGACCATTTATGCTTATCATTTGGATACGAAAAAATGCGAAAAAGTCTGGGAAAATGACAACGGCATTATCAACAGTTTTTCCGTCATCCAATCATGAAAAAAACACTCAGCGCCCGCTGGGTGTTTTTTAATGAACAAAGCTGGCTGCGGCTGAGGCGAGCCATTTGAAAAAACGGAGAATCGGAACGGCAAAATGAAGCGTTTCGATGAATGACTGTGCGGCAAGGTTCATTTTCCGCCGTTTTGCCATTTCCTTCAGATCTTTCTGCTGCCGATCGTTTTTCATGTTCATTGCTCCTTTGCATCATAAAAGGAAATGATAACGCAAAGGCCTCTCATGAGACATGGAGGCCTTCTCTATGTTGAGACTCGTAAAAGGGAGGTCTAACTTGATGCCGTTTGATTATTGTTTTGGAGATTTACCAACGAACGGACGCCGTCGATCATTTTACTGCCGCAAAGGGGGCAAGTCGGGGTATCACTGCCGGCAAAATTCTTTCTGCTCCAGCCGATACAGTCCTCTTTTGTGCATTCCCACGTACTGACATCTTCTTTAGGCAGCGGTTCCTGATTACGTTTGTTGTAGTAAGACATAAAGTCACTTCTTCCCTTATGAATTTTCGTGCACTCCTTCATTGTCTCATACTTTTCCCTAATCTCCTAATTCCTTTTTTTATCCAGATTTCCAATGAGGGTGCATCGTCTTCCTGTTATTACAGTATATGCAAATAAGTGTCTTCTTATTTTTTCTTTTTGGATAAATAAAAAATCCCCTTCTCTAAAAGGGGTGATATTTGTTTACTGCTTATCCGTGACGTCCATCGGTCTCATCATGTCGTAATCTTCATGTTCTAAAATATGACAGTGCCATACGTAGCGTCCGCTGTAAGGAGCGAAGGTCGCCGCGATTCTGATGACCTCTCCCGAGTGCGCCTGCACGGTATCTTTCCAGCCTTTCTCACTTGGAGGAGGCGGGACGGCGGGGCCTGTATACACAATGTCGCCGAATTTGTTATAACGCTCTAAGTCAAAAGGGCGCCGGTCAAGGATTTGGAAGGAAACAAGGTGCAGGTGTATCGGATGTGTTCCCCCCATCGGATTGATAATCGACCAGATTTCCGTTGTGCCGAGCTTCGGCGCTTCTGTCACAGGATCATGCCATCGCTTGTTATTCAGCGTCAAAACGGGCCGGCCGTATTTGTCTTGCGTATTTGTGAGTTTAAGCGTCCTGATATTGTGTATTCTCTTTGATGTCACATTAGGCATTGTTGAAAGATATTTAGGCTTCCGGCTTGTGTCTGCTCCCTTCAGCGGTTTTGTGACGCGGAATTGCATCACATTGGCGTCTGTATCCGGATCGGCGTCGCCCCCGCAGCCGGTGCCGTTCGTTAAAATGATATGTTCTCCGTCAAAGGCGGAGAAATCGATGAGCACATCATACCGCTCTGCCGGGGCTAAGCTGATAGATTGTGTTTTGACAGAGCGGGGAAGCAACCCGCCGTCAGAACCGATTTGGATAAACTTCCCGCCGTTATTGAGCGAGAGAGAAAATGTTCTCGTATTGGAGGCATTAAGGATGCGGAAACGATATGTCCGCGGTTCAACTTCCATATACGGCCACGCTTTACCATTGACGAGAATGGTATTTCCGCAAAAAAACGGGACGATGGAAGGGTCGGGCAGCGTTTCGGAAGGGTTAGCAGGTCCGCTCGGATAAGACAAGGAACCGTCGTCATTTAATGTGCGGTCCAAAATCATAAGCGGTACGTCATACTCTCCGGAGGGAAGCTTCAGCTGCTTTTCTTTTCGCTCGCGAATGATATACATCCCGGCAAGCCCGGCGTACACATTGAGCCTCGTAATCGCCATGGCGTGATCATGATACCATAACAGAGCCCCGCGCTGTTTGTTTGGATAATGGTATACCTCTCTCTCAAAATAAGGACCCGTTTCCTTAAAATCCTTTGTGAACCATGCTTCCGGGTAGCCGTCGCTGTCCGGCGGCGTTGCTCCTCCGTGTAAATGGACGACGGTTTTGACATCGGGTTCCTGATGGCCGCTTTCTGAATGGTGAATGGTATGATCCACTGGCAGAAAATGCTTATCCGGAAGGTCATTCATCCATTTAATATAGACGTTTTCATCTTGGTTCACGTCGATCGTCGGGCCGGGAAATAAACCGTTATACCCCCACAGCCGGGTCGGCGGGAGATCGCGGTGCAGCTTGTGAAAGCATTCCTTCATCGTGACTTCATAATACGTGCTGCCGTCTGATTTCTTCTGCGGCTGGAGTGTTTCGATAATCGGCAGTTCATCTGCAAATTTTTCTAGTGCCATTTTTCATCCTGTCCTTATCATTTATTGAAATCCTGTACTACAGTTAATGCTGCCTTGAACAGGTTGGTTAAAAAAACACCCGCCCTTTTTTGAGGGGGGTGTTTGCGGTTATTGCGCAATCCGGCTTTCGGAAGCGCTCTCTTTCGGTTTTTGTTTTTTGCGGAATACATATGAGGCAAGTACCAGCAGAGTAATAAATCCTGTCAGCAGAAATTCAGACCGCATTGAACTGATAAACAGCATAGATAACAAGATGGCGCAAATGGCGATGATCGTCAGGTAGGTTAAGTACGGATAAAACCACATTTTGATTTTAAGAGATTCAGGGTTTGTCCGTTCGATTTTCTTTCTCATTCTCAGATGTGAGACGGCGATGACGAGATAGACGAGCAGTGCGATCGCCCCTGATGAATTGACCAGGAACAAAAATACGGAGTCGGGAGAAAAGTAGTTCATAACAACGGCAATATAGGAGAAAAAGGTGCCGGCGATAATGGCTTGAACCGGTACGCCTCTTTTGCTCAGTTTCATAAAACGCCGCGGCGCTTCATTTCGCTCCGCCAGTGAATACAGCATCCGTGACGTCGTATAAAGCCCGGAGTTCAGGCAGGACAGAACGGCTGTCAGGACGATAAAATTCATGATTTGAGCGGCAGCGGGAACCCCGATATGGCTCAAAACGGCAACGAAGGGGCTTTCCAAAATATTGGCTGAATCCCACGGCAGCAGTGTGACCACAACCGCAATGGAACCGACGTAAAAAATAATGATCCGCCAAACGACTGAGCGGGTCGCCTTTGTGACGGATTCGACCGGATTTGACGTTTCTCCCGCTGCGATTGCGACGATTTCAGATCCCATGAAAGAAAAAATGACAACGACGATGCCGAGCAGAACGGAACTTGGACCTTTAGGGAAAAATCCGCCGCTGCCCGCCAGATTTTCCAGCCCGACCGGTTTGCTGCCGGGGACGATTCCGAAAATGAACGCAAATCCCGCGATTAAGAAGACAACGATCGTCGCTACCTTCACTAAGGAAAGCCAGTATTCAAATTCGCCGAACGATTTAACTGAATAAATATTCGTCAGTGTTAACAGCACGGTCAGAAGCAGACTCGTCAGCCATAACGGAATGCCCGGGAACCAGTACTGTATGATTCCGGCGCCTGCAATGGCTTCAATGGCAATGACGATGACCCAGAAAAACCAATACAGCCATCCGATCGTAAAACCGGCCCAAGGACCGATGGCGTCATGCGCGTACTGTGAAAACGAACCGCTTGTCGGGTTGACGGAGGACATTTCCCCCAGCATTCTCATAATAAAAATCACTAATAATCCTGCTAAAGCGTAGGAGACAATCGCTCCGGGTCCAGTGGAATGAATGACTGATCCGCTTCCGACAAATAATCCGGCGCCGATCACGCCGGCAATTGAAATCATAGTCATATGCCGGGTTTTTAATCCCTTTGATAAAGAGTTAGGCTGATTCATTCTTTGCCTCCTTTTGGTTTGTTTATGCTGAATATTCAGACAAGTATTATTCTATCATAAATGCCACAGGCAGTTGAAAATGATGTAAGAAAATATGACATTTTTTCTCGTCCGTACAGCAGAAAGTGCCGGAAGGAAAAGAAATAATTTTCTGTTATTTCTGTGTTTTAATGCTTTTGAAAATAATTCCATGAACATGGGTTGGCGAGAATCCTTGATACGATTGGGATGAGAGGGGTTTTGTGAATGAAAATAAGTTTCCTGAGCGCATAAATGTTCTATGCTTACTATTTTTCTGTGGAAAGTGAATCATGTTTCTATAGACCCACTGTGTCCTCGCTTTGTATGATAATGAAGGAAAAATTGAACGGGAAGGAGGATTTTCAGTGGAGAGATATCATGAATTGAAAAAAGGCGAAACCGGAGCGATTGTCAGTATTGGCGCATATGCGGCATTGTCGGCTGTGAAGCTTGTGATCGGTTATTTGTTTCACTCAGAAGCGCTTCAGGCCGACGGTTTAAATAATGCGACTGATATCGTGGCATCTGCGGCTGTTTTCATCGGTTTGCGCATCTCTCAGAAACCTCCTGACGAAGATCATCCTTACGGCCATTTTCGGGCGGAGACCGTCGCGTCACTCATTGCTTCCATTATTATGATGCTTGTCGGAATGCAAGTGCTGTTCAGCGCCGCGCAATCTATTTTTTCCGTTAAAGAGGAAACACCGGATATGATAGCCGCCTGGACGGCCGCGGGGAGCGCCGTCGTGATGCTGATGGTCTACCGCTATACGAAAGGGCTTGCGAAAAAGGTAAACAGCCAGGCGCTTTCAGCTGCGGCCGCTGATAATAAATCAGATGCGCTCGTCAGTATCGGCACGTTTATCGGAATTTTTGCTTCACAGTTCCATTTGGCTTGGGTGGATACGGTTACCGCGTTTATCATCGGGTTGATCATCTGCAAAACCGCGTGGGATATTTTTAAGGAATCCTCTCATTCGCTGACTGACGGTTTTGATGTCAAACATATTTCTGATTATAAAAAGACGATTGAACAGATTGCGGGCGTCAGCCGTTTAAAAGATATTAAAGCGAGATATCTGGGCAGCTCCGTTCATATTGATGTCGTCATTGAAGTGCCGTCAGATCTGAACATTAAAGAGAGTCATGAGATCGCAAATGAGGTAGAACGCAAGATGAAAGATGAACATGCCATTGACCATTCACACGTTCATATGGAGCCTCTCCAGCTGAAATAAAGCTTCCTTTCTAAAGGGAGCTTTTTCCTTTTTCAGACTGGAAACAATTCGCTGGAAACGTTTTTTTATACTGTTTATATTTTGTGGTAAAGTTAGGTTACGATAATTGAAATTTGAGAGATGACTAGGAGGAGAAGAATGGCTTATAAAGAAGAGCTGCATCCGCTGCTGGAGAAAGCCGTTGAGCATATTGAAAACATCATCATAGGAAAACGGGATATCGCCATACTCAGTCTGGCCGCCATTCTCGCAAAAGGGCATGTGCTGCTGGAAGACGTGCCGGGAGTCGGAAAAACGATGATGGTCCGCGCTTTGGCCAAGCTGATCGGAGCTGACTTTAAGAGGATTCAGTTCACGCCGGATCTTCTGCCGTCAGATGTGACGGGTGTCTCTATTTATAATACGAAAACGATGGAATTTGAATACCGCCCTGGACCGATCATGGGGAATATCGTGCTGGCTGATGAAATTAACAGAACCTCTCCGAAAACGCAGTCTTCCCTGCTTGAGGCAATGGAGGAAGGGAATGTCACGATTGACGGAAAGACAATGCGGCTGGCTGAGCCGTTTTTCGTCATGGCCACACAAAACCCGGTTGAATATGAAGGAACGTATCCGCTTCCCGAAGCCCAGCTTGACCGGTTTTTATTTAAGCTGCGCATGGGCTATCCGACTGCCGAGGAAGAGCTTCAAGTTCTGTCTTTGCAGGAAGGGCGCAATCCGCTTGAAACAATCGAGCCCGTCATTTCTAAAGAACAGTTTATCAGCCTTCAGCAAAAATTGGAGCAGGTGCGGGTGGATGATGGAATTAAAGCGTATATCGTCGGCATTACTCAGCATACCCGCCGGCATCCGTCCGTACATCTGGGCGTAAGTCCGCGCGGTTCAATCTCATTAATGAAAGCCGCGCAGGCGTACGCGCTGCTTCATGACCGCGATTACGTCATTCCTGATGACGTCCAGTATTTGGCTCCGTATACGCTGCCGCACAGAATGATCTTGACCGCCGAGGCGAAATTTAACGATGTGACCCCGGAAGCGGTTATAGAAGACATCATGCAAACGGAAAAAGTGCCCGTTCAAAGGATGTCGGTCCGCTAATGAGAAAGAAGATGCATTGGCTTCTATATGGCTGGAAGCTGCTTATGTTGGCCTTACTGACGGCGGCTGTCTTTTCTTATGCCATGTTTCAGGGCGGATTTGTGAGCTGGTTTTTATTTTATGCGTTTTTGCCGTTTACCGTTTACGCCGGGCTGGTCGCTGTGTACCCGCTGCGGGCGTTTCAGGTGACGCGTGACGTGTCCTCCGCCCAGTTAACCTCAGGCGACAGGCTGTCTGTCACCATCAGGCTGACGAGGCGCCTGCCGTTTCCGCTGACATATATGGTCATTGAAGATGTGATGCCGGAAACGCTTGGCGAGAGGCGCAGTGCGAAACAGCTCGTGTTCCCGTGGTTTCAAAGGAAGCTGACGTTACAATATGAGCTGCCGCAGGTGCCGCGCGGAGAGCATCATTTACATACGATAAGAGTGCGGACGGGAGATGTTCTCGGGCTTTTGGACAAGACGGCGTCGTTTTCCGTTACGGATACGGTTCTGGTTTTCCCGGCGTACGGGTCTGTTCACTATAAGCCGCAGGCCGCATCCGGAGAAGAGGGTGCGGCTGCCGGCGCTCCGTTTCAGGTACACCGCTCCGCAATGGCTGCGAGCGTCAGAAATTATCAGCCGGGCGACCGGTTTTCCGCACTTGACTGGAAAACATCAGCGCGGCGAAATGAGCTGATGACGAAGGAATTTGACCCGCTGCAGAGTGTGAATATGACTCTCCTTTTGGACTGCAGGCCGTCCCCATCGTTTGAAGCCGCGGTATCAGCTTCGGCATCCCTGCTTTACACGGCGCTTGTGAAGGGCTCTCCCGCAGGATTTATTTCATTGGGGAGCGACCGGACCGTATTTCCCGTCCGGGAGGGAGACCGGCATTTCAGAAAGATGCTGCGTTACCTGGCATCAGCTTCAGAATCGGAAGAAGCTGATGCAGGCGGGCGTTTAGGAAAAGAGCTGGCGGATCCGCGCGTCCGCAAAGCTTCCATTGCCGTCGTGACGGGCAGTCTTACAGAAGACCTTCTCAAACAGGCTGAGCCCGGCCGTGCTGACATGACGGTGTTTTTGGCGAAAGAAACGAATGCCGCGCTTTCAGAGAAAGAACGGAAACTCGCTCTCATCTTCGCTCAAAAAAATATTAAGGTGCAAATGATCAGGGACAAACGGGTGTCCCATGTTGTTTAGAAAGAGAGGTGGCGCGCCATGCCGCATGACGAGAACCAGGGAAGCAGGCTGAGTCTGCTGCTGTTTTATTTTCTCGCTTTTTTATTGTTATGGGAATGGCTCAGGCCGCTGCACAATTTTACAGATACAAAACATACCGGTTTTTTCATCGTTTTTATCGGTTTGGCATTTCTGCTGTCATTCTTCCGGATGAGGTGGTACGTCACCGTGCCGTCCTGCATTCTGTTTACGTTGATCAGTATTCACATCCTGTTTTATAAAGGTTCGGTTTTTCAGCCGGAATGGCTCGTTTCTTTTTTGCGGGACGTGATGCAAAATGCCCGCCACATCGGGTCCGGAAGATGGAATGACATGAATCCGTCATTCCGCACATTGCTGTTTTTTGTGCTTTTATGGCTGCTCGTGTATTTGCTGCATTACTGGGTGATCTATCAGCGGAAAATATTATTCTTTTTTATCATGACGGTGGCGTATATCACCGTGCTTGATACGTTTACTCCTTATGATGCCGCGTACGCCGTCATCCGGATCGTCTTTATCGGCTTTTTGATGATGGGGCTTTTGTATATGGAGCGCATCCGGCTTACGGAACACATAGCGTTTAAAAAAAGATTGATACTCAAATGGTTTCTGCCGCTGATGCTGTTTATCTGCGCTTCCGTCGTGTTCGGGCTGGCGGCTCCGAAATCAGACCCGAACTGGCCGGACCCCGTGCCGTTTCTTAAAAAAATAACAAACCACAAGGAAGTGCCCGCCGCCGAAAGCAAAATCGGCTACGGCAATCATGATGAAACATTGGGCGGCCCTTTTCAGCAGGATGATACGCCGGTTTTTACATGGAAGGGAAAAGAACGGGCGTACTTCCGGGTGGAAACGAAGGATACATACACGGGGAAAGGCTGGGTGGAGACCGATCAGGGCATGTCCTATAAACTGAACGGCGGCAACGTGGAAGATATATGGTTTGACCGGAGTGTGCAGACGAGACGGTATACGGCACAGGTGTCCATTGATGAAAATTATCTCTATAATCACGTCATGTATCCGATCGGCGTCTCCAATATTAAACCGAAGCACTCGATTCAGCTTGAAATGAACGGAAACACCGAGCAAATTACGCCGGTCAGTGAACAAGTGGGCAACATCCGCAATATGGGACGGTACACGGTGACTTTTCAGGCGCCCGTCTTTAAGCTGAATGATCTCAGAAAAGTGAAAGTGAAACGATACCGTGAGCAGAATCAATTCAATGACCGGTATTTACAGGTCCCCGACAGCCTTCCGAAAAGAGTGAGACAGCTTGCGGACAGACTGACGCGGGATCACCATAATATGTTCGATAAAGCGAAGGCGATCGAGGATTATCTCGGATCTTCCGCATTTTCGTATAATACACAGGATGTCGCGGTTCCGGAGCACAATCAGGATTATGTCGATCAATTTCTGTTTGAAACGAAAAGAGGATATTGTGATAACTTTTCATCGGCAATGGCCGTGCTGCTCCGCTCTGCGGGAATCCCCGCCCGTTGGGTGAAGGGCTATACATCCGGCGAATATAAAGGGGCAGGCGACCATAACGGCCACATTTATGAAGTCACAAACAACAACGCCCATTCGTGGGTAGAAGTGTATTTTCCCGATCAGGGCTGGGTGACGTTTGAGCCGACAAAAGGCTTCACCAATCCGACGGAGTTTACGTCAGAGCAAAATCATACGGCGGCAAAAGACAGCGGAGGCTCAGCGGGAAATTCGGATGAACCGTCTGACAAGCAGCGTCAGGAAACAAAGCCGGAAAAAGAGGAAAAGCCGAAAAAGCGGGATCACAGCGCGGCACCGCAGCCTGTGATCCACAACAAAACCGCGGCACAGCTATGGCCGTATGCAGCCATCGTCATCGTGATTTCAGCCGCGGCGGCACTCGCCTGGGTGCTCCGGGCGCGCTGGATTCCGCACGTTACAGCAGCCAGATTGAAGCGGCGTACGGATGAAGACGTCTTTTTCGACGCATATGCCGCGCTGCTCCGCCAGCTGAAACGAAAAGGATTCAGCAGGGGAGACGGAGAAACACTGCGCGATTTTGCCGCGAGGATTGACGAGGCGTACCATACAAACGACATGTCCGAGCTGACGCTGCTCTATGAGCGGGCCTTATACCGCAGGGATAATGCAGCGGAGCTTTGGAATGAATCGGGACAGTTGTGGGAAAATATAATTAAAACAAGATAGTCTTGACCGCATATCGTCCTGTTGTTAGAATAAATGAATGTTAAATGGGAGCCCGGGAGCGTTAAAAAGCCGGGCTTCCGGACAAGTCTTGCGCGACAGAGGGCTGAACGTTTGTCCTCCGTTTTTTCTGTGTCAAAAACTTAGAGGAGATTAGGTGACAACCATGACGAAGTTAGTGAATGAAATGATTCTTGTTCTTGATTTCGGCAGTCAGTATAACCAGCTGATTACCCGCCGGATCCGTGAATTTGGCGTATATAGCGAGCTGCACCCCCATACGTTGACAGCTGAGGAAATCAAAGAAATGAATCCAAAAGGAATTATCCTTTCAGGCGGACCGAACAGTGTATATGATGAAGGATCTTTCCGCTGTGACGAAAAAATCTTTGAACTAGATATTCCTGTATTAGGCATCTGCTACGGCATGCAGCTGATGACTCATTATCTCGGAGGAAAAGTCGAGGCGGCAAGCCAGCGCGAATACGGAAAAGCCAACATTCAGATTCAAGGAACTCCTGACTTGTTCAAAGATCTTCCGGAAGAACAAGTTGTCTGGATGAGCCACGGCGATTTGGTTGTAGAAGTTCCAGAAGGCTTCACTGTTGACGCAACAAGCCATCACTGTCCGAATTCAGCGATGAGCAAAGCGGACAAGAATTGGTACGGCGTTCAGTTCCACCCGGAAGTGCGCCACTCTGAATACGGCAATGATCTTCTGAAAAACTTTGTATTCGGCGTTTGCGATTGTGAAGGCAAATGGTCAATGGAAAACTTTATCGAAATCGAAATGCAAAAAATCCGTGAAACAGTCGGAGACAAGCAGGTTCTTTGCGCGCTAAGCGGCGGTGTTGATTCCTCTGTTGTGGCTGCTTTAATTCATAAAGCGATCGGCGACCAGCTGACTTGTATTTTCGTCGATCACGGCCTGCTTCGTAAAGGCGAAGCGGAAGGCGTCATGAAAACGTTCAGCGAAGGCTTTAATATGAATGTCATTAAAGTTGATGCGAAAGACAGATTCTTAAACAAGCTGAAAGGTGTTTCTGATCCTGAGCAAAAACGCAAAATCATCGGCAACGAATTCATTTACGTATTTGATGATGAAGCGGACAAGCTTAAAGGCATCGATTATCTAGCGCAAGGAACGCTTTACACGGATATTATCGAGAGCGGTACTGCAACGGCGCAAACGATCAAATCGCATCACAATGTCGGCGGACTTCCTGAAGATATGCAGTTTGAACTGATCGAGCCGCTGAACACCCTTTTCAAAGACGAAGTGCGCGCGCTTGGCACAGAGCTCGGCCTTCCGGATGATATCGTATGGCGTCAGCCGTTCCCGGGCCCTGGACTTGGCATCCGCGTACTCGGCGAAGTAACGGAAGAAAAACTTGAAATCGTTCGTGAATCAGACGCGATTCTGCGTGAAGAAGTGGCGAATCACGGCCTTGAGCGCGACATCTGGCAGTACTTCACGGTTCTTCCTGACATCCGCAGCGTCGGCGTCATGGGAGATGCGAGAACGTATGATTACACAATCGGTATCCGTGCCGTAACATCAATTGACGGCATGACATCTGACTGGGCGCGTATCCCTTGGGATGTGCTTGAAGTGATTTCGACACGGA
Organism: Bacillus sp. L75; assembly: GCF_003676355.1. Classification (NCBI taxonomy): domain Bacteria; kingdom Bacillati; phylum Bacillota; class Bacilli; order Caryophanales; family Bacillaceae; genus Bacillus; species Bacillus sp. L75. The sequence goes on from NZ_ML064907.1 coordinate 49,314, forward strand.
TCGTCAACGAAGTGAAACACATCAACCGCGTCGTGTATGACATTACGAGCAAGCCGCCTGCAACGATTGAGTGGGAATAGTCAAAAGAAGCTTAGAATCCTTGGTTTATAAGGGTTCTAAGCTCTTTTTTCTTTTATAGCAACAATTGATCCAATATTATTAATTGAATCGTGAATTTTAAAGAAAAAGTATTCCACAATGGGATAATAATTAATGTTGTTTTAGAATAAAGTTTGTTCAAATTAAGCAAATTAAAGAAACCCTCTATTCAAATACAACCATTTCTCCGACATCTATAAATCCAAATCGCTTATAGATATTTTTTCCATCCTCTGAAGCCTGTAATACAACTGGTTTTTGTTTATCCTTTGTTTGATTTAGAAGAAATTGAAACATTTCACTGCCAATTCCTTTACCTCTAAATGTTTCTTTTGTCATCACATCATAAATACCATAGCTATCTTTGGTTTCTATTAATAAACCGGTAGTTACAGGCATTTCATCTATGCATCCAATAAACATCTGAACTTCTGAACCTAATTTTACTTGTGAAAACGTATTAAAATAACTTTCTAGTGCATCTTTTTCTGGTGTACCCTCAAATAAGCTCGTGAATATGTCTATATATTTTAAAAGTTCTTCATCATTTTTCACAGCAGTAATCATAAGCTGATGGGAAATTCTTTGCCCAACATTAAGAGTATTTTCAAGTTTCATCATTACATTACGTTCCGCTTCTTTTAGATCATATTCTTGTATAAGTTTTGTCCAATCCTCAGTTAAATACTGAGCATCAATCCATATACTAAAGGGATATTTTTTATATGAAAAATTATCGATTCCATGTCTGATCTTAACTGTATTTTTGATATTTGGAGATTTCGGTAATATTACATTGAATGTATCAGTGGGGATTTTTGTATTTGCTATGATGAAATCTTCTTCCTTTGTAAGCTCTCCGCTAACTGTATGGGTAAATGATTTTAATTTTTCTTCCAAATTGTTTATGACTAATTGTTGATTTGTAATCATGTTTTTGCACCTTTCAATTCGATTTAGTGCGCTTTTTTTATTATAAGGTCAACTAAAACACTAAATCACAGTATTTACCCCCTCCCATAATATTCAGAACACGGGGGAGCAATATTTTTAATGGTAACTTCTAAATCAAGGAACTACAAACCCCAAAAGGCTTGATATTCAATAAATTAATTCTTATAATGTTTAGAAAGCATTGAGTGGGAATAAATGAAGATAAAAAAACGTCTCTTTTAAAAAAGAGGCGTTTTTTTTCATCTTTTTGAAACCGCTTTGCCCTGATTCATATCTAACAGCATAGGAGGTGGATAAGGTGAAGGAAGAACGATTGATCAAAAAGGCGAAAAAAGGTGATGCCGCAGCCTTTGAAAAACTGATCACAGCTCATCAGGAGACTTTATATAAAACAGCTTATCTCTATTTGCATCACAAGGAAGATACACTGGACGCTGTTCAGGAAACGGCTTACAAGGCTTTTCTTCATATCGCGCAGCTGAAGGAGCCGAAATATTTTAAAACGTGGCTGATCCGGATTTTGCTTCATACGATTTTTGCGATGAGGAAAAAGCACGGAGACGTCATCCCGTTTGAGCCGCAACATGATACACGCGCGGAGAATAAGAACATTGAAGAATACATAGATCTTCGGAATGCCTTGGAAACGCTTGACGAACATATACAGCTGACCATTCAGCTTTATTATTTTCAAGATTTCTCGATTGCTATGATCGCTGAACAGACCGGTATGGCGGAAGGCACTGTAAAAACGCATCTCCACAGGGCGAGAAAAGCATTGAAGCAGGAGCTGGAAAAGGAGGATAAACATATATGGAAAAGCATCAAATGAAGCAATTGTATCAGGACATTGACGTGCCGAAAGCTGAGTTGAAAAACGTGATATCCAGCGCTGTTGTCCGTGCCGGAAAAGAAGGCGCCGTCAGACGGAGATGGGGACGAAAAGTGATAAACGGACTCGCGGTTGCTGCTGCTTTGTTTATTCTGTATTTGTCCTCAGGCTTATTCATGCCCTCCGTTAACACGGCTATGGGAAACATTCCTGTTGCCGGACAAATTTACAGTCTGTTTCAGGATAAGGCAGGTTCTGCGCTGTTTAAAAGCAATTTGGTGACAAAACTGAATGAGAAAGCGGAATCACGCGGGATTACGGTGACAGTGAAAAGTGTGTATTACGACAGCGGACAGCTCGTTTACAATTTTACCGTTGACAATTTGAAATCAGATGAGGAGAGCATCTCTTTTCAAGTTGATTATAAAGATCCACGGAATATGTTAGCAGAGGATTATGACAGCAGTGATATGAAAAAAATGAAAGACGGGCGGTACGCGGGGCAGCTTCGCCTGTTCACGGACGGCTCAAAGCTGAAAGACGGTGATAAGCTTCCGCTTGTCATTACACAAATCAAGGATATCCCCGGAAACTGGCGCTTTACACTTCCGATCAAAAAACAAAAGTCCGTTTCTCTTGAAGGAACGAAAGCTGTGAATGTAAATCACGGATTATACCGCTTTTTCGATATCCGGGCGGAAAACGGAACGATGGGATCGGCTCTCCTGTATTCTATCGACTTCTCTGATGCAGCCAAAAATGATGCCATCTCGATTGACGAGGCAACGGATGATGCCGGAAACCATTATGAAATGACGGCGTCGAATATTGAACTTGGCGGCAGAAAGAATCTTCCCGGCGGCGGGAAAAGAATACGCGGCCAAACTCAATTCAGCAAACCGATAGACCCGAAAGCGAAAACACTTTTCATAACGGGCGATATAAAAACAGAATCAGAGCCTGGAGAAATCGTGCCTCTGAAAACAAAACTGCCTGTCAGTTATGAAACGAAACATCATCATGTCGGCATTACCGTCAAAAAGATCAAACAGCAAGGCAGACGGGTGATCGTCGATTATCAATTCACAGGAATTAATTACAGCAAGGCGGATGAAGATCAGCTGATCAATGTCGGTGAGTCAATCGGTCTCGGCAATACGAAAAAAATGAAAACCTGGCCATCGCTTAATGAGTATGAAAAAGGCTATTATCTGAAAGGGAATAAGGCGAAAGTCACGAACCTTAAAACGGGTGAAATGGAATCCGTTTTTGAATTAGATGATTCATCCGATAAAGACTATTCGTTGCGCGATTTTTCATTCGATTCATATGCTTTGTACGTCAATCAAACGGTTATGAACTTGCTGGCGGATGACAGCGGAATCACATTCGCGGTGCCGGTCCGGCCTGCGGATGGAAAATGATGTCAGGAAGGCGGCTTTTGCCGTCTTCCATTTTTGGTCAATTAACGAATAAACCAATTTTTTTCAACGGGATTGTTCGTTTTTTTATTGAGTTTTCAAAATTGAATTGATACAATAGACTCAGAAATCAAATATGCAGATATCGTATAATGGCGGGGATATGGCCCGCAAGTTTCTACCAAGCTACCGTAAATGGCTTGACTACGGATCAATCTCAATCGTTTGATATAAATAATCCATTCTTATTTATTCAGACTGAACGTATGTAGTCAAGCGTCCCAAATGTATTTGGGGCGTTTTTTATTTGGCGGATAACGGGCAGAATAAATGGGAGAGAATGAAGGAGGCAATTGGCTTGAAGCAATTTTTTCAGTTTGATGAGCTGGGGACAAGCTATCGTAATGAAATCATCGGCGGTTTAACGACCTTTTTGTCAATGGCGTACATTCTGTTCGTCAATCCGCTGACATTGTCTTTAAACGGTGTGAAAGGATTTCCCGAAGCATTAAAAATTGATCAGGGCGCGGTGTTCACCGCTACAGCCTTGGCGTCTGCGGCCGGCTGTATTTTAATGGGGCTCATTGCAAAGTATCCGATCGCGATTGCGCCGGGTATGGGATTAAATGCGTTTTTTGCTTTCTCTGTCGTCCTCGGCATGGGGATTTCATGGCAGGCTGCGCTTTCCGGCGTCTTGATTTCCGGAATTATCTTCGTGGCGCTTTCGCTGACGGGATTGCGGGAAAAAATCATTAATGCGATTCCGCCTGAGCTGAAATTAGCGGTCGGCGCGGGTATCGGTTTGTTTATCACATTTGTCGGTTTGCAGGGTTCGGGCATTATTGAAGCAAACTCATCGACTTTGGTGTCTATCGGCAATATTCACAGCGGCCCTGTACTGCTGACGGTTTTCGGTGTTATTGTGACGGTCATTCTGATGGTGCTTCGCGTAAACGGCGGCGTATTTATCGGAATGCTTCTGACGGCGGTTGCCGGCATGGTCTGCGGACTGATTCCGGTTCCGACGCACATTGTCGGCAGCGTGCCGAGTCTTGCGCCGACTTTCGGACAGGCGTGGATGCATCTTCCGGATATCTTCTCCGTCCAAATGCTGATTGTCATTTTAACTTTCTTGTTCGTCGGGTTTTTCGATACGGCCGGAACGCTGGTGGCTGTAGCGACACAGGCCGGGCTGATGAAGGAAAACAAACTTCCGCGTGCGGGAAGAGCGCTTCTGGCGGATTCAACATCAATCGTTATCGGAGCCGTACTCGGTACGTCTACAACGACTTCTTATGTTGAATCCAGCTCAGGCGTTGCGGCGGGGGCGCGCTCCGGCTTCGCGGCTGTTGTGACGGGCATTCTCTTTTTGCTGGCGATGTTTTTCTCGCCGCTTCTGTCAGTTGTCACCACGAATGTGACGGCTCCGGCTTTAATTATTGTCGGCGCGCTGATGGTGGCGCCGCTCGGTAAGATCGCCTGGGATAAATTCGAGGTGGCTGTGCCGGCATTCTTAACGATGATTATGATGCCGCTGACGTACAGCATTGCGACGGGGATTGCGATCGGTTTTATATTCTACCCGATTACAATGATCTGCAAAGGAAAAGGAAAAAGCGTTCACCCGATTATGTACGGGCTGTTCGTCATCTTTATCCTGTATTTCATCTTCTTGAAATAACGGAAAAACCGGCTGAGTTAAGCCGGTTTTTTGTTTTTGTCCTATTCCGTAAAACCAATACATACTATAAAACGTCATGTGGGTGTCCGGGTGAAGAAAACCGCTTGACTGTTTGAGGACGCTTCGGTACCTTATATAAGTGTTTTATTTTCTTGTTTAACAAATTCCGCCGTATTTTTTTGATAGGAGTTGCTGACATGACGGAAGAAAGAAAAGAAACGTTGGAAGAAGAAAAACAGCATCAGGGAACTGATGAAGAACCGCTGTCGAGAATGTCCAGAAATGCGGGACGTTATCAAAAGCAAAAGAAAAAAGAAAAGGAACGGCGCCCGGCTCCGGCTTTTACGGAAAAACTCGCTTCTGCATGGGCCGCGGTCAAACGTTATTGCCGTTTCGCGCTGCGCATTTTGACATCACCGGTGAAGGTCGTTGGGGAAGACGGCTTTTCCCGCTTTAAATATGCTCTTATTTCAATGCTTGTATTCAGTATCTTTTTCTCAATCGGAAATTGGTTTCAGCTGAGGGCAAGCCAGCAAAGGCCTCTCGGATACGGGGAGCGGCATCATACGTTTTTTGACGGCTTTACCGTCGTTCTCGTGTATACGCTCGTCTTTTTTGCCGCTGCGGCGGGCGCGGTCTGGCTTGTATCTCGCTATATGATGAAACAGAAAATCACGATGCGGGATGCGGCCGCGGGGGTCGGATCGCTTTTGGTTCCGGCTGTCGCCAGCTCTATCGTGTGGATGATTTTCGCGGTATTGAATCTGCCGGTCATCACCGTGGTGTTTACGGCGCTGACCTTGTTTCTGGCCGCCTCGGCGATGGTGCAGTTTGTGCAGATTCTATACAAATCGGCTGAAAAGCCTGCGGCTGACGTGATGTACTGTATTTCCGCGGCGGTTATCATCATGCTCATTTTTACGGCTGTGACATGGCCGCTTATTTCAGAGTACTTTACTGCTTCGCTGATCCCTTTATAAGTCGAAATTTGTCTTTCACAATGTTTACAAATTTTTCTAATAAAGCGTGTTGTTTTGAGGACCCGGCCGAGATATGATGAGAGCAACAGCAATTCGAAAGCGGCACTACTCTTTATGATTCGGAAAGGGATGATGAAGATGGCCCCGTTGTTGCGAGAAGCCATTAATCGGAAAAAACAGCACCTGAGGACAAAACTGATCCGCTCAGGGTTTTATCAAGACCATGTTCAGGAACTGTCCGGGTACACGCTGAGTGAACTTGAGAAGGAATATGAAGCCGTCAAACGATTGAAAAAAGCCGAGCTTCACTGATAAGAGCTTGAAAGTCTGCCTTGCGGGGCGGGCTTTTTTTTCTTTTGAAAATGATGAAAAGAGGGTAAACTATCCTTAATTGAAGGATTGATGCTTTTCAAAGTATCAGAGGAGGGGAATCAGTGATGCAGACGATTTTATCCAACAGTATAGGTATGGTTCTCATTATTCTCATCATTAACATTATATATGTCTCTTTCTTTACGATCAGGATGATTCTGACATTAAAGGGACAGCGCTATTTCGCCGCAGGCATCAGTACGATTGAAATCCTTGTGTATGTGACCGGCCTGAGTCTTGTGCTCGGCAATCTGAATCAAATTCAAAACGTCATTGCCTATGCGCTCGGCTACGGCATCGGTGTTATAGTGGGAATGAAAATTGAGGAAAAACTGGCGCTCGGCTATATTACAGTCAACGTCATTACGAAGGAGCTCGATCTGGACCTGCCGAAACAGCTCCGGGAAAAAGGATACGGGGTTACAAGCTGGGTTGCGGGCGGACTTGAAGGAGACCGGACCGCCATGCAGATTCTGACGCCGCGCAAATATGAGCTTCAGCTTTATGATACGATTAAAACGCTTGATGAAAAAGCGTTTATCATCGCCTTTGAGCCGAAAACGATCCACGGCGGATTCTGGGTGAAAGCAGTGAAGAAGAGGAGAATTAAGGAATGACAAAGCCAAAAAAGAAACGGTTTGAAGTAACGGAAGATGAAACGATTGACACCATTCTCACTTTAATGAAGGAAGAGGGTTATATGCCCGTCCGGCGGATGGAAGAGCCGATCTTTACAGAAAAGAAAGAAAATGGATCAATTCAAGTCGTTCCTTGCGGGAAAAAAATCGTATTTGAAGGGAAATTGATCTAAACACGAACATTAAAAGAAAGAATTTTTATATCGTTCGATAATGTCGTTGACATTATCCAAGTCCGTTGTTAAGATAAACATGAAATCAAAACACGACCTCATATAATCTTGGGAATATGGCCCATAAGTTTCTACCCGGCTGCCGTAAACGGCCGGACTATGCAGGAAAGTGATAAACAGCTGACATGGATATCGCAGAAGCGAACGACTGACGATACGCGCGCCATGCCCGGTTTGTATTGCTTCCTCATAGTTGCAATATAAGCCGGGCTTTTTTTTCTGAAAAACAAAGCATGAGAAGGTGGGAACAGAATGCAGCCGCTAGCAGGAATCATCATGGGAAGCACTTCCGATTGGGAGACAATGAAACATGCATGCGACATACTTGACGAACTTCACATTCCTTATGAAAAACAGGTGGTATCCGCGCACCGGACGCCTGATTTGATGTTTGAATATGCAGAAAGCGCCAGAGACAGGGGCTTAAAAGTCATTATTGCCGGAGCCGGAGGAGCGGCGCATCTGCCGGGAATGACGGCGGCCAAAACGACGCTGCCGGTGATCGGCGTACCGGTTCAGACAAAATCGCTTAACGGGCTTGATTCTCTTCTGTCTATCGTACAGATGCCCGGCGGCGTGCCGGTCGCGACGACGGCGATCGGGAAAGCGGGCGCAGTGAACGCGGGTCTGTTAGCCGCGCAAATTTTGTCGGCATTTGACGATGACATTGCGGATAAACTAGAGGCGAGAAGAAATGCGACAAAACAAACGGTGCTGGAAAGCAGTGATCAGCTTGTCTGATAAAAAAACGATTTACCCCGGCGCCGTCATCGGCATTATCGGAGGCGGACAGCTCGGAAAAATGATGGCTGTCGCCGCAAAACAAATGGGCTATAAAGTCGCTGTCGTCGATCCCGTGAAAGACTCGCCTTGCGGACAGATCGCCGATATTGAGATTACCGCCCAGTACAATGACCGTGAAGCGATTCAAAAATTGGCCGGAGTCAGTGACATCATTACCTATGAATTTGAAAATATCGATTACGAGGCGCTCAACTGGCTCAAAGAACATGCATATCTTCCCCAGGGAAGCGAGCTGCTGCTCATCACCCAAAACAGGGAAACGGAAAAAAAGGCGATCCAGTCAGCAGGCTGTCAAGTCGCGCCTTATCGGATCGTAAACAGCGGACGGGAGCTTGAGGAAGCCGTTCAGGCACTGGGGCTCCCGGCGGTGCTGAAAACATGCCGCGGCGGATATGACGGCAAAGGCCAATTTGTCATTAAGGAAGAAGGACAGACAGATGAAGCGGCTGTGCTGTTAGAAAACGGCACGTGCATACTTGAAAGCTGGGTATCGTTCCGGATGGAGCTTTCCGTTATCGTGACGAGATCGGTGCACGGTGAGATTTCAACCTTTCCGGCTGCTGAAAATATCCACAAAAATAATATTCTGTTCCAAAGCATCGTACCCGCGAGAGCGGAGGAAACGGTTCAAAAGCGGGCAGAGGCGCTTGCCGTTCAGCTCGCGGAGAAATTGGAACTTGTCGGGCCGCTTGCGGTGGAAATGTTCGTCACGGAAGACGGAGACCTTTTGATTAATGAACTGGCGCCGCGTCCTCACAACTCCGGGCATTATACGCTCGACCTTTGTGAAACGAGCCAATTCGAACAGCACATCAGAGCGGTCTGCGGACTTCCTCTCGGCAGAACCGATCTTCTCAAACCGGGAATGATGGTGAATCTGCTCGGTGATGAAGTGAAGCTTGCGGAGGAGCATATGGAGCTTTTAAAGGAAGCCAAACTGTACCTGTACGGAAAACATGAGATTAAAAAAGGCCGCAAAATGGGGCATATGACATTTTTACGGAAGCCTGATGAAACATGGATTCAGGACATCACGAACATATGGATGAAAAGAGACGGAGGACGAGCATAATGATCGAACGTTATTCAAGACCTGAAATGTCCGCGATCTGGACGGACGAAAACAGATACCAGGCATGGCTGGAAGTCGAGATTTTAGCCTGTGAAGCCTGGGCTGAGCTTGGCGTCATTCCGAAAGAAGACGTCAAAGTCATGCGCGAAAACGCGTCTTTCGACATCAACCGCATTTTGGAAATCGAGCAGGATACGCGCCATGACGTCGTTGCATTCACCCGCGCGGTTTCAGAATCATTAGGCGAAGAAAGAAAATGGGTTCACTACGGCCTGACGTCAACAGATGTCGTGGATACCGCTCTTTCCTATCTATTAAAACAGGCGAATGAGATCTTGCTCAAGGACATTGAGAGATTTGTTGACATTATAAAAGAAAAAGCGAAAGAACATAAATACACGGTCATGATGGGCCGCACGCACGGCGTACACGCGGAACCGACGACATTCGGCCTGAAACTCGCGCTTTGGCACGAAGAAATGAAACGCAACCTTGAACGTTTCAAGCAGGCAAAAGAAGGGATCGAAGTCGGGAAGCTTTCCGGCGCGGTCGGCACATATGCAAATATTGATCCGTTCGTAGAACAGTATGTCTGTGAAAAACTCGGCCTGAAAGCGGCGCCGATTTCGACTCAGACATTACAGCGCGACCGTCATGCGGATTACATGGCGGCACTGGCTTTGATCGCGACGAGCATTGAAAAATTCGCAGTGGAAATCCGCGGTCTGCAAAAGAGTGAAACTCGTGAAGTGGAAGAGTTTTTTGCAAAAGGACAAAAAGGTTCATCGGCTATGCCTCATAAACGGAATCCGATCGGGTCGGAAAATATGACGGGCATGGCGCGCGTGATCCGCGGGTACATGCTGACGGCATACGAAAATGTACCGTTATGGCATGAGCGTGATATTTCTCATTCATCAGCTGAGCGCATCATTCTTCCTGACGCGACAATCGCGCTGAATTACATGCTGAACCGATTCAGCAATATCGTCAAAAACTTAACGGTATTCCCGGAAAATATGAAACGCAACATGGACCGCACACTCGGTTTAATCTACTCTCAGCGCGTGCTGCTCGCTTTAATCGACACGGGTCTGCCTCGTGAAGAAGCATATGACACGGTTCAGCCGAAAGCGATGGAAGCGTGGGAAAAACAAGTGCCGTTCCGCCAGCTTGTCGAAGCGGAGGAAAAAATCACGTCCCGTCTCACACCGGAACAGATTGCCGATTGCTTTGACTACAATTATCATTTGAAAAACGTCGACTTGATCTTTGAGCGTTTAGGTTTATAGAAGAAGCCAGCCGGAGGCGGCTTCTTCAGCCGCCATAGATTGAATATTCCCAACATTCGGGTTAGGAGGCCTTCCGTGAATATTGTGAACAATAATCTTCTTTATGAAGGAAAAGCGAAACGGATTTATCAAACTGAAGACGAACAGATTCTCCGCGTGGTCTACAAGGATTCCGCAACAGCCTTTAACGGTGAGAAAAAAGCGGAGATCAGCGGAAAGGGCCGTCTGAACAATGAAATTTCAAGCCTGATTTTCAAACATCTGCACGCCAAAGGAATTGACAACCACTTTGTGGAGCGTGTTTCAGAATCAGAGCAGCTTATCAAAAAAGTGAGCATCATTCCCCTTGAAGTCGTGGTCAGAAACGTTGCCGCCGGAAGCATGTCGAAACGCCTCGGCATCCCGGAAGGAACAGAGCTTCCGCAGCCGATTATCGAATTTTACTATAAAGATGACGCACTCGGCGATCCGCTCATCACAGAAGATCATATCTGGCTTTTAAAAGCGGCGGCTCCTGAGCAGGTGGAAACGATCAAATCGATTACAAAACAGGTGAATCAAGAGCTGCAGCATATTTTTGAAGACTGCGGCGTCAGATTAATAGATTTTAAGCTGGAATTCGGCTTAGACGCAGAGGGACGGGTTCTTTTAGCGGATGAAATTTCTCCTGACACGTGCCGTCTGTGGGACAAAGACACAAACGAAAAGCTCGATAAAGATTTGTTCAGACGGAACCTGGGAAGCTTAACCGACGCATATGAAGAGATTTTCAAAAGACTGGGAGGCATTTCATAATGTATAAAGTGAAAGTTTATGTCAGCTTAAAAGAAAGTGTGCTCGATCCTCAAGGAAGCGCGGTGCAGCATGCATTGCACAGCATGACCTACAATGAAGTGCAGGATGTGCGCATCGGAAAATATATGGAGCTGACGATTGAAAAATCTGACCGCGATCTTGACGCGCTCGTGAAAGAAATGTGTGAAAAGCTCCTTGCCAATACAGTCATTGAAGACTACCGATATGAAGTTGAGGAGGTTGTCGCACAGTGAAATTTGCGGTGATTGTGTTACCCGGCTCCAACTGTGATATTGATATGTTCCACGCCGTAAAGGACGAACTCGGCGAAGAAGTCGAGTATGTCTGGCACGAGGAAACAAGCCTTGACGGATTTGACGGCGTGCTCATCCCCGGCGGGTTTTCATACGGCGACTACTTGAGATGCGGCGCCATCGCCAGATTCGCAAACATCATGCCGGCTGTGAAAAAAGCGGCTGCCGAAGGAAAACCGGTTCTCGGCGTCTGCAACGGATTCCAGATTCTGCAGGAGCTCGGACTTCTGCCCGGCGCGATGAGACGCAACAAAGATTTAAAGTTCATCTGCCGACCGGTTGAATTAATCGTGCAGAACGGCGGTACGTTATTCACATCTTCCTATGAAAAAGGACAATCGATTACGATTCCGGTTGCCCACGGCGAAGGCAATTTCTACTGTGATGACGAAACGCTTGAAAGATTAAAAGAAAACAATCAAATCGCCTTCACATACGGCGGCGATATTAACGGAAGCGTCAGCGGCATTGCCGGCGTCGTGAATGAGAAAGGCAACGTATTAGGCATGATGCCTCACCCTGAGCGCGCAGTCGATGAACTGCTCGGCAGCGCAGACGGTCTTACATTGTTCCGGTCTATCGTGAAAAATTGGAGGGAAACTCATGTCGCTACTGCTTGAACCAAGTAAAGAACAAATAAAAGAAGAGAAACTCTATCAGCAAATGGGTGTCAGTGATGACGAGTTCGCACTCATTGAATCTATTATCGGAAGATTGCCGAACTACACGGAAATCGGGATTTTTTCCGTCATGTGGTCAGAGCACTGCAGCTATAAAAACTCAAAACCGGTTTTACGCAAATTCCCGACTAGCGGCGAACGCGTGCTGCAGGGTCCCGGTGAAGGCGCGGGAATCGTTGACATCGGTGACAATCAGGCGGTCGTGTTCAAAATTGAATCTCATAACCATCCGTCAGCGATTGAGCCATACCAAGGTGCCGCGACGGGAGTGGGCGGCATCATCCGTGACGTTTTCTCAATGGGCGCCCGTCCGATAGCTGTATTAAACTCTCTTCGATTTGGTGAGCTCACTTCACCTCGTGTGAAGTACTTGTTTGAAGAAGTAGTGGCGGGAATCGCGGGATACGGAAACTGTATCGGAATTCCGACGGTCGGCGGAGAAGTGCAGTTTGACGCAAGCTATGAGGGAAATCCGCTTGTCAATGCAATGTGCGTCGGCTTAATTGATCATAAAGATATTAAAAAAGGCCAGGCGAAAGGTGTCGGCAACACGGTCATGTACGTCGGCGCTAAAACGGGCCGCGACGGCATACACGGCGCTACTTTCGCATCGGAAGAAATGTCAGATTCATCTGAAGAAAAACGTTCCGCGGTGCAGGTCGGCGATCCTTTCATGGAAAAACTTCTCCTGGAAGCATGCCTAGAAGTCATCCAATGCGACGCCTTAGTCGGCATTCAGGATATGGGGGCGGCCGGTCTGACAAGTTCGAGTGCTGAAATGGCAAGCAAAGCCGGCTCAGGCATTGAAATGAACCTTGATCTCATTCCGCAGCGGGAAACTGGTATGACCGCTTACGAAATGATGCTTTCCGAGTCTCAGGAACGCATGCTTCTCGTCATTGAACGCGGACGTGAACAGGAAATTGTCGATATTTTTGATAAATATGATCTTGAAGCGGTTTCCGTAGGTCATGTTACGGATGATAAAATGCTCCGCCTCCGCCATAACGGAGAGGTTGTTTGCGAGCTTCCGGTTGACGCGCTGGCGGAAGAAGCGCCTGTATACCACAAGCCGTCAGCAGAACCCGCGTACTACCGCGAGTTTCAGGAAACAGAAGTTCCCGCGCCTGAAGTAAAAGATGGGACAGAGACGCTTTTTGCCTTGCTGCAGCAGCCGACAATTGCCAGCAAAGAGTGGGTGTACGATCAATATGACTACATGGTGCGCACAAATACGGTGGTCGCTCCGGGCTCTGACGCGGGAGTGCTCAGAATCCGCGGCACGAAAAAAGCGCTGGCGATGACGACGGATTGCAACGCCCGTTATTTATATCTTGATCCTGAAGAAGGCGGGAAAATCGCCGTTGCCGAAGCGGCGCGCAACATCGTATGCTCAGGCGCCGAACCGCTTGCGGTCACGGATAATCTGAATTTCGGAAACCCGGAAAAACCTGAAATTTTCTGGCAGATCGAAAAAGCGGCCGACGGCATCAGCGAGGCGTGCAATGTTCTCAGCACTCCCGTCATCGGCGGTAACGTATCACTTTATAATGAATCGAACGGAACGGCGATCTACCCGACGCCTGTTATCGGCATGGTCGGCTTAATTGAAGATACCGCTCATATTACGACACAGCATTTCAAACAAGCGGGGGATCTTGTATACGTGATCGGCGAAACAAAACCTGAGTTTGCCGGAAGCGAACTGCAAAAAATGACAGAAGGGCGCATTTACGGCAAAGCGCCGCAAATCGATCTTGATATAGAGCTGTCACGCCAAAAAGCATTGCTTGACGCGATTAAAAAAGGCTTTGTTCAATCAGCGCATGATGTGTCTGAAGGCGGCTTAGGCGTAGCGATTGCAGAAAGCGTCATGACGACGGAAAACCTTGGCGCCAACGTGACTGTAGAAGGGGAAGCGGCATTATTATTCTCTGAATCTCAATCCCGCTTCGTCGTTTCAGTGAAAAAAGAACACCATGAGGCGTTTGAAGCGGCTGTGGCCGATGCGGTTCATATCGGTGAGGTAACGGCTGACGGACTTCTGGCGATTCAAAACCAGGACGGACAACAATTGGTTCACGCGCAAACGAAAGAACTTGAGCGCGCGTGGAAAGGAGCTATTCCATGCTTGCTGAAATCAAAGGCCTGAATGAAGAATGCGGTGTGTTTGGCATCTGGGGACATGAAGAAGCTCCGCAGATCACATATTACGGCCTGCACAGCCTCCAGCACAGAGGACAGGAAGGCGCGGGAATTGTCGCAACTGACGGTGAAAAACTGACGGCGCATAAAGGACAGGGGCTTATTACCGAGGTTTTTCAAAACGGCGAACTGAGCAAAGTGAAGGGAAAAGGCGCGATCGGGCACGTCCGTTATGCGACGGCAGGCGGAGGCGGATATGAAAATGTCCAGCCGCTCCTATTCCGTTCGCAAAACAACGGCAGCCTCGCGCTCGCCCATAACGGCAACTTGGTCAACGCCACACAGTTGAAGCAGCAGCTTGAAAACCAAGGGAGCATCTTTCAGACTTCCTCCGATACGGAAGTGCTGGCTCACCTGATTAAACGCAGCGGACACTTTTCGCTGAAGGATCAGATCAAAAATTCGCTATCTATGCTGAAAGGCGCTTATGCCTTTTTAATCATGACTGAAACAGAAATGATCGTAGCGCTTGACCCGAACGGACTCAGACCGCTGTCAATCGGCATGATGGGCGATGCTTACGTCGTCGCATCAGAAACATGCGCATTCGATGTGGTCGGCGCGACATACCTTCGCGAGGTAGAGCCGGGCGAAATGCTGATCATCAATGATGAAGGCATGAAATCAGAGCGTTTCTCCATGAATATCAACCGTTCCATCTGCAGCATGGAGTACATTTATTTCTCAAGGCCTGACAGCAATATTGACGGCATTAACGTGCACAGCGCCCGGAAAAACCTCGGAAAAATGCTTGCCCAGGAGTCCGCGGTTGAAGCGGATGTCGTCACAGGCGTGCCTGATTCCAGTATTTCTGCGGCCATCGGCTATGCCGAGGCAACGGGCATCCCGTACGAACTCGGTCTCATTAAAAACCGTTATGTCGGCAGAACGTTTATCCAGCCGTCACAGGCTCTCCGTGAGCAAGGCGTCAGAATGAAGCTGTCCGCCGTCCGCGGTGTTGTCGAAGGAAAACGGGTCGTCATGGTTGATGATTCCATCGTGCGCGGGACGACAAGCCGCCGGATTGTCACGATGCTCAGAGAAGCGGGTGCGACAGAGGTGCATGTGAAAATTAGTTCACCGCCGATCGCTCATCCGTGCTTCTACGGCATCGACACATCAACCCATGAGGAGCTGATCGCTTCTTCTCATTCCGTGGAAGAAATCCGCCAGATCATCGGTGCTGACACGCTTTCTTTCTTAAGTGTAGACGGATTGTTAAAAGGAGTCGGCCGAAAATTTGAAGACACCAATTGCGGACAATGCCTCGCTTGTTTTACGGGCAAATATCCGACGGAAATTTATCAGGATACAGTGCTTCCTCACGTAAAAGAAGCGGTGCTGACAAAATAAAATCTGAAAATGACATAAAGGCAGCGGGAATTCAGGCTGCCTTTCTCTTTCTGCCTTTTAAGGAGAAACGAATTGATAAGGAGTGATAGGGATGTCTGATGCTTATAAAAATGCCGGAGTTGACATCGAAGCCGGGTATGAAGCCGTCAAACGAATGAAAAAACACGTGGAGCGCACGAAAAGGCTCGGCGTTATGGGAAGCCTGGGCGGTTTTGGCGGAATGTTTGATCTGTCAGAGCTTCCGTATCAAAAGCCTGTTTTAATTTCCGGAACAGACGGTGTCGGCACCAAGCTGAAACTCGCATTTTCAATGGATAAGCATGACACGATCGGCGTCGATGCGGTCGCGATGTGTGTAAACGATGTGCTTGCCCAAGGAGCGGAGCCGCTGTTTTTCCTTGATTATTTAGCGGTCGGCAAGGCCGATCCGGTAAAAATTGAGCAGATCGTTCAGGGCGTGGCGGACGGATGCGAGCAGTCAGGATCAGCGCTTATCGGCGGTGAGACGGCGGAAATGCCGGGGCTGTATACGGCTGATGAATACGATATTGCGGGCTTTTCAGTCGGCGTCGCGGAAAAAGACGAAATCGTCACCGGTGAACATATCGAAGAGGGACATCTCTTAATCGGACTTACTTCAAGCGGCCTTCACAGCAACGGGTTTTCCCTTGTGAGAAAAGTGCTTCTTGATGACGGCGGACTTGATTTGGATACTGTCTATGAACCGTTTGCGCGTCCTCTCGGAGAAGAATTGCTGGAACCGACGAGAATATATGTGAAGCCGGTGCTCAAGGCGGTGAAAAGCGGTAAGGTGGACGGCATGGCGCATGTGACAGGCGGAGGATTCATCGAGAACATTCCGCGGATGCTGCCGGACGGATTGAGCGCGGAAATTGATCACGGATCATGGCCGATCCCGCCGATTTTTCCGTTTCTGCAGGAGCACGGCAAGCTGAAAGAAGAAGAAATGTTCAATGTCTTTAATATGGGCATCGGTTTTGTCCTTGCCGTTAAAGAAGAGGACTTGACAGACGTTATCGACACGCTTGAAGCTCAGGGCGAGAAGGCTTATTTGATCGGCCGGGTCAAGCGGGGCGAAGGCATTTCTTTCGGCGGTGCGGCTCTTTCATGAAAAAGTTTGCGGTATTTGCTTCAGGAAACGGATCGAACTTCGAGGCCATTGCCAAACGCATGAGAGAAGAGAAGTGGGATGCGGAGCTCTCGCTTCTCGTGACGGATAAGCCTCAGGCAAAGGCGGTGGAAAGGGCGGAGGCTTTACACATTCCGTCATTCGCCTTTGAACCGTCATCTTTTGAAAACAAAGCGGCCTTTGAACGGGCCGTTATTGAACAGCTGCGCCTGCACGGGGCGGAATTAATCGTTCTCGCCGGCTATATGAGACTGATTGGAGATACGCTGCTTGAAGCATACGGGGGCCGCATTATTAATATACATCCCTCGCTTCTTCCGGCATTCCCCGGGATTGACGCTGTCGGACAGGCGTATCGGGCCGGTGTGAAAGTGGCGGGCATTACCGTTCATTACGTCGACGAAGGCATGGACACCGGACCGATTATCGCGCAAAAAGCATTCGAAATACAGGAAAACGATACGCTTGAAAACATAGAGCATACAATACACGAGCTTGAGCACAAATGGTATCCGAGCGTTGTGAAACAGCTGCTGGGACTAAATAACAGAGGTGAAAAGGCATGACAATCAAACGCGCACTAATCAGTGTTTCTGATAAAACAAATCTCGTACCTTTCGTAAAGGAACTGACAGAGCTCGGCGTCGAAGTCATTTCGACCGGAGGAACAAAAAAACTTCTTCAGGAAAACGGTGTGGATGTCATCGGCATTTCAGAAGTGACCGGATTTCCTGAAATTATGGACGGACGGTTAAAAACGCTCCATCCTAATATTCACGGCGGACTGCTTGCCGTAAGAGACAATGAAGAGCATATGGCGCAGATCAATGAGCATGGCATTGCCCCCATTGACCTTGTGGTCGTCAACCTTTACCCGTTTAAAGAAACGATTTCGAAAGAAGACGTAACATACGATGAAGCGATAGAAAACATTGATATCGGCGGTCCCGGCATGCTGCGCGCCGCATCGAAAAACCATCAGGATGTGACGGTCATCACAGATCCGGCCGATTACAGCTCCGTGCTCAATGAGATTAAAGAACACGGCGGTGTTTCGCTTAAAAGAAAACGCGAGCTTGCGGCCAAAGTATTCCGCCATACCGCGGCATACGACGCATTAATCGCTGATTACTTAACACGCGAGGCCGGTGAGAAAGACCCTGAGCAATTCACCGTTACATTTGAGAAAAAACAATCGCTCCGCTATGGTGAAAACCCTCACCAAGAGGCTGTTTTCTATCAAAGCGCACTTCCCGTCTCCGGTTCCATCGCGGCGGCAAAACAGCTTCACGGGAAAGAGCTTTCTTACAACAATATTAAGGACGCGGATGCGGCCGTTCAAATCGTCCGGGAATTTACAGAACCCGCAGCTGTTGCCGTTAAACATATGAACCCGTGCGGAGTCGGTACGGGAGCTTCAATTGAGGAAGCATTCAATAAAGCGTATGAAGCTGATAAAACCTCCATTTTCGGCGGCATCATCGCGCTGAACCGTGAAGTTGATCAGGCAACGGCTGAAGCCCTTCACGGCATCTTTTTAGAAATCATTATCGCCCCTTCTTTCAGTGAAGAAGCGCTGAACGTACTGACGGCGAAGAAAAACCTTCGTCTGCTCACGCTTGACGTGTCCGCATCAGGGAAGAAAGAAAAACAGCTGACATCCGTACAGGGCGGCCTTTTGATTCAAGATTTAGACGTCCATGGATTTGATGACGCCGACATCAGCATCCCGACAAAAAGAGAGCCGAGCGAGCAGGAATGGGAAGATTTGAAGTTGGCCTGGAAAGTCGTCAAACACGTGAAATCCAACGCGATCGTTCTTGCAAAAGACCATATGACGGTCGGTGTGGGAGCAGGGCAGATGAATCGCGTCGGTTCAGCTAAAATCGCCATTGAGCAGGCCGGAGAAAAAGCAAAAGGCAGCGCGCTCGGATCAGACGCGTTTTTCCCGATGCCGGATACAGTCGAAGAAGCCGCAAAAGCCGGTGTCACGGCGATTATCCAGCCAGGCGGATCGGTCCGCGATGAAGATTCGATTAAAAAAGCGGATGAATACGGCATCGCCATGGTATTCACCGGTATCAGACATTTCAAACATTAAGAGGGGGAACGAAGCGTGAATGTATTGATTATCGGAAAAGGCGGCAGAGAGCATACATTGGCTTGGAAAGCGGCGCAAAGCCCGCTTGTTGACACGGTGTACACCGCGCCCGGAAATGACGGTATGGCAGACTGCGCGACGCTGGTCAACATTAAAGAAAGCGATCATGCCGCACTCATTGCGTTTGCGAAAGAACATCATGTCGGCCTGACGATTATCGGCCCCGAAGTTCCTCTGATTGAAGGGATAGCCGACGAGTTTGAAAAAGCCGGACTGCTTGTTTTCGGACCGTCTGAAAAAGCGGCAATCATTGAAGGGAGCAAACAGTTTGCCAAGGATTTAATGAAAAAATACGGCATTCCGACGGCGGAGTATGAGACGTTTACTTCATTTGAAGAGGCGAAAGCATATGTGCAGCAAAAAGGCGCGCCGATTGTCATTAAAGCGGACGGGCTTGCCGCCGGAAAAGGTGTCACGGTCGCGATGACGGAAGAAGAAGCGATTGAATGCCTGCACGATTTTCTTGAGGATGAGAAATTCGGGGAGGCGAGCGCATCTGTTGTCATTGAAGAGTTCCTCGCCGGCGAAGAATTTTCTTTAATGGCGTTTGTAAAAGGGGAGACCGTCTATCCGATGGTCATCGCTCAAGATCATAAACGCGCCTTCGATGGAGACAAAGGGCCGAATACGGGCGGAATGGGAGCCTACTCACCAGTGCCGCACATTTCCGATGATATCGTCAGAAGCGCAGTCGAAACGATTGTGAAGCCGGCGGCAAAAGCAATGGTAAAAGAGGGGCGCTCCTTCACGGGCGTGCTGTACGCGGGGCTGATTCTGACGGAAAACGGATCAAAAGTCATTGAATTCAACGCGCGCTTCGGAGATCCGGAAACACAGGTCGTCGTGCCGAGAATGGAATCCGACCTCATTCAGGTGCTCTTAGATCTTCTGCATGAGAAGGATGTTGACCTAAGGTGGAAGGATACGGCCGCAGTCAGCGTTGTGCTGGCTTCTGAAGGCTATCCGGAAGGCTATGCGAAAGGGACGCCGATCGGCAGTTTGACGTCCGCTGAAGACGGGATCGCCGTTTTTCATGCCGGAACGAAAAAAGACGGCGGACAATTTGTTACAAACGGCGGCCGGGTCGCCAATGTCACGGCATTTGCTGAGACATTTGAAGCGGCGAGAGATAAAGTGTACAGCGCCGTTTCAGGGCTGACAAAACCCGGACTGTTTTACAGAAGCGATATCGGCGCCCGTGCGCTGAAAGCATCGCAGCGATAAAGAGGAAAACCCCGCGTCATATAAGATGCGGGTTTTCTTCTGAAAAGACGACTAAGACTGTCGGCTTGCCGTGTGACACGCAGGCATCGATGAAGTCCTCCGGCGTATAGACGGATTCTTCTTAGACTCGCGGGACAGGAGAAATTAAATAACAAGCCGAAACGGCTTGTTATTTTTCTTGCTGATGGCTGTCATCCTGATTCATTCCGGTTTGGAACATATATGTCGCCGGACAGAAGCGGAGGATGCCGGACGCCGCTTTCATCGCGCCCATCATCATACAGAAGAGATGCATCTTGCACCAAGGTTTTCTCGTGTATTTCGCTGAAGCAGCAGACAAAATGGTGAGGCCGCAAGTGATGCGCATAACGGCATTTAATAAACTGATATTCGGTTTCATCATTTCAGCTCCCTTAGAAAAAGTTTTTCATTCATCTTCAATAATTTGTAACGTTTTAGCCGTGCGATAATTGTGCGGATGTGATACGATGGGTCTAATATAAGCGAAGGAGAGTATGTGAATGTCCGAACGCACCTTTAACTGGAAAAATAAAGACATCAGATCACAGGCGGATGTTGTAGACTCAAAGCTGCTTCCAACGCTACTTTTACGGGATGCTCTCGTATTAAATCCTTTTTTAAAACAATGGCTGAAAAAGAATGTCTGGATTTACGGAGATCGAATTGTATATGTTGGTCATGAGCTTCCTGATGCAGCAGAGCACATTCATACCATAAATTGTGAAGGAAAATACATTGTGCCAGGTTACATTGAACCGCATACACATCCTTTTCAAATATATAATCCCCAAACGCTCGCCGAATATGTGTCTCAATTCGGAACAACGACGTTTGTTAATGATAACTTGTTTTTTCTTTTGCACAGCGGTAAAAAGAAAGCGCTTACTATATTGGAAGAACTGAAAAAACAGCCGGTGCAATATTTCTGGTGGTCCAGATATGATCTGCAGACTGAAGTGCTGAATGAGGATCAGCTTCTTTCTTTTGATGTTCGAAAGCAATGGATTGAGCACCCGGATGTCATTCAAGGCGGAGAATTGACCGGATGGCCGCGCCTCATGGACGGCGATGACCTGATGCTTCATTGCATGCAGGCGACAAAGAAACTGCGCAAGCGGATAGAAGGGCATTTTCCCGGAGCCTCTGAAAAAACACTGACGAAGATGAAACTGTTCGGAGCTGATTCCGACCACGAGGCGATGAATGGCGGCGAGGTGATGAGACGGCTTGAATTGGGCTACTATGTTTCGCTCAGACATTCATCCATCCGCCCTGATTTGAGAACGATTTTGCAGGATCTCCATCAAAAAGGCTTCCGGCATTATGATCATTTCTTCTACACGACGGATGGAGCGACGCCGCATTTTTATAAAGGCGGCATGACGAATGAATTAATCAAAATCGCTTTGGAGGAAGGAGTTCCGGCAATCGATGCCTACAATATGGCCTCCTTTAATATCGCGAAGTATTATCAGATGGACGACTATCTCGGTGTGGTCGGTCCGGGACGGCTTGCTTCATTGAACATTCTCGATGACCCGATGAATCCTGACCCGGTCACGGTGATCTCCAAAGGCATCCTGCTGAAAGAAGACGGCCGAAATATGAATGCGTTTACAGAAACGGATTGGAAAAAGGGCGGTCTCGTCCCTCTTGAGCTTTCATATGATATGACGATGGATGATTTACAGTTTTCAATGCCGATGGGTGTGACGATGCGCAACGCGGTCATTATGGAGCCGTATATGATTGCGATTGATAATTCTGTTGACCAGCTTTCTTTTGATCATGATGAATGCTATCTCACGCTTCTCGATAAGCATGGAAAATGGCGGGTCAATACAATGCTGAAAGGTTTTGCCGATCGGGTGCAGGGCTTTGTCAGTTCCTACACGACAACCGGAGATATTATCGCTGCCGGAAAAAATAAAGAAGATATCCTGCTCGCTTTCTCACGGATGAAAGAAATCGGCGGCGGAATCGTGCTTGCCGAAAACGGGAAGATTCTTCATGAGATTCCCCTCGCCTTAAACGGTTCTGCATCCGCGGAGAAGTATGAAGAAGTGCTTGAGAAAGAGCAAAAACTGAGGACGCTGCTGGAGGAGCGGGGCTACCGATTCTGCGATCCGATCTATACGCTGCTCTTTTTGCAGAGCACACACCTGCCTTATATCCGCATTACGCCGAGAGGAATATTCGACGTGATGAAAAAAACTGTACTCTTTCCATCGATAATGCGTTAAAATATAAAAGCAGGGAGCCGACATATGAAAAGATGGAAAACCGTTTGTATGCTTTGTTTTGCGTTTTTGCTGCTTGCCGCCTGCCGGCAGAACAATGCCGATCAGGTGCAGCCGAAAGAAGCGGAAGCTCCTTTAACGGGGCTGAAAACTGAGCAGAAGCTTGCAGAACGCCGTCCGATTGCAGTCGCAGTGAACAATCATCCGAAGGCGAGGCCCCAATCCGGGCTGTCAAAGGCGGATGTTGTCATCGAAGCGCTCGCGGAGGGCCGGATTACGCGGTTTCTCGCGATTTTTCAAAGTGAGATGCCGGAAACGGTCGGGCCTGTGCGGAGCGCGAGGGAATATTTTGTCACGCTCAGCAGCGGGTTTAACAGCATATTTGTCCATCATGGCTGGAGTCCCGGCGCAAAAAAGCAGCTGGAGTCCGGAGCTTACGATTATATAAACGGTTTGGATTTTGACGGAAGCCTGTTTTGGAGAGCCGATTTCAGCAAGCCGCCCCACAATTCCTACACGTCGTATGACAATATCAGGAAGGCGGCGGAACAAAAAGGATACAAGCTGAACGGAAAAACAGAACCGCTCCCATTTCAGACATCAGATGCAAAACCAGGAAATGAAACCTACAATATTCGGATAGATTATGGAACACAAAACATTACAAATCTTGTCGAATACGATTATGATAAAAAAGCTGATGCTTATACAAGAAGCTCTGATGGTGTGAAAGCGACAGACCGGGAGACCGGAAAGCCTTTAGCCATGCACAACATTTTTATTGTTGAAGCCGGCCATCGCATGACAGACAAAGATGGAAGGCGGGCCATCGATATTCAGTCAGGGGGGAAGGGCCTCCTGCTTCAGCACGGCGATGTTATGGAGTCAGACTGGGAATATAAAGACGGCCGTATTCTGCCCGTAAAAGGCAATGAGATTCTTCCGTTTGTGCCAGGAAAGACATGGATTAATATCGTGCCTGATCTCGATGCAGCTTCCATTAGTAAAGGAGAAGGTGTTTGACGATGCAAATCGATAAATTACGCGGAAAAGAACTGGACCAGTTATTTTTATCTATTTTATCGCTGAAAGATCTGGAGGAATGCTATCGTTTCTTTGACGATCTTTGTACGATTAATGAAATCCAATCGCTGGCGCAGCGTTTGGAAGTGGCGAGAATGCTCCGCGAAGGAAATACGTATCACAAAATAGAAAGCGAAACGGGTGCTTCCACAGCGACGATTTCCCGGGTGAAGAGATGCTTAAATTACGGTAACGACGCCTATGAAATGGCGCTTGACCGCGTAAACAAAGGAGAATCCTCCTCAGCTACGTAAAAAACCGCTCTGCCGATGACGGCAGGCGGTTTTTTTTATGCGTGCTGATTCAAAAGGCCGGGAAGTTCCCTCAGGCTTCCGTCTTCCTCCCGGTATACGATGTGTTCAGCTGAGAAATGAATCGGTGAGCTGATGCCCGCCGCCGCGGCGAGGTGAAACAGCCCTTCACGCAACGAGAGCACGTAGTTGCAGACGCGGTGCTGTTTATCCTCGATACTGAGCGCGCGCTGAAGTTTTGGATCGGTTGTCGCCACTCCGACAGGACAATGATTGGTGTGGCATACTTGAGCGCGGATACAGCCGACTGAAAACATCATTCCCCGGGCAATATTGACAAAATCCGCGCCTAACGCGAGGGCAACGGCAATCTTATCCGGAGTGAGCAGCTTTCCGGATGCGAAAATTTTCAGCTTATTTCTTATCCCGTATGTCTTCAAAAGGCCGTCAACAAGGGGGAGGCCGGTCAGAATCGGCAGGCCGACGGAATCCGCCAGCTCATGGAAAGAAGCTCCCGTTCCCCCTTCACTTCCGTCAATCGTAATAAAGTCGGGAAGTTTGCCTGATGAACTCATACAGGAAATAAGGTCTTCAAGGTCTTTGCGGCTGCCCGGGACAATTTTGATGCCGACCGGTTTTTCACCGACAGTCCTTAATTTCTCAATGAAATCAAGCATGTCCGGAACATTTGAGAACTCGTTGAAGCGGTTTGGGCTGTCAATGGATTGTCCGGGCTGCACATTTCTGATGGCGGCAATTTCTTCGGTTACCTTTGAACCGTCAATATGCCCGCCTCTTGCTTTCGCCCCTTGTGCAAGCTTTAATTCAAAGGCTTTAATCTGCTCGAGGCGGCTTTTTTTCTTGAATTCTTCCCACGAAAATTCTCCATCTTCGGTGCGGACGCCGAACAGCCCGGGGCCGATTTGGCAGATAATATCCGCGCCGCCTTTCAGGTGATACTCAGACAGGCCGCCTTCGCCTGTATTCATCCATGTGCCGCCGGCCTGGTGCAGCCCTTTTGACAGGGCGGTGATTGCCCTGTCGCCAAGTGAGCCGTAGCTCATCGCTGATTGTCCGATTAACCCTTTCACATAAAACGGCTTCTTGCATGTGTCGCGGCCGATCACTTGCACATCGTCCGGATGCAGGTAATAAGGGTCCGCTTTTGCTTTTTCGCGGTGTTCGCTGCGTTTCAGCAGGTTGTCTTTGTCAATCTTGTATACCATCGTGTCGATCTTCGGCGTCTGATCTGCGCGCAGCTCCTCCCTTTGTTTCGGGAAGAGGGCGTTACGGATATAATAGCCCGGCTGATCGAAATCCCGTTCTGAGCCGAAGCCCATCATTCTGCTCTTATACTTTCCGGACATGACCGTCTGTTCATATTCTCTCCGGGAAAACGGCTGTTCTTCGTTATCATTGCTGAATAAATACTGCCGCAGCTCAGGTCCGATTTTTTCAAATATATAGCGCAGTTTTCCCGCTGCGGGATAATTGCGCAGCACTGAATGTTCTTCCTGCTTTTCGTCTCTTATGTATATCCAGAGAAACAATGCGGCGGGAACTAAAATAATAAAAATCAATATACAAATCAGTACGATAATGGCTTGTTCCATTGAGATCAGACTCCTTGTCTTTTTTCTCTTTGACATTCCACATATTGTCTGTTTTCAAACATAGCCGTTTCCCGTCCGGCGGAGCGCAATCTTTTTTTGTGAATCAGGTGAATGACGTCTTTTTCCGTTTTTCCGGGCCAAACGAATTTGTTATAATGTTTAAATGGCAAGAAACGAATGGAGGAACGAAAACGCATGTACGATGTTAACGAGTGGAAGCATGTTTTTAAACTCGATCCGAATAAAGATTTACCGGATGAACAACTGGAACGGCTTTGTGAATCAGGGACTGACGCCATTGTGATCGGAGGAAGCGACAATATCACCGAGGACAATGTGCTGAGACTGATGTCAAAGGTGCGGCGGTTTTTAGTGCCGTGCGTACTTGAGGTGTCGACGATTGATTCCATTGTGCCCGGGTTTGATCTTTATTTCATTCCGAGTGTGCTCAACAGCAAAAAGGCGGACTGGATTGTCGGCATGCATCATCAGGCGATGAAAGAATACGGAGAGCTCATGTCAGTGGAGGAAATCGTGACGGAGGGCTACTGCATCGTCAACCCTGATTGTAAGGCGGCCGCTTTGACGGAGGCGGATACACATATAGAAACAGAAGATATTCTCGCCTATGCGCGGGTCGCGGAGCATTTGCTTCATCTCCCGATTTTTTATCTGGAATACAGCGGGATGCTGGCGGACATAGAAACGGTGGAGAAAACGAAGGCTGTGCTGGACAAGTCCGTCCTGTTTTACGGAGGCGGCATTAAAGACGCGGAAACGGCGGAACGGTTCGGCCGTCATGCCGATGTCATCGTTGTCGGAAATGCCGTATATGAAGATTTTGATCAGGCGCTTAAAACGGTGGCGGCTGTAAAGACAAAGTAGCCAAGCGGACGAAATTGATTTATGATAGAACATATGTTTGATAGGCGGTGAACGGATATGAATTACATTAGCAATCAATTATTAAGCGGATTAAATCCCGTTCAGCAGGAAGCGGTCAAGACGACGGACGGTCCGCTGCTTCTGATGGCGGGCGCGGGAAGCGGAAAAACACGTGTGCTGACGCACAGAATCGCATACTTAATGGCGGAAAAACACGTGGCGCCATGGAACATTCTGGCGATTACATTTACAAATAAAGCCGCCAGAGAAATGAAGGAGAGGGTAGAGAGCATTCTCGGACCCGGCGCGGATGAAATCTGGATTTCCACTTTCCACAGCATGTGCGTGCGGATTCTGCGCAGGGATATTGACAGAATCGGCATCAACCGAAATTTCTCCATTCTTGATACGGCTGATCAGCTTTCCGTTATTAAAGGGATTCTGAAAGAGCGGAATATCGATCCGAAAAAGTTTGATCCGAGAAGTATTTTAGGGTCCATCAGCAGCGCAAAAAACGAGCTGATCGAACCTGAGGAATTCGCAAAATCGGCCGGCGGCTACTACGATCAGGTCACGAGTGACGTGTATACCGATTATCAGAAAAAACTGCTGAAAAACCAATCGCTTGATTTTGATGATTTAATCATGACGACGATTAAGCTTTTCGAGCGTGTGCCGGAAGTGCTTGAGTTTTATCAGCGCAAATTCCAGTACATTCACGTAGACGAGTATCAGGATACGAACAGGGCACAATACCTGCTTGTGAAGCAGCTTGCGGCCCGTCTTGAAAATATCTGCGTCGTCGGTGACTCCGACCAGTCCATTTACAGATGGCGCGGGGCGGATATCGCGAATATCCTTTCCTTTGAAAAAGATTATCCGAGCGCAAACGTGATTTTGCTCGAGCAAAACTACCGCTCAACAAAGCGGATTCTGCAGGCGGCTAACGAAGTGATCAAAAACAACTCAAACCGCAAGCCGAAAAACCTGTGGACGGAAAATGACGAAGGCATCAAGCTTTCTTATTACAGCGGCGACAATGAATTCGGCGAAGGCCAATTCGTCGCGGGGAAAATTTATGAGCTGCACAGCTCGGGGCGGCGGAAGCTTTCCGATATCGCGATTTTATACCGGACAAACGCCCAGTCGCGCGTCATTGAGGAAACCCTTTTAAAATCCGGACTGAACTACAATATCGTCGGCGGAACCAAGTTCTACGACAGGAAAGAAATTAAAGACATTCTCGCATACCTGCGCCTTGTGTCAAACCCGGACGACGACATCAGTTTTACGCGGATCGTCAATGTGCCGAAGCGGGGCGTCGGCGCCACTTCGCTAGAAAAAATCGCTTCATATGCGGCGATGAACGGAATGTCAATGTTCCAGGCGATCAAACAGGTTGATTTCATCGGCGTCAGCGCGAAAGCGGCAAACGCGCTTGACGGCTTTGGCGCGATGATTGAAAATCTGACGAACATGCAGGATTACCTGTCCATTACGGAACTCACGGAAGAAATTCTCGAGAAAACGGAATACAGAGAAATGCTGAAGGCCGAAAAATCAATCGAAGCCCAAAGCCGCCTTGAAAATATCGACGAGTTTCTTTCCGTGACGAAAAACTTCGAACAAAAAAGCGAAGACAAGTCTCTCGTTGCGTTTCTGACTGATTTGGCGCTGATTGCGGATATTGACCAGCTCGACCAGAAGGAAGAGGAATCAGGCGGAAAGGATGCCGTCACTTTAATGACACTGCACGCCGCTAAGGGGCTTGAATTTCCTGTCGTGTTCTTAATGGGCATGGAAGAAGGCGTGTTCCCGCACAGCCGCTCCCTGATGGAAGAAGCCGAGATGGAAGAAGAACGCAGGCTCGCATATGTAGGCATTACGAGGGCGGAAGAAGAACTGTATTTAACGAATGCCAAAATGCGCACCTTATTCGGCCGCACCAATATGAATCCGGAATCCCGCTTTATCAGGGAAATACCTGGCGATTTATTGGAGAACCTAAATGAGAAGAAAACACCTCGCATGCAGCCGGGAAGAAAAGTGCAGCAAAAACGCGGGCCCGTATCCCGTCCCGTTTCCTATGCGAACAAAACAGGCGGCGACTCGCTCAGCTGGGCGGTCGGCGATAAAGCGGGCCATAAAAAATGGGGCACCGGAACGGTTGTCAGCGTAAAAGGAGAAGGCGAAAGCACCGAGCTTGATATCGCATTCCCGAGCCCAGTCGGCGTGAAGCGTCTGCTTGCCGCTTTTGCGCCGATTGAAAAGCAGTAACCTGAAGAGGAAAGGAAGAACATGATGGACAAAGAAACAGCGAAACACCGGGCAGAAGAATTGCGCCGCACCATCGATCAGTACAGTTATGAATATTACACCTTAGATGAACCGAGCGTGCCGGATTCCGAGTACGACAGACTGATTCAGGAGCTGATTGCCATAGAGGAAGAGCACCCGGAACTCAGAACGCCTGATTCGCCCACACAGCGGGTCGGGGGAGCGGTGCTTGAATCGTTTCAAAAGGTGCAGCACGGCACGCCGATGCTCAGTCTCGGCAACGCATTTAACGATGATGATCTGCGCGATTTTGACCGCCGGGTCCGTCAGGCTGTCGGTGACGGCGTTGCTTATAATGTGGAGCTGAAAATAGACGGTCTTGCTGTTTCTCTCCGTTATGAAGACGGCTATTTCGTCAGAGGCGCGACAAGAGGAGACGGAACGACGGGCGAAGATATCACGGAAAACTTAAAAACGATCCGCAACATTCCGCTGAAAATGAAACGGAATCTTTCCATAGAAGTGCGCGGAGAGGCGTACATGCCGAAACAGTCATTTGAAGCGCTCAATGAAGAAAGGCTGAAACATGAAGAGGAGCCGTTCGCCAATCCCCGGAACGCGGCTGCGGGCTCACTCAGACAGCTCGATCCGAAAATTGCAGCGAAACGAAATCTTGACATCTTCGTCTACAGTATAGCGGAGCTTGACGAAATGGGTGTGGAAACACAGAGTCAGGGCCTGGATTTTCTGGATGAGCTCGGTTTTAAAACAAACCAGGAACGGAAAAAATGCGCCACGATAGATGAAGTCATTGAAATGATCGAAGAGCTGCAGGCGAAGCGGGCCGATCTCCCGTATGAAATTGACGGAATCGTCATCAAAGTCGATTCGCTCGACCAGCAGGAAGAGCTCGGGTATACGGCAAAAAGCCCGCGCTGGGCGATTGCTTATAAATTCCCGGCGGAAGAGGTCGTGACAAAACTGCTCGATATCGAACTGAATGTCGGAAGAACGGGCGTCATTACGCCGACCGCCGTTCTGGAACCGGTAAAAGTCGCGGGAACGACGGTCTCAAGAGCATCCCTTCACAACGAAGATTTAATTAAAGAGAAGGATATCCGCATTCTCGATAAAGTGGTCGTCAAAAAAGCGGGCGACATCATCCCTGAGGTCGTCAATGTCTTAATCGAACAGCGGACCGGGGAAGAAAAAGAATTCAATATGCCGACCAGCTGCCCTGAGTGCGAAAGCGAACTTGTCCGCATTGAAGGAGAAGTCGCGCTGCGCTGCATCAATCCGGAATGTCCGGCGCAGATCAGAGAAGGCCTGATTCACTTTGTCTCACGCAACGCGATGAATATTGACGGACTCGGAGAACGTGTCATCACACAGCTTTTCCGTGAACATCTCGTCCGTAATGTCGCTGATTTGTATAAGCTGACGAAAGAGCAGGTCATCCGGCTTGAGCGGATGGGGGAAAAATCAACTGACAATCTGATCAGCTCCATCCAAAAGTCGAAAGAGAATTCGCTGGAACGCCTGCTGTTCGGTCTCGGCATCCGTTTTATCGGCTCAAAAGCGGCCAAAACACTCGCCATGCATTTTGAAAGCCTGGAAAATCTGAAACAAGCCACGGAAGAAGAGCTGCTTGCGGTGGATGAAATCGGCGAAAAGATGGCCGATGCCGTTATCACCTATTTCCGCAAAGAAGAAATGCTTGAGCTATTGAATGAACTTGAGGAACTCGGTGTGAACACACTCTACAAAGGCCCGAAAAAAGTAAAAGCGGAGGACAGCGACTCTTATTTTGCCGGCAAAACCATCGTGTTGACCGGAAAGCTTGAAGAGCTGTCCAGAAATGAAGCCAAGGCGCAGATTGAAGCGCTCGGCGGAAAGCTGACGGGATCTGTCAGCAAAAAAACAGACTTGCTGATTGCCGGAGAAGCGGCCGGAAGCAAGCTGACAAAAGCGCAGGAATTAAATATTGAAGTATGGAATGAAGCACAGCTATTGGGAGAGCTAAAGAAATAAGAGGAGTGTTTTCTATTGAAAAAGATGTTGGCATTGGCGGCGACGGCAACGGCGGCAGTACTCATGCTGTCGGCCTGTTCGCCGAGTTTCGGGGGGAACAAAGAGGAAGAGATCACGCAGAAAACGGCAAAGTCTTCTGAAAAAGCGATCATACCGAAATATAATATCTCTGATTCCTACTATAAAATGGTGCTTCCGTTTAAGGCCGGAAAAGCGCGCGGCCTGACTGCGGACCGGCTGAACACGAGGCTGGACATCGATGAATTCGAGACGGGTCTGATGCGGCTCGCTCAAGACACGTTCCCGACGGATGACTATTTGTATCAGGAAGGCCAGTATTTAGATGAGGACACGGTACTCAGCTGGCTTGACCGCAAAAAAGAAGGCAGTGATCTGAAAAAGGCGAAAAAGGCAGATTCCAATTTTCAGAATCTCGGCTTAAATCCCGTGCTGCCAAGCTCGGGATCGGCAAAAGAGAAAAATGAAAACAGCCCGATTTACTTAGCGTCCATGCTTGAGCAGGATTACTTAGTAAGAAAAGATAAAAATTCCATCCAGCTTGGCGGTATCATGATCGGTCTCGCTCTCAACTCTGTATACTATTACCGTGAAAACACAGGTGATCCGCAGCAGGAAGTGGAGCTCAGTGACAAAACGATCCGCAGCCACGGTGAAGAAATCGCTCAGGAAGTCGTTAACCGCCTTCGGAAAATGGATAACCTGAAAAATGTGCCGATTACCGTCGCCCTTTATAAACAAGCGCCGAAAACATCAATCGTACCGGGGAATTACATTGCAAAAACAGAAGTCAAAGCCGGCTCATCCACCATTTCAAACTGGGATGATGTCAAAGAAAAGTACGTCTTCTATCCGGCGGATACAGACACGGCAAAGAAATACCCTGATGATTCCGAAGTATTTAAACGCTTCAAAAACGCCATCGACAGCTACTTCCCGAATTACACCGGAGTCGTCGGAACGGCAATGTACGAAAACGATGAAATGAGAAAAATGAAGATTGAAATCCCGATGCAATTTTACGGGAAAAGCGAAGTCATCGCCTTCACCCAATACTTAACAGGTGAGCTGATGGATTATTATTCAAAAGGCTCAGTTGATGTCGAAATTAACATTACCTCGTCTGATGGGCAGGAAGCGCTGATCGTCCGCAATGCGGGTGACAAAGAACCGACCGTCCATATTTACGATTAACCAAGATGCCCTTGTTCATTTCTGTATGAGCAAGGGTTTTTTTAATGTGAATATCGTTGGAGCGAGGAATGAGGTATGTTAAGATATTTGTATAATCAGGAATTAACAGGAAAACACATTTCATTTCTAAGCGGATGTTACTAATCTGCTGTGAAAAAAGAAGGGCAGGAATGTTGATGAATGACATTTGCTGAGTACACACACCGCCTACAAACGTTATGAAAAGGGTGAATCAGCATGCATAAAGATATTAAAGCGATTTTTGAGGAAGATAAGGTGCTCGCTGAAGCAGGTGAAATATACGGCTTTACCAAGTTTCAATTTATCGCGGACGCAGAGAACTACGTATATGAAATTGTGAAAGATAACGAACCTTATATTTTAAAAATTACGCATACGATCAGAAGAACACCGGAATATATTCTCGGAGAAATGGAATGGCTTCATCATCTGGCAAAGGGAGGGCTTTCAGCAGCAAAGCCGATTCCTTCATTAAATGGCAAAGATGTCGAAGAAGTGCCGGATGGAAAAGGCGGAGCGTTTTTAGTAAGAGTCTATGAAAAAGCGCCCGGACGCAAAGTGGAGGAATCAGACTGGAACGGAACTCTGTTTTACGAGCTTGGAAAGTACACGGGGAACATGCACCGGCTGACGAAAAGCTACCGTCTGAGCGATCCGACATATAAAAGGCAGGAATGGGATGAAGAGGAGCAGCTGAAGCTGAGAAAATACGTGCCCGCAGATCAGCATCTCGTATTTGAGCGGGCGGATGCTCTAATGGAAAAACTGCGCCGTTTGCCGAAGAACCCTGAAAACTACGGCCTTGTGCACGCCGATCTGCACCACGGCAATTTCAATTGGGACAACGGAAAAATCACTGCATTTGATTTTGATGATATCGGCTACAATTGGTTTGTGAATGATATCAGTATTCTGCTGTACAACATGTTGTGGTATCCGGTCATCCCGTATGAAGACAAGGCCGCGTTTACGG
Organism: Bacillus sp. L75; assembly: GCF_003676355.1. NCBI lineage: Bacteria > Bacillati > Bacillota > Bacilli > Caryophanales > Bacillaceae > Bacillus > Bacillus sp. L75. Next base: position 82,181 of record NZ_ML064907.1, read on the forward strand.
GTGAATTCATGACTCACTTTATGAAAGGCTACAGGGAAGAAAATGACCTTGATCCCGCCTGGCTTGAACACATCCCGGATTTCCTCCGGCTGCGTCATATGCTGATCTACGGATTATTGCATCAGGCGTTTGACCTCAATTCACTCGGGGACGAGGAACTTGAGATGCTGAAAACCTTCAGGCGCGATATCGAAAATGAAACCCCGATTACGGAGTATAACTTTTCTGCATTCGTATAAATAGAAAAACGCCGGCTGAATCCAGCCCGGCGTTTTTTTATAGCGTATCACACTTCACTCCGACGACACCTTGAATTTCTTTAATATCATAATAGACGTCAGTGGTGTAGCGGTTTTTATGAACACTGACTTTCACTTCCATAATCGGAAATTCTTTTTCGCCCAGATCATCAATCCGGACGGAGTGAATGCGGAGCTGTTTGCTTTTCATTTCCTTTAAAATCTCGGTCATTTTGTCTTTATCGGAAAGAGACATTCTCACGCGGATATCTTTTTCCTTCAAGCGGTTGGGACCGATTTTTCTGATCAGCCACGGAAGAAATTCGACGCTGATCAGGATAAACAAGAGGCTTGCGAACGCCTCTTTATAAAAGCCGGCGCCTGTAGCCAGACCGAGCCCGGCTGCGCCCCAGATGATGGCCGATGTCGTCAGGCCGGATATGACGTCATTGCTTTTACGCAGGATCACACCCGCGCCAATAAAACCGACGCCGGAAATGATTTGGGCGGGAAGGCGGAGCGGATCCATCATGATTCGGTAATATTTTGGGAAATGATATGCCGCATTAATGCTGACGATCGTCAGCATACAGGAGCTGACGGCGATGACGATACAGGTTTTCAGTCCGAGCGGTTTGTTTTTCAGCTCGCGTTCAAGACCGATGATCATGCCGATCAGCGTGGCAATGCCCAGCTTTAATAAAATGTCTGGTTCGATAGGCCAGCTCAATTTGCACAGCACCTCCGCAATTTTTCTTATAATAAATTGATATGATTTTCTCACAGTATTTATAGCAGGACAAGTGCGGAAGAAAAAAGCCGTCAGGGATAAAATCTGACGGCTTTTTGTCTATTTCTTGTTTTTCAAAAGAGCTTCCATCCGGCTGAACAGCTGATAAGAAGCATCGGCCGGTTTTTTGGTCAGCAGGCTGACGGCAATACCGGCAATCAGACTGAGGAAGAACCCCGGAATGATTTCGTATACGCCGGTTGAAGCGGCAAGCCCTGTCGTGATCCAGATTAAAACGGCCGCGGCCCCGGTAATCATCGCCGCAAGCGCTCCCCATTCATTCATCCGTTTCCAGTACAGACTGAGCAAGAGCGCCGGGCCGATAGCCGAACCGAAGCCTGCCCACGCATATCCGACCAGATCAAGAATGGTGCTGTTCGGATTCATGGAAAGCAAAATGGCGATAACGGCCACGATCAATACCGACAGGCGTCCGGTCATGACCAATTCTTTATCGCTCGCTTCCCGTCTGAAAAAGGCGCGGTATAAATCTTCCGTAATGGCGCTTGCCGTTACGAGAAGCTGTGAGGAAATGGAACTCATGATCGCCGCTAAAATCGCGGACAGCAAGAAGCCCGTAATCAGCGGATGGAACAAGATTTTAGAAAAAATAATGAAAATCGTTTCCGGATCTTTTACGGAGACTCCGAAGTGATGAGAATACGCAACCCCGATAATCCCGGTAAGCAATGAACCGACAACTGAAATAACCATCCAGCTCATCCCGATTCTGCGGGCGGGTTTTAAATCTTTCACTTCTTTAATCGCCATAAATCGTACGATGATATGAGGCTGGCCGTAATAGCCGAGTCCCCATGCCAAATAAGAAATAATGCTAATGACGCTCGCGCCTTTAAAGATATCCAATAGTTTCGGGTTAACGGCGTTGATCGAATCAATCGTCGTTGAAACGCTCCCGAGCTGGGTAAAAGCAACGATCGGCACAAGCACTAATGCCGCAAACATGATCGCTCCCTGTACAAAGTCAGTCAGACTGACAGCGAGGAAACCGCCAAACAGCGTGTAAAGCACAACAACACCGGCCGTTAAAAACAAACCGAATTTGTAGTCGGCGCCGAATGCCGATTCAAATAACCTGCCTCCGGATACCATCCCGGACGATGTGTACAGTGTGAAAAAGATCATAATAATCACGGCGGAAACAATTTTCAGCAATGATGACGAGTGGCGGAACCGTTTATCGAAAAAATCGGGAATCGTAATCGCATCATCCGCAACTTCCGTGTAAGCGCGCAGCCTCGGAGCAAGCAGCAGATAATTTGAATACGCGCCGATCGTCAAACCGAGCGCCAGCCATAAGGTCGATAACCCCGTTGCGAACATTGCGCCGGGAACTCCCATCAGCATCCATGCGCTCATATCGGCCGCACCTGCGGACAGCGCCGTTACGAACGGGCCAAGTCCTCTTCCGCCCAGCATGTAATCATTAATATTCGTTGTCTTCCTGAATGCGTACCAGCCGATTAACAGCATGGCAGCAAAGTAAATGCCAAGAGATATAATTAATTCAATACTCACGTTTTTGGACCCTCTCTTCTTTCATGTAAATGTTGCATCACCTCTGTAGATTAGTAGTGCCGGAATATGCGCCGGCGATCCAGCCTTTAGTCATCATTCCGTGCGGATCGCATGATTTAGTGCTGGCTATGGTTACTAAACCTAACAAAGTATCCCCGATCAATCAACTCTCGAAACCTGGCCCGCTCAAGGAAAAAATCCCCGCCAACATAGAACAGCTTAGAGATGAAAACGCTACCAATAAATTATAAAAGTAAAAATTTTCTGACATATAATTCGTTTCTCTTTCTCCCCGATTTAGGATAAAATAGAGAGGGTTTCATCATGCCTCAGAAGGCGGCGTTTTGTTGCTTTAGAGGGCTCGTTTTTGATATGATCAGTATTATATGACGAAACGGAGAATTATGCGGAGGTGGATCTTATGTCACGAATTTCTATAGAAGAAGTAAAGCATGTCGCTCATTTGGCGAGACTCGCCATTACGGATGAAGAAGCTGAAATGTTTACAGAACAGCTTGACAGCATCATCTCGTTTGCCGAGGAGCTTAATGAAGTGGACACGGATAACGTGGAACCGACAACACACGTGCTGAAAATGAAAAACGTAATGAGAGAAGATGAAGCGGGTAAAGGCCTTCCGGTCGAGGATGTCATGAAAAATGCTCCCGATCATAAAGACGGCTATGTCCGTGTGCCATCTATTCTGGATTAAAGGAGGGAGACAGTATGTCATTATTTGATCACAAAATCACAGAACTGAAACAAATGATACATAAAAAAGAAATCAAGATTTCCGATCTTGTTGATGAATCTTACAAACGGATCGCATCCGTGGATGATAAGGTGCAGGCGTTTTTACAGCTTGATGAAGAAAGAGCCCGCGCTTACGCGAAAGAACTTGACGAAGCGGTTGACGGACGGTCTGAACACGGTCTTCTCTTCGGAATGCCGATCGGCGTCAAAGACAACATCGTGACCAAAGGGCTTCGCACCACATGCTCAAGCAAAATCCTCGAAAACTTCGATCCGATTTACGATGCGACGGTTGTGGAGCGCCTTCAAGCCGCTGAAGCCGTAACGATCGGAAAGCTGAATATGGACGAGTTCGCGATGGGTTCTTCTACTGAAAACTCCGCGTACAAAGCGACGAAAAACCCTTGGAATCTCGATACGGTTCCCGGCGGATCAAGCGGCGGTTCCGCAGCTGCGGTTGCCGCGGGCGAAGTCCCGTTTTCACTCGGATCTGATACGGGCGGCTCCATCCGCCAGCCGGCTTCTTTCTGCGGCGTCGTCGGATTAAAGCCTACATACGGACGTGTGTCGCGTTACGGTTTGGTCGCTTTTGCGTCTTCACTGGACCAGATCGGGCCGATCACAAGAACCGTAGAAGATAACGCATTCCTTCTTCAGGCGATTTCAGGCCCGGACAAAATGGACTCTACGAGCGCCAATGTCGAAGTGCCGGACTTTCTTTCTTCATTAACTGGCGATATTAAAGGCTTGAAAATCGCCGTACCGAAAGAATATCTCGGAGAAGGCGTCGGCAAAGAAGCGAAAGAATCGGTTTTAGCCGCTTTAAAAGTGCTTGAAGACCTCGGAGCGACATGGGAAGAAGTATCTCTGCCGCACAGCAAATACGCGCTTGCGACGTATTATCTGCTGTCTTCTTCCGAAGCGTCTGCAAACCTTGCGCGCTTTGACGGCATCCGCTACGGCTACCGCTCAGACAATGCGGACAACCTGATCGACCTTTATAAACAGACACGCTCTGAAGGCTTCGGCAACGAAGTGAAGCGCCGCATCATGCTCGGCACCTTCGCGCTCAGCTCCGGCTACTATGACGCGTATTACAAAAAAGCGCAAAAAGTGCGCACGCTTATTAAAAAAGATTTTGAAGACGTATTTGAGAAATACGATGTCATCGTCGGACCGACAACGCCGACACCGGCATTCAAAATCGGCGAAAAAACCAGCGATCCGCTCACAATGTACGCCAACGATATTTTAACGATCCCTGTCAACCTCGCGGGTGTGCCGGGAATCAGCGTGCCGTGCGGATTTGCGGACGGACTGCCGCTCGGACTGCAAATCATCGGAAAACACTTCGATGAAGGCACTGTATACCGCGTCGCTCATGCTTTTGAGCAGGCAACAGATCATCATAAAGCGAAACCTGAACTGTAAGGGGTGAAATGAAGTGAACTTTGAAACGGTAATCGGACTTGAAGTCCATGTGGAATTAAAAACAAAATCTAAAATTTTCTCAAGCTCACCGACGCCATTCGGCGCGGAAGCGAATACCCAAACGAGCGTCATCGACCTCGGCTATCCCGGCGTGCTGCCCGTTTTGAACAAAGAAGCGGTCGAATTCGCGATGAAAGCCGCAATGGCTTTGAACTGCGAAATCGCAACGGATACGAAGTTTGACCGGAAAAACTATTTCTACCCGGACAACCCGAAGGCATATCAAATTTCTCAATTTGACAAGCCAATCGGCGAAAACGGCTGGATCGAAATCGAAGTCGGCGGAAAAACGAAAAAAATCGGCATCACCCGTCTTCACCTTGAAGAAGATGCGGGAAAACTGACGCATACGGGCGACGGCTATTCCCTCGTTGACTTCAACCGCCAGGGCACGCCGCTTGTCGAGATTGTATCTGAGCCGGATATCCGCACACCGGAGGAAGCTTACGCATATCTCGAAAAGCTGAAATCAATTATCCAATACACAGGTGTTTCCGACTGTAAAATGGAAGAAGGTTCACTGCGCTGTGACGCCAACATTTCCCTCCGTCCGATCGGCCAGGAGAAATTCGGCACAAAAACGGAGCTGAAAAACCTCAACTCTTTCGCATTCGTGCAAAAAGGCCTTGAGCATGAAGAAAAACGCCAAGAGCAGGTGCTTCTGTCAGGCGGAGTCATTCAGCAGGAGACGCGCCGCTACGATGAAGCGACGAAAAAAACCATTTTGATGCGTGTCAAAGAAGGTTCGGACGACTATCGTTATTTCCCTGAGCCTGACCTTGTCGAGCTCTACATTGATGACGAATGGAAAGAACGCGTAAGAGCAACCATTCCTGAGCTTCCGGATGAGCGCCGCAAGCGTTATATCGAAGAGCTCGGCCTGCCGGCTTATGACGCAATGGTTCTGACGCTGACGAAAGAAATGGCTGACTTCTTCGAAGAAACGGTCAATAAAGGCGCAGAAGCCAAGCAGGCATCAAACTGGCTGATGGGTGAAGTCTCAGCTTACCTGAACGCCGAACAAAAAGAGCTTGAGGATGTCGCACTGACTCCTGAAGGCCTTGCCGGCATGATTAAGCTGATTGAAAAAGGAACCATCTCGTCCAAAATCGCGAAGAAAGTCTTTAAAGAATTAATTGAAAAAGGCGGCGACGCAGAAAAAATCGTCAAAGAAAAAGGCCTTGTTCAGATTTCTGACGAAAGCGTGCTTCTGAAGCTGGTAACAGATGCGCTTGACAGCAACCCGCAGTCAATTGAAGACTTCAAAAACGGAAAAGACCGCGCGATCGGCTTCCTTGTCGGGCAGATTATGAAAGCCTCAAAAGGACAGGCCAACCCGCCGATGGTCAACAAGATCTTACTTGAAGAAATCAAAAAACGATAAAAAAAAGCAGCCGCCTGTAAGGGCGCTGCTGACATGGAGACCGGTAAGCGCCGGTCTCTTTTTTTTTATAAGCTGAAATAGGTTTCAATGGAAGCCCGCAGCATTTCAATCTGCTCATTTCCGCTGCCTGCCAAGTTGGACAGCATTCCTTTAATAATCGGTTTTCGCGGCTCTTCTTTTGCACATTCCTCTTCAATGACTTCAAGCGATACGAGGACGTCCTCAGGCAGCTCCTGCTGTGTTTTAATCTTTTGAATATCCGCAAGCAGTCTTTCTCTGTCCGCCGCGGGCTGAGTGAAGATATCCTCAGGCAGCAGCGGATCGGGATTGTCTCTTATCAGCCCCGTAATCAGATCATCGATTCTGGCAATCAGAAAGGCCGCCACGTTTTCCGTCCGGAATGCCGTATGTTCATTAAAAATCAAGAAATGAATATAGGAGCTCACAATTCCTTGCGCCATAACGGACGCATCCGCTAAAAACGGTGTGACGGCATCTCCGTAAACGGAGAGCAACGCATCCCGATACAGCATGTTAAATTGAATATTGGCCTCATGAAAATACTGTTTGACCTTTTGATTTTCAGGAATGACCTTTTCGCTCAGCAAGAGGATGATAAAGTCCTTGTGTTCCATAAATTCCTGGAATTGATATGCGATTTGTTTTCGGAATACGTCCTTAGGCGGTTTATGTTGATGTTCTGTTTTGATTTTCTTTATTTCTTCCATAGACATGCCGATGTAATACTCACATGCTGAGAGCAAAAGGTCTTCTTTTGATTTGAAATGGAGATAGAAGGCCCCTTTTGAAATTCCGCATTCACCGGCGATTTCCTGAATGGTTGTTGAAGAAAACCCTTTTTTGGCAAATAAATGGATGCCTGTTTTTATGATTTTCTCTTTTTTTTCGTTCATGACGTGCTTCCCCTTAATCCTGAAAAATTTAGAAAAATTTACTGCCTTATTAGTTGACGATGTTGAGTTATACCGTTTAGTATTATATAGAATGACCAGTCAGTCAATAAAAATTAACGGAGGACATGATGAACCACATTATTAACTTTGTACTGAAGAACAAATTCGCAGTTTGGCTGATGACGATTATCGTTACTGTAGCAGGGCTGTATGCCGGTCTGAATATGAAGCAGGAATCCATACCGGACGTCAACATGCCTTACCTTTCAGTAAATACGACTTATCCCGGAGCTGCTCCGAGTCAAGTTGCGGATGACGTGACAAAACCGATCGAGCAGGCGGTCCAGAATTTAGAAGGAGTGAGCGTCGTAACGTCCACATCCTCTGAAAACGTCTCATCGGTTATGATTGAATATGATTACAACAAGGATATGGACAAGGCGAAAACCGAAGTCGCTGAAGCGCTGGACAGTGTCAGCCTTCCTGACGACGCGAAAAAACCTGACATTTCCCGTTACAGCCTCAACTCTTTCCCGATTTTGACGCTCAGTGTGACAAGCGGCAAAAGCTCGCTTGAAGACCTGACCAAAAATGTGGAAAACACTCTCGTACCTAAGCTTGAAGGCATTCAGGGCGTTGCGTCCGTGCAAGTTTCCGGACAGCAGGAAGAGCAGGTGGAATTCTCTTTCAAAGACAAAAAAATGAAAGAGTACGGACTTGATGAAGATACCGTCAAGAAAGTGATCCAAGGCTCTGACGTCAATACGCCGCTTGGATTGTACACGTTCGGCAACAAAGAAAAATCAGTTGTCGTTAACGGAGATATTACGTCAATTAAAGATCTGAAAGATATGAGAATTCCGGTCACATCTTCTTCTGCCGCTCAAGGTCAAACGGGCGGAGCCGGTGCGGCATCTGCGGCGGACGCTCAGGCTATGCAGCAGGCACAGCAAAGCGCGGCAGCAGGGGTGCCGACAGTCAAGCTTTCTGACATTGCCGACATTAAAGATGTGAAAAAAGCTGAATCCATTTCCCGCACGAACGGAAAGGACAGCATCGGAATTAATATCGTAAAAGCCAATGACGCCAACACGGTAGAAGTGGCCGATGCGATTAAAGATGAACTGAATCAATACAAAAAAGACCATAAAGGGTTCAAGTACAGCTCGACTCTTGATATGGCAGAGCCGATTACAGAGTCGGTGGATACGATGTTAAGCAAAGCGATTTTCGGCGCGATTTTTGCGGTCGTGATCATTCTCTTATTCTTAAGAGATATTAAATCAACGATGATTTCTATCGTTTCCATCCCGCTGTCACTGCTGATTGCGCTTCTTGTGCTGAATCAGCTTGATGTCACATTGAACATAATGACGCTCGGTGCGATGACGGTCGCCATCGGACGGGTAGTCGATGATTCGATTGTCGTGATCGAAAACATTTACCGCCGCATGAGGCTGAAAGATGAACCTTTACGCGGGAAGCAATTGGTGCGTGAAGCGACGAAAGAAATGTTTAAACCGATCATGTCATCAACGATCGTAACCATTGCCGTATTCCTGCCGCTTGCCATGGTCGGCGGACAGATCGGCGAACTGTTTATGCCGTTTGCATTAACAATCGTCTTCGCGCTTGCCGCATCGCTGTTGATTTCGATCACACTGGTGCCGATGCTTGCGCACAGCTTATTCAAAAAATCGCTCACAGGCGCGCCTGTTAAAGCGAAAGAGCATAAGCCGGGCAGATTGGCCAATTTCTATAAAAAAGTGCTGAATTGGTCATTAAGACATAAATGGATTACATCTATCATCGCGGTTCTGATGCTTGTCGGCAGTTTGTTCCTCGTACCTCTGATCGGCGCGAGCTACCTGCCTGCGCAAGCGGACAAAACGATGCAGCTCACATACACGCCTGAACCGGGCGAAACGAAAAGCGAAGCTGAAAAAGCTGCGCAAAAAGCGGAAGACATGCTGCTTAAACGCAAACATGTCGATACCGTTCAGTATTCATTAGGCTCGCAAAGTCCGCTCGGCGGAAGCTCAAACGGCGCATTGTTCTACGTGAAATACGAGGATGACACGCCTGATTTTGACAAAGAAAAAGACAATGTCTTAAAAGAAATCAAAAAAACATCCAGCCGCGGCGAATGGAAATCACAAAATTTCAGTTCGTCAGGCAACAACAACGAATTAACGTACTATGTGTACGGAGATTCAGAGTCTGATATTAAAGGCACGGTCAAAGACATCGAAGGCATCATGAAAAAGCAGAAGGATCTGAAAGACGTCAACTCAGGCCTTTCCAGCACATATGATGAGTACACGTTCGTCGCTGACCAGGAGAAACTCAGCAAGAAGGGCCTGACGGCTTCGCAAATCTCCCAAGCCCTGATGTCCCAAACGTCACAGTCTCCTTTGACAACGGTGAAAAAGGACGGCAAAGAGCTTGATGTGAACATCAAAACAGAAAAAGACCAGTATAAGAGTGTAAAAGAATTAGAGGATAAAACCATCACATCGCCTGCAGGCCAAGAAGTAAAAATCGGCGATGTGGCGAAAGTGAAAAACGGCACGACATCCGATACCATTTCCAAACGCGACGGCAAAGTGTACGCTGACGTAACGGCAACCGTCACTTCTGACAACGTCACGAAGGTGTCATCAGCCGTTCAAAAGAAAGTTGACAAACTGGATCACCCGGACAATGTATCGATTGATACCGGCGGTGTATCAGCGGATATAGCTGATTCCTTTACGAAACTCGGCTTAGCAATGCTTGCCGCAATCGCCATCGTATACCTCGTTCTTGTGATCACGTTCGGCGGAGCATTAGCGCCGTTTGCGATTCTGTTCTCGCTTCCGTTTACAGTCATCGGCGCATTAGCCGGACTGTATGTATCCGGAGAGACGATCAGTCTGAATGCCATGATCGGTATGCTGATGCTGATCGGAATCGTCGTCACAAATGCGATTGTCTTAATTGATCGCGTCATCCATAAAGAAGCGGAAGGCTTATCGACGAGAGAAGCGCTCCTGGAAGCCGGCTCTACGAGATTGCGTCCGATTCTGATGACGGCGATCGCGACAATCGGCGCCCTGCTTCCATTGGCATTGGGCTTCGAAGGCGGAAGCCAGGTCATTTCTAAAGGACTCGGTGTCACTGTTATCGGCGGTTTAATCAGTTCGACTCTGCTTACCCTTCTGATTGTGCCGATCGTATATGAAGTATTAGCGAAATTTCGTAAGAAAAAACCTGGAACGGAAGAAGAGTAAGACAGCGGGCCTTGGCTCCTTAAACGGAGCCGGGGCCTTTTTTCTTCTGGCAATTTCTGTACATATTGTTGCGATTTTCTCAAGTCATAGTATAATTAAAGGTTGTTAGTGTTAATAATGGATCGGATACTCTTAAGTAGGATGATGAGATAATGAAACGTGCACGCATAATATACAATCCGACTTCAGGACGGGAGCTTTTTAAGAAAAATCTTGCCCAGGTCCTGCAAAAATTTGAACAAGCCGGTTATGAAACCTCCACCCATGCCACCACATGCGCGGGGGATGCCACCAACGCCGCAAAAGAAGCCGCTTTGCGGGAGTTTGACTTGATTATCGCAGCCGGCGGAGACGGAACGATTAATGAAGTCGTCAACGGCCTTGCGCCGTTAGACAAACGCCCGACACTCGGCATCATTCCGGTCGGCACGACAAATGACTTCGCCAGAGCGCTGGGCATTCCGAGAGAGAATATACTGAATGCCGCTGATACCGTCATTAACGGCGTAGCCCGCCCGATCGACATCGGACAGGTGAACGGTCAGTATTTTATCAACATCGCCGGCGGAGGCCGTCTGACGGAGCTGACGTATGATGTGCCGAGCAAACTGAAAACGATGCTCGGCCAGCTTGCTTATTATTTAAAGGGAATGGAAATGCTGCCTTCACTTCGACCGACAGAAGTCGAGATTGAATATGACGGCAAGCTGTTTCAAGGCGAAATTATGCTGTTTTTAGTGACGCTGACCAACTCGGTCGGCGGATTCGAGAAGCTGGCCCCTGATTCCAGCCTAAATGACGGCATGTTTGATTTAATTATTTTGAAAAAAGCCAATCTCGCGGAGTTTATCAGAGTCGCGAGCATGGCGCTCAGAGGCGATCATATTAACGATCAGCACATTATTTACACAAAAGCGAACCGTGTGAAAGTCAATGTATCAGAAAAGATGCAGCTGAACCTGGACGGCGAGTACGGCGGCATGCTGCCGGGCGAATTCGTGAACCTGTACCGGCATATTCACGTCATCATGCCGAAGGAGAAAGCGGAACAGCTGGATGATTAATACGTGGACAAAATCCTAAAACAGTATTCGTTTTAGGATTTTGTCATCTTTTCAGCGTGATCGGAAACCTTTGAAGGCTGACATTGAATTTGAAGGTTTGCCAGCACGCTGAAACAAGGCTATTGGTAAAACTAGAGGTGATTATAGATGAAAATGAAACCCCCGATAGAAAAAAATGAATACTATGATGTGACATTTGAGGATTTGACGCACGAAGGAGCGGGCGTCGCAAAGGTTCAGGGCTTCCCTATTTTCGTGCCGAACGCCCTGCCTGAGGAAAAAGCGCAAATCAAAGTGACACGCGTCAAAAAAGGCTTCGCTTTCGGCCGCTTAATCGAGCTGAAGGAAGAAAGCCCGCACAGAACGGATGCCCCGTGCCCAATCTACAAACAATGCGGCGGCTGCCAGCTTCAGCACATGACCTATGAAGGCCAGCTCTTGTTTAAACAGAAACAAGTCAAAGACGTCTTAGAACGGATCGGCAAGCTGAACCTTTCAAAAGTCATCGTGCATCCGACGCTCGGCATGGAAGACCCGTGGAACTACAGAAACAAAGCGCAGGTGCCGGTAGGAGAACGGGAAGGCGGACTCGTCGCCGGATTCTATCAGCAAAGAAGCCATGACATCATTGACATGAGCGCCTGCATGATCCAGCAATCCAAAAACGACGAAGCCGTTCAAGCCGTCAAAGACATTTGCGCCTCATACGGCGTCAAAGCCTATAACGAAGAACGCCACAAAGGCTGGCTCCGCCACATCATGGTCAGATACGGCGTCGTCACGGGCGAAATGATGATCGTCTTTATCACTAGAACAAGCGATTTTCCGCACAAAGCGAAGATCATCGAAGACATTACGGCGCAATTCCCGCACGTCAAATCGATCGTGCAAAACATCAATTTAAACAAAACAAACGTCATCTTTGGGAACGAAACAAACGTCATCTGGGGCGAAGAATACATCTACGACCTCATCGGAGACGTCAAATTCGCCATCTCCGCCAGATCGTTCTATCAGGTCAACCCGGAACAGACAAAAGTGCTCTACGACAAAGCGCTTGAGTACGCGGAGCTGCAAGGGGAAGAAACCGTCATCGACGCCTACTGCGGCATCGGAACGATTTCTCTATTTCTGGCGAAGCAGGCGAAGAAAGTATACGGCGTCGAAATCGTGCCGGAAGCCATCGAGGATGCAAAACGCAACGCTGAGCTGAATGGCATCACAAACGCGGAATTCGCAGTCGGAGAAGCGGAAACCGTCATTCCGAAATGGTATAAAGAAGGTATCACGGCCGACACCCTCGTCGTCGACCCGCCAAGAAAAGGCTGCGACGAAGCCCTCCTGCGGACAATCATCGAGATGAAACCGAAGCGGGTGGTGTACGTATCCTGCAATCCAGGAACGCTTGCAAGAGACCTGCGGGTGCTTGAGGATGGCGGGTACGTGACGCGCGAAGTGCAGCCTGTGGATATGTTCCCGCATACGAATCATGTGGAGTGTGTGGCTGTGCTGGAATTAAGAGAAGGCAACTAACCCTTAGGGATGGTTGCCTTTTTTTAATCCGCATTTTTTTTGCATTCAGGACGAACTCGTGACATGAGAGGAGTACCAGAAGATGTTTGGTTGACGCCTATAATATAGCTTTCTATACACCTCTTTATGTAATAAAGGGTACCTTTTTAGGAACCCTTTATTAATATTCACTCTAGAGGGGCAGCTTTTTTAATACACTTTCATATCTTGTTTTTTCTCCTTACTAATCATTACTTTTTCTAAATAACTCTTAAGAAATACATTATCTATCCTATCCGGAATGTAACCCAGACGTTTATTTAATATATTCTCTATGATATACATTTTCTTTGTGTAATATTGGTAACTATCCGTTGCGATTTGAACATTTTCTGATTCATTTCCCTTTTCTGATTCAAGTCGAGATTTATATAGCTGATCATACTTCTGTTTGCGTATTTTTCTTGAGAGCCGCAGTAAATGAAATAATTCAATTGTTGGCAGAGTCATTAGTTCTGGTGTAGACTTATCCAAATCTAATTCAGAAGTATGCTCACGATATTCTATGATTTCACGTTTGCCATCTCTCTGAACATTATGTATGTACATTAAGCAAAAACTACAGTAATACTGATTATCCTTTTGAATTGAAGTTGCACAATAAGGGCATGTTTCCATTACGTTCTCCTTTCTGAATATTCTAAGATAATATGTATTTCGGTTACAAACAAGAATTTTAAATAGTATTAGAGATTCTTAACCAATAAAAACCCTTTTTATGATAAAGGGTTTATTGATTACAGCATGTATAAGTTTCATGCAAAATCAATAAGTGATCCCTATGTATAGAAAATCCACCGAGCCTAAACCCAATAACAAAACGCGAAAATAATAAATTATATCGTTATAATTATTTATAAAAAGATAATAAAGTTGGATAAAAATGAGAAAATCCTGGCGGGAATGACGATATAAAGTTAGTGAACAACGGTATAGAATCTTACTTTTCGAGGTGAACAGAATGGGAGAAGAACAAGACATTATTACAGTAACGGATCTTCGTAAAAAATATGGATCATTTGAAGCAGTGAAAGGGGTATCCTTTTCTGTCAAACGCGGCGAGCTGTTTGCATTTCTGGGAACGAACGGCGCAGGAAAATCGACCACTATCGATATTCTCTGTACGCTGATTAAAAAGACATCCGGAAAAGTGGTAATAGACGGTTATACGCTTGGTGAGGGGAAAGAGAATAATCATATCCGCAAAAAGATCGGAGTTGTTTTCCAAGAGAGCATTTTGGATGAACGATTGACCGTTTATGAAAATATCATGAACCGCGGACAATATTATCATTTAAGCAAGGCACAAGTGCAAGAGAACTATCAGTTTGTAACAGACTATTTAAAATTGGATGATATTAAGGAGAAAAAATACAGCGATTTGTCAGGCGGACAAAGAAGAAGAGCAGATATTGCCCGTGCCATCATCCATAAACCGACAATATTATTTTTAGATGAGCCTACTACAGGTCTTGATCCGCAAACGAGAGTTTTTGTTTGGAATGCGATTAAAAGGCTGCAGGAAGAAACAAACATGACGATCTTTTTAACGACCCATTACATGGAGGAGGCCGCTGTGGCTGATAACGTTGTGGTCATCAAAGAAGGACGTCTGATCGCAGAGGGTACACCGAGTCAGCTGAAAGATCAATATGCGTTTGACAGTCTGCATATGATGTTTAAGCAAGGCGTTGATCCGACTGCATGGTTTGAAAATAAACAACTGGATTTTACGGTTAAAAACTCTATTTATTCCCTTCGTGTAGAGTCCACTCTCCAAGCGTTTGACATTTTGAAAGGTCTTGAAGGAAAAATTGAATCTTTCGAGGTGATTAAAGGGAATATGGATGATGTGTTTATCCATATTATCGAAGAACAAGGAAGCAGTTTGCCAGTAAAGGGGAGCATTGCATAAATGAAGTCTTTATCCAGTTTAATCAGCAGAAATATAAAAATATACTTCCGTGATCGAACTCTTTTGCTTCTTTCTTTGCTGTCAGTATTTATCGTCATTCTGTTATATGCCGTGTTCTTACAGCAGACACAGCTGGACGCCATTAAGGCCTTGGTCGGTTCGACAGATGATTCCAAAGCAATGGTGAACGAATGGATGGTGGCGGGATTGCTGTCCATTACAGCTGTGACAACGACTTTAGGCGCTTTCGGAATTATGGTGAAAGATAAAGAAAGCAAGAGAACGTATGACTTTTTAACAGCTCCTTTATCAAGGGCGACCATCCAATTGAGCTATGTCATTCATTCATTTGTCATCGGCTTGATCTTTTCATTCATCGCCTTTTTAGGCTGTGAAATTTTTCTCGTTTCATCAGGCAGCAAACTTTTAAGCGGTACAGATATACTTGAAGTATTGGGGATTATTATTCTTTCAGTTGCACTGTCAAGCTCCATTAATTTATTTTTAACGCTGTTTATTCACACACAAAATGCATTTTCGACGTTAAGTACGATTGTCGGAACAGCCATCGGTTTTTTATGCGGAGTATATGTGCCGATCGGCGGCGTACCGGTGTTTGTGCAGAAGATTATTATGTATTTCCCTATCAGCCACACCGCTGTTCTGTTCAGAAAAGCGTTTATGACAGACTCAGTTGATAAAGTATTTAAACATGCTTCTGCGGACCAAATACAGGAATATGAAAAGCATTACGGGATCGTCTACAAGTTAAACGGCCATTTTATCAGTACGGCTGCGAGCTTGTGGGTCATTGTCATTACAGCCATCATATTTACCGTCATATCTATTTTCATATTTAAAAAACAAAATAAATGACCTCCTCAGACGATACATAACGATGTAACAGGCAGCATCCGTTTACTGGATGCTGCCTGTTTTGTTTATCATTATTCTTTTTGTGCTCAATTCTAAAGAGTTCTCGGATTTCTCTTGAAAAGTGTTGAAGATATCTTTATTTACACTGTATCGGGCAGATATATCTTGTGAATAAATAAGTTGATGTTTTTCTGGTGTCGTGAAGTGAAAGAGGACCATGGTAGAGTCATCTAATACTTCTGCATAAAGATATACTTTTGCCCATTCACAAGGTATGATGTCATTTAATTTCTGACTAATAAGC
Source organism: Bacillus sp. L75 (assembly GCF_003676355.1). Lineage (NCBI taxonomy): Bacteria > Bacillati > Bacillota > Bacilli > Caryophanales > Bacillaceae > Bacillus > Bacillus sp. L75. The sequence continues at coordinate 98,294 of NZ_ML064907.1, forward strand.
TGGTACAAATCTTGCATTTTTTTAGTTTCCAATCTTTTCAACTCCGATTGTCGAAAAATCCTAGTTATAAAAAATAGCCCAGCAGAGAAGCGCTGGGCCATTATTGATTTATAGACCGAAGTAGCTTATTACAAATTCTTTATCGTCCTCATCTTCAGGCAAAATCCCCAAGTTTTGATATTCCCATATTGCGATTCTTTCATATCCATCTAAATCTGATGCTAAAATATCATCATAATTATAATCTAATTGGAATTCTCCGCTACGATCCAATGTTAGTGTAAGGTTAGTCCAAACATCATCGTTATTATTTCTGTGTTCAGTTTTTAATTCTTCAAAAAGTTCTCTTAGTTCTCTTAACAACGTCTTGAAAATGTCCTTGCTTACGTTGTAATGGCTAGGTATATCTTGTGAATAAATAATTTGATTATTTTCGGGTGTTCTGAAGTGAAAAAGAACCATTGTGGAATCATCTAATACTTCTGCATAAAGATATATCTTTGTCCATTCACCAGGTATAATGTCATTTAGTTTTTCTCCAATAAGTTGATATAAATCTTGCATTCTCTTAGTTTCCATTAGGTTAACCCCCTCGCTGATTTTTAATAGAGACGCTTATTTCTTTTCTGCTCCCAATTTTGTAGGTTACATCGAAATATGATGGTCTAAGTGAATCTCCAGAATAGACTGGTTCTATTTGAACTGCTACTTTTTTAGGTGGTTTTTTGCTTAGGGCTTTTGCCCACTCTTGCTCCATCTCATACCATTTCCCGCCGCTCCTATTAATCTGAGAGTTCATCGGCACGATGTTGTCGAATTGGCCTGAGCCTTTGAATTGGGTGGCGATTAGGTGGCCTCCGTCGTCATCTGTCAGACGGTCTGGTTTACCTGCTTTTGACTGTGCATATTGGTTGCGTTTTGCTTCTCCCAGCTGCAAGTCTGCTTTGACACTTGTAATTCTACCATAGTTGTCAGTGGTGTACGTGTAGCCTTCTTTTGTTTTGTAGATGACATTCGGCTTCAATACTTTCTTTCTGGTCCATTTCGCAAAATGCTCGCCGTATTTGACCGTTACCGGCGGTACATGCGGTGCCGGTGTCCGTCTGCCGCTTGCGGAGGTTCCGTACGGTTTCGGCAGGATGACCTTGGCGAATTTCTGAAGTCCTTCTTTAAGTGTGACCCCGTTGACTGCGTTGTAAGGAACGCCCGCCGGCACTAAGTCGTGACGCGGATGATACGGGAGAATATCAGCCAGGGTGAGATCTCCCATTTGATTTAACTTGGTTTTGGCGCGTTTTTTTGATACTTCGATGCCTGTGTTTACTTTTTGTTTGATGTGATCAACGGTTTGTTTTGAGACCGTTATCGCTTTTTGAGCTGTGGCGGATTTGCTTGCTGCTGTTTTGACTTTGGTTGTCACTTTGGCGGCTGTGCCTGTTTTTGAGACGGCGCCGACGCCTTTTGTGCCGACGACTGATGTCACAACGGTGCCCACTGCATATGACACCCATCTTGCTCTGGAGTAGGTGTCGCCATTCACCATGTCTTTTTGGTATGATTCTTCGATTGCCGCTGAAATGGCTTCATACGTTTTGATCGGGTGAGCCACCGCTCCTGTAATGGCTTCAACCGTTCCGCCCGGATCTGTGACCATATCCCACAGGCCTGTGACCGCGTCTTTTCCGGAATCATAAAGGCCGACGGCAACGCCTTTGAAACCGTCTGTAAGTTCACGCGTGTTTTCAATTTGAGTGAAGTAGCGCTGCTGTTCTTTTGTCAGGTTTTTATAGCCGATCGTTTTGGCCATTGAATAGAATTCATCGGCATTCGCATAATCGTAGTTTTTCAGTCTTTCTTTCAGTTTTTCAATCTCACGCTCTTTCGCTTCTTCCTTTTTAATCGTCAAATAAGCATCCGAATGTCTTGAAATCTCGTCTTTTTTCTTATGGATGTCGCTTTCTCGGTACGCCTTGGCATTGTAGTGAAGCGGCGTGGCGTTTTTTCCTTTGCCTGTAGCGTTTTGGAGCTGCTGGAAATCTGCTTGGATAAAATGTTCATTTGCTTCGGTTTCTGCGTATTCTTTCGTTAGATCGTGATCAAGCTTGCCGAGCTTATGTATCGTTTCGCTTCTTTTTTTGATAGCTGAAGAAAGCTTCTGATCTGTGCTTTCCGTTGAAAATAGATCAAGCGAGATGATGTCATCGATCTCACCGAGGATGGAGCGCATGTCCTTTTTCTGCTCTTCCATAATTGCCTTTGATTTACTGAGGGCGTGGGTGAGCTCGTGCTCCAGAAATGATTCTTCTACATGAGATCCGGAAAGACCTGCGTCTTCGATTTTGCCGGGAAGGCTTGTGAGAAATGCGATTTTCATGTCGATCAGATCAAGCCAGCTGTCTGTGACGCCGGCGTGGTCCTTAAAAAAAGCTTTGATGTTATTTGCGCCCCGGCCTGAGAAATCATTGTCACCAAGATCAGCCATACCTTGAAACGCTTTTTTCAGATTGACCATTTGGCCGCGGAGTTCTTTGTATTCACCCGCGCGCTGCTTGGCGGCGGCGAGGAGGGTGGTTGCTTCGAAAACTTTCATGACCATATCCTTTCTTTTGTTCGATATCAAAATTTTACCACGTGAGTCAGGATATACAGTGTAGGAAATAGGTAATAAGAATAAAATGAATCTTTTGGCTTGCGACTTCCTTCCTGTATGAAGGGAGGCTTTTTATGTTTTGTATAATAACCCTCACATTCGGCTTACTGTTTTAAGCGTGCCTGTTTTTTTCTAATGTCTTACACTCGAAACAACCCAACCGCTGAGGTATAATAGAAGCAGAGTATTTATCATACAGATTCAATTCGTGAAAGAGAGTGGAACAAAATGGGCCGTAAGTGGAACAATATTAAAGAAAAGAAAGCATCGAAGGACGCAAATACGAGCCGGATTTACGCGAAGTTCGGCCGTGAGATTTATGTGGCGGCAAAACAAGGCGAGCCAGATCCGGAATCGAACCAGGCGTTAAAAGTGGTGCTTGAGCGCGCGAAGACGTACAGTGTGCCGAAAAATATTATTGAGCGTGCGATTGAAAAGGCGAAAGGCGGCGCGGAGGAGAACTTTGACGAGCTGCGTTACGAAGGTTTCGGGCCGAACGGTTCAATGATCATCGTTGATGCGTTAACGAATAATGTAAACCGCACGGCGCCTGAAGTGCGCGCCGCATTCGGGAAAAACGGCGGAAATATGGGTGTGAGCGGGTCTGTCGCTTACATGTTCGATGCGACTGCCGTTATCGGCGTTGAAGGCAAGACGGCGGATGAAGCGCTGGAATTGCTGATGGAAGCTGATGTGGACGTGCGCGATATTTTAGAAGAGGATGACAGTGTGATCGTGTATGCCGAGCCTGACCAATTCCATGCCGTGCAGGAGGCATTCAAAAATGCCGGCGTTGAAGAGTTCACGGTTGCGGAGCTGACGATGCTTGCGCAAAATGAAGTCGAGCTCCCGGAAGATGCGAAAGCTCAATTTGAAAAGCTGATCGATGTGCTGGAAGACCTCGAAGACGTACAGCAGGTTTATCACAATGTAGATTTAGGCGAATAAAGACAAAAAGGCCGGGGCGGCATAAGTTCCGGCCTTTTTAATTTTGCTTATGCGGTCGGCCTGTATCGTATTTCTCCGTAAGCAATTATTGATTATTTCGCCAAAACTGGGCGGATGCCCATACGTTTCCTTCCGCATGTCATAAACTGGACTGTAACCTATGTGAAGGAGCGATAAATCATGAATGAAAGAAGACCGATTTACGGCGGCGGCTATGGCGGCTACGGAGGCTACGGAGGCTACGGTGGCTACGGCGGCTTCGGAGGATATCCGGGATACGGTTTCGGCGGCGGCTATGGCTACCCGGGGTACGGTTTTGGCGGCTACGGCGGCTACGGAGGCTACGGAGGATATCCGGGGTACGGTTTTGGCGGCTATGGCGGCTACCCGTTCTATCATCATCATCATCGGGACAGCCAATATATCTGACCATTCGGGAAAAGCACTCTTGGAACAGCAAGAGTGTTTTTTTGTGACCGTTTCTAAGCGCTGGCTTTTTTATTTTCTTACAGGGCATAAATGCCGATACGGATTCATACCTATTAAGGTCATGTGTTTAGGAAAGGAGGATCGTAATGAAAGAAAATCAGCCGTTTACACCGGTCAAATCCTATAAACCCTTCCACAGCCGGTTTGATCCCTGCCCGCCGATCGGGAGAAAATACTTCAGAACGCCGCCGCATCTTTATATGCGGTTTCAGCCGTATCACTTGGAGCAGTTTTCTCCGATGGAGGCATTGAGAAAAGGGACCCTTTGGAAGGATCTTTACGATTTCTATGATAATCCTTATCGGGGGGGAATCGAATATGGCGAAAAAGATTGATGATGAATATTATCGGCTGCTGGAGCAAATTCAGGCGGCGGACTTTGTCTTGGTGGAGCTGACGCTTTATCTGGATACGCATCCCCATGACCGTCTCGCGCTTCAGCAGTTTCATGAATATTCCCGGTACTCAAGGCAGCTGAGAAAACGGTTTGAACCTGAGTACGGACCGCTTCTGCAATTCGGCGTGAGTCAGGTCGGCGCTCAATGGGACTGGGGCCGCGGTCCTTGGCCATGGCAAGTATAAGGAGGGATCTGTAAATGTGGGTATATGAAAAAAAGCTGCAGTATCCGGTTAAAGTCAGTACATGCAACCCGATGCTGGCTAAGTTTCTCATTGAACAATACGGCGGGGCGGACGGCGAATTGGCCGCAGCGCTCCGGTACTTAAACCAGCGCTACACGATTCCTGACAAGGTGATCGGCCTGCTGACGGATATCGGCACGGAGGAGTTTGCGCATTTAGAAATGATTGCGACGATGATTTATAAGCTGACAAAAGATGCGACCCCGGAGCAGCTGCGTGATGCAGGGCTCAGTGATCATTACGTCAACCATGACAGCGCGCTGTTTTATCACAATGCGGCCGGAGTTCCGTTCACAGCGTCTTACATACAGGCGAAGGGAGATCCGATCGCTGATTTATATGAGGATATTGCGGCTGAAGAAAAGGCGAGAGCGACGTATCAATGGATTATTGATATTTCCGATGATCCTGACCTGAATGATTCACTCCGTTTTCTGCGTGAGCGTGAAATCGTCCACTCTATGCGTTTCAGGGAAGCGGTTGAGATTTTAAAAGAAGAACGTGATAAGAAGAAAATTTTTTAAACGGCCCTCAAACACGACGGCTGTTTTTTTCCTTTCTGCGTTTGGTCTATAATGAAGGTGTCGAATATTCTGATTACAGGAGGATTTTATGACACCTTTTACGATTACGGAGGAGAAGGCGGGGGCATTCCGGGTCACCTCCGCCCGGAAAGATGATGCAAAAGAGGTCATGGATCTGCTCGTGCAAGCGGCAGAATGGCTTCGCGATAAAGGGTCGAACCAGTGGAGCGGCCTTCTGCAAGGGGAAGATACCCACAATATGCGGGAGGCGATCGCCCAAGGGTATGTTTTTTTATTCAGGCAGAATGAAGAGCTGGCCGGCGTCGTCATGCTGCTTCCCGAAGCAAGCGGGTGGGACAGACGTCTTTGGGGCGATGAAGGACATGAGGAGTCCGTATATCTCCACCGGCTGGCGATTAACAGGCGGTTTGCAGGGGCGGGGCTCGGCCGGACAATCATGACTTGGGCGGAGACGGGTGTGTCTTGTCCGGGAAAAACGAAAATCCGGCTCGATTGCGTGTCCGAAAACAAGGCGCTTCAGTCGTTTTACAGCGGAATGGGGTACGAATCAAAAGGACCCGCGCCGGGTTATCATTTGTTTGAAAAAAAGGTGAGCAAATAAAAAGCTACTCATGACGGAGGTGCAAAAGACATGGGGTTTTTTTTTCTGATCTGTCTGGCCGCATTTTGTCTTAACTTTGCCGTATCGGCTGTGCTCCGCAAGAAATGGCCGAAAAAGATGTGGCCTGAGTGCCTTTTGGCGGTGCTGGGCCTGACTGCTTTCGGTACGGTTGTTTACAGCATTTTCGGTGTCGGCGGCTGGGAAGGAATGGGCTTGGGGCTTGCCGCGATGTTTGCGGGTTCCGGAGCGGCTGCCGGTTATGCCGCTGAGGTGTGCTTACGGGTCGTCAGATCGAATCAAAAACAGTAAGCAGAAGTGAAAAAACGCGGCCTCGGCTGCGTTTTTTTGTGTGTTGCCGGCCGCTGTATAGAAAACAGGCGAATGTCCATAATGGTAATGACTTTTAAGAAGAAGGTGCGAATATGGGACATTTACTTACAGTGGCTTGGGAGTTAGTATGCGGTTTGGGTATTTTATTTGTGATTTTAAAATTGCTTGGAAAAACTCAATTCTCGCAAATTACGCCGTTTGATTTTATTTCCGCGCTCATCCTCGGCGAACTGGTCGGAAATGCGGTGTATGATAAAGGCGTCAGGATTTTTGAAATCATTTTTGCCTCTCTGTTATGGGGGGTTTTAATTTATCTCATCGAACTGATTACGCAGAAAGTAAAAAGCTCCAGAAAGCTGTTGGAAGGCGAGCCGAGTATTATCATACATAAAGGAAAACTGAAATATGATGTGCTGAAAAAGAATAAGCTGGACATTAATCAATTGCAAAGCCTTCTCAGACAGGCGAATTGCTTTTCCATACAGGAAGCGGAGTACGCGATTTTAGAAACAAACGGGATGGTCAGTGTCCTGCCGAAATTTCAATATGACACGACGAAAAACGGCGACATGCAAATAAAGCCGAAGCAGGTCTCTTTGCCGGTCACGCTGATTATTGACGGCGAAGTGCTGTATGAAAATCTGAAAGAAGCCGGGCTGGAAGAAAAGCAGCTGAATCAGGAGCTGAAAAAGCTGAACATCAAAAAAACGGAGGATGTGCTGTATGCGGAATGGAAGCCCGATAAACCGCTGTTTGTCCTGCCGTATGAGGAGAAAAAATAAAAAGAGCATTGCCCTGGGGCAAATGCTCTTTATTATTTTTCATGTACGCCTGTTTTAACGGCTCTGACATGATACATACCGACATCCGTCCCAAGCATATAATCAGGTTTCGGCTTGCCTTGGTTTGCTTTGTGGGCCGCGATGTGGTCTTCGCTTTTTTCCCATTGTTTCCAATGGTCTTCTGACTCCCAGCGGATTAACACGACGACTTCTTCATCACCGCGGCGGACTTTTTTTTCCAGGACCGTTACGTCTATCAAACCTTCCTGCTTTTCAATCACGCCTTCTGAACTGAAGCGTTCGATTACTTTGTCGGCATGTCCTTCTTTTACGGTCATTTTTCTGATTTGCACAAACATCTGGCAGCTCTCCAATCCTTTTCACGCTTTATCCAACATTTTAAATGAAAATGATTCTCAAAGTCAATTAAGGTGCATGACGGATTACGATTTCAGGAGAAAGACATGACCATCCTCATCTTTAAATTGCACGAAGCTGCCCCATTCCATTTGTTTCGGTTCATCTAAAAAGGTGATGCCGTTCTTTTTCATCTGTTCGTATGCGGCAAAGACATCTTCACACTCAAATACGATAGAAGCCTTCATATGCTCGGCCCCTTTCATCATTGATTTCGGATAAATCACCAAATGAGTGGCGGCCCCTTTGGGCGCTACCTCAAGCCAGAAGGCGCCCGGGCCCATCGGATGCTCGGCTACGGTTTCAAACCCCGCTTTTTCCGTCCAGAATGTTTTCGCTTTTTGCTGATCATCAGTGTATACGGCGACTGTTGCGATTTTTTTGATCATCATACTGACCTCCTGTTTCATTTCTTTTATAGTGTATCCTCCTGCCGAAAAAAGCAATCAACAGCTTTAATGTGCAGGCTTTTTTTAATTTCTCTAGTACGATCGGCGATTCCGATTTATAATTTAGACAAAAGTACATATTCTTGAAAGAGGAGACGGCAGTGAACAAAGACCAATTACTTCATGATTATATTATTACACATTCGGCAGAGCTGACGGAAAAATGGCTCAAGCTGAGACGGAAGCTGAGAGGGCGTTTTTATTCTGCGGATCAATTAAGTGAGGAAATGAAACGGCTGCTGATCGAGCAGCATACCTTTACAAACACGGTCATCGCAAGCGCTTTTTTGGAGGATCCGGCCGTTTTTCAGCATAACAAAGAAAAATGGGCCGCACAGGTAGCGAAAAGCAGAGTGGAGCAAGACGCGGAGGTTCATGAGGTCGTTGAGGCGATCGGCAATTCAAGAACCGTCTTTTGGGAGGCGGTCACCCGTTTTATGGATGAGCATCAGGACATCGTAACAAACGAGGATGCCCGCCGCTGGAATCACCTTGTCAACGGCTCGTTTGATCAGCTGATGACGGATTTTACTGAACAGTTTCAGAAATTAATGATCGCGAGGCTGTCATCTCAGCAGGAGCTTATTTCCGAATTGAGCTGTCCGGTTATTTTGATCGCGGATACGATCGGCACTCTGCCGCTCATCGGATCGATTGATACGAGACGGGCACGCGTGATTTTGGAGTCGGTGCCGGAAAACTGTGTCGCCAAACGGATCACAAACCTTGTGATTGATCTGTCCGGTGTGCCCATTGTCGATACGATGGTGGCGCAGCAATTGTATATGCTGTCGAAAACGTTATTTCTCCTCGGCATCAGAACCGTGTTTTCCGGCATTCGGCCTGATGTGGCACAGACTTCTATCCAATTGGGGCTTGATTTTTCAGAGTATCAAACTTACGGCTCCCTGGAGCAGGCGCTCGCCAGCATGGGTGTCACATGTGTGATCGAGGAAGCAAAAGCATAGAAAAAAGGGTGCTCCGTCCAGAGGCGGGGCGCTTTTTTTGTCAGCGGAAAACAATTTAAATATTCTAAAACTCAGTTGACAGCTAGGGATAGTTTGAATTATTCTTATACACATCGAACCGGCACAAATAGCTGATCGTACACAAACGAAAGCTGGCCGTTCTGCCCAAATCTGATACCGGTATAATTGCCCATCAGTCAACTGAAGGCATATTATTTCTCTTTTTTGAAAGGGGATAATATGCCTTTTTTTATGCGGAAAAAGAGAGGAGAAATCAGGCACATGAAAAAAACAGCGGCATTTTTAGTATTGATCTTATTGGCAGGGGCACTGTCAGCCTGTCAATCTGAGTCCGGCAGCGCGTCATCAGACGGAAAGACCGTTCAGCTGCTGAATGTATCGTATGATCCGACACGGGAGCTGTATAAAGAGTATAATCAGGCCTTTTCTTCCTATTGGAAAAAGAAAACGGGTCAAGATGTAACCGTTCAGCAGTCGCACGGAGGTTCGGGGAAGCAGGCCAGATCCGTAATAGACGGACTTGACGCTGATGTCGTAACGCTTGCTTTAGGTTATGACATTGATTCGATAGCAGAAAAAGCCCGGCTCATTGATCAAAACTGGCAGTCACGTCTGCCGGATCAATCAACTCCTTACACGTCAACCATCGTATTCTTAGTCAGAAAAGGGAATCCGAAACACATCACTGATTGGGCTGACTTGGTGAAAAAGGACGTTTCGGTCATTACGCCCAATCCGAAAACATCGGGCGGAGCCAGATGGAACTATTTAGCGGCATGGGCATATGCGGATAAAACGTATCATCATGACGACACGAAAATCAAACAGTTTATGAAAGACCTCTACGGCAATGTGGAAGTGCTTGATTCAGGGGCGCGCGGAGCCACGACCAGTTTTACAGAAAGAGGGATGGGGGATGTGCTGATCGCCTGGGAAAATGAGGCCTATCTCACACTAAAGGAATTCGGCAAGGAGAAATTTGAGATTGTCAATCCTTCAATCAGCATTCTGGCTGAGCCTCCTGTCTCGGTCGTCGACAAAACCGCGGATAAAAAAGGAACAAAAAAAGCGGCTGAAGCATATTTATCCTATCTCTACAGCAAAAAAGGGCAGGAGATCGCCGCGAAGAATTTTTACCGGCCTCGCGATAAAGAGGTTCTGAAAAAGTATGAAAAACAGTTCCCGCAGATTAAAACGGTGACGGTAGAAAAGGAATTCGGCGGCTGGAAAAAAGCGCAGGAAATCCATTTCAATGACGGCGGAACCTTTGACAGCATCTATGAGAAATAGAAAGAGGAAACGAGTATGAGAACGTTACTTTTCAAAAAAACAAAATCGTCCGTGATTCCGGGTTTCGGATTAACGATGGGATTTACATTTTTATATATGGCCGTTTTGGTTATCGTGCCGCTGTCCATGGTGTTTTTTCATACGATGTCAATGGGGCCCGGGGATGTCTGGCATATCATTTCTGAGCCGAGGGCCGCGGCTTCCTATCGGCTGAGCTTCTTGACTGCGGGTTGCGCCGCTTTGATCAATGCGGTTTTCGGCGTTGTCATCGCCTGGGTGCTGACGAGATATGACTTTCCGGGGAAAAGGCTGGCTGACGGTCTGGTTGATCTGCCGTTTGCGCTGCCGACAGCCGTCGCAGGCATTACATTAACGGCAATGTATTCACCGGACGGCTGGATCGGACAGCTGTTTCCTTTCCGTATTTCCTTTACGCCGATCGGCATTGTCATCGCACTAACGTTTATCGGGCTGCCTTTTGTCGTCAGGATGGTTCAGCCCGTCTTAGAAAATCTCCAAAAGGAAACGGAAGAAGCATCTGCTTCACTTGGAGCTTCGAAATGGAAAACCTTCCAAAAGGTCATTCTGCCGGAGCTTTCTCCTTCTATTATATCGGGTTTCGCATTATCTTTTGCCCGCGCCCTCGGGGAGTATGGTTCTGTCGTTTTTATCTCGGGCAATATGCCGTTTAAAACCGAGATTTCCCCGCTGATCATTATGACGAAATTAGAGCAATACGATTATGCCGGGGCGACGGCTGTTGCGGCAGTCATGCTTGTCATCACATTCTTCATTTTATTCGTCATCAATGGATGGCAATGGCTCACCGCGAGAAAATACGCAGGAAGGTAGGGGATATGCCATGCAGCTGGAAACAGCGAAAACAGCCGTGCCAAAGCGGGAGATGCGGGAATCACCCGTTGTGAAATGGGTGCTGATCTCAGGGGTCCTGCTCTTTTTGTCCATATTTTTAATCATGCCGCTTGCATTCATATTTATTGAAGCTTTTAAAAAGGGAGCGGAAGCATATATCCTATTTGTCACGCATCCGGATTCCCTTGCCGCGATGAAATTGACGCTCCTCGTCGTTTTCTTCACGGTGCCGCTGAATACGCTGTTCGGCGTCGCCGCGGCGTGGGCTGTGACCAAATATGAATTCAGGGGGAAAAGTCTGTTTATGACACTGATTGATCTGCCGTTTGCCGTGTCTCCGGTAATCGCGGGTTTGATCTTTGTCCTTTTGTTCGGGCTTCACGGCTGGCTTGGTCCATTTTTACTTGATCACCAGATAAAAATCGTATTCGCCGTCCCGGGAATCGTACTTGCATCCTTGTTTGTGACGCTCCCTTTCATCGCCCGGGAATTAATACCGCTTATGCAAAGCTTAGGAAATGCTGAAGAAGAAGCCTCCGTCACGCTAGGCGCGGGAGGCTGGAGAACGTTTTGGCATGTCACGCTTCCTAATATCAAATGGGGGCTGATCTACGGCGTGATTTTGAGCGCGGCCCGGACAATCGGCGAATTCGGCGCCGTATCAGTCGTTTCCGGTCATATCAGGGGTGTTACCAACACGCTCCCGCTTCATATCGAAATTTTGTACAACGAATATCAGTTTACGGCCGCTTTTGCGGCGGCCTCCGTCATGTCGGTTTTTGCGATTGCGACACTGTTTTTGAAAAACATCATTGAATGGAAAGCCGGTTATCGTTCTGTCAAAGCCGGATGAGGAAGGAGTCATTATGGAGATTACGATCGACAGTATTTCTAAGCATTACGGAAACTATCAGGCATTGCGGGATATCAATCTTCACGTCAATAATGGCGAGCTGGTTGCGCTTCTCGGCCCGTCAGGCTCAGGCAAAACGTCATTATTGAGAGTCATTGCCGGTCTTGAGCAGGCGGATGGGGGACGTGTCCTGTTCGGAAAACAAGATGTGACGGATACGCATGTGAAAAGCAGACATGTCGGTTTTGTGTTTCAGCACTATGCGTTATTCAGCAAGATGACGATTTTTGAAAATGTCGCCTACGGATTAAAAGTCCGTCCGCGAAAGCAGCGTCCCGCCAAAAAGGAAATTGCCGAAAAGGTGAGAGAGCTTCTGGCGCTTGTGAAACTGGAACCTTATGAAAAGCGCTATCCCTCGCAGCTGTCAGGCGGACAAAGACAAAGAGCCGCCCTCGCACGCGCCTTGGCCGTAGAACCGAACATTCTGCTGTTGGATGAACCGTTCGGCGCGCTTGACGCCAAAGTAAGAAAAGAGTTAAGGCAATGGCTCAGACGGCTTCATGATGAATTCGGCATGACAAGTATTTTCGTCACTCACGACCAGGAAGAAGCGCTTGATGTCGCCGACCGCATCGTCATTATGAATGAAGGTGCGATTGAACAGATCGGAACGCCGCAGGAGGTGTATGATCACCCCGCAAATCCGTTTGTGTACGACTTTCTCGGCAGTGTCAACGTATTTGAAGGAAGAGTGGAGGAAGGAAAGCTGATCACCGGAAACGCGGCAATACCTGTCGGGCATACTGATCAGGACAAGGGGATCGCTTATGTGAGGCCACACCATTTTACCGTAGAAAAAAAACCGTCCGGTCTGCATTCATTTGAAGCAAAGGCGGCTCATATCCGCGCCATCGGACCGTCCGTCAGATTGGAAGCCGTCCGTACCGACACAGGCCAGCACTTGGAGATTGAGCTCTCAAAAGAGCAATATGACGCCTTGGGGGCGGGCGTCGGCGACACGGTTTATATCAAAGCGAAGGAAGTGAAAGTTTTCGCAAAGAAAACATATCCAAAAATTGTGTAAATGTTATTGATTTCTGAATGAAAACATAATAGTATAATTATATATTTCTTATCAGAATAGTATGGATTAAAACGCTCATTGTCAAAAGACGAACGGCCAGACATAAAGGGGGAGCATGATGACGTCCAAAGGAAACGTAGATCCGCATGTGATCGAAAAGATTATCAGCGCGCTGGAAACGCTCGATTTCGGGACTGTTCAGATCACGGTTCATAATTCCCAAGTGACACAAATTGATAAGGTGGAGAAATATCGATTTTCCCTGAAGAGCAAAGAAGTAAAACAATCTTAAAAAACAGCCAATGACAGGAGGCGGTACATATGAAGCATTCAACTGTTCCTTTCCGGGAGAGCCGGTATCTGCACCTGCCCGAAGTGCGCTTTCTGCATTGGTGCACGAAGCAATACGGCATTAACAAAGGCGTGCTCAATACAATTGACGGCTGGTTTTATGATGCGGGCGTCATTCCGATTCCCGTCAGGCGTCTTTATGTGCTGGCATTTCTCGATTTCGCGAAAACGCCGGGGCAGAAGGGGAATATCCGATTCGGGCACGGCGGATTGACGAAAAAACTGCATGATTTCATGGATATGCAGGAGTGCGCAGCAAAACGTCAGGCCTGACATCCTTAAAATCTTCTTAAAATCATGCAAATTTCTCCCATTTTATTTATAATAGACCTATCAAGATCATTTTTTTGGGAGGACTTTTGACATGCAAACTGCTGCTTATGAGAGCAAACAATCTATTATGCAGCGCATTATAACGGTATTTGTGTTTACACTGTTAGTTGCGACAATCGGCCTGTATACGGGTCAGTTCATTCCGCCGGCATTGATGCTGCCGCTGTCGATCTTAGAGGTTGTCATGATCATCGCCGCGTTTTGGCTGCGCCGAAAAAAAGCCGTCGGATATGTGTTTGTCTTTTCATTCGCTTTCATTTCCGGAATGACGCTGTTTCCGATTATCAGCCATTATGCGTCCGCAGCGGGGGCCTATGTCGTATTGGAGGCATTCGGTTCATCGTTTGTGATTTTTGCGGTGCTCGGCACGATCGGCGCTAAGACGAAAAAGGACTTGTCGTTTTTATGGTCCTTCTTGCTTGTCGCTGTCATCGCGCTTCTCGCAGTGGGGATCTTTAATATTTTCAGCCCGCTGAATTCCGCCGCCATGATGGCGTATTCCGTCATCGGAACGATTGTGTTTTCAATGTACATCTTATACGATCTGAACCAGATCAAGCACCGGGACATCACGGCTGACCTGATTCCTTTGATGGCATTGACGCTTTATATCGACTTTATTAACCTGTTTATCAACCTGCTACGGTTTTTCGGAATTTTAAACAGTGATGATTAACCGCGCGAAAAAGGCGCCCTGCTGAGAGGGGCGCCTTTTGTTAATTCTAAGAGTTTTGAATTTTTAATCTCATAAGCCATGAGATCCCCTTTGTCATACGTTTGCCAGCTAGAAGTGAACGGAGGGTTTGTCATAATAACAAACCTGTTTCAAAAAATTTGAAAGGGGAAGGATATTATGCCTTGTAGTACAGATTATGCAACATATGTATTGAGAGTTTGTACCGATGCGGATTCTTATTCTGCAAAAGCTACTTCCATTGATTGTGTAGCATCATATGGGGGCGGGACAATCGCAACATTTGATTATTCCATGACAATTGATGTTTGGAACGGTTCAAAATGGGTGGCTAATGAAACAAAGAAAGGTTCTTTCAGTCACTCAACACCTAAAAAAGTATTTAAACTCTCAAATCAAAAATCGTTAAAAAAAGGATCAAATAGTGTGAGAGTGAGGTTGAAGACTAAAAATCGATATACAAATGTAACTTCCAGCATTAAAACACCTGCATTTATAGTGAAGAGAAAGTAATTTTAAAATTACTTTCTTCTGAAACAGCCTGAACAAACAAATGTGCAGGCTGTTTTGTTATAACCCTCATCTTTTTACTTCAATTTCCATCTCATAGAAATTTGCCTTTGTTTTTACGATACTACTTTATGTTCTGCCGCCGGAAAACAGCAGAAGCTTATCAAATAATACTTCAAGCATTTTTGTCAATTCCGCTTTTTGTTCAGCGGTGAAGCTTTCCATGACTCCTGAAATATTGGAGAAGTGGCCGGGAAGAAACAGCATCAGCTTTTCTTTTCCTTCTTTTGTGAGTTCGATGCTGATTTTTCGTCTGTCGCCGGTATGCCGGCTGCGGTTTACAAAGCCGTCCCGTGCGAGTCCGTCGATCAATCCGGTGATGGTCGCTTTGGTGACGTTGGATTTTTTCGCCAGCTCTGTGGGACTCAGGCTGTGTCCGGGTGCGTCAAACAGAAACATCAAAATTTTGAATTTCCCTTCGGACAATCCGTGACTTGAGAAATAATGCTCCATGACCTGATTCATTTTTTTAGACATATCAAATAACGTCAAAAATGTTTTCAATGATTCAGCATCCATATCGGCGTAAATCTCAGCGCGTCCGGCAATCTGCGAGTAATCCGGCAAATGTCTCAACTCCATTTTTGTAAGCCTCCGTACCATTTTAGTGATTCAAAGTATAAGCTTGCCGGATTCAAAAGGCAACCTATAAAGATTGACAGTTTTTCAGCCTATATAGTAAGGTGGCTAATATTTAATAAGTGATAAATAAATAGAGAAGGCGGTATCGTGATGAACCATGAAGTGAAAAAGATCATCATAGCGGGCGGAGGGATCGGCGGCCTGTCCGCAGCGATTTCTCTCGGCAGAGCGGGTTTTGAAGTAACCCTTTGCGAGGCGGCGTCCGACATGCGAAAAAGCGGAGCGGGCATTCTCCAGCCTCAAAATGCGCTGCGGGTGCTTCGGGAAATCGGTGTGTATGATGAATGCTGTCAACACGGCTTTCAAACGGAATGGCTGAAGCAGCATGATGAAAACGGAACGCTGCAGTTTAAAGTGAGTGAGGCGTTTTTAGATGATTCATTGCCGGGGCGGAATAATATATTGCGGCAAACGTTAAACGATATCCTCAAAAAGCATGCTGAAGCGGCGGGGGTCACGATTCTGCTCGGTAAAAAAGTCGTGTCTTACGAAGAAACGGCAGATGAAATAACGGTGCATTGTGCAGACGGAACCGCGATGACGGCTGACATCCTCGCCGGCTTTGACGGCATCCGCTCCGCTGTCCGCGATCAAATGCTGCAAAGAGAAGTGAAAACAGAGTATCTCGGCATGGGAGCGCACAGATTTTACATTTCTTTTCCCGAGCCGATATTTCATGATTCGACACTGATGTATAAAAAAGGGCAGACGCAGGTCGGAGTCGTGCCGCTCTCTGAAAAAACAGGATACGTATTTATCATCCGGCCGTATGACGCTGACTTCAGGGATGACGAGGACACGCGTTTTGAACGGGTGAAAGACTTGCTGCGCGGAATTCCGGGAGTGAAGTTTGTGACAGAGAATATGTCAAAGGAATATCCCGTTTTGTTTCATAAGATTGAGCAGATGGCGGTCAAAGAACCGTGGCACAGAGGCCGCGTCGTTCTGGGCGGGGATGCCGTCCATGCAGGAGCGCCGACATTGGCGCAGGGAGCGGCGATGGCGATTGAAGACGCGATTGTGCTTAGTGAAGAACTGCAAAAACAAGAAAACCATGAAACTGCATGTCAAGCATACTTCGAAAGACGGGCGGAGCGGGCATTACAGGTGCAGAATCTATCATCTGAAATCGTCCGCCGCGAGATAAAGGGAACGCCCGGAGTCCAAGACATCATCGGTGCATGCTATCGATTGCTCAAAGAGCCTTATTAAATAAAGAAAGTCCAGAACATGGCGTCTGGACTTTTGTCAGTCTTGTTCAGATTTATTCCGTATCCGTTCAATCACCTCATGCAGCCCCTCAGGCTTGTGAAACTCCACCGGCGAACTGCCTTTTTCAAACGAGATCGTCTCCGCCTCAATGAGCGCGACATAGCGCCCGTTCACTTTTGCGAGATGGATGGATTCGCCGAAATCAGCCAGTAATCCTTTAATCTCTGTTTCTCCGACTTTCATTTTCAGCTCGGCTTCCGGCGTGTGTTCAATGATCTGCGCGGATGCCTCGATGACTTGATGGGTGTCGAGGCGCTCCTGAATTTCCCGCTTTTCACTCGCTTCCCAAATTTCAATGTCGTGCTCAAACTGCTGAAGCTCTTCGCTGTTTTCTTCAAAAGTTTCATACACGTGTTCCTGCACCATGTTCATGACTTGGCTTTTCATGATTTCCGGCATCGATTCGCCATATTCGACAAATTTGAGAAAATCTTCGAAATAACGGGCGTGCGAGGCCTGGTGGATTTTCAGCTCATGCTCTTCCGTCATGCCTTCTTCCGGCATATACGGATATTGAATGCTTTTCATGTTTTTTGTCGTGATGGCCATTTCGACCTTTTTAATGAGAGACGAGGCGTCTGAGATGCGGGCGACCTTCGGCTCGAAATCGCATTTCATCATAAAGACGAATTTGTCTTCAAAATACTTGCGCGGAACGGCCGATGCCACGATAAAAACACCGCCGCGCACGGCGCTCGTGTCAAGGTAAGTGCGGACGAACTGCTCGCTTGCTTCGATAAATGCTTCCTTCGTATCCGCAAGTCTGGCGCGGTTGAAAAGGTTGTAATTCGGATTTGAATCAAGCTCATGGCCCGGCTCCGTGATAAAATGGCCGATTTTTGTTGGGACTTGCTCGGATTGCGGATGCCGTTCGGCTTTCCGTTTGACGATTTTCTTCAATTCCCCGTCAAGAAAATCCTTCAGCTCGCTTTCTTCAAATTCTTCCGTGTCAAGGGTCTGGAAATGTTTGAACTGTTTGTTTGCCTGTTCGTCTTTTCCTTCCACTTGAATGACATAAAACGATAAAAACTTGATTTCAAAATCCATATGTGAACTCACCTTATTTCTGTATTTAACAAGCCTCTCCAGTATAGAAAAAACCGTTATCGATCGTCAATCCGATGATTGATCCGTGACGGCGGATAATCGGCCGGTGAAAAGGGCAATGTAGTTGGAAGGAACGCATCAACGTGTAAGAAAGGGTGTTATTCATGAAGGAAACAGGTCCGATTCCGCAGCCGAAGACATTCGGCCCGCTCGGCAATCTTCCTTTGCTTGATAAAGACAAGCCTACAATGTCGCTGATCAAACTGGCAAACGAGCAGGGGCCTATTTTTCAGCTGCATACGCCGGCGGGCGCCATTATCGTCGTGTCCGGCCATGAACTGGTGAAAGAGGTTTGTGATGAAGAACGGTTCGATAAAAGCATTGAAGGGGCTTTGGAGAAAGTCCGGGCGTTTTCCGGTGACGGGCTGTTTACAAGCTGGACGCATGAGCCTAACTGGCGAAAGGCGCATAATATTCTGATGCCGACCTTCAGCCAGCGCGCGATGAAAGATTATCATTCGATGATGACTGATATCGCGGTGCAGCTGATTCAAAAATGGGCTAGGCTCAATCCGGATGAGGCCGTTGATGTGCCTGCTGATATGACCCGCCTGACGCTCGATACAATCGGGCTTTGCGGCTTTAACTATCGGTTTAACAGCTATTACAGGGAAACGCCTCATCCGTTTATCAACAGCATGGTGCGCGCCCTTGATGAAGCGATGCACCAAATGCAGCGCCTTGATGTTCAGGATAAGCTTATGATCAGGACGAAGCGCCAATTTCATCATGACATTCAGGCGATGTTTTCGTTAGTAGACAGTATTATCGCAGAGCGCCGGTCAGGCGGCCGGGATGAAAAGGATCTGTTGGCCAGAATGCTGAATGTGGAAGACCCGGAAACGGGCGAAAAACTTGATGATGAAAATATCCGGTACCAAATCATCACGTTTTTAATTGCCGGCCACGAAACGACCAGCGGCCTGCTTTCCTTTGCCATCTATTTTCTGCTGAAACATCCCCGTGTTTTGGAAAAAGCCTATGAAGAAGCTGATCGGGTATTGACCGATCCCGTTCCTTCATATAAACAAGTGCTGGATCTTACTTATATCCGAATGATTTTGCAGGAGTCATTGCGCTTATGGCCGACCGCGCCTGCGTTCAGCCTTTATGCGAAAGAGGATACGGTGATCGGCGGGAAATATCCGATCACGCCGAAAGACAGAATTTCCGTCTTAATTCCCCAGCTTCACCGTGATAAAGACGCGTGGGGAGACAATGCGGAGGAATTTTATCCGGAGCGGTTTGAACATCCTGATCAAGTGCCTCACCATGCGTATAAGCCGTTCGGAAACGGTCAGAGGGCGTGTATCGGTATGCAGTTCGCCCTGCATGAAGCAACTCTTGTTCTGGGGATGATTCTGCAGCATTTTACCTTTATCGATCACACCGATTATGAGCTCGATATTAAACAGACACTAACGATCAAGCCCGGCGACTTTCATATCCGGGTGCGGCCGAGAAACAAAGAAGCCGTTGCGGCTGCTCTCCCGGCGGCTGAAAAAGCGGCGGAAGAAGTCGAAAAAGAAAAACGGGAAACAAAAGGCGCATCCATTATCGGGCTTGATAACCGACCGCTTCTGATTCTGTACGGCTCAGATACGGGAACCGCAGAAGGCGTGGCGCGGGAGCTTGCCGATACTGCCGGGATGCACGGCGTCCGGACTGAAACGGCGCCTTTAAATGACCGGATCGGAAAACTGCCGAAAGAAGGAGCTCTCTTGATCATTACGTCCTCTTATAACGGAAAGCCTCCGAGCAACGCGGGACAATTCGTTCAATGGCTTGAAGAAGTCAAACCCGGGGAACTGGAAGGCGTCCGATATGCCGTCTTTGGCTGCGGTGATCATAACTGGGCGGCGACATATCAGGCTGTACCGAGGCTTATTGATGAGAAGCTTGCCGAAAAAGGGGCGGAACGCTTTTCCTCCCGAGGCGAGGGGGACGTCAGCGGCGATTTTGAAGGAAAGCTTGATGAATGGAAAAAAAGCATGTGGACGGACGCTATGAAGGCATTCGGTCTCAAGCTGAATGAAAATGCAGAAAAAGAGCGAAGTGCGCTGGGCCTTCAGTTTGTCAGCGGGCTTGGCGGGTCTCCTTTGGCACAGACGTATGAAGCGGTTTACGCATCCGTTGCGGAAAACAGGGAACTTCAGGCGCCGGAAAGCGGCCGGAGCACAAGGCATATCGAAATCACTCTGCCGAAAGAGGCTGCCTATCATGAAGGGGATCATCTCGGCGTGCTGCCGGTAAACAGCAAAGAGCAGGTCAGCCGTGTTCTCCGCCGGTTCAATCTGAACGGGAATGATCAAGTGCTGCTGACGGCCAGCGGACAGAGCGCGGCTCATCTCCCGCTCGATCGGCCGGTCAGGCTGCATGATCTTCTGAGCAGCTGTGTCGAATTGCAGGAAGCGGCATCAAGGGCTCAAATCCGGGAAATGGCCGCTTATACGGTCTGCCCGCCGCACAAACGGGAATTGGAAGATTTTCTTGAGGAGGGCGTCTATCAGGAGCAAATCTTAACATCGCGCGTCTCGATGCTCGATCTCCTTGAAAAATATGAAGCGTGTGAACTTCCGTTTGAGCGATTTCTGGAGCTTTTGCGCCCGTTGAAGCCGCGGTATTATTCGATTTCAAGTTCGCCCCGGAAACATCCCGGGCAGGCTTCAATTACCGTCGGCGTCGTTCGCGGCCCCGCCCGGAGCGGTTTGGGGGAGTATCGCGGAGTCGCTTCGAATTATTTAGCGGACCGCGGCCCTGAGGATGGAATCGTGATGTTTGTCCGCACTCCGGAAACACGATTCCGGCTGCCGGAAGATCCGGAAAAACCGATTATTATGGTCGGTCCCGGCACAGGAGTCGCCCCGTTCCGCGGATTTCTGCAGGCCCGGGCGGCGTTAAAAAAAGAAGGAAAAGAGCTGGGGGAGGCTCATCTGTATTTCGGATGCAGAAACGATCATGATTTTATTTACCGTGACGAGCTTGAAGCTTATGAAAAAGACGGAATCGTGACGCTTCATACGGCTTTCTCCCGCAAAGAAGGCGTACCGAAAACGTATGTGCAGCACTTAATGGCGAAAGACGCCGGCGCTTTAATTTCCATCCTCGGCCGGGGAGGGCACCTCTACGTATGCGGCGACGGCAGCAGAATGGCGCCCGATGTAGAGGCAACGCTGCAAAAAGCGTATCAGTCGGTCCGCGAAACAGACGAACGGCAAGCGCAAAAATGGCTTTTGGACCTCCAGACAAAAGGCATTTACGCAAAAGATGTTTGGGCGGGGATTTGACCGATTTGATGAAAAGGACTGGATGACTCCAGTCCTTTTTCCTTCAATAAAATGAATTGCTTTCCAATCGATATACATTCGGTTTGTCAGCAATCTGAAGGCTTTGTTGTGAGATCTTATAACAAGATAAGGATGTCTCACAGTGGTGGAAGGATATCAGCGCCAAGAGTCCCATCTGCTGTTTCCAAGATTAAATAGTTGTGCCTATTTTGGATAAAACCTCTTTACAAATATATGGAATTAGAATATACTCTGTTCCACAAAGTACTTTGCGAAAAGAGGAGCCTGTCTTATGTCAAATCAGAATTTTCTTGAATCAGAGATAGCCGAAAACTTATCTCATATCAAGGTCTTGACGAACTACAAGACTGAGTACTCAAGGCAAACCAGTCCATATTTCATTATTTGGGGCTGTATATGGATTATTACGTATTCCGTTTCTTTATGTAAGGTACCTTCTGTAGTCCTCGCTTGTGTCTGGTTAATACTGGCAGTATTAGGGTGGATACTGACTTTGAAGACATATCTTAAGCAGAAACAATTTGATCCCATGCCCACTTTCTTAAAGAATCAATTAAAATATGCATGGATTGGATTCATATTAATGGTATGCATTTTTGTTTTCCTGATTTTAATGGGATTATTGCCGCGAACAGGAGAATTTCTATCGTTTTTGATTGTGTTAATGGTGTCTATTATGTACATATTCTTAGGCATCGTGTTAACAAAAGAGATTTTTATTATGGGATTTTGGCTGAGCATACTCGGTATGCTTACATTCTGTTTATTTCCTGAGGCAATGAATATTGTTTTTGCATTTATTGGCGGAGGCAGCCTATTACTTACAGGAATGATTTTGAAAAGAAAAGGGCAAGGAAATGAGTAATGTTAACAATATCAATGATTTAATACATGCCAAAGTACGGTTGGGAATTATGAGTTTACTGATGACTTATGATCAATGTGATTTTACTTTCCTGAAAAAGTCATTAGACATCACAGATGGGAATTTAGGTTCGCATCTGAAAAAGTTAGAAGATGCAGCTTATATAGAACTAACCAAGAAGTTCGTATCCAAAAAGCCGAAGACTATTGTTCAGATTACGAAAGAAGGGAAAGCAGCCTACAAGGAGTACATTAATACAATTGAATCCATATTTAAAATAAATAACAGTGGGGGAATGGTGTAAATGCTGCAAGTTGAACATATAAGTAAGCGCTATGGCACGACTCTGGCTTTGGACAATGTGGCTTTAACAATTCCGAAAGGAGTCTGTTATGGACTTGTTGGACCGAACGGATCCGGTAAATCTACCTTAATTAAGATCATCTCGCGCATCATCCGGGAATATGACGGTAAGATTGAATTTGTCGGCAATAAAAATGGCAGACTGGGTTATGTTCCACAGGATATCAGCCTTGAAGAAAAATTAACCGCAAAGACCAACATGGAATTTTTTGGAAAGGTGCATGGACTGAATGGCTTAAAACTAAAGCAAACAACAAAAAAACTGTTAGAAGATATCGGGTTGTCAGAAAGGGCAAACGACGTTGTGGAGAACTTTTCCGGAGGAATGAAGCGCCGTTTAAATATCGGGTGTGCACTAATGCACGATCCAGACTTAATTATTCTAGATGAGCCGACGGTAGGCGTGGATCCGCAATCACGCCGCTACATTTTTAACATCGTAAATCGACTCAAAAAAGCCGGTAAAACCATTATTTATGTGAGCCATTACATGGAAGAGATTGAAACTCTTTGTGACTATGTAGCTTTTATCGACAGAGGGCAGATTATCGATGAAGGAGAAATAAATGAACTGCTTAAACGACATGAAGAATCATCTATTATGTTTAACTCCTCATTGTCTCATGAATTAATAAAGAGCCATGGTTTTGAGTTTTCAGTCGTTAATTCAGGGCTGATAATAAAAACCAAAAAACCTTTAGAAACCATGGAGCGCTTAATTAGCGTCAGTAAGGAAAACAATATTGTGCCTCATCAGTTGTTTTTATATAAGCCAAAATTAGAAGATGTATTCTTTAAACTTACCGGCACTGATTTGCGTGATGAAGAATAAAGGGGGAATTTATCATGTTACCGCTCGCTCAAATTGAAACGCTAAAACAGTTAAAGGATAAGTCTCTGTTTTTTTGGACGATTATATTACCTATTGTGTCCATCATATTGCTGATTGAGCTATTTACGACAGACAGTACAAACAAAACTTTAGTAGCTTCACAATCTGTAACCGGTATGAGCGTATTCTTTTCTACATTCATTATTATCTCCATCGTTATAAGTTTTGTAAAGGATCGGGAAAAAGGAATTGTATCAAGACTGGCAAGTACCCCTTTAAAGCCTTATAACTTCTTCTTAGGAAAAAGTATCCCTTTTTTAGTCATAACTTTTATGCAAATTCTTCTCCTGTCCGTTCTGGGAATATTTCTGTATGATATTGAAATTAATAATTTTCCGGCGTATATGTGGGTTGTTGTGTTGATATCTTTACTAGTTACATCCTGGGGAGTTGCCATTTCAGTCTTTGCAAAGACTGAAAATACCGGTTTGGTCATGACAAATGTGATTGCATTAGGTACCGCTGTTGTATGCGGTTTATGGACCCCTTATGATCAATTACCAAGCTATCTTCAAACTATTGGAATGCTCTTTCCGCAGTACTGGGCGCATCAAGGGTTAATTCAATCGGTCTCGACGATATCGGGAGGAGAAAGTCTAATATGGGTAACCCTTGTTGTACTGAGCTATACAATACTGGGATTTATAGTTTCTCTAATTGGATACCGGCATTACATTAAAATGGCAAGAAACTAGACCGCTGAAGAATGGGTCATTAAAACGCAGCTGGGACTAAAAGGAGAGCGGGAAATGATAAGTGAAAAACTAAAACTGTATGTCGAGGGTCTATTTAAAAAGTACGAAAGAAATTCGTTACTGAGCAGAAAAAAAACGGAGCTTTTAACTAAGCTTCATGATAGAAGTATTAGCTTGGAAGCAGAGGGTATGACAAAGCTGGATATTGAGAAGTTGCTTATACGCGAAATAGAATCCAAAAGCTTGGCGGTCGATACCAGTGACCTGAATATAGATAAATCCAATGTATTAAAACTCAAAAAAAAGACGTTTATAAATAAGAATTTGCAAAAAACGGAGGATTTTGAGCCGGTAAATGCCGAGTACTATCTCAGTGACTTTAAAAGTGCAACTCTTCAGAATATCGATGTCGAACACTCTGTCTTCAAAAACTGCTACTTCAAGAATTTCTCATGTAAAGACTCCGCCATCATAGAATCGACATTTAAAAAAAGTGATCTCAGCCAGTCAAATTATGACACATGTAAACTTGAGTATATGCTTTATATCGGTTGTCACCTGCCAAAAGTCAATTTTACAGATACCTCCATCCTGCATACGTTCTTCAAGAACTGCTATCTAAAGAAAGTATCCTTTACGAACTGCAATCTAATTAATATTCGGTTTGAATCTTGTGATATTGCAAACGTTAAAATTACAGGAGGCAAAATGGATAAAACAACATACCGTATACTGCAAGAAGAGGGGACTTCATTACATTCAGTAGAATTAATTTAAATTTAATATAAAGAAGCATAGACCAATAAGAATCATCTTATTGGTCTATTTGTCTTAGAGGTTAAAACGTAGATGAACTAGAGATGATTGTGGTACAGGTACAGCGTGCAGCCATTGGCTCGAATAAATGTTGACCTTCTCCGTGTACACTTGCAATAAGAGCAGTTGGCACTTTAATTTGAGTCATAATTGTTACCTCCTCCATAAAATTTATCGACAAAGAATTTACCGATATGTACCATATTGTGATTTATATGGACAATATTGTCAACCCAAATATGTAATTTTTTGTGATATAGATAATGGATTTATAATGAGCAATTTGGTTTAAGAAGCTGAATCACTCTAAATTTAGTTAAAAATGAAATTAATAATTCTGAATTTTATATTTGATCAGAGGGAAAGTATGTGTTTTAATAGGGTTATGGGAATAAATACTATTTTTTAAGCGGAATAACCCAACTTGTTAGGAAAAAGGAAACGTTGTTTGAAGTTAAAGCTAAGCCAATTCAGGCGAATCGCATAGGCTGATCGGGGCTTTGGGTGGATTCTTAACAGGAAATGTCAAACTTCAAGGAAGCTTGAGCTTTGTCTGTTGGACAAAAGGGATGACTGCCCGACTGCTTAGAATAAAGCTTAAATTTACTAAGGGTTTCTTGTACCCCATTGGTATTGTAATGATTCTGGTGTCACCTACGAAAGATTTACTCTTCTTTGTATTACCTCAGCATTCTTCGAAGCTTCTTCAGATAGTATTACAAAATCAATAACTGATTTAATGATATTTGTGTATTCGTAACTCCCTGTATTATTTTGTCGCAGAGAGATGAACCAGGCTAAAGTAGGAGGAAGTAATACGTTATTAACTTATTTGTTTTTCTCAAGACACCATCCTTTGTTTACTTTTAAGAAAGGTATTTAACTTCTGATCCTAACTAACTTAATCTTGTATGCTGTTTTCTATTTGCTGCTGCACTGTCCTAACTGTTATGGTTCAACCATCTTTTGTTAAGACATTTATTTACGGTGATTATCAAATTTATAATTTCCATATTAAGTATTAATTGGTTATATTAACTTTTTGCTTATCTTTCTGATGACAAATCATGAGATTGATCGAGTGAGATTATTGATTAGGAGGTATTGGACGTGAAAATTCACTACATGGGAGTTAGGGAACCCCTGAAACAAATATTGGAGGATAAGGCGGCTGAGCTCCATGATTATCCATTGCAGATTGTAGATTTAGGCGGATCAATAAAGTACGAAAGTGATTCTTTCATCAACTCTTTTGACTTGGATGCAGAAACAATCATACTTTCAAACCGGAGATATAATTTGAATGATGAATTGGGTTACGTGGAAACAGAGTTACTACAAAAATATAAAAAAAGTATTTTATACAGAACATCCCCTTTGGATATCGGAATCGAGTTGTACAGAGGATGGGCAGCAGCCACAGGAATACTGCTCACTGCTTTTTCTCCGGTAGGCGTAAATTGGATTTCCACTCAAGATGTTGCATCTGCATGCTTAATCTCAAAAAAAGATGTAAATGTTCGCGCAGGGAAAGCCTTTGACCTAACCGGAGCGGAAGTTATTAGTATGGAAAGACTTAAAGATATATTTGAACAAGATTTGGAGATGCAGATAGATTTACAATGTAAAAATAAAGAGGAAGCGATTAGGATGCTGATGCAAAATAACATGCCACTGGATCTAATAGAATGGTTGGTAGAATATCAGATACTGTCTTCCGATGACCGATTAGAACCAACTACTAATATTCTGGAACAGATAATTGGGCATCCGCCAAATGCAGCTCAATTATTTGAAAATAAACAAATTAATTAAGGAGGAATACAGATGTCTCAACAAACTCAATCTATTCAAACGGTTGTAAGGTTCAAATTATCTCCTCATATTACTTTGGGAGAATTGGAAGGAAGCCTGTTAAGCTTTAAAGCACAATCCATTACAAAAGTTGATGGAGAAGGAATCGTTGAATTCTTTGAGGCAATTTCAGAATATCTTGTATGTGAGAATGGAGTCTCAATTGAAGAACTGCACCAAAGGTTCAACTTAGAGAAAGAACAGTTAAGAAACGTCTTCGATTTCCTGGTGACGAACGGATTGTGTATACAATCTACTTCTAATTTTGACATGACTGCTTTTTTGGCATATGAGAGGGCAGGGGGGCAAGTGAAAGTCAACCAGATCTTACATAGATTAAAGACAAGCATAGTGGAAGTTGTAGCACATGGGGAAAATAACCTAGCAATAACCCTTACTAATAGCTTGCAGGAAACAGGATTAAACATAGATTGGAAAGAAAAACCGGATAATGGGAAGCCTTCGATACGTATTGCTGTAGCAGCTTCACATTTGGACCCGCTGTTAGAACAAGTAAATGATCAATCATTAGAAGATCATGTCCCTTGGTTGTGTGTTATTCCATACGATGGTCAGACAGCTTGGGTTGGTCCATTTTTCATCCCGCACAAGTCTGCATGTCTCCATTGTTATAACTTACGTAAATCAGCAAACTTTTCAGATGAGGTATTTCGTTCAGAATTGATGAAGGTCAAGCCAGTCAACGCTGCGAAACAACCGGTATATAATCAGCCAGTTCATTTGGTACAGGCAGGAATAGCGAATAATCTTGTCACAGAGTGGATTACACTAAGAGACTATGCACCAAGCGCCGTTCCAGGTGGTTTTATAACTGTCAATTTGGATGACAGGGGAGTTTCGGTTGATAATCATCGTGTATATAGAGTACCGAGATGCCAAAAGTGTTCTCCTGCCGCTGACACAGGATTTCCTCAAGTATGGTATCACGGCGAGGTGCCCAAATAATTATGGTGAGTAAATGGACGACATTAGAAGATTCATGGAAAGTCCTTGATAGTCTTGCTGATCCATATGTAGGTATAGTGAGAAGAGAGTATCGGAAATTACGCGATGTAGATGACGTTTGGGGACACTCGTACGGTGCTCATGGGACAGACAGTAAAATTTTATTCGGAGTCCCCTCTAATTCTTATAATGGAGGCGGATCGGATAATGCGGCTGCGGCAAGACTAGCTGCTATTGGGGAAACGGTGGAAAGATATAGTGCAGCTTATCTTCCATTTGATTCCGATGTTGTATGTTTTGGATCACAAAAGGAATTAGAGAAGGAGAATAAGCGTTTCATTGGATATAAAGATTGGGAATTGTACGCTCCAACTCAATTCAAAGATCCTATATTTCCTCATGAAGTTTGGGATGAAAATACTAAGCTGTGGTGGAGAAAAGGGACATATGCGAAAACAAATGAGGAGGTATGGACCCCAGGGCAACTAATCCATATCGCCAATCATACGGAATGGCCTGGGGACACTAATATAGGTCATGCTACAAGTAACGGTCTTGCTTGCGGAATTACCTTTGTAGAAGCAGCAATTTCAGGTTTATTTGAAACGATTGAACGGGATGCTTTTATGCTTACCTGGTATAACAAGCTGAGCTTGCCCCAGATTGATGTGAATTCTTCTCCGAGATTAAAACGCTTTTATGAAAGATATATTAAACCAACATCATTGCGGCTGCACTTAGTTGATATGACTGTATTTTCAGGTATTCCTTCTGTGCTAGCAGTTGTCAGAAATCCTCATACGAATTTAGCCCCTTTTGCAATTGGAGCCGCCTCCTCCTATTCAATAGAAAGGGCTTGTGAAAAGGCAGCAATTGAAGGGATGTATACAAGAACTTGGGTCAAGACGGAACAACGTTTAGGTAACGCATTAGTGAATGCGGATTTTAATAGGGATATCAATAGTTTTGAGGACCATATCAAGCTTTACGCAGGAACCGATATCGTCAAGGAAGCTGATTTCCTTACAAGTAACAGCACTTTAGTTGATGTTAACCAATTTAAGTCATTCGATGATAGTTCTCCTGATGTACTTTGGAATAGTCTAAATGATCACCTATATGAAAAAGGTTTCAAAGTGGCTACATTTGATTTAACAAGTCCTGATATAAAAGATGCCGGAGCTTATGTAGTAAAGTCCATCATTCCAGGGTTTAAACCTATAGATGTCCTTTACAGGGGAAGAATGTTGGGTGGAGAACGTATATTACGACATTCTTACGATTTAGGGTTAGTACCAGAGCCGTTTACAATCGAAACACTTAATCCAGTACCTCATCCATTCCCATAAATACTAAGGTGAAAGGGGTTAACGAAATGAAAGAGATTGAAAGGCATGCCACTAATTTGGTTGATGTAGTCTATGGCAATGAAAAACTAAGATTTGATGATCCTTCTGAGAACTGGTTTGAGGCTTCGAAAGTTTATCGAAGCTCTATGGCGTGGGACGCGCCAGGAGTAGCAGGCCTAATGAGATCTGCAACATTACAGAAGATCGCTACTCATGCAGGTAAACGATTTGATGACTTGCCATTGATTACATTACCTTCCCCATTGAGGACAA
Organism: Bacillus sp. L75; assembly: GCF_003676355.1. Taxonomy (NCBI): domain Bacteria; kingdom Bacillati; phylum Bacillota; class Bacilli; order Caryophanales; family Bacillaceae; genus Bacillus; species Bacillus sp. L75. The sequence goes on from NZ_ML064907.1 coordinate 127,586, forward strand.
GTGTATCATTAGATGAAGTTATTCGAAATAGGAGAAGTATCGAACAGTTTAACGGTGGTAGTACAACATTATCACAGCTTTCTACCATTCTGCAGGGTAGTTATGGATTAATAGAGCGCCCTGAAGGTCCTAGACGCCCTATTCCTTCTGGCGGAGCTCTTTATCCGTTGGATCTGTACGTTGTTAGCAACAAGGTGGATTCTTTGGAAAAAGGTCTATATCACTTTGATCCTTATCGAAAGGGCCTAGTTCATCTAGGTGAGTACTCTGAAGAGGATTTCGGAAGAATAATGTTACAAGAAGAAGCTGTAAAGGACTTTTCTTTCGCTGTAATCATATCGGCTAGCTTTTGGAGGTCAAGGTTTAAATATGGCCATCGTTCATATCGATTTATATTTATTGAAGCGGGTCATCTGATGCAGAATATGATTTTATTGGCCACAGCCCAATGTATCCAGAGCCGTCCATACGGAGGGTTTATAGATGATGAGCTCATGGATCTTATTGGTGGCCATAATGGAGTAGACGATGCACCTATATATACTTTAGTTGCAGGAACATGATGGAGTTAAGGGTATGCATCTTTATAGGGATCCTGATTCATTTGATGGGTCCCTATGTTTCAAAGCTAACAGTTATGTATCAAATCAAGCATAGAACTAAGGAATATAAACTGACTCGTCATATAACACCGCAGCGCAGTTATGATATTATCACCGTTTTTGGTGGAATTATGTGTTGCAGCATCTTCTTATTAGATGATAACTTTTTTTTAATACATAGCAATAATGCGTACGGTGTTTTATTATTTAGTGCCCTAGGTTTCTTTTTTCCTTATGTTATCTGGAAGCGTAAAAACAAATCTGTTGTATTTGTTAAAAGAAAAGTAAATAAACTTGATACATTGATTTTCCTGCCTTTATGCGCAGTTTCAGAGGAATTAATATGGAGAATTTGTATTCCTTTTCTATTTAAACTATACTTCTTTGATTCTGTCTTATTGTGTACGTGTATTAGCTCGATAGGATTCTTACTGCTCCATATTCCCCTTGGTGGTGTAAAGTCAGCCCCCTATATGACTGTATTTACTGTAATAGCTGTAATAGCTGCACAATTTGATTTTTTATCAGTAGCTGCATTCCATATTGTGCATAATTTAACTATCCAGTATTTTCGTCCTGTCAGCAAAAGGAAAATAAATACATCTTCGCCGACAATGTCTCAAGCAGAGTGGTAAACTCTTTGGAGGTGTCACAGTTATATGGAAATTGAAACAATTGTCAGAGAGTCAGAAGCCAACAGAATTCAAGCACAAACATGGTTTTCTCATCCTGAGAAAAGTAAAGTGAGCTTTCGGTATGATGAGAGGGAAACCTCATCCATTAGAAGTATTTCAATTGAAACATTTCTGTCGTTTTACTCCAGTAAATTTAATAGAGAGCCGTATTCTGTATTAGATATTGGTTGCGGACAGGGGCAAGTAATTCAATATTTGAACAGTCGGTTTCAAAAGATCGAACTGACAGGTATTGATTCCTCTGCCCAAGCAATTTCTTCAGCAAAAAAACTCGGTATTAATGCATCTTTTATATGTTCAAATGCAGAAAATATTATGCAATATGTGTCTAAGAAGCAAGACATTATATTCATACATCTATGTTTTGGACTCTTTAAGAATCCTATTGCTATTGTAAATACACTCATCCATCTATTATCAGATCAATCATGTATCTATATTGTAGACTTGGACAGGAACAGTTTGGGAGAGGGCCTTAACACAGCGCAATCTCGTGAGGAAGAAGCCTATTTAAAAGATCAATACCGTGCTTCTTTAACACTGGAAGAATTTAAACAGCTGCTGCATGTTGTGACCAAAGAACAACATGGGGTGTCATTTCAGGTGGGTAATTCCTTTATTGGCGGGTTTGATGAAACCAGTTCACAATTTTTTTCGCTAATGAGAAACAGAAATTTGCAAGACGCGTTAAGGACCAGTGTTGGAGAACAGTTTAAGCAGTCACAAATGCCAGCTCTGCTGCATGGTTGGATTATAAAAAACAAAAGGTAAACGTGAAGAAAGCATTTTTGTATATCTTTAGGGTCTAAGCGATAATTTGACAGGTAAAGGACTGGATGACTCCAGTCCTTTTTTTACATCAGCAAAAAAAACCTTCAAGTTTTTCAGCCCCTTTGCATACAATAACTTCAGCCCGCCTGTTGGGCGGCTGTCTTTGATATTCATTTTTCGTTTTTAGAAGTTTGTGTTATTCTTATATTTGGTATCTCCTATTTTCAGACCGGGTCTGATACGGTACCTTTTAATGCCAGAAAAAAATGTGAAACGAAGAACGGATATCCTGCGTCTAATGGCTGGCGGGATAAGATGTTCAATGGGCATGACACGAATGATAAATATATCGTTTTTTTAAATGGTGTGTTTATGGGGCTGTGTGATGCTTTCGTTTTGCTCGGAAAGCAGGAATTGAAGCAAAAAGTAAGAATACAGATTTAAAGTGTTTAGGAAAGTAGAGGTTGCCATGAAGAAATTATTTTCTTACAGACTTAGTTTTTTTGTACTGGCTATTATTTTGTTTTGGGCCAAAACGTATTTAGCCTATCATGCTGAATTCAACCTTGGGGTGAAGGGTCCGACGCAGCAGTTTCTGCTTGTGATCAATCCGTTCTCAAGCGCCATTTTCTTTTTAGGACTGGCATTGTTTGCGAAAGGCCGCAAATCAGCGATTATCATGGTGATTATTGATTTCATCATGACGTTTATTTTGTATGCAAATATCCTATTCTATCGATTCTTCGATGATTTCTTGACATTCCCGAACTTAAAGCAATCCGGTAATGTGGGAAATATGGGAGACGGCATCTTCAGCATTATGTCCGGCCATGATATTTTATACTTTGTTGATATTATTATTTTAATCGCACTTCTGGTGTGGAGACGTGAGCTGAAGGAATTCAAGCTGAAAAAACGGTATACGTCATTAATTATCGTGACGGGTATTGTTTTGTTCTTCGTGAACCTGGCGATTGCCGAAGAGGACCGCCCGGAGCTGCTGACAAGAACGTTTGACCGCAATTACATTGTAAAATACTTAGGCCTTTATAATTACACGATTTATGACGGCGTACAGACGGCGCAGACGGAATCCCAGCGGGCATATGCCAGCAGCGATGACCTGACGAGCGTTGAAAACTACACATCGTCGCATTATGCGAAGCCGAACGCCGAGTATTTCGGCAAGGCCAAAGGCAAAAACATTATTAAGATTCACTTGGAAAGTTTCCAATCGTTTTTGATCAACTACAAACTTGACGGAAAAGAAGTCACGCCGTTCCTGAATAAACTCGCCCGCGGCGGAGAGGACATGACGTACTTTGATAACTTTTTCCACCAAACGGGCCAAGGTAAAACATCTGACGCCGAGCTGATGATGGATAACAGTCTGTTCGGACTGCCTGAAGGGTCAGCCTTCGTGACAAAAGGGGAAAACACGTATCAATCGCTTCCTGCCATCCTTGACCAAAGTGAGGGCTATACAAGCGCCGTTTTACACGGTGACTACAAATCATTCTGGAACCGTGACCAGATTTACAAACATATCGGCTACGATAAATTCTTTGACGCCAGCACATACGATATGTCTGATGACAACCTTGTCAATATGGGACTGAAGGATAAACCATTCTTCAAAGAATCCATTCCGAAGCTTCAATCGCTGAAACAGCCGTTCTACGCGCATTTGCTGACGCTGACGAACCATTATCCGTTTACGCTTGATGAAAAAGACGCAACGATCGAAAAAGCGAAAACGGGCGACGCGACTGTGGATGACTATTTCCAGACGGCGCGTTATCTCGACGAGGCGCTTGAACAGTTCTTTAAAGATCTGAAGTCATCCGGTTTATATGACAACTCGGTGATTATGCTTTACGGAGACCACTACGGAATCTCTGAAAACCATAACCGCGCGATGAAAGAAATTCTCGGCAAAGAAATTACGCCTTATCAAAACGCGCAGAATCAGCGTGTGCCGCTTATGCTTCGCATCCCCGGCAAAAAAGGCGGGGTGAACCATACGTACGGCGGTGAAATGGACGTTGTGCCGACGATCCTTCACTTGGAAGGCATCGATTCTAAGAAATATATTAATTTCGGCACCGATCTCTTCTCGAAAGACCATGATGATACGGTGACGTTCCGTAACGGAGATTACGTCACGCCGAAATATACTTCCATCTCCAATGTCGTATACGATACGAAGACAGGAAAAGAACTGAAAGGCAATCAGGAAACGAAAAACCTGAAAGCCAGAGTCACAGAGCAGCTGAAGCTGTCTGACAGCGTGATGTACAAAGACTTGCTCAGATTCCACAAATTGAGCGACTTTACGCCGGTTGATCCGTCTAAATATCATTACGGCAAAGAAAAGCTGAATCAGGATAATAAATAATAGAAAGAGCCTTACGGAATTTCCGTGAGGCTCTTTTTTTGTGTGTATCTTCACCAATCTGAAAAAAGAGAGAGCTTTTGGTCACAAAGGGCGCCAATCTCTCATATCTTACAGTAGATTTTGAAACCGGTGATAGAGAATCGGACAAATTATCGGGTTGTTTCTCTTATACGGGCGGTTTCGAATCCAATATTCACAGAGAAGAGGGGTAGAGATGAAAGCAGTCATTCTCTGCGGCGGAAAAGGAACGAGAATGAGCGAAATCACCAATGAACGTCCCAAACCGCTCGCCATGATAGGCGGCAAACCGATTCTATGGCATATTATGAAACTCTATCAATACTATGGCGTGAACGAATTTATCCTGCTTCTTGGTTTCAAAGGAGAGATGATTAAGGAATATTTCTTAGATTATGACTGGAAGAATCACAGCATGACGCTGGACAGCTCTACCGGAGAAGTACGGATATTGGGAAAATCCGAGCCGTGGAAAATCACTTTTTTAGACACGGGGGAACACACGCAGACAGCGGGGCGGCTTTTACAGGCAAAGGACATCATCGGTGATGAAACCTTTCTTATGACGTACGGGGACGGACTGGCCAACATCAACCTGTTTCATCTGATCAGCTATCATCAATCAAAAGGGGCAGCGGTGACCGTCACCGGTATAGAAAAGTCCTCGCAATTCGGAACGTTGACGGTTGAAGACGGCATGGCGAAAAGCTTTTCTGAAAAAACCTCGAGTGACGGCATCATCAACGGCGGATTTTTCGTACTCAGCCCGAAGGTATTTGAGTATCTGCCGAAAGACAGGGATGTCATGTTTGAAGAAGAACCGCTGAAAGAGCTGGCGAAAGACGGCGAATTGGCGGTATACCGGCATTACGGTTTCTGGACGGCGATCGATACGTATAAAAACCTGCTGGAAATCAACAAGATGTGGGACCGGGGACAACATGTATGGAAGGTATGGTGATCAAGTTTGAGTTTCTGGAAAAATAAAAATGTGTTTGTGACGGGATGTACAGGTCTTTTAGGAAGCTGCTTGGTGAAGGAACTGATCGATCAGGGGGCCAATGTGACGGGACTTGTCCGTGACACTGTACCCAAGTCGAACCTGTATCAGGGAGAACAAGTGAAGCAAATGAATATCGTGCAGGGCGCGCTTGAAGATCTGGATGTGATTGAGCGGGCGCTGGGCGAATATGAAATTGACACGGTCTTTCATTTAGCCGCTCAGGCGATCGTCGGCGTCGCAAACCGCAATCCGATTTCCACATTTGAAGCCAATATTCTTGGCACATGGAACATCCTTGAAGCGTGCCGCAGGCATCCGCTCATCAAGCGGGTGATCGTCGCGTCCAGTGATAAAGCGTACGGCGACCAGCCGACACTGCCGTACGATGAAAACATGCCTCTTCAAGGCAAACATCCGTATGACGTATCAAAAAGCTGTGCCGATTTGTTAAGCCACACATATTTTAATACGTACGGACTTCCGGTCTGTATTACGCGCTGCGGCAACTTGTACGGCGGCGGAGATTTGAACTTCAACCGGATTATTCCGCAGACGATTCAGCTCGTGCTGAACGGTGAAGCGCCGGAAATCCGCAGCGACGGCACATTTATCCGTGATTATTTTTACATCGAGGATGCGGTCGAGGCATACCTTTTGCTGGCGGAAAAGATGGAGGAGCTCAATCTTGCGGGAGAAGCGTTCAACTTCAGCAATGAGATTCAGCTGACGGTGCTGGAGCTTGTAGAAAAAATTCTTAAGGCCATGGACAGTGACCTCAAGCCGAAAGTGCTCAACCAGGGAAGCCATGAAATCAAGCACCAATATTTATCGGCGGAAAAGGCGAGGAAGCTTCTGAATTGGACACCCGCACATACCATTGATGAAGGATTGGAAAAAACGATCAAATGGTATAAAGCCTTTTTTCAAAAGTAACAGAAACAGAGGTGAGAGAAAGACGTGACAAGCGCATATTGCACAGTTTTATCAAAAGGAAGGCTGTATCAGGCTATCGCTTTGTTCGGCTCATTGAAAGCGGTTCAGGCGGACGCCCCCATTTTTACTTTGTGTATGGACCAAGACACCTATGACGTGCTTCAGGCAATGCGGCAGGATAATGTCACCTTGATTCAGGTGTCCGCACTGGAAAATGAGGAGCTCCTTGAACTGAAGCGGACGAGGGATCAGAGCGAATACTGCTGGACGGTGAAGCCGGTATTTCTCGAATTCGTGCTGGACGGACATCCGGAATTAGAGCGTGTCACGTACATTGATGCCGATTTGTTTTTCTTCGCTGATCCGCGCGCGATTTTTGACAATCAGCCGGATTGTTCGGTGCTTCTGTCACGGGGCGATATCGTCATTCCCTCATTTGGAAAACAGGAAATCGACATGCTGCAGCGTCTTTTAGGCCGGTATAATTCCGGTTTTCTCAGCTTCAAAACCGACAGTGCCGGCACAGATTGTCTCAGATGGTGGAAAGAACGCTGCCTGGAAGAATGCAAAAATGCGCCGGGCGAAGGAAAATTCGGAGATCAAGGCTACTTGGATTACATGTCCGGCCTGTTCCCGAATGTGTGTGACATCACCACGCCCGGCGTGAATATCGGCCATTGGAATTACGGCCGCCACACGTTTTCATGGAAGGACGGGCGTCTTGTGCTCGAAGACGGAAGTCCGCTGATTTTCTATCATTTCAGCGGATACCGGATCGTTACAGCCGGCGACATTCGGCAGATTCATGAGACGGACCGGACCGACCTGCCGTTTGTCCATCAGCTTTATCAGGACATTCTGAAGCGGGTGATCGGGACGGTCAGCGCCGTCTGCCCGGAGTTCAGCGGCTTTGCATCTGAGGATGATAACAAATAAATGATCATATACAGGAAGTGAACGAAAAGTGAAGGCAAGCGTCATTGTTCCCGCATATAATTCCAAGGAGCGGCTTTATAACAGCCTGCTGTCCCTGAATGAACAGGAATGCACAGAGCCGTTCGAAGTGATTGTGGCTGACAACGGTTCGGAAGACGGAACCTTATCCATGCTTGAATCATTCAGCGCGAATTTTCCGCTGATTTTTGTGAGAATTAAAGAAAACAGAGGGATCGCTTACGGACGGAATCAGGCGGTCCGCAATGCCAGAGGCGATATTTTGATCTTCCATGACAGCGACATGCTTGCCGAAAAGGATTTGGTGGCGAAGCATATCAAGGCTCATGAGAACCGGGACGATTTAGTCGTATGCGGTATGTTCTGGAAGCGGATTTACAGCTTTTATTATGACCGTTTTGAAAAAGAGCATAAAGAGAAACTCGCCGAACTGTATGAAGAGCTGCCGGGCGATAAAGAGCCGCTCCTTGATGAAAGTGACATCAGAGACGGAAGTTTTCTTGACCAATGCTTTGATTTAGATACCGACTTTATCCGTGTGCTGAAAAGCATTTTGGAAAAATACGGAGATGATTTGAAAGGCTACCGTCTGCCGTGGCGTTTTTTCATTACGAACAATTCGTCAGTCAAGAGACAGCACGTGGCAGATCTCGGGCTGTTTGATGAAGGCATTGTCAGATACGGCTTTGAAGATTATGATCTCGGCATCAGGCTTCATCAGTCGGGAATGAGATTTCAGCTGCGGCGCGATATCATGAGCGTCCATCAGGAGCATCCGAGCAACTGCGCTTCCGTTGATGATATCAGGGCGAATATCGCGTACATGTGCGACAAGTACAATGACATTCGTTCGCTTGACGTGCACCTCGCGTTTAACGGCCCGTTTGACGCGGAGTTAACCAACAGCATGATGGCAGACATCGAAGTGCTGCTTGATTATGAGAAATATGAAAGCCTGCTGCACATTTTTCTCGAGCTGCTGCACGCGGTTAAAGACCGCAACCTCGACCCGGACTGGAAGACGAAAAGCCCGCGGATCACGGCGAACAGCTTCAATCTGCCGGAGGTCGGAAAGCTTTTGGCAAAAGCGGAAAAAAAGCTGGGCGTCACGCACTTTGCAAGGGCGTTCAAAGCGCTGGCTGCTGATTTACTGCATGTGGATCTTAAATAAATTGGATGTGATATGGTGAGTAAATATCATTTTTCAACCATTGTTTCCAGAACGCATATCTTTAAACTGATGCCGATGATTCATTCTCTCCATGAGCATTGCCGGGATTTTCATCTGTATGTGCTGTGTGTCGACCAGAAAGCGTACGAACTGCTTCAGCAGGTGCCGTGGGAACATGTCACGGCGGTTCAGCTCCATGAAATGGAGGACCCGGAGCTGCTTGAAGCAAAGGGCGGACGGACGTTTCATGAATATTGCTGGACGCTGAAACCGGCATTTCTGTTCCATGTGATGACGGAGTATGATGGAGCCGAATATTTTGCCCACTTGGACACCGATCTCTTTTTCTTCTCAGATGCGGGCGAGTTGTTTGCGGAAAAGCCGGATGCTTCCCTTTTTCTGACGGATCACCGCAATTCAGAACGGTTTGCGTCTTATTACAAGCTGACGGGGCAGTACAACACCGGGTTTGTCGGCGCGCGGAATACCGGGGAAGCGTATCGGGCGGTCTGGCAGTGGAGACAGGATTGCATCTCCTATTGTACGGTGGAGATGAATGAAGAAAAAAAGACATACGGTGACCAAAGGTATGTTGAAAAGTGGCCCGCGCAGTTTGAAGACGTTCATGTCACGGAGTCGATCGGCGCGAATGCGGCGCTGTGGAATATTGAGCAATATGACGTCAGCCTGCGCGGCGGGGCTGTATATGTCAATGACACCCCGCTGATTTTTTATCATTTTTCAGGCTTTACGCTCGTCACGGAGAACGAATTCAATCTGTGCTGGTACTATCACATTGATGACGAGGCGACAGTCAATATGATTTACGTGCCGTACATCAAAAACGTAAAAAAATGGATTGATGAAATTCAAAAAGCGTTTCCTGATTTCAGAGACGGGTTTATTCCGAAGTATGCGGTTCCTGACACTCATTTTTATACGGTTGAAACATAAAATCCCTGCCTTTTCGGCAGGGATTGTTTTTATGAATGCCATTCTTTTAATGTTTTGTCGCTCGGCAGGACAAAGGCGAGCAGACCTAAAACGGGCAGAAAGGCGACGGCTGTCATGGTCGGCGTCAATCCCGCTGAATCAATAAGAGCTCCGAGCGCAACGGCTCCGATCGCGCCCATTCCGAAGGCGAGCCCGACCGTAAGCCCTGACATCGTTCCGATTTTGCCTGGAACAAGCTCCTGCGCGTAGACAACAGTCACGGAGAAGCTGGACATCAGAACAACACCGATCAGCGCCAGTACGCCATAGGCGATGACAGGCCCCGCAAACGGAAGGAAAATCGTCAAGGGAGCCGATGCTATCATCGAAACGAAGATGACGTTCCGCTTTCCGAAACGGTCTGCAAGCGGCCCGCCGAGAAACGTTCCGACAGCTCCGAAAAATAAAAAGACGAAGATGTAGCTCTGTGCCTGCTGAATGCTGACATGATAGGCATTCATCGCATAGAACGTATAAAAGTTGCCGATCGCGCTCACATACCAGGAGCGCGCGAAAATTAAGAAGATAATCATGATAAGGGCGAGAATAATCGGTTTTGTAATCACGGTCTGCACAGCGGAGGCCGGTGATTTTTTACTTACGGCGCGCAAATGAATAAGGCGGCCTTTATACCATTTGGCGATATAGATGAGAAACAGCACAGCGATTGCGGCGACAAGTGTAAACCAGACAGAGCCGAATTGACCGAGCGGAACGAGAATCAGCGCGGTAATCAAGGGCGCCATCGCCTGGCCGGTATTCCCTCCGACTTGGTAAATCGATTGCGCCAAGCCGCGCTTTTCGCCGGCGGCCATGTAGGCGACACGCGATCCTTCAGGATGAAAGACGGCGGAGCCAAGGCCGATAAAAAAGACACAGCATAAAATCGTCAGAAAAGACGGGGCGAACGCGAGACCTAAAATGCCGAGCATGCTTGCGGTGAGTCCGAGCGGCAAGGCATACGGCATCGGGCGTTTATCCGTATACCAGCCGATGACGGGCTGCATCACGGAAGACACCATATTCAGCGTAAAGGCGATAATTCCGAGCTGCGTAAATGTAAGATTCATGGAACGTTCCAAAATCGGAAACATCGCCGGAATCACCGCTTGCAGTGAATCGTTCAGCAGATGACAGATCCCGATAATGAACAAAATAGAATACATGGTTGTCTCGGGACGATGGACAGGTTTTTCTTTAAGCGGGGCGGCAATTGCCAAAGTGATTCTCCTCCTTTTTATGTAAACGAAGCATACACCATATTATTCATAAGGTGAATGAATTATCAAGTGCAAAAAAGGCTCTTCTTTCTCAAACAGAAAAAAGAGCCTCCCTTTTTATTTATTTAACAAGCTGTGTTTTCTCGAATACATCATATAAACGACGATCCCGGCGGCGATCCAGATGACAAAGGCGAGCCATGTCACGCCCGGCAGGCTGCTTGCGAGATACAGGCATAAGCATGCGCTGATGATCGGCACAAAAGGCACGAAAGGAACACGGAAGGAAGATTTGATCTCCGGATGTTTCTTTCTTAAAACGATGACGGCGATCGCAATGACCGTAAAGGCCGCCAAGGTTCCCATATTGACGAGATGCGCCAAGGTTCCCAGATCAATAAAACCTGCGATCCCGGCGGCAATGATCCCCGTCACCCATGTGTTTTGAAACGGTGTTTTAAAATGCGGGTGAACCTTGGAAAACATGCGGGGCAAAAGGCCGTCTCTGCTCATCGCAAATGTAAGGCGCACCTGAGCGTAAAGCAGAGCGAGCATGACCGTTGTAATCCCGATAATCGCGCCGACGGAAATAATGCCTGCTATTTTGTTCTGGCCGACAAATTGGAGCGCGAAAGATACCGGATCTCCGACATTCAGCTTGGTGTACGAAAGCATTCCCGTCAGGACGAGCGATACCGTAATGTAAAGGACGGTGCAGATGGCAAGCGCGCCGATGATTCCGACCGGCATTGATTTCTGCGGGTTTTTCACTTCTTCCGACGCGTTTGACACGGCATCAAATCCGAGATACGCGAAGAAAACGGTCGCGGCGCTCGTGATGACGCCTTTCATTCCGAACGGCATAAACGGCGACCAGTTTTCCGGTTTCACGTAGCCGAAACCGACGATGATAAACAGCAGAATGATCGCAATTTTCATCAATACAATGACATTGTTAAAGCGGGTACTTTCTTTCACGCCCCTTGAAACAATCGCGGTAATGACCAAAATAATGATAACGGCCGGCAGGTTGAACACGGCACCCGTTTTGCTGCCGGGTGCGGCGGTCAGCGCCTCCGGAAGATGCAGCCCGAAGCCTGCAAGAAGCGACTGGAAATAGGATGACCAGCCGGTTGCGACGGCGGCGAGCGCGATGACATATTCAAGCATTAAGTCCCATCCGATTAAAAACGCGAGACACTCCCCGAGAGTAACATATGAATACGTATATACGCTGCCTGAAATCGGAATGGATGAAGAAAATTCCGCATAACAAAACGCGGCGAGCGCGCAGGCAAGGCCCGCGAGCACAAACGACAGAATCAAAGCCGGTCCTGCGCCTGTCGCGGCCACAGTCCCGGTAATCACAAAAATCCCCGTGCCGACAACACAGCCGATTCCGAGCAAAACCAAGTCAAAAGCGCTTAACGAGCGGGACAGGCTGGTCTGTTTGCTCTGGGCCTTTAAGTCGGCCAGCGGCTTTTTCCGAAATAGTAAAGACATATGGGTCCTCCTGAAAATTCATAATATTCTTATCATTATATACACTGACGTTTGTATTATATTGTCGAAATTTCTCGCAGTCAATTAAAGAATTTTCCACTTTAAAAGGACAAAGCTAAAAAGCGTCGATGCACGGAAGGAACGGGAATTTTATTGTGAAATAGTTCAATTTTCTCACCTTAAGACCGATACAAAAGATGACTCATCAACTAATTTCAAGTTTCGGTGAAAGGGAGATGTTTTACATGTTTCAATATGAAGAACTAAATAAGCAGTTTATCGGCGGCCGATGGAGGGATGGGAGCAGCCGGAACGTATTGGAAAACAGAAATCCTTATACTCAAAAAGTCATCACCTCATTCCAAAAAGCGACGTCTGATGACGTGGATGCGGCATATCGCGCCGCGGCTCTTGCGAAACAAGAATGGGACAAAGTAAACCCTTTTAAAAAGCGGGCCATTTTGGAAAAAGCCGTTTCTTTCATTGAAGAGCACGAAGAAGCGATTATTTACTTAATCATGGAGGAGCTTGGCGGAACACGGCTGAAGGCTGAGTTTGAAATCGGACTTGTCAAAAATATGATAAAAGAAGCCGCAACATTTCCGGTGCGGATGGAAGGGAAAATTCTCCCGTCCACGATTGACGGAAAAGAAAACAGGCTGTACAGAATACCCGCCGGAGTCGTGGGGGTGATCAGCCCGTTTAATTTCCCGTTTTTCCTTTCGATGAAATCTGTTGCGCCGGCACTCGGCGCGGGGAACGGCGTCGTGCTGAAGCCTCATGAAGAAACACCGATCTGCGGCGGAACGCTTATCGCGAAAATTTTTGAAGCGGCCGGCGTACCGGACGGGCTGCTGAATGTTATCGTGACGGATATCGGGGAGATCGGCGACAGCTTTGTTGAGCATCCCGTCCCGCGGATAATCTCATTTACAGGCTCAACCGGAGTGGGCAGCTATATCGGACAGCTTGCGGTCAAACACTTTAAAAAACCGCTGTTGGAGCTTGGCGGAAACAGCGCGCTGATCGTGCTTGAGGATGCTGATCTTGAATACGCCGTCAATGCGGCCGTATTCAGCCGGTTTACGCATCAAGGCCAGATCTGTATGTCGGCGAACCGCGTGCTCGTTCACACATCTGTATATGACAAATTTACAGAGCTTTACGAAGCGAAAGTGTCATCGCTGAAAGTCGGCGATCCGATGGACCCTGATACGGTTATCGGCCCTTTAATCAATGAGAGACAGGCGGAAGGTTTGAGACGGTCTGTCGAAAAAGCGATAGAAGAGGGAGCGGTTCCGGTGCTGTCCGGCCGATTCAGCGGAACGGTCGCTGAGCCCGTCATTTTAAAAGATGTGAAACCTGAGATGAGCATTGCGAAGGAGGAGCTGTTCGGACCGGCCGTCTGCATCATGCCATTTGAAACGGAGGATGAAGCGGTAAGCATCGCAAACGCGACACCGTTCGGTTTAAGCGGAGCCGTGCATACGGCAAACGTTGAGCGCGGCGTTGAGTTTGCTAAGCGGATCGAAACCGGCATGATTCACGTCAACGATACGACCATTAATGATGAACCGAACGTCGCGTTCGGCGGCGAGAAGCAATCAGGTCTCGGCAGGCTGAACGGTGAATGGAGCCTTGAAGAATTCACCACGCTGAAATGGATTTCGGTTCAGCATGAAAAACGGCAATTCCCATATTAAGAAGGAGTGAAAGAAATGAGTATACAGACGGAGCAGCAAACGCACAGCCTGCTTGACGCATTTGTCAAAGTTGCGCCTTTTTTAAACAGCCTGATCCAAGATGACATCACCATCGGAATTTATGATACAGAAAAATTAATCGTGAATATTCCGGCTAAAACGTTTTCTCTTAATGTAAAGCCGGGAGACCCGCTGCAAAAAGGGGACATCATTACAGACGCGATCCGCATGAATCAGAAGAAGACAAGCATGGTGCCGAAAGAGCTGTTCGGATTTCCGCTGATCGCCAGAGCGATTCCGCTTCACGATGAAAACGGAAAAGTCATCGGCGGCGTCGGTCTCGGCACGAGCCTTGAAAAATCAGCCAAGCTTCATGATGTCGCTGAAAGCCTGTCCGCCGTCGTGGAACAGACCGCTTCGGCCATCGCGGATATCTCAGAATCCATCAGCGGTTTCTCAGCACAGATGACCGGAATTTCCGCTCAGGCGAAACAAGTCAGTGAAAGCGCGGGAGAAATCGCCGACATTTCCGTCACTGTCAAGGGCATCTCGGATCAAAGCAATCTGCTCGGTTTGAATGCGGCCATTGAAGCCGCGAGAGCAGGAGAATCCGGCAAGGGCTTTTCCGTGGTGGCGGATGAGATCCGCAAGCTTGCCACTCATTCAAAAGACAACGTCGGCCAAATTGACCAGATTACGAAAAAAATCCACAGCCTGCTGAAAGGGCTGGAGGACTCTATTGAATCCATCAACCAGAACACAAACGGCCAAGCGGCGGCGGTTGAACAAATTTCTGCCACGATGCAGGAAATTTCGGGAAGCGCCCAGCATTTAGCGAAAATGGCTGAAAACGTACTCGGAGAGTCATAAAAAAAGGGAGCTTACGGGCTCCTTTTTTGTTTTTCCTTTATCAATCGGAAACTGCACTTACACGTTTGATCCGTCATGCTAAAGGGGTACACATACGAATACATCACCCATGATAAAGGAGAGTCTTGTATGTCTGATGCAAATCTGCACAACCCGCTGACGAAATATGATCATGATGAATTTCCAAAACAATATCAAGAACCGCCCGGTTTGCAAAAAGAGATGAAGCCTGTGCCGGACTGCGGTGAAACGAGCTATAAAGGAGCCGGCAAGCTGAAGGGAAGAAAAGCCCTCGTCACCGGCGGCGATTCAGGTATCGGCCGGGCCGCCGCGATTGCTTATGCCCGGGAAGGGGCGGATGTGGCCATTAACTATCTGCCTGAGGAACAGCCGGATGCCGAAGAAGTGAAAGCGTTAATTGAAAAAGAGGGAAGAAAAGCCGTTCTGCTGCCGGGAGATTTAAGCGATGAAGCGATTTGCGGAGAATTGGCGGAAAAAGCGTATCAAGAGCTTGGCGGTCTTGACACGCTCGCTCTTGTCGCCGGCAATCAGCAGGCAGTGGATGATATCAGCGATCTTGCCACAGAACAAATCTATCAAACATTTGAAGTCAACGTATTCTCGCTGTATTGGCTCGTCAAAGCCGCGCTTCCGTATCTGCCGGAAGGCGCGTCTATTATCACGACAACGTCCGTAGAAGGGTATAATCCAAGCCCGATGCTGTTGGATTATGCCGCGACGAAACATGCCATTATCGGTTTTACCGTCGGCTTAGGAAAACAGCTGGCAAATAAAGGAATCAGAGTCAACTCGGTAGCGCCGGGGCCGATCTGGACGCCTCTGCAGATTTCGGGAGGACAGCCCGGTGAAAACATTCCGAAATTCGGCAAGGAAACACCTGCCGTTCCATTAAACCGCGCCGGACAGCCGGCGGAGCTAGCAGGGATTTATGTCTTTTTGGCCTCAGAAGAATCGAGCTATGTGACATCCCAAATTTACAGTGTAAGCGGAGGAATTCCGACAGCGTAATCAATAAGGAGCTGCCCTTCATACGGGGCAGCTCTTTTTTTCGATGTTATGTGCCGAGCACGTTTTGATTATACAGGACACTCGGATGTGACGGATGATAGGAGGCGGCTTTGTCGTTATGAATCTTCGCTTTTTCTCTGTCGCCGAGCTGCCAGTGGCAGACGCAGAGCTGCAGATGGGGATACCAGGTGGAATATTCGAGCTGGGTAAAGCCTGCATCACTGCTTTTGGCGGATAGGGCGAGCTCATACCAAAACACACTCTGCCGGTATTGCCGTTTCTCCGCAAAATAGTCGCCGAGCCTGCAGCAGAACTCCGGCCGCGGACAATCGATCAGAAATGATTTTAAGAGAGACGTCATGGCGGCCTCTTCATGGCCGACCGCCCTGTAGCAATCGGATAGATATTGGCACGTTCTGATCTCGTCTTCGATCCAGCACTGTTTTGTGGAAAGAAAATGGTGATAATACGTGATGGCGCGCTGATACTGGCCGTGATCCTTTAATTCATTCGCGAAGTAAAACAAATCGCGCGGTGTCATCGTTTCACTGTTTTCCGCCATTTTCTCATAAATCTTCAAGTTGCGGTCTGAGGGAGGCGAGTGCTTTTTCTCGGATTTCCGGTGTGTGACGGCAATATCGGTTTCTATGATGTTTCCGTATACTTCAAGATACTCATGCACGGCTCCGATCCAGCGGAACCCTTTTTCACGCTTGACGAGTCGGTTGCGGCGGTATCTGAAGCTGACCTCTCCCCGATCATCAAAGCCGACGTGATAATACATGGATACCGCGTCCACCTCTTTTGAAAGCGACGCCTTCAGTTCAATCAGCTTTTCACGGTCCTTTTCCGTCAATATATCGTCGGCGTCCAGCCACAGAATATAATCCATTTCCGCTTTCGAAAACACAAAGTTACGGGCGGCCGCAAAGTGATCGATCCATTCAAAATCATAAATCTTATCCGTATAACGGGCCGCGATTTCTTTCGTCCGGTCGGTCGAGCCCGTATCAGCAATCACAATTTCATCCGCAATGTCTTTGACGGAATCAAGACAGCCCGCAAGCACTTCCTCTTCATTTTTCACGATAACGCACAAACTGACGCTGATCATGTCATCACCTCTTCACCTCCAGTGTATAAAAGGAGAGGCGGAAACATTCTTCGGACAAAATGATCTCTTCCAAGAAATTTGTCTGTCCTTTTACTAGTTTTATTCCAGCGCCTGATTTAAAATGAACACATGAACTTACGTGAGGATTGATAGGGACCATGAGCATCATAAAAGCGGAAAACCTTTATAAAACATACGGAGATAAGACATTATTCGACCATATCTCCTTTCATATTGAAGAGAATGAAAGAATCGGTTTAATCGGCCCGAACGGAACGGGGAAGTCTACGCTTCTGAAAACCATTGCCGGCCTTGAATCAACGGAGGAAGGCGAGATTACGGCCTCAGGAAACGTGCATATTGAGTTTTTGCATCAGGACCCTGATCTTCCGGCCGGACAAACCGTTCTTGAACATATTTATTCCGGCGGATCAGCCGTCATGAGAACGATGAGAGAATACGAAAAAGCGCTTCAGGCGCTGAATGAAGAACCGGAAAATGACCAGCGCCAGAAACAGCTGCTTGATGCGCAGGCCCGAATGGACGCGAATGATGCGTGGGAGGCGAATACGTTAGCCAAAACGGTTTTAACCAAACTTGGCGTCACCGATCTGATGAAGGATGTCAGCGAGCTGTCCGGCGGCCAGAGAAAGCGCGTCGCGATTGCGAAAAACGTCATCCAGCCGGCTGACCTGCTCATTTTGGATGAACCGACAAACCACTTGGACAATGAAACGATTGAATGGCTGGAAGGCTACTTATCGCAATATCCGGGCGCCGTTATGCTTGTCACGCACGACAGATATTTTCTGAACAGGGTGACGAACAGAATTTACGAGCTTGAGAGAGGCAGCCTTTATACGTATAAAGGAAACTATGAAGTATTCCTGGAAAAACGGGCCGAACGGGAAGCGCTGGCGGAGCAGAAAGAAACAAAACGTCAAAACCTCCTGCGCCGCGAATTGGCGTGGCTCAGAAGAGGGGCGAAAGCGCGCTCGACGAAACAAAAAGCGAGAGTGGACAGAGCGGAGGCGCTCAAAGAGCAAAAAGGGCCGGCAGTCTCCGGATCACTCGATTTCGCGATCGGCTCCCACCGTCTCGGAAAACAGGTGATCGAAGCCGATAACGTCGCCATTACCTATAACGGCCAAGCGCTGATCAGTCAGTTTAATGAGCTTGTCATCCCGGGGGAACGAATCGGCATCATCGGGCCGAACGGAATCGGGAAAACGACACTTTTAAACAGCCTCGCCGGCAGAATTCAGCCTGACAGCGGCAATATCACCATCGGGCAGACGGTCCGGATCGGCTACTACACCCAGGACCACAGCGAAATGAACGGTGATATGAAAGTCATTGAATATATAAAAGAGACGGCTGAAATCGTCAAAACGGCGGAAGGCGATGTCATCACCGCGGAACAAATGCTTGAGCGTTTTCTGTTCCCTCGTCCGATGCAGCAGACATATATCAGAAAGCTGTCGGGCGGGGAAAAGCGCCGTCTGTACTTGCTGAATGTACTGATGCAGGAACCGAATGTGCTGTTTTTAGATGAGCCGACCAATGATCTGGACACGGAAACATTAAGCGTGCTCGAAGATTATATCGAACAGTTCCCGGGCGTCGTCATCACCGTATCCCATGACCGCTATTTCCTTGACCGCGTCATTGACCGCCTGATCGTATTTGAAGGACAAGGCGTCATTTCCCGTTTCCAAGGTTCGTACAGTGAATACATGGAACACGCAAAAGCGAAGAAGACGGCGGTAAAACAGCCGGCCGAAGAGAAAAAGGCGGAAGAAGAGCCGAAGAAAAAGCGCAAAAAGCTTTCATATAAGGATCAGATTGAATGGGACGGCATCGAAGACAAAATCGCCGGCCTTGAAGAAAAGCATCAGCGTCTGGAAGCGGAAATCGCTGAAGCGGGAAGTGATTTCGGAAAGATTCAAGAACTGATGGCCGAACAGGCAAAAACGGCTGAAGAGCTTGAAGCGGCGATGGAGCGCTGGACCGAATTGTCACTGATGATTGAAGAACTTGAGAATTAAGAAAAGCCGGTACGGCCCCCGAGAAAGATGGCGGGTCATACCGGCTTTTTTTATCTTACACAGAT
The DNA here is from genome assembly GCF_003676355.1 of Bacillus sp. L75. Lineage (NCBI taxonomy): Bacteria > Bacillati > Bacillota > Bacilli > Caryophanales > Bacillaceae > Bacillus > Bacillus sp. L75. The sequence goes on from NZ_ML064907.1 coordinate 146,676, forward strand.
GTCTCCCGGCGCTTTAAAGACAAACGTTTTGTCCAAACCAAGTTTATCAGGCATAAAAAGTTAACGTTTACGTTAAGGTTCAAATGGTGTATAATAGAAACAGATACGACAAGAGGGGGATTCACCTTGGAATGGATGAAGATTGATCAAGTTGCCAAGCGAAGCGGATTGACAAAACGAACCATTCGTTTTTACGAGGAGATTGGTTTGATTCCTGCTCCTAAACGGACAGAAGGCGGCGTCCGGCTTTACTCTGAAGATGATATGGAGGAGCTCGAAAAAGTCACCAGCACAAAAGAAGTGCTCGGTTTTTCCCTTCAGGAGCTTCAGCAGTTTATGGAGATGAGCCGTCAGCTGGAATTAAACAAAGAGGGGTACTTGTTGTCACTGGATCCGAAGGAACGGAAAGAAAAGCTGGAAGAGATTCAGCACGCTTTGAACCACCAGCTTGAGATGATTGATGAGAAGATCAGCACATTTCAGCATTTTAAAACGCGCCTTAACGGAATGAAAGAAAAAGCTGACCGCGCCATTCAATCAATCGAATGATTTTGCTGTAAACGCTATGGATATAGCGTTTCTTTTAATGGATGAAACAGGAGGTCTGGTCAAATGGATACATCATCACAACAGAAAACAGGCTTATTCAGCCAGCCGAAAGCCGTTTGGGCGGTTGCGTTTGCCTGTGTTATTTCCTTTATGGGAATCGGTCTTGTCGATCCGATTCTTCCGGCGATCGCCGCACAATTACATGCTTCACCTAGTGAAGTATCTCTGTTATTTACAAGTTATTTGCTCGTTACCGGTTTTATGATGTTTTTCTCCGGCGCGATTTCAAGCCGGATCGGCGCAAAATGGACGCTGCTTCTCGGACTTATTTTTATCATCGTGTTTGCCGCCCTCGGCGGAAGCTCAAGTTCAATCGCTCAGCTTGTCGGCTATCGCGGCGGCTGGGGGCTTGGGAATGCTCTCTTTATTTCAACCGCGCTTGCCGTCATTGTCGGGGTATCAGTCGGCGGCAGCGCCAAAGCCATTATTCTGTATGAGGCTGCGCTCGGCTTGGGGATTTCCGTCGGGCCGCTTGCCGGCGGAGAGCTTGGCAGCATCTCATGGCGCGCTCCGTTCTTCGGAGTATCTGTCCTTATGTTCATAGCGCTTTGCGCGATTTCACTCATGCTGCCGAAGCTGCCGAAACCGGCGAAACGCGTCGGTGTGTTTGATGCGATGAAGGCGCTCAAATATAAAGGCCTTTTGACAATGGCAGTATCTGCATTCTTATACAACTTTGGATTTTTTATTTTGCTTGCTTATTCTCCGTTCGTGCTGGATTTAGATGAACACGGCCTTGGATATGTCTTCTTCGGCTGGGGGTTATTGCTGGCAATTACGTCAGTCTTTACGGCGCCGCTCGTGCACAAAGCGCTGGGAACAGTGGGTTCGCTCGTCGTTCTCTTTATCGCCTTTGCGGTCATTCTCATCGTCATGGGGATCTGGACTGACCATCAGACGTTGATCATTACATGTATCGTTGTCGCCGGTGCTGTTCTCGGTATGGTGAATACGATCATGACAACCGCTGTGATGGGTTCTGCGCCGGTTGAACGTTCAATCGCGTCTTCAGCCTACAGCTCAGTCCGTTTTATCGGCGGTGCGCTCGCTCCGTGGATTGCGGGAATGCTGTCAGAACACTTCACCGCAAGCACTCCATATACAGTAGGCGGGATCGTCGTTTTTGTCGGCATGCTTGTCCTTCTCATGGGACGCAAACATCTCGCCGGAATAAAAGCCGGACATTAAGAAAAAAAGGAACTTCCGCACAGGCGGGAGTTCCTTTTTGTGTTTACAGCACTTTCGTCGTCCAAGATTCACAATTCCATGTTTCCGTCGCGATATCCATGTAGAACTCGGGTTCGTGGGAAATCAGCAGAATGGAGCCTTTGTATTCTTTCAGCGCGCGTTTCAGCTCTTCTTTCGCATCGACATCCAGGTGGTTTGTCGGTTCGTCAAGCACGAGCAGGTTTGTTTCTGAATTGATCAGCTTGCACAGTCTGACCTTCGCTTTTTCTCCTCCGCTGAGAACGGAGACGCGGCTTTCAATGTGTTTGGTCGTCAGGCCGCATTTGGCGAGGGCGGCGCGGATTTCATACTGGGTAAAGGAAGGAAATTCGCTCCACACTTCTTCGATGCACGTATTGTTATTGGTTTCTTTCACTTCCTGCTCGAAATAGCCCGTGTATTGATGCTCGCCCCGTTCCACCGTGCCTTCCAGCGGCTGGATTTCACCGAGCAGGCTCTTTAACAGCGTCGTCTTCCCGATGCCGTTTGCGCCGTACAGGGCGACTTTCTGTCCGCGCTCCATTCTGAGATTGAGCGGGCGTGACAGCGGAGTATCGTAGCCGATGACTAAGTCCTTCGTTTCAAAAATGAGCTTGCCTGACGTTCTCGCAGGCTTGAAATGGAATTCCGGCTTCGGTTTTTCGGCCGCCAGTTCGATCATATCCATCTTATCAAGCTTTTTCTGGCGGGACATCGCCATATTTCTCGTGCTGACCCGCGCTTTGTTGCGGGCGACGAAATCTTTTAGCTCAGCCACTTCCTGCTGCTGTTTTTTATAGGCGGCTTCGAGCTGCTGCTTTTTCACTTCGTAGACTTCCATAAACTGATGGTAGTCGCCGACATAACGAGTCAGCTCCTGATTTTCCACATGATAAATCAAATTGATCACGCTGTTTAAAAACGGAATGTCGTGAGAAATTAAGATGAACGCATTTTCATATTCCTGCAAATAGCGTTTCAGCCATTCAATATGCTGCTCATCAAGGTAGTTGGTCGGTTCGTCCAACAGAAGAATTTCCGGTTTTTCTAAAAGCAGTTTGGCGAGCAGCACTTTCGTCCGCTGTCCGCCGCTTAAATCAGTGACGTCGCGGTCAAGTCCGACATCCTGCAGGCCGAGGCCGCGGGCGATTTCTTCAACTTTGCTGTCAATCACGTAGAAGTCATTGTTTGTCAGGGCGTCTTGAATGACACCGACATCTTCAAGCAGCTGCTCAAGCTCATCAGGGTCCGCTTCGCCCATTTTGTTGTAAATCTCATTCATTTCCTCTTCCATCGCAAATAAGTAATGGAACGCATCTTTCAGCACGTCGCGGATCGTTTTTCCTTTTTCAAGCACGGTATGCTGATCGAGGTAGCCGACGCGCACGTTTTTCGCCCATTCAACTTTACCCTCATCAGGCTCAAGCTTTCCGGTAATAATATTCATAAACGTTGATTTACCTTCGCCGTTTGCTCCGATTAAGCCGACGTGCTCCCCTTTTAAAAGACGGAACGATACATTGTTAAAAAGCGCACGGTCACCAAAGCCGTGGCTTAAATCTTTTACGGATAAAATACTCATCATTACACCTCTATCGTTATCAGACACGCATTTTTTATCTTGTGTCTTTCTCATTTATGATTATAAAGGAGGAGACCGTTTGTTAAAAGGCTTGGAAGGAAAAAGAAAATTGCGTTTGGCGCTTGCATTTGAGATACTATGGAGTAGATTTTAAGAATTGAGGAGAACGACATGACCCAAACATGGCCATTTTTACAGCATACACAACCATTTATCGCCGAAAACTGGGAGGCGTCAGGTTTTCAGGAGCCGACCGTTATTCAGGAAAAAGCCGCTCAGGTGATTATGGAAGGGAAAGACGTCATTGCCGAATCCCCGACGGGAACGGGAAAAACATTGGCGTACACGCTTCCGGTTCTGGAGCGGATCAACCCGGAACAGAAACATCCGCAAGTGATCATTTTAGCACCGTCCCGCGAACTTGTGATGCAGATTTTTCAAGTGATTCAGGAGTGGATAAAAGGCTCTGATCTTCGCGCTTTGTCTTTGATCGGCGGAGCAAACGTGAAAAAGCAGGTGGAAAAGCTCAAAAATAAACCGCATATCATTGCGGGCACACCGGGCAGGGTGCTCGAATTGATTCAGGCGAAAAAGCTGAAAATGCATGAAGTCAAGACGATCGTTCTTGATGAAGCGGATCAGCTCGTGACACAGGAACACCGCGAAACGATGAAAAAAATCATTAAAACGACGCTGAAAGACCGACAGCTTTTAAGCTTTTCCGCTACGCTGCAGCCGGAAACAGAACAGGTGCTGAATACCATCGCACACGAACCGGCCGTTTTGAAAGTGGAGCGGAATACGGCGGAAAAAGCGCGCGTCACGCATCAATATCTCGTCTGCGATCAGCGGGATAAAGTGAAGCTATTGCAAAAGCTGTCACGGCTGAACGGCATGCAGGCGCTCGTGTTCGTCAGAGATATCGGAAATTTAAGCGTCTATGCGGAAAAACTCGCCTATCACCATGTGGATCTCGGCATCCTGCACGGAGAAGCGAAAAAAATGGAGCGGGCAAAGATATTATCAGCGTTTGAACGGGGAGAATTTCCGCTGCTTCTGGCGACTGACATTGCGGCGCGCGGACTCGATATCGATGATCTTCCGTACGTCATTCACGCGGACATCCCGAATGAAGACGGGTACATTCACAGATCAGGCCGGACGGGGCGGGCCGGTAAAGAAGGAACCGTACTCAGCCTTGTCACGCCGATGGAAGAATCCAAATTGAAAAAAATGGCCAAATCACTCGGAATTGAGCTGAAAGAGGCCGTTTATTCAGGCGGAAAATTATCTGAGAAATAAGAAACGGAGGGCGGGAAGCCCTTCGTTTTTTTGTTGTAAAATAATAGAAAAGGTTCAGGCGGGGGCGGGAAGATGGTGTCAATAGACAGATTTCAAATATTGAAGGTACGTGAGCTGAAAATACTTGAACACTGGTTTAAAAACGATAACATCAGACGGAGAATGGATGCGATGCTGCCATTAGACGCGTGGTATGCACGATTGAGTAAAGATGAAGACGATACTGTCCTTATGGCATATAACGGGCAGCTTCCGGGAGGCATGGTCTCTATAGAGTTTGTGGAGGAGCGGGCGTATATCGGATTGATCGTCAATCCTTTGTACCAGCTTCAAGGGTACGGAAAACAGATCTTGCAAAAACTGCTGACTGACCCTGGGTTTACCAGCGTGCGGGAATGGGCGGCAAGCATCGAAAAAGACAATCAAATCAGTTTAGCCTGCTTTCAAGCAGCAGGATTCACTTTGGAAGATACGGAGCCTGATGAAGACGGCTTTCTTACTTTGATTCTTCGCGGCTGATCCGAAAAAAAAAGAAAAGGAGGGGACAAAGCCCTCCTTTTTTCATCATCATGTTAACTTAGATCACTGACTTTGATGATCTGTTTGCCTTTGTTTTCTCCTTTAAACAGACCGAGGAATGCGTCAGGAATATTGCTGAATCCTTCCGTAATCGTTTCTTCATAATGAAGCTTTCCATCCTTAAGCCATTCGGCCAATTGTTTCGCACCTTCGGAAAAGCGATCAGCATAATCACTGACGATGAATCCCTGCATCAGCGCTTTTGTTTTGATCAGCTTCGGCTGGACGCGGGGGCCCATGTCTTCTTCTTCACTTTCGGTATTGTACGATGAGATCGCTCCGCATACCGGAATGCGGGCGAATTCATTCAGCAGGTTTATCACCGCATCTGAAATCGGTCCGCCGACATTGTCAAAATAGACATCGACGCCGTCAGGACATGCCTGTTCCAGCGCTTTTTGAATATCATCCGCCGTTTTGTAATTAATGGCTTCATCAAATTGAAGCTCCTCTTTCAAATACGCAATTTTTTCATCAGATCCGGCGATGCCGACAATCCGCGCGCCTTTGATTTTGGCAATCTGTCCGACTGTTGAGCCGACGGCGCCCGCCGCGCCTGAAACGACGACGGTTTCGCCTTTTTTCGGACGGCCGATATCGAGCAGCCCGAAGTAAGCGGTCAGTCCGGTCATCCCTAAAATGCCGAGATACGCCTGGGCGGGTGCGATATCCGTATCCAACTTGCGGAGGGCGGACTCATTGACGGCTGAATATTCCTGCCACGCGAGATTTCCGATCACAACATCTCCTTTTTTCAGCTTATCGCCGTCTGTCAGAACCTCGGCAATCACTCCGCCTGTTATGGCTTCATCTAAAGCGAACGGCTCTACATATGATTTTGTATCCTGCATCCGTCCGCGCATGTACGGATCAACGGACACATAACTCGTTTTCACAAGCACTTCGCCGTCTTTCGGTTCGGGCACGGCAATCGTTTCAAAGCGGAAATCGTCATGGGCGGGAACGCCTTTGGGGCGTCTTGCCAATTGAATTTGCTGCTGATGATTCGGCATACTGAATCCTCCTTCAAGATAAGTGGTTGTTCCAAATGTAACACGAACCATTTCCCAATTACAAAATCAAACCGTCAGCGGCCATAAAAAAAGAAGGACCAGGGCCCTTCTTTCCTTATATGCATATTTAATAGAATAACCGATACACATCGGTGTTTTTCTCATGTTCCAAATATTCATAGGCATTCGTTTTTGAAGAATGAAGCATGTCAGCGGTAATCACGGGCTGAAGCGCGGTCAGATAAGAACCCAGCCTATTTTCAATTTCTGCCGGCAGAACGGATTCGATATCACCGATATTGATAATGATAGAGAAAACGAAATCGATATTAATATGAAAAGTATCTTCAGCAAAGGCCGTAAGCTCTTTTATTCCATCCGGGCAGCGGGTATGCCGGCGGAATACCTGCTTCACTAAATCACTGACAACCCAAGCGTTAAATCGCTGTTCCGGTGAAAAGTAATGAATAGGAACCACCTCCCTGCTTAATCGGCTCAAGAAGATTTTTATTTTTCTGATAAAAGTTGCTTTTTCTACTGTAACATGTCCCGCCAGAAAATATCCACCGACAATCTGCCCGTTTTCCCACTGAACTCTCTTTCTTTTGTTTGATCCTTGATTGATCGGGTAAACATCCAATATACAAAACAAAAGGGAGGACTTATCAATGAAACCGGTAGTAAGAGAATATACAAATGATCAAAAACTGATGCAGGACGTAAAAGAGCTTCAGCAATTGGGTGTCGCAAAAGAAGACGTATATGTGCTTTCACATGATGACGACAGAACGGACCGCCTGGCCGATAACACTGATGTCAATACCATCGGAGCGAAAGAAACGGGCATTAAACACGCAGTCGGCAATATGTTTAATAAAAAAGGCGACGAGCTCCGCAACAAAATTCACGAAATCGGCTTTTCGGAAGAGGAAGCATCACAATTTGAAAAGCGCTTAGATGAAGGAAAAGTTCTTCTGTTTGTCACGGATAACGAAAAAGTAAAATCATGGGCGTAAGCTGAACAGATCCCAAGGGGTTTTCGGCCCCTTGGGATTTTTTTGCGGTTTCCGCAATAAAACCAAAAGGCACATTCTGTACATTTTCGGTGCTGTTTCTCAACTGATTTGATACAATTCATCTGTAATAAATTGGAACAAAGAATCAGGAGGAGCACAATTCATGAAAAAAATGTTATTTATGCTGGCGGTTTGTTTATGTATGATCCCTGCGGACGTCTATGCCGCTGATCTGGGACGGCAGACGTTAGGAACAAATGACGGCTGGGGAGCCGCTTCCGGCGGGACAACCGGCGGCGCGAAAGCCTCTTCATCGAATGTATACACCGTATCAAACAGACAGCAGCTCGTTTCTGCATTAGGGGGAAGCGCCAACAGCACACCGAAGATTATTTACATACAAGGCACAATCAATATGAATACGGACGACCGCAATAAAACGCTCGGCTTTGATGATTATAAAGATCCGGCATATGATCCGAACGCCTATCTGAAGGCGTACGACCCGGACAAATGGGGAAAAAAAGCGCCGTCAGGCACCCAGGAAGACGCCAGACAGCGATCGCAAAAAAACCAGAAGGCACGGGTCGTGGTTGACATTCCTTCAAATACGACGATCATCGGCTCGGGTTCAAATGCCAAAGTGACAGGCGGGAATTTTAATATTAAGAACGGTGTCGACAATGTCATCATCCGCAACATTGAATTTCAAGACGCTTACGACTATTTTCCGCAATGGGACCCGACGGACGGCAGCAGCGGCAACTGGAACTCGGAATATGACAATATCACCATTAACGGCGCGACGCACATCTGGATCGATCATTGCACCTTTAATGACGGATCGAATCCCGACAGCGGTTTTCCCTACTATTACGGGAGAAAATATCAGCACCATGACGGCCAGACGGATATAGCCAACGGGGCGAATTATATTACATTGTCCTATAATAAATATCATGACCATGACAAAGGCTCCGTCATCGGAAACAGCGACAGCAAGACGTCGGATGAGGGAAAACTGAAGGTGACCCTTCACCATAACTATTACCAGAACATCGTCCAGCGCGCGCCGCGGGTCCGGTACGGGCAGGTTCATATTTATAATAATTTTTACGCAGGCTCGAAAAGCGCTGCATACCCGTTCAGCTATGCGTGGGGCGCGGGCCGCGCGTCAAAAATATATGCCCAGAATAATGTTTTTGAAGTGCCGGGACTGGCTGCTGATAAAGTCATCAGCGTCTTCAGCGGCGGAAAAGCGCTTCATGAAGACGGCACTCTTTTAAACGGCTCCTCCATTAACGCGTCGGCCGCCAACGGATTAAGTCAGTCCGTCGGCTGGACACCGTCATTGCACGGTTCCATCGGCTCATCATCAAATGTAAAATCAGATGTTATATCTAAAGCCGGGTCGGGCATATTAAAATAAGAAACAAGAAACACAAAGGAAAATATTCCTTTGTGTTTTTTAATTAACAAAAACGTTTATTAACTTAGTTAAGTAGTAAAATGGGATAGGGGATGGAAGACAACAAAATAGGAGGAGACCTGTAATGGCTTCAGAAAAAGACGCAAAAAAACAGCAGGCAGTAAAAATCATTCCTTTGCTTATTACTGTTGCTGTGGGATTAATCATTTGGTTTATTCCCGCGCCGTCCGGACTTGAACCTAAAGCATGGCATTTGTTCGCTATTTTTGTCGCAACAATTATCGGCTTTATCTCCAAGCCCTTGCCAATGGGCGCAATTGCAATTTTTGCATTGGCAGTCACCGCGTTAACGGGAACGCTATCTATTGAAAATACGTTAAGCGGATTTGGAAACAAGACAATCTGGCTGATTGTCATCGCCTTTTTTATTTCCCGGGGATTTATCAAAACCGGGCTCGGCGCCAGGATTTCTTACGTATTCGTACAACGGTTCGGGAAGAAAACACTCGGCCTTTCTTATTCACTGCTTTTCAGTGATTTAATTTTATCACCTGCCATTCCGAGCAACACGGCACGGGCGGGCGGCATTATTTTTCCTATTATCAGATCATTATCCGAAACTTTCGGATCAACGCCGGCAGACGGAACAGAGCGGAAAATCGGCGCTTTCTTATTAAAAACCGGTTTTCAAGGAAACTTGATTACGTCTGCGATGTTTTTGACGGCAATGGCGGCGAACCCGCTGATCGCCAAGCTGGCCCACGATGTCGCAGGGGTGGACATCACATGGACAAGCTGGGCAATCGCAGCCATTGTACCGGGATTGGCGAGCTTAATCATTACGCCGCTCGTCATTTATAAGCTGTATCCGCCGGAAATTAAAGAAACACCGGATGCGGCTAAAATCGCAACGGAAAAATTGAAAGAAATGGGTCCGTTTAAAAAATCCGAACTCTCCATGGTCATTGTCTTTCTATTGGTGCTTGCGCTGTGGATTTTCGGAGGAAGCTTAAATATTGACGCAACGACGACGGCCCTGATCGGATTATCCGTTTTGCTTTTGTCACAGGTATTAACATGGGAGGACATCAAAAAGGAACAAGGTGCATGGGATACGCTGACTTGGTTCGCGGCGCTTGTGATGCTGGCGAATTTCCTGAATGAGCTCGGCATGGTGTCTTGGTTCAGCAATATGATGAAATCTTCTGTTTCCGGTTTTTCATGGATTGTGGCATTTATGATTCTGATTGTCGTGTATTATTACACGCATTACTTCTTTGCGAGCGCAACCGCGCATATCAGCGCCATGTATGCGGCATTTCTCGCCGTCATCGTGGCGGCAGGCGCTCCGCCGCTGTTGGCGGCGCTCAGCCTGGCGTTTTTCAGCAACCTTTTCGGTTCGACGACGCATTACGGCTCAGGAGCAGCTCCGGTCTTTTTCGGAGCGGGTTATATATCGCAAAGCAAATGGTGGTCCATCGGCTTTATCCTGTCAATCGTCCATATTGTGACATGGCTTGTGATCGGCGGATTATGGTGGAAAGTATTAGGGTTATGGTAGAAGAAAAAAAGGCAGACTCAGGTCTGCCTTTTTTTTATTTCTGTAAGGAAGGGGAAGGGCCTGCACATGATGACTCCAGTGCGAATAGAATATGGCCGGGGTGATAATATGAGCAGCGGCCGTAATCAATACATGATATTGAAACAGAAACCTTACAAATATATGAGCAGACATATGAAACACCGGTATGAACAATTACCATGTGAACATGAAAGGCCGGAAACAGGGACGGAAAAACGGTTTCCGTCTTCAGATGAAAATCGATCTGCCTTGTGCGTACCCGGGCTGCGAGGTCCCGAAGGCAAAAGAGGACCCGCCGGCTCCCGCGGTCCGCAAGGGGAGGCGGGTCCGCCCGGTCCCCCGGGGCCTGAGGGGCCGCCGGGAGCGGTTCCGGCTGTAGCTTTTCAAAATACAGCAGACCAGATGATGATTCCGTTAGAAGGAACACCGATAAACGTGTTAAGCACAGTGATAGCCGCGCCGACAGATCAATTGGTGAAAACGGATGCCGTCATACAAGTAAATGTGGAATTAGATCCGCTCGCGTCTCATTTCTCATTGGTCTTAGCTCTCGAGCTGCAAAGAAATGGCGTATCGATACAAACACAGAGACAAGAGCGGAACCTCTTTTCTTCAGGCGGGCAAATCATAGGAATTCCTTTTACGTACATCGACGAAATGAAGGCGGATGAAACAGCCGCGTATCAGCTCTATTTATCCGTCCTTTCTTCGAATTACGTAACACAAGTCGCAGCGGCAAACCGCTCCCTCATTGCGACGGGATTCCCCATTCAAGGATCGGATTAAGGTGATGAAAAGAAATCACCTTTTTTATTTAGATTGTCAAAACACAGCCCGTATTAATATGCTGTCTTAATAAGTAAGACGGTCAACAACGGGAAGGAGAGGGAAAAAGATTGAATGAATAATCCGATTATAAACGGAAGCTTTGAAACCGGCACATTAGCGGGGTGGAGTTCGGCAAATACCCAGATTAACAGTTTGTTTGCACATTCAGGGAGATATTCTGCGCAATTTATTGGAGCTCAGCCATATGCTTACCTCAGTCAAATCGTTCCCATTTCAGCCAAGTCAGTGACTCTATTCGTATCACTCGCAACGCTCGGAAATGAGCCAAGTCCCCAAGTCACTCTCCAGATCATATATGTCAGCGCAGCAGGTGAACAAATCAGTTCCATTCAAGAAAATATTACACCCGGAAATTTGCCGAACGTGCTCTTTCACACATGGTCTGAAATCTATAAAACAAGTACTGTGCCTTCTGGCGCGGCCTTTGCCGTCATTGTAGTAAGTAAAGTTTCTTCCGGAACGGTTTTAATAGACGATGTTTCATTGGCGCAAACCGGGGGTGAACCTGGCGTAACGGGAATTACAGGTCCCACAGGAGTGACGGGCCCCACAGGAGTGACCGGAGCAAGAGGAGCGACCGGAGCAACCGGAGTAACTGGAGCTACCGGCTCGACTGGTGTAACAGGAGCAAGAGGAGCAACCGGAACCACGGGCTCAACTGGAGTGACTGGAGCAAGAGGAGCGACTGGGTCGACTGGAATGACTGGATCAACCGGAGTAACAGGGGCGACGGGAGTAACAGGTCCCACAGGAGTAACCGGCTCAATCGGGTCGACAGGATCAACGGGTGTAACCGGCCCAACCGGAGTGACTGGTCCGACAGGAGTAACAGGGGCGACGGGAGTAACTGGAGCTACCGGCTCGACTGGTGTAACAGGAGCAAGAGGAGCAACCGGAACCACTGGCTCAACCGGAGTAACTGGAGCAAGAGGAGCGACCGGAGTAACTGGTGCAACGGGAGCAACCGGAACTACGGGCTCAACCGGAGTGACTGGAGTAAGAGGAGCGACCGGAGTAACTGGTGCAACGGGAGCAACCGGAACTACGGGCTCAACCGGAGTGACTGGAGTAACAGGAACAACTGGCTTGACTGGTGCAACAGGCCCAACCGGCTTGACCGGTCCAACAGGAGCGACTGGTGTAACTGGTTCAACAGGAGAAACTGGAGCGACGGGTGCATCCGGGGCGACCGGCGCAACGGGAATAACTGGCCCAACAGGAGCAACAGGAATAACAGGGCCAACAGGAGCAACAGGGATAACAGGCCCAACCGGCGCGACAGGATCAACAGGAGAAACTGGCCCAACAGGTGCAACAGGAGAAACTGGCCCAACAGGTGCAACAGGAGAAACTGGCCCAACAGGAGAAACTGGCCCAACAGGAGAAACTGGCCCAACAGGAGTAACTGGAGCAACAGGATCGACTGGGGTAACTGGTGTAACCGGGGGAACGGGAACAACCGGACCGACAGGCGCAACCGGCTCAACTGGTGCGACGGGATTAACTGGAGAAACAGGCGCAACCGGGGGAACAGGTCCAACGGGTGTAACAGGAGAAACTGGTGCAACTGGAGTGAATGGTGTAACTGGTCCAACCGGCCCAACCGGTGCAACTGGAGCAACAGGAGTAACCGGGGCAATGGGAGAAACTGGCCCAACAGGAGAAACTGGGGCAACGGGAGAAACCGGCGCAACCGGTGTAACGGGAGAAATCGGCCCAACCGGCTCAACAGGCCCAACCGGAGAAACGGGTGCAACAGGATCGACAGGCCCAACCGGCGCAACAGGGCCAACAGGAGTAACCGGAACCACGGGCTCAACCGGAGCGACCGGCGCAACTGGTATAACCGGAGCAACGGGGACAACCGGAGCGACTGGGGGAACGGGTGTAACCGGATGAACCGGCCCAACGGGATCAATAGGCTCAACCGGAATAACAGGAGCAACAGGAGCGACAGGAGAAACCGGAGTAACGGGATCAACAGGTGCAACTGGAGAGACTGGGGTAACGGGTGTAACCGGATCAACCGGCCCAACGGGATCAACAGGCTCAACCGGAGTAACAGGAGCAACAGGCGCGACAGGAGAAACCGGAGGAACGGGATCGACAGGAGCGACTGGGGGCACGGGTGTAACCGGGTCAACCGGCCCAACGGGAGCAACCGGAACAACCGGAGCGACTGGGGGAACGGGTGTAACCGGGTCAACCGGCCCAACGGGATCAACAGGCTCAACCGGAGTAACAGGATCAACAGGTGCAACTGGAGTGACTGGGGTAACCGGAGTAACTGGATCGACCGGGGATACCGGAGCTACTGGCTCAACCGGAGTGACTGGAGCAAGAGGAGAAACCGGTGCGACGGGAGTAACCGGCCCAGCAGGAGTAACGGGATCGACAGGATCGACTGGGGTCACGGGTGTAACCGGGAGAACGGGAACAACAGGAGCGACCGGAATAACAGGCTCGACCGGTCCAACGGGGGAGACTGGACCAACGGGAGTGACAGGTACAACCGGAATAACAGGGGAAACTGGGGCGACAGGTATAACTGGAGAAACCGGCCCAACCGGCCCAACAGGTGTAACTGGGGAAACAGGTCCAACGGGATCAACTGGTATAACTGGAATAACCGGCTCAACAGGCGCAACAGGTGGAACCGGAGTAACCGGAACGACTGGTGCAACGGGCTCAACAGGCGCAACTGGTGTAACCGGTTCAACCGGAGCGACTGGCGCAACGGGATCAACTGGAGTAACAGGAGGAACAGGCCCAACCGGTGCAACGGGTGGGACTGGAGCAACGGGCGCAACAGGCGCAACGGGTGTAACCGGTTCAACCGGAGCGACGGGCGCAACGGGAGCAACGGGAGCAACTGGAGCAACAGGAGTAACAGGAGTAACAGGCCCAACCGGTGCAACGGGTGTGACTGGAGCAACGGGAGTAACTGGGGCGACCGGAGAAACCGGAGCAACAGGAATAACAGGCCCAACCGGAATCACGGGTCCAACCGGAGTAACCGGGGCGACAGGAGAAACCGGCCCAACTGGTGTAACTGGTTCAACAGGAGCAACTGGAGCGACGGGAGTAACGGGATCAACTGGAGTAACAGGTTCAACCGGAGTAACCGGAGCGACCGGAGTAACCGGGGCGACCGGAGTAACTGGGGCCACGGGAGAAACCGGTCCAACAGGAGTAACAGGAGCAACCGGAGCGACCGGAGTAACCGGGGCGACCGGAGTAACTGGGGCAACGGGAGAAACCGGTCCAACAGGAGTAACAGGAACAACCGGTTCGACTGGTGCAACAGGCCCAACTGGTCCAACCGGAGCAACGGGCGCAACAGGAGAAACCGGCTCAACTGGTGTAACTGGTTCAACGGGAGAAACCGGCCCAACAGGCGCAACCGGAGCGACCGGAGTAACGGGGGCAACGGGAGAAACCGGCGCAACAGGGCCAACAGGAGAAACCGGCCCAACAGGCTCAACCGGAATAACAGGTGCAACTGGCGCAACCGGGTCAACAGGTACAACAGGCCTAACGGGTCCAACCGGACCAACCGGCGCAACAGGGCCAACAGGCTCAACAGGATCAACAGGAGCAACCGGGACCACGGGTTCAACCGGTTTGACTGGAGTAACAGGATCAACAGGCTCAACCGGAGCGACCGGAGCAACGGGAGCAACTGGAGCAACAGGAGTAACCGGAGCAACGGGAGTAACTGGGGCAACGGGAGAAACTGGCCCAGCAGGAGTAACGGGATCCACAGGAGTAACAGGTTCAACCGGCGCGACTGGCTCAACTGGCTCAACGGGAGAAACTGGCTCAACCGGAGTAACGGGTCCAACNAGGATCAACAGGAGCAACCGGGACCACGGGTTCAACCGGTTTGACTGGAGTAACAGGATCAACAGGCTCAACCGGAGCGACCGGAGCACCGGGAGCAACTGGAGCAACCGGAGCAACCGGAGCAACGGGAGTAACTGGGGCAACGGGAGCAACTGGAGCGACAGGAGTAACCGGAGCAACGGGAGCAACTGGAGCAACAGGAGCAACAGGCTCAACCGGAGCGACCGGAGCAACGGGAGCAACTGGAGCAACAGGAGCAACAGGCTCAACCGGAGCGACCGGAGCAACGGGAGCAACTGGAGCGACAGGAGTAACCGGAGCAACGGGAGTAACTGGGGCAACGGGAGAAACTGGCCCAGCAGGAGTAACGGGATCCACAGGAGTAACAGGTTCAACCGGCGCGACTGGCTCAACTGGCTCAACGGGAGAAACTGGCTCAACCGGAGTAACGGGTCCAACTGGTGTAACGGGCTCAACAGGTGTAACCGGTGCAACGGGAGAAACTGGCCCAACCGGCGCAACAGGGCCAACAGGAGCAACCGGCCCAACCGGGGTAACAGGAGCGACTGGGGCAACCGGAGCAACCGGCTCAACCGGAATAACAGGAGCAACAGGCTCAACGGGAGAAACCGGCCCAACCGGAATCACGGGTCCAACAGGATCAATCGGCCCAACCGGTGTAACAGGAGCGGCTGGCTCAACCGGAGCCACAGGTTCAACCGGTGCCACCGGAGGGACTGGTGCGACCGGAGAAACTGGCTCGGCCGGGGATACCGGAGCTACTGGAGAAACCGGCCCAACCGGCGCAACAGGGCCAACAGGAGCAACCGGCCCAACCGGTGTAACAGGAGCGACTGGCTCAACCGGAGCAACAGGTTCAACCGGTGCAACCGGAGTGACTGGTGCAACCGGCGAAACTGGCTCGACCGGGGATACCGGCGCTACTGGAGAAACCGGCCCAACGGGCTCAACCGGCCCAACCGGTGCAACCGGGGTGACGGGTGCAACCGGACCGACAGGCGCAACCGGCCCAACCGGTGCAACCGGAGTGACTGGTGCAACCGGAGAAACTGGCTCGACCGGGGATACCGGAGCTACTGGAGAAACCGGCCCAACAGGCTCAACCGGCCCAACCGGAGAAACGGGTGCAACCGGACCGACAGGCGCAACCGGCTCAACTGGTGCGACGGGATTAACTGGAGAAACAGGCGCAACCGGGGGAACAGGTCCAACGGGTGTAACAGGAGAAACCGGTGCGACGGGGATAACAGGAGCGACTGGGGTAACGGGTGTAACCGGATCAACAGGCCCAACGGGAGAGGCCGGTCCAACGGGATCAACAGGCTCAACCGGAATAACAGGAGCAACAGGATCGACAGGAGAAACCGGAGTAACGGGATCAACAGGTGCAACTGGAGTGACTGGTTCAACCGGAGTAACTGGCTCGACAGGGGATACCGGAGCTACTGGCTCAACCGGCGTGACTGGAGCAACAGGAGCAACCGGGGCGACGGGAGGAACCGGCCCAACTGGGGTAACTGGTTCAACCGGGGCAACAGGCCCAACTGGTTTAACAGGAGAAACCGGGGCGACGGGAGGAACCGGCCCAACTGGTGTAACTGGTGCAACCGGAGCAACTGGCTCAACCGGAGTGACTGGAGCAACAGGAGAAACCGGGGCGACGGGAGTAACCGGCCCAACTGGTGTAACTGGTTCAACCGGAGCAACAGGCCCAACTGGCTTAACAGGAGAAACCGGCTCAACCGGAGCAACGGGAGAAACCGGAGCAACAGGAATAACAGGCCCAACCGGAATCACGGGTCCAACAGGATCAACCGGCCCAACCGGTGTAACAGGAGAAACCGGAGCAACTGGAGTGACTGGAGAAACGGGGATAACAGGAGCAACAGGCTCAATCGGTGCAACAGGAGCGACCGGAATAACGGGATCAACCGGAGCAACAGGCTCAACAGGAGTAACAGGTTCAACCGGTTCAACAGGAGCGACAGGGGCAACGGGGATAACCGGAGCGACCGGCGCAACAGGCCCAACTGGTATAACCGGAGCAACGGGAACAACAGGAGCGACTGGGGTAACGGGAGTAACCGGATCGACCGGTCCAACGGGAGTGACTGGAGCAACAGGATCGACAGGAGAAACCGGAGGAACGGGAGCAACAGGTGCAACTGGAGGGACTGGGGCAACCGGAGCAACTGGCGCGACCGGGGATACCGGAGCGACTGGAGAAACCGGCGCAACCGGAGGAACGGGATCAACAGGTGCAACGGGAGTGACTGGGGCAACCGGAGTAACGGGAGCAACCGGATCGACCGGTCCAACGGGAGTGACTGGGGCAACCGGAGTAACTGGCTCGACCGGGGATACCGGAGCTACTGGAGAAACCGGCGCAACCGGAGTAACGGGATCAACTGGCCCAACAGGGGCAACGGGTGTAACTGGAGAAATCGGTCCAACGGGAGAGACCGGCCCAACCGGAGCAACTGGTCCAACTGGTGTAACGGGAATAACTGGTGTAACTGGAGAAACCGGTCCAACGGGAGAGACCGGCCCAACCGGCGCAACAGGAGTCACAGGTGCGACCGGTTCAACAGGAGTGACAGGGGCAACTGGCATAACCGGAGCGACTGGGGTAACAGGGTCAACAGGAGTCACCGGTGCAACCGGCTCAACGGGAGAAACCGGCCCAACAGGAGTCACAGGTGCAACCGGTTCAACAGGAGCGACAGGGGCAACGGGGATAACCGGAGCGACCGGCGCAACAGGCCCAACTGGTATAACCGGAGCAACGGGAACAACAGGAGCGACTGGGGTAACGGGAGTAACCGGATCGACCGGTCCAACGGGAGTGACTGGAGCAACAGGATCGACAGGAGAAACCGGAGTAACGGGATCAACAGGTGCAACTGGAGTGACTGGGGCAACCGGAGTAACTGGCTCGACCGGGGATACCGGAGCTACTGGAGAAACCGGCGCAACCGGAGTAACGGGATCAACTGGCCCAACAGGGGCAACGGGTGTAACTGGAGAAATCGGTCCAACGGGAGAGACCGGCCCAACCGGAGCAACTGGTCCAACTGGTGTAACGGGAATAACTGGTGTAACAGGACCAACTGGCTCAACCGGAGCAACTGGGGTCACAGGCTCAACCGGGATAACAGGTGCAACTGGAGTGACAGGAGCAATTGGTTCAACCGGACCGACTGGCTCAACGGGAGAAACCGGCCCAACAGGAGTCACAGGTGCAACCGGTTCAACAGGAGCGACAGGGGCAACTGGTATAACCGGAGCGACTGGCTCAACCGGTGTAACAGGGTCAACAGGAGTAACCGGAGCGACTGGTGTAACAGGGTCAACAGGAATAACCGGTGTAACTGGAGCAACAGGAGTAACCGGTGCAATGGGAGAAACTGGCCCAACGGGAGAGACCGGTCCAACCGGCCCAACAGGTGTAACAGGTTCGACCGGAGAAACCGGCCCAACTGGAGAAACCGGCGCGACTGGCTCAACGGGATCAACTGGAGTAACAGGAGCAACAGGTCCAACAGGGTCAACTGGTTCAACCGGAGAAACCGGCCCAACTGGGGTCACGGGATCAACTGGTGTAACAGGAGCAACGGGATCGACAGGCTCAACCGGCCCAACCGGCCCAACCGGTGTAACGGGAGTGACTGGGTCAACGGGGATAACCGGAGCGACTGGCGCAACAGGGGTAACAGGTTCAACCGGAGCAACCGGAGAAACCGGCGCAACAGGAGCAACAGGAGAAACCGGAACCACGGGCTCAACCGGAGCAACTGGTCCAACAGGAGCAACGGGAGCAACAGGTTCAACCGGAGAAACCGGAGAAACCGGCGCAACAGGATCAACAGGAGAAACCGGAACCACGGGCTCAACCGGAGTAACTGGGGCAACGGGAGCAACCGGTGCAACCGGTTCAACGGGAGTAACGGGATCAACAGGACCGACTGGAGAAACCGGAGCAACTGGAGTGACTGGAGCAACGCGTATAACAGGTTCAACCGGAGTGACCGGAATAACGGGCTCAACCGGAGCAACCGGGGCAACGGGAGCAACCGGAGCAACTGGAGTGACTGGAGCAACGGGTATAACAGGTTCAACCGGAGCGACCGGAATAACGGGCTCAACCGGAGCAACAGGCGCAACTGGTGTAACCGGGCTAACTGGAATAACAGGCGCGACAGGCCCAACCGGTACAACCGGAATAACAGGCGCGACAGGCCCAACCGGTTCAACGGGTGTGACTGGAGCCACCGGAGTAACGGGATCAACAGGTGCAACTGGAGTGACTGGGGCAACAGGGGTAACAGGTTCAACCGGAGCAACTGGTCCAACTGGAGTAACGGGAATAACTGGTGTAACAGGACTAACTGGAGCAACAGGAGCCACAGGAGTAACGGGAGCAACCGGGCTCACCGGAGCTACCGGAGCGACCGGTTCAACTGGAGCGACCGGACCAACCGGTGCAACAGGGCCAACAGGCTCAACCGGAGCGACCGGAGTAACTGGAATAACGGGCCCAACCGGCTTGACGGGAGCAACGGGAGTAACAGAAGCAACGGGTGCAACGGGAGTAACAGGAGCCACTGGTGCAACGGGAGTAACAGGAGCCACTGGTGCAACGGGAGTAACAGGAGCCACTGGTGCAACGGGAGTAACAGGAGCAACTGGTGCAACGGGAGTAACAGGAGCCACCGGAGCGACCGGTTCAACTGGCGCGACAGGCCCAACCGGTGCAACAGGGCCAACAGGCGCAACCGGATCGACAGGCATAACCGGCTTGACTGGAGCAACGGGAGCAACAGGCGCAACTGGTGCAACGGGAGTAACAGGAGCCACTGGTGCAACGGGAGTAACAGGAGTAACAGGAGCAACCGGGCTCACCGGCGCCACAGGATCGACCGGCGCAACAGGGCCAACCGGAGCAACTGGCCCAACCGGAGTAACAGGAGCAACCGGGTCAACAGGAGCCACGGGAGTAACAGGCCCAACCGGCGCCACAGGCAGTACACCAACCTTGCTCTTCACAAGAACCAACGGGCCGCTCACTGTTTATCCGCCGTTAAATACAGAAGTTCCCGTTGCTACGCTGGCAGTCCCGGTTAATGCTTTGCAGAATGTAAAGCTTGATTATGCACTCAGTGTCGCGTTAACAACTGCAGCCAATTCAAACTTTGTTTATGAAGTGAGATTATATAGGGGAGCAGTGCAAATTCATACAAGAACTCTGTCGCGAACTAGTACTATCGCAGCTACGGATAGTTTTTCGATTGCTGATACAGTAGTGGATACTGCGCCGACCGCAGGAACGAACACTTACCAGCTCAGGGTTATCTTCACAACTGCTAATAATTTAACGACAGCAACTGCTCTCAATATCGATTTTAACAGCATAAGTTTTCCGACAACCTCATGAAAATAGCAGTCTGATATTTTAAAGATGAAAGACCTGACTTATGCAAAGTTAGGTCTTTTTTTCTGTAAATGCTGCATGATGCAGCCTTAAAGAACATTTAAAAATTTGCCCAATAGAAGTGGGATTTTGCCACACCTTTTTTTGTTGTGGAAAT
The DNA here is from genome assembly GCF_003676355.1 of Bacillus sp. L75. Lineage (NCBI taxonomy): Bacteria > Bacillati > Bacillota > Bacilli > Caryophanales > Bacillaceae > Bacillus > Bacillus sp. L75. The sequence goes on from NZ_ML064907.1 coordinate 167,298, forward strand.
ATTATGCAAATAGAGGTGGTGTAATGAGAAAAGGAGATACTTGGTATAACAGATACGACTCTTGGGATTACGACTGCCGGAATAGTAATGAGTGTTGCTGTCATTTTCAACATAAAAGAAGAAATCAAAGGCGCAGTTATCAAAATCGGGCCCATTGCTGTGAAGAATTCTGTTGCAAAACTTCTTGCTGTCATGAAAGATGGTGTCCATGCTGTCATCCAAATCATTTTCATGTAAGAGGATTCACCGGAGCAACGGGGCTGACCGGAGCAACAGGGCTGACCGGAGCAACAGGGCTGACTGGAGCAACGGGGTTCACTGGAGCAACGGGGTTTACTGGAGCAACGGGATTCACTGGAGCAACGGGCTCGACTGGGAATACCGGAGCGACTGGGGTAACCGGCGTCACTGGAGATCCCGGCGCGACTGGAGCAACCGGCGCCACGGGAGTAACGGGAGCAACGGGAGTAACAGGCTCGACCGGAGCAACCGGCGCGACTGGAATAACCGGAGCCACCGGGGTAACGGGCGCGACCGGGGATACTGGAGCAACCGGAGTAACGGGCGCCACTGGAGTAACCGGAGCGACCGGAGCAACCGGTGCAACCGGGGTAACGGGAACAACCGGAGTAACCGGCGCAACTGGGGTAACCGGCGCGACCGGAGTAACCGGAGCCACCGGGGTAACGGGAGCGACCGGGGATACTGGAGCAACCGGAGTAACCGGCGCCACTGGAGTAACCGGAGCGACCGGGGTAACAGGTGCAACTGGGGTAACGGGCACAACCGGAGTAACCGGCGCAACTGGGAGAACGGGAGCGACCGGAGTAACCGGCGCCACTGGAGCAACCGGAGCGACCGGAGTAACAGGGGCAACTGGGGTAACGGGAACAACGGGAGTAACCGGCGCAACTGGGATAACGGGAGCGACCGGGGTAACGGGAGCAACCGGAGTAACCGGCGCAACTGGGATAACGGGAGCGACCGGAGTAACCGGCGCAACTGGAATAATGGGAGAGACCGGGGTAACGGGAGCAACCGGAGTAACCGGCTCAACCGGAGTAACAGGAGCCACTGGTGTAACGGGAGCAACAGGGTTAACAGGAGCAACCGGGCTCACCGGAGTAACAGGTGCTACCGGTGTAACCGGGGATACTGGAGTAACTGGAGCAACCGGGATTACCGGGGCCACCGGGGTAACGGGAGTAACAGGAGCGACCGGAATAACGGGCGCCACCGGGGTAACAGGCGCCACCGGGGTAACAGGCGCCACCGGAGTAACAGGCTCAACAGGAGTAACGGGGGTAACCGGGGATACGGGAGCCACTGGGATAACGGGAGCAACCGGAGCAACCGGCGCAACTGGAGTAACGGGAACAACCGGAGTAACAGGCTCAACCGGAGTAACAGGCGCCACCGGAATAACCGGAGCAACCGGGGTAACGGGAGTAACAGGCGCCACCGGGGTAACCGGAGCTACTGGATCGACCGGAATAACGGGAGCAACGGGAGTAACAGGCTCAACCGGAGTAACCGGCGCAGCTGGGATAACGGGAGCCACCGGGGCAACCGGAGTAACCGGAGCAATCGGGGTAACGGGAGTAACCGGCGCCACCGGGGCAACGGGAGCAACCGGAGCGACGGGAGCCACCGGGGTAACGGGCGCAACGGGGGTAACGGGAGCCACCGGCGCAACCGGAGCAACCGGAGTAACCGGCGCAACCGGAGTAACCGGAGCAATCGGGATAACGGGAGTAACCGGGCTCACCGGCGCCACCGGGGCAACAGGAGCAACCGGAGCCACCGGGGTAACGGGAGCAACGGGGGTAACGGGAGCAACCGGCGCAACTGGAGCAACAGGAGCAACGGGAGCCACGGGAGTAACCGGAGCGACGGGCGCAACAGGAGTAACCGGAGCAACCGGGGTAACGGGAGTAACCGGCGCAACTGGAGCAACAGGAGTAACGGGAGCCACGGGAGTAACCGGAGATACTGGCGCAACAGGAGTAACCGGAGCGACCGGGGCAACAGGAGTAACCGGAGCAACTGGGGTAACCGGGGCAACAGGAGTAACCGGGGTAACGGGAGCCACCGGGGTAACGGGAGTACCCGGCGCAACTGGAGCAACCGGGGTAACGGGAGTAACGGGGGCAACGGGAGTAACCGGCGCAACTGGGGCAACCGGGGTAACGGGAGTAACCGGAGCGACCGGAGCAACAGGAGTAACCGGAGCGACCGGAGTAACCGGAGCAGGCGCGATCATTCCCTATGCTTCAGGTCTTCCAACTGCCGTGACGACCATTGCCGGCGGATTAATCGGAACGGTGAGCCTTGTCGGCTTCGGCAATTCTGTGACGGGCGTCAATGTCGGAGGGGGAGGTGCAATTGATCTTACCGGGGCTGGAGGAACTCTGCTGAACTTTGCTTTTTCGGCTCCGAGAAGCGGAACCATTACATCAATTGCCGCCTATTTCAGTACAACCGCAGCATTGTCGCTTGTCGGCTCGACTGTTACGATAACCGCACAATTATACAGTTCCACAGTGCCGAACAATACGTTCACGCCGATCCCCGGAGCATCCGTCACTTTAGCTCCTCCCCTCACCGGCATATTGTCAATCGGCAGCATCAGCAACGGAATCACGACAGGGCTGAACATTGCGGTAACTCCTCAAACCCGGCTGTTAATGGTATTCTCCGCCACTGCGACAGGCCTTTCGCTTATTAATACAGTGGCGGGATATGCAAGCGCGGGAGTTACGATTTCTTAAGTGAAAACGGCCAGACTGGTGCGGATCATCTAAGCTTGGAGAAGATATCACTTTTTCTTCAAGCTTTTTTGTTTTTGCGTCTTTTTGGGTAAATAAAGGCTGACGGGAATTTCCCGACAGCCGGCAGAAGTATTTACATGCCTTTTGAAGTTAATCAGTATCTTAATGAAGACGTTTTTAGTGAGATCAAATCATCCGTTGGGCCGGGAGTGTGAATCATCATCGAAACAGCGGTTCCCTCATCCGGGGTGCTGGTGATCGTCAATTCGCTTCCGCAAAAATGCTTCAGCCGCCGATTGATATTTTTCAGGCCGACACTGCGATTAACATCAGAAGACAAAATATCTTTCTGTATGTCCGGCATGATGCCGGTTCCATTATCCTCCACTTTGATAAAATACGTGTTTTCGCCTTGTTTTTTCGCTGTCAGCTTTATCCGTCCGCCGCCTCTTTTCTTACTGATCCCGTGATGAACGGCGTTTTCCACCAATGGCTGTATCATTAAAGGTGGAAGGGGGAAGTCAATGTCCTGTTCAATATCAAAAAGGATATCAATCCGTTTGCCGAAGCGTGTTTTTTCTATAGAAAGATATGACGTAATGATAGAAAGTTCGTTTCTGAATGAGCTGATGTCCGAAGTGTTTTGAAAATCAAAACTCATCCTTAAATAGTTTGTAAATGCAGCAGTGGTTTCCCGTGCTTTTTCAATATCCAAATGGCTGAGCGCGATGATCGTATTTAATACGTTGTAAAGAAAATGAGGCTTAATCTGCGACTGAAGAAATGCCATTTCTAAATTTGTGGCTTGGTGAGCCGTATGCTTCATCAAAATTAAATTTTTAATACGCGCGGTGAATTCAGAGTAATGATAAGGCTTTTGTAAGATGTCGTTTGCTCCGGCATGAAACGCCTTGTATTTGTCATGGCTGATAATGGCTGCCGTAACGATAAGAACCGGCAGATCGACCATGCTGAATCTTTCGCGGATGTTTGTGCAGACTTCAAAACCCGTCATGTCGGGCATCATCAAGTCTAATATGACCAAGTCAAGCTTCGAGGAAGAGACAGCTTGAAGCGCCTCTTTTCCGCTTTTTACTGCGATTACGTTATAAGGAACACCTTCCAGCATATCAGTTAAAATTTTCAAACTCTCGATGTTATCGTCGACGATCAGAATCGTCGGAGCATCGATTTTTTCTGAGTAATAAGGCGTGACCAGCGAAATATCCGACATTCTCTGCCCGGGATGTGATTCAGGAAGTTCGGTCTTTGCTTCCGGTAAAGAATCAATTTGAGCGGCGGGTAACGTAAAATGAAAGGCTGATCCTTGCGCCGCCGCTGACTCCGCCCAGATGTCCCCGTTTTGGAGCTTGACGAGCTGTTTCACAATACTTAAACCTAAACCCGTTCCATCTTCTTCCGTCCCTCCCGCTTGCTGAAAAGAATCAAAAATGGTTTCAAGATCAGCCTCAGGAATGCCGCTGCCGGTATCGGCCACCGTGATTTGAATCATTTTGTCATTCAGGCTTTCAGCAGAAAGAATAATGTTCCCCTCGGATGTGTACTTGATTGCGTTTTCAACAAGATTGGTTAAGATTTGCCGGAATCGGTTTTCATCTGCAAGCACCAAAGGGAGGCCGTCCGGCACATGATTAAGAATGGCAAGTTTTTTATGTTTGGATAAAAGCCGGTAGAAGTTCATTTCACTGCATATGACGGCATGCACATCGACGGGAACCGGACGAATCTGCAGCATACCCTGCTTCATTTTTTCCAAGTCAAGAATATCATTTACGAGATCAGAAAGTCTGTAGCCCATACGGATGATCAGCTGCATATTTTCTTTCTCTTCCTCTATCGTCTTCTTTTTTCTGCCGGCTACAAGGGTTTGGCATATATTAATAATGCTGTTCAGCGGCGTCTTGAATTCGTGTGAAGTTTTGGCGATAAATTCATCTTTCAGTTGGTCGATTTTGACTAATTTCCGTGAGAGGACTTCATTGTCCCGGAAAGCTCCGGCGAATTGCTGCGCCATCAGAAGAACCACCGCCAATAAAGCGATGACTGTCGGCAATGAATAGAGCGAATTAAAAGAAAAAGCCGTTTTGCCGCTGTAAGCTGAAATGGTAGTAAGAATCACAAAAGCGCTCATCGAGACGGATGCGAGTGTAAGGTACGTGCTTCCTTTTATTTTTCTTATGGCGGCAATCGTAAAAATATATGTAATATAAAACAGAGTCGTAACGGCAAGCACAGAATGTAAAATGTATGAGAGATGGTCAATGAAACTTCCGGACATAAAATCAGTGATCAAGATAATCCCGGATAAAGCGGTTAAAAAGGTGATCGTCGTTTTTGAAACAATTTCTCTGTATGCATAAAAGAGATAAAGAAAAACCGCCATGCTGACAAGCACGGTTGAGATGATACGCAAGGAATTCAGCAATGAAAATGAAATAGACGGAAAGAGGAGAAAGATAATTCTTTCTTTCCCTATCATAAGAATAATGGCAGAAAAAAGCAGACACATCACGGAAAAGAACAATAAATGTTTATCCTTTGTCCGTTGCAAAAAAAAGCCGAGAAAATATAAACCGGTAATGAAAAAAGCCGTAATCATAATGGAATCATTAAAAAAGGAAATTTGATTCTCGCGTATAATTTGTTCCTGAGTCCCAAACGTTATCGGTTTTGCGATCCCCCAGCCGGGAACTTTTCCGAAATTCGAAAAATGCAGGACAAGTTCATTGTCACCCTTGTGAAGCCTGAAAAAGCTGCTGTACGGTTTGTTCTGCGCCTTAAAATCAGCTTTTTCTGTAGGATTGCCGCTCTGTCCGATTAATTTCCCATTAAGATAAAGGCGGTTTGAACTGTAGATATAAGATGTGCTGATCCCCAAAACCTGATTGTCTTCATTTGATCGGATTGTCAGTTTGTACGTCCCGTAATCCACATCGGCCGTTTTGCCGAACAGCTTCACATTGACGGGGACATCAACGAGTACGGGGTTTTTTCCTTTTGCTGAATGAAGCGCCTGCGGTGACAGCATCTGATTTGGATATAGAATCCATTTCCCGTTCAGCTGGACATTTCCATCCTTTTGAAAATCCCACTTTTCCAGATTGATCACGCCCTGTTCCGCTTGAGGGAGGGATGATCCTGAAAAATGATTCAGGACCATAAAAAGCATAAAGAAAGCAGCGTAGCCGCAAATAATCGAAATCGAAATAAATTTTTCTTTCACATCATTACTCCTTTATCCCATTCAGGGGCATTCTATTATCCTATGTAATGTATAAATATTGTAATCACAAACGTTATGATACAACAAGAGAAAGAAAAAGAATCCAACTATATAGGGCATTAGGCATGGTATAATTGAAATTATTTTCAGATATATCTATATTGACGGGTGGGATGCGGTTTGAAAGCGTTAATTGTGGATGATGAGGAACTGGCATTGCTTCATTTTAATCGTATGCTTGAGCGGACAAACGCATTTCAATCTATTATAACGTTTCAAGATCCGGCGGAAGTTCTGGAGCATTCGGAGCTTTCAGCAGCTGATGCGGTGTTTCTTGACATTGAAATGCCCGTGATAAACGGTATTGAGCTTGCTGAATCGATTCAGGAGGTCAATGAAAATATCCAAGTTGTTTTTATCACCGCTTATAATGAATTCGCGATCAAAGCGTTTGAATTAAATGCTGTCGATTATCTTTTAAAACCGGTTGACCATGCCCGGCTGCTGACAACTGTTGAGCGAATCCGAATGAATAAAAAACTCAGGTCGGCAGACGAGAATACCGGGACGGATTATGTTATACAATGTTTTGGGAACCTGGACTTTTATCAATCGGTAAATGGTGTCAAAACATACATAACAGTCAAGTGGAGAACATCCAAAGCCCGTGAACTGTATGCATTTTTACTTCTTAATCAAGGGCGTACGGTCAGTAAAGACATGCTGATGGAGATGTTTTGGCCTGCTTATGATGTATCAAAAGCAAGCACCCAGCTCTATTCGACAATATATCAAATACGGAAATTAATCGGTCAGCTGCCCTTCAGCCAATCAATAGAAAATACCGATATAGGATACATTCTCCGGCTTTCCGGAGTAAAGGTTGATACAGTTGAATGGGAAAAAACATTAAAAGAGGCTCCTCCGGTCAGCGCAGCTGCACTAACCCGGCACCTGGACATTGTCATGTCATATGAGAACCATTATCTCATGGAGAATGGCTATCTGTGGGCGGAGCCGGAAAAAGCGCGTCTGGCCCATCTGTGGCTCAGCAAAGCGTACGAACTGATTGGTTTTCTCATCCAAGAGAAGAACGATCATCAAGCGATGGATGTTTGCCTGCAGGTTGAGAAAATAGAGCCCGGTGACGATAAAATTATACAATACAAACTGCAGTTATTTAATAAACTGGGAAAGGTAGAAGAGGCGATAAAGGAATACGAACGCTATAAACAATTGAAGGATAAAATCAATTGACGATTGAATGACCGGACCGGCTGATGCCGGTCTTTTTTTGTGCGTTATTTCTGAAATAATCCCATGTACAGAATTTGTATAGGCCGATTTCATACAATGTAGTTTGGTTCGGATAAGGAGAATCCCATGCTTACCGGCTTGTTCGAACGTAAGTCTATATAAAAGGGGAGGAATAAGACATTGGGAGTGAGGAACTTTTCGTTCAGCCCGAAAAAAAGCAAAAGGCTGAGGGCGGCATTAATTTCATGCTTTACGCTGTTTTTCATCTTCAGCCAAGTTGTCAGCTTTACTCCGATCGCAGCCGCTTCCGGATCACAACAAAGCGAGAGCGGGTTCTTTGATTCAGTTGCAGTCAAAGACGGCAGACAGCAGACTGTTGACGGGTCAAAAGGGAGTGAGCCCGCTTTAGCACCGGGAGATAAAGTGACACTGACATACGAATGGTCGCTAAAAAACAAGGAAGATGCAAGTGACCGGAATATCACCTTAAAGATTCCGGAAAGTTTTACATTAGATAACGATGCCGAAGGTGAGCTGACATCAGCTGATCGGGTGATCGGTATATATAAAGCTGAAGCAGACAGCAGCACGCTGGAAGTGAAAGTGAACGATGCTGAAGCAGATGCCGGGGATGCCAAAGGCTCCATTACACTGTCGGCGAAGTTTACTCCCGACATAACAGATGAGACGAAAATGGCAAAAGCTCTTTTTCAACTGGATGCCGGCAAGACCCAGCAGGTGTTAATACCTGTGAAGAAAGACGGAACAACGGATTCCGAAACAGAAAAAAACACCTCTTCAACACCTGCTGAACCTCAGGAAAAGACAGAGAAAAAATCAGCATCTGCGGACGGCGGTGATAAAGCAGAACAGAAAACGAAATCAAAACCTTCTGCTAAACGCAGTCAATCAAAAATGGCGGTTTCAAGCAAATCTGCCGCTAAAAGCCTTCAATCAGGCGGAAGCCGGATTACGCAAAATATTTTAACTGATGTGAAATTGACGGATGAAAAAGGAAAACCATATGACAAAAACAACCCTGCGAATACGAACTCTCCGGCAAATATCACCATTCAATGGGCGATTCCGAATGAGCTGGGGAAAACAATAAACGACGGTGATCGATATGAATTTGATCTGCCTAAAGAATTTATCATGCATAATGACATTACGAACCAGCCATTGACCGACGGCGATAGTACGTACGGAACTTTTTCCATTAATACGAGCGGCCATGTCATCATGACGTTTAACGGCGAGGTAAAAGAAGATACTAACGTCAAGGGGTCATTGTATGTAAACACCCAATTCAATCAGAAAGAAATAAAAGGATCAACCACACAAAAGATTAAGTTTCCGGTTAACTCTGATACGCCGGACGTAACGGTTTATTTTAAACCGAATGTCAATAAAACTATTGAGAAATCAGGGTCATTGGATAAAGGTATTAATCCCGGAAAGGTAACGTGGACGGTTGATCTTAATAAAAAGGAAGAAGAAGTTAAACATGCGAAATTGACTGAAAGCCTTCCGGACGAATTGACTTTCCGCTCTGTGAAAGTGTATGAACTTGATGTGAATATTGACGGCTCGGTGAGTCAGGGAAATGAGATAACTTCAGGTTATACCGTTGGCGAAAACGGTAATGTCACCTTCGCCGGGACGATCGATTCAGCCTACCGGCTCATATATGACACGGAAATTAAAGATGAGGCAAAGCCGGGTAAAGGCGGAAACATCACGCTGACAAACAAGGCGGCATTCAGCGGAGACAATGCGGAGCCGATTTCTGCGGAAGCTTCCGTAACAGCGGGTTACGGAAAAATGATAGAAAAATCTTCGACAGGTTATAAAGGAGAATCCCAAACGTTCAGCTGGGCTGTTATGTACAACTACGGTGAGAAAAAGATTGATCAATCCAAAGCCGGCATCAAGGATACGTTCGGATCAGACGATCTGCATCTTGTTCCCGGTTCATTGAAAGTCCTTCCGATTACATTCAGCCAGAACGGCAGTGAACAAGAGGGCGCCCCATTAAAAGAGGGTGAGGATTATACGCTGACTGATAACGGGAACGGCTTTGAAATAAAATTCAAGCAAACTGTCACAGGAGCATATAAGATCATTTATCAATCTCAAGTCAACGATGGGGTCATTATTGACAGTCCTGTCAAATACACCAATACAGCAATGACAGATACAGGGGAATCAAAGGAAACTCCGGGAACCGCCATTCAGCAGAATCTGATCAAAAATTATTCAAATGCAGACTATGAGAAGAAGACGGTTGATTGGACAATCACAGTTAATAAAAACGGTTACACAATGAAAGACTGGACGCTGGATGATCAATTCACCAGCGGAGGCCTGGCGCTCATTGACGATTCATTTCACATGCAAGACACGACTGATAACAAAACGCTGAAAGAAGGAACAGACTATATATTAACAAAAAAACCCGGAAATCAAGGCTTTACAATAGCATTGATCGGGGATTATGCAGAAACAAACAGTCAGTTTAAGATCACGTATAAGACAAAATTCAACGCTGACTTTTCAAACGAACCCATTAAGAATACGGCGGAGTCGACATGGACGGATAAAAACGGCGGCAAACGCACAAATAAGGAATCGAGCGGCTTCACACCGAACAATCAGACGTCCCATAACGGATTCAAAAACGGCTCATACAACGCCGTTTCAAAAGAAATCACATGGAAAGTCGGCATTAATTACAATGGCGAACCTTCAAAAAATCCTTATATAAAAGATACGATCACAGATGGTCAGCAATTTTTGCATGGGTCGGTTGCTGTTAAAACGTATACCATCAGCAAAAACGGCTCCATCACTGAAGGGGAGGCGCTGGATCCTTCAAAATATGAAATAGAGGAGCCGTCAGACGGCAACAAAAATACGTTAATCGTACGTCTCAAAACAGATGACGCTTTACCATACCTGATTGAATTTAAAACGTCATTAAAAGGCCAGGTCATTAAACAGAGTCAATACACAAACAAAGCAGAGTACTTTAATAATGACCATGCAGACCGAACGCTGACGGGTTCAGTTTCCATCGCAAACGGAGGAAACCTGATTTCTAAAGGCGGCAAACAGAACGGAAACTATATCGATTGGAACATCAATGTCAATGCCAGCCAATCGACACTGGATGACGTAAAAGTCAAAGACACCCCGGATGAGAATCAAATAATAGATGAAGATTCTTTTAAAGTATATCAAGCAAAATATAATGAGAGCGGCGTTATGAAAGACAGCAGCGGAAATCTTATTCCGGGTGATGTGAAGCTTGAAAAAGATAAGGACTATAAATTAGATATAAAAACTGACAATGCCACCGGTGAACAATCATTTGTCCTCACCTTTACAGGCAGCTATAAACAAATCGACCGTGCGTATGTCATACAATATCGTTCTCTCATTAATATTTCCGGCAGCAGCGGTCAGGTCAGCAACAAAGTGTCGATATCAGGGACAAATGTTGAGGAGCAGACCCAAGAGAACAACAGCTCAGTGTTTGTCGCCATTTCAAGCGGCGGCGGCTCAGGATCAGGAGAGAAGGGAAGCCTGACGATATCTAAAACAGGATCAGACGGAACATCTCTTTCAGGAGCCGACTTTCAATTATGGTCTAAAGACGGCAAGCAGCTGCTTCGTACGGGCACAACAGACGATGCCGGTAAACTTGCGTTTGGGAATATCCGTTACGGAACCTATGTACTGAAAGAAATAAAAGCTCCGGACGGCTACACCATCAGCGACGCCTATGTAAACGGGGTCTCCGTTACGATTGACGGTAAATCCTCCGCAGCAGGAGCACTCTATAAAGTCATAAATCAAAAAAATAAGGTGACGCTTATCAAAAAAGACGAAAACAATAATCCTTTGGCCGGTGCTGTATTTAAGCTTGAGAAAAAATCAAGCGACGGTACCTATACTCTGATAAAAAATAATATTGAAAGCGATAAAAATGGGAAAGTTGAGATAAACGGTTTGCCCGCCGGATACTATCGGCTGATGGAGACGAAAGCCCCATCAGGGTTTATCGTAAACACAAAAGCTATTCACTTCTCAATCGCAAAGAACGAAAAGAATCAAGTACCTGATGTTGAATTGGGATCAATGGTGAATTATAAAGGAAAAGCCGCTTTAACGAAGAAAGATGCAGACGGCGGGAATCTTGAAGGCGCAGTTTTCAAAATCGTCGACCGTG